>NZ_JAJPWR010000004.1:0-517615 GCF_046548995.1 Amycolatopsis sp. lyj-109
CCCCGACGACCGGAGACCTCACCGTGGACGTGCTGGACCAGCCAGCACGACCCAGCACGCCCACCACCCACAACAAGATCAACAACCCAGCCTCAAGATCACCAAAAATCAAATCGGTGGATCCGGGCTCGATATTCCGAACATATCGGCAACCGATTTCGCGGAAATCGTGAACCCGGACATCGCACCCGGCGATCCGCGGAAGAACATCCGCACTTCGCGGAGTGGATCACCCGGTCGGGCGAACGTCTACACTGGACACCTCGCTCCATGATGGAAGGGTCCGCCGTGACGACAGCCGAGCGGCCGCCGCGGTCATTGCGCACCAAGCTCGTGGTGACCGTGCTGACCGCGACTTCGATCGGCCTTGCCGCCGCGCTGGTGGTCACGATCGTCGGCGTGCACTCGTTCATGCGGACCCGCCTGGAACGGCAGGCCACCGACTACCTGACCGAGCTTTCCGAGTACCTGGCCCTCCCGCCCGACGCCCGCACACCGGCGTCGAGGCCCGCGCAGCGCGGCGTCTGCGCGGCCATGATCGTCACCGCGTCGGGGCAGCTCGAGCAGTACTGGGGCGCGCGACCGGCGAAGGTGCCGACCCCGCCCGCGCACCTGCTGCAGACCATGGCCGCCGGCCACGCGATCGTCGCGCTGCCCGGCTCGACGTACCTCGCCGTGGCCGAAGAGCTGCCGGACGGCCGCTACCTCGTCGGCGCGGTGTCCACAGAGGACTACGACCAGATCGCCCGCCGGATCGTGTTCGCCGGGTCCCTGGTCGTGCTGATCGTGCTGACCGTGCTCGCACTCGTCCTGCTACAGCTGAGCAAGCGGTGGCTGCGGCCGCTGGAGTCGGTCGTCGGGACCGCCCGGTCCATCGCCGGCGGCGACCTGTCCCAGCGGGCCGAGGTCGCCGACTCGACGTACGAGGCGTACAGCCTCACCCGGTCGTTCAACACCATGGTGTCCCGGTTGCAGGACTCGTTCGACCGGCGCGAGCGCGCCGAACTCCGGTTGCGCCGGTTCGTCGCGGCGGCCGGGCACGAGCTGCGCACGCCGCTGTCGGCGATTTCCGGCTACGCCCAGCTGGCCCAGCTCGGCGCGCTCGACGAGCGGGCGGAGTTCCACGCCGCCATGCGCCGGGTGTACGGGGAGACGAAACGGATGACCGCGCTCATCGACGAACTGCTGCTGCTCGCGGAGCTCGACCGGGGCCGTCCGTCCGAAGCGGAACCGGTCGACCTCGGCCCGCTGTGCATCGACGCGGTGCACGACGCGCAGGCGGCCGCCCCGGAGTGGGAGCTGCGGCACGACATCGATCCGCACCGGACGTACCTGGTCGTCGGGGACGCGTTCCGGCTGCGGCAGACGGTGACCAACCTGCTCGCCAACATCCGGGCCCACACGCCGAAGGGGACCAAGGCGCAGGTCTGGCTGTCGACCACGGGCGTGGAACACATGATCGACATCATCGACGACGGTCCCGGCATCGATCCCGCCCTGCGCGAGCGGGTCTTCGAGCCGTTCTTCCGCGCCGGCCCGCACCGCTCGACCGGCAGCGGGCTCGGCTTGAGCATCGTGGCCGAGCTGGTGCACCACCACGACGGCACGATCCGCGTGATGCCGACCGACAGCGGCTGCTGGGTGCGGGTCCGGCTGCCCGCCGTCGCCGTCGACTCGCGTAGTTCGTGAAGGCCACCTTGAGGAACTTGAAGTTCCTCAAGGTGGCCTTCACGAACTTTCTCACGAAGCCGTCCGGAGCTGGGTCAGCAGCTGGGTGAGCTGCTCCCCCAGCCGGCGTGTCGCGGCGAAGTGCGCGGTCGCCAGCGGGTCCGGGAGGACCTCGCGGGCGGGCAGCCGGACGTCGGGGCGTTCGCACAGGCACGTCAGCAGGCCGAGGCCGCGCCACACCATCAGCGCCGCGCCCAGTGCCGGGGCCTCGTCCGTCCCCACGACCTCCAGGGGCACGTCGAGCGCGGCCGCCAGCAGTGAACCCCACAGCGGCGACCGCAGGGCCGAACCGCCCGCGCGCACCCGCGTGATGGGGGCGGTCCCCGGCCCGAGCGCGTCGCGCACCGTGGCCAGTTCGCGCGCGACACCTTCGGCCATCGCCCGGGTCATCGCCGCCCGGCCGTGTTCGACCCGCAGGCCGACCAGGGCGGCGTGGAAGTCCGGGTTGCCCCACGACGTCGCGTCGGCCGCCGGTTGCGGAATCCCGATCAGGCCTTCCGCGCCGATCGGCACCAGCTCCGCCTCGGCCAGCAGGACATCGATGTCAACGCCGCCGAACGACTCCGCCGCCCAGCGCGCCACCGCGTCACCGTTGCTGAACGTCCCCCGCGAGATCCACAACCCGTCGACGAACGCGTGGCACGACACCAGCTCCGACTCCGGGACCACCGACCGGTCTTCGATCACACACAGGTCCGCCGACGCCCCCATCGACAGCGCGGCGCACCCGGGGGCCATCGCCCCGACGCCGACCTGAGCGGTGGCCGCCCCGGACACGCCGACGACCACGGGGGTGCCGGCCGGCAGGCCGAGCAGCTCGCCCGCCGCGGCCGTCAGCCGCAGCACGTCGGTCGGCTCGACGAGGGCGGGCAGCTGCTCGCGGCGGACGCCGGCGACGTCGAGGGCAGGCTGCGCCCAGTCCAGGGTGGCCGCTTCCACCCAGCCGGCGGCCGACGACGTCGAAACGTCGGTCACCAGCTGCCCGGTGAGCCGGGACAGCAGGAAGCCCTTCAGCCCGGTCCAGTGGGCCACCTGCCCGAACAGCCCGGGGTCGTGGCCGGCGAACCAGGCGAGCTTGGCCACCGGGGACGCCGGGGTGAGCGGCACGCCGGTCAGGCGGTGCAACGCGGTCCCCTGTTCGGCGACGATCCGGCGGGTGGTGCCGACCGACCGGCCGTCGGTGGCGTTGAGCACCGGGGTGAGCGGCATGCACCCGGCGTCCAGCGCGAGCAGGGCGGGCATCCGTGAGGTGAGCGACAGGCCCCGCACGGGGTTGCCGAAGACCTCGCAGATCCCGGCGGCCTCGCGGACCGCCGAGGCCAGGGTGTCCAGCACCAGCCACGGGTCCTGCACCGGGTCGATCGGGTGGTGGGTGGTCCGCGGTAGCGGCCACGCGATGGTTTCGCGCAGGCCGAGGTCGTCGCCGAGGACGGCGACGGTGATCACCGCCGCCCCGATCTCGACCCCTAGGACCACATCCCCGCGCGTCATCGTGCCCCGGCCTCCGTTCAAGCGGCTTCGAGGCAGCGCAGGTGCTCGCCGCTCAGGACGATCTCGGTGGCGGCGAGGCACTCGGCGAGCTGCGCTTCGGAGCTCACCCCGATCACCGGCTCGACGGACGGCGTGCCGGCGAGCATCCAGGCCAGCACCACCTGGTTCCCGGACACCCCGAGGTCGCCGGCCACCTTGCGCAGCGCGACGAGCCGGGGCTCGGTGCCCGGGTGGTCGTAGTGCGGCCAGAACGCGCGGTCCGGCCGGGTGTAGGCACCGGACAGCAGCGGCGAATACCCCTGCACGGCCAGGCCGGCACCGCGCGCGTACCCGGCCATTTCCGGAGTCAGGATCTTCTGCGGGCCGAACGGGGCACCCGGGAACGGCTGCAGGTAGCTGTGCCGCTGCTGGAGCCAGGTGATCCGGGTGCCCGCGCGCCGCACGGGTTCGAGATCGTGGTTGCTCAGCCCGATTTCGCGGATCTTCCCGGCCTCGACCAGTTCTTCGAACGCGCCGAGCACGTCCTCCAGCGGGACGGCCGGGTCCATGAGGTGGGCGAAGCAGACGTCGACGTGGTCGGTGCCCAGGCGGCGCAGGCTGTCCTCGACCGCCGACCGGATGGCCGGCGGCGAAAGCCCTTCGAAGTCCATCAAGGCACCGCCGGGCACGGGACGGCCGCCGACCTTGGTGGCGAGCCGGATCCGGTCCCGGGCGCCCCGGTCGCGGAGCCACGCCCCGATCGTGAGTTCGCTCTCGTCGCCGGTGCCGTCCCAGCTGGCGTAGCAGTTCGCCGTGTCGACGGCGCTGCCGCCCGATCCGGTGAAGGCGTCCAGTAGCCGGAACGCGGTGGCGCGGTCGGTCGCCGTCCCGAAGTTCATCGTCCCGAGGCAGATCACGGCACCGTCCCATCCGAGCATTCGCGCCTGTCCCGAGTCTGGCACGGGCGTTCCGGCCCCGGAATCCGCACAATGCGGAACCGCTTTCCGCGCGCCGCGCGGTCCCGGACCGCTGACGAGGGAAAACCCGAATCTGAGGAAACTTTGAGCTAACCACCCACCCGATCCGGTGAAGATGTCACGGGGTCAGGGAAGCCGAAGACCGGCCGGAGGAGTCCGGTCACCGGCTGAGACGACAAGGGTGAGGCCGGATGATGACGAACAAGACAATTTCCCCCGTGGCCGCCGGGCCGTTCCCCTCGCGGGTCCACCCGGCGCCGAGTCCGGGAGCCGACGTGCAGACGCCACGCAAAACCGTGGTGCGGCATGTGCTCCCGCTGTTCTCCGACGTGCTGTCGGACGGCTTCGTGCTCGACGTGCTGTCGGCGCGCCGGGTCGGCCACACGTGGGCCGAGTCCGGGCGCGGCCTCGAACGGCTGCTGGACGCGGTGCAGAAGCTCACCGCGGACCTCGTGGACAAGGCGCTGAACCGGCCGGACCTGCGCGACAGCGGTACGCGCTGCCTCGCCGCCCAGCGGATCAGCGAGCTGGGCAACCGGATCCTGGTCGAGCTGACGCGCGGTTTCGCCGAGGCCGGCACGACCGCACCGGAGCACGAGGAACCGACCCGGCGCCGGCAGGCCGAGCTGCTGCTGAGCGGCGCGGTGGTCCCGGCCACCGACCAGGCCTATGCCGTCGTCGCGCTGGCCACCGGCGAGCTCGACCCGGCCGTCGTGGACGAGGCCTTCCGCACCCACGCGGGCGAGGACACCCTGACGCTGCTCGCCGACGGCGGCGGCCACGCCCTGCTTCCCGCGCGGGACAAGGCGGACGCCGTCCGGCGCGCCGAGCGGGTACTGGACGCGCTCGGCGGATCCGCCCGCGCCGCCCTGGTCTGGCCCGGCACCCGCAGCGTCTCCGCGTGCCGTTCGGTGGCGGACGACATCCTCGCCGAGGCGACGTCGCTGGAGTTCGCGCCCGCGGTGCACGTCCTCGACGACGTGCTGCTCGAGTTCGCCGCCGCGCACGAGCCGGTGGTGTCCAACGCGCTGCTGAAGGTGATCCAGCCGCTGCTGGCCCAGCCGGTGCTGTGGGAGACGCTGCAGGTGCTACTGGCCGAGGACGGCAACCGCGGCCGGGCGGCGGAGCGGCTGATCGTGCACCGCAGCACCGTGGACTACCGGCTGCAGCGGATCGCCCAGCTCACCGGGCACTCGCCGTGCACGGTCCGCGGGCTGCGCCTGCTGGCCACCGCTTCGGCCATGCACCGCCTGGCCGAGCTCCGCCGCAGCGCCGCCTAGGAAGGACCGGACTTGTCAGGAACTCCTCCGATCCCGCCGTTCACCGTCATCACCGGCACCGAGGTGCGCCGGGTGCTCGACGGCGACGAGCGGACGGTCACCGCCGTCATCGAGCGGGCCTACCGCACGCACGGCGCCGGCGACACGGTGAACCCGCCGTCGTACTTCCTGCGGTTCCCGGACCGCCCGGCCGACCGCATCATCGCGCTGCCCGCGTCCCTCGGCGGCGAGTCCGCTGTGGACGGTCTCAAGTGGATCGCCAGCGTTCCGGGGAACGTCGGGGCCGGCATCCCGCGAGCGTCCGCCGTGCTGATCCTCAACGACCGGCGCACCGGCTACCCGTTCGCGGTCATGGAGGCTTCGGTCGTCAGCGCGTCCCGGACAGCGGCCTCGGCCGCGCTGGCCGCGGACCTGCTGACCCGCGACCGCGGACGGCCTTCGCGCGTCGGGTTCTTCGGCACCGGGCTGATCGCGCGGTACATCCACACCTACCTCACCGCGAACGCCTGGGAGTTCGGCGAAATCGGGCTGCACGATCTGTCCGCGTCGTCGGCCGACGGCTTCGCGGGCTACCTCGCCCGCACAGGCACGCCGGCGAAGGTGGTCCGGCATGAGAGTGCCGAGGCGCTGATCAAGGCGTCGGACCTGGTCGTGTTCGCCACGGTGGCGGGCGTTCCGCACGTGACGGATCCGTCGTGGTTCACGCACAACCCCTTGGTGCTGAACGTTTCCCTGCGCGACCTCGACCCGGAGATCGTGCTCGGTTCGGCCAACGTCGTCGACGACGTCGAGCACTGCCTGAAGGCGGACACTTCCGTCCACCTGGCCGAGCAGCGGGCCGGCCACCGCGAATTCCTGCACGGCACGCTGTTCGACGTCATGACGGGCGCGGTCGACCTGCCCGCGGACCGGCCACTGGTGTTCTCGCCGTTCGGGCTCGGCATCCTCGACCTGGCCGTCGGCAAGCACGTCTACGACCGGCTCGCCGCCGACGGCGCCCTGACGCCGATTCCGGGCTTCTTCGCCGATGTGACCCGCTACGGCTGAATTTCCGCCGCGGCGGCATTCCTGCGAAAAATGCGGATATTCCTCGGAAAAGCGGTACAGGGGAGGACAAAGCGCCCGCGTCTCCGGTTGCATGGTGATCATGCAACGACTCCGCCACGACCTACCGGCCTCGCTGGTCGTTTTCCTCGTCGCCGTACCCCTTTCGCTGGGCATCGCGCTGGCGTCCGGTGCCCCGGTGGTCGCCGGGCTGATCGCCGCCGTGGTGGGCGGGATCGTCGCCGGCGCCCTCGGGGGTTCCGCGCTGCAGGTGAGCGGGCCCGCCGCCGGGCTGACCGTGGTGATGGCCGAAACCATCCAGACGTTCGGGTGGGCCGTCACCTGCGCGATCACCGTGGCCGCCGGTGCGGTGCAGATCCTGCTCGGCGTCTCCCGGGTCGCGCGGGCCGCGCTGGCCATCTCGCCGGCGATCGTGCACGGCATGCTGGCCGGGATCGGCGTGACGATCGTGCTCGGGCAGGTGCACGTCATCCTCGGCGGCAAGCCGCAGTCCTCGGCGCTGGAGAACCTCGCCGAGCTGCCCGGCCAGATCGTCGCCCGCCACGACGCCGCCACCGCGATCGGGCTGCTCGCCATCGCGATCCTGCTGCTGTGGCCACGCCTTCCCCAGGCGGTGCAACGGATTCCCGGCCCGCTGGCCGCCATTTCCGTCGCCACCCTGGTGTCCGTGCTCGCCGGGATGACCCTGCCCCGGGTGCAGCTACCCGCGGACCTGCTGAACATCCGCTTCACCCCGCAGCTGCCCGGCGGCGGCTGGGGCGCGTTCGCCGTCGCGGTGCTCACCATCGCGGTGATCGCGTCGGTGGAAAGCCTGCTGTCGGCGGTCGCGGTGGACCGGCTGCACACCGGTCCGCGCGCGGACCTGAACCGGGAGCTCGTCGGCCAGGGCGCGGCGAACATGGTGTCCGGGGCGCTGGGCGGCCTGCCGGTCACCGGCGTGATCGTCCGCAGTTCCACCAACGTCGCCGCCGGCGCGCAGAGCCGGGCCTCGGCGATCCTGCACGGGGTGTGGGTGCTGGTGGCGGTCGTCGCGTTCGCCGGGCTGATCCAGGACATCCCGCTCGCCGCCCTCGCCGGCCTCCTCGTCCACGTCGGGGTCAAGCTGGTGAACCCCGGCCACCTCAAGCAGGTCCTCACCCACGGCGACCTGCCGGTCTACCTGCTCACGCTGGCCGGGGTCGTGGTGTTCGACCTGCTCACCGGCGTCCTCGCGGGCATCGCGCTGTCCCTGGTGCTCATGCTGCGGCGCACGCTCTGGTCGGGCATCCACGCCGAACCCGACGGCGAGGTCTGGCACGTCGTCGTCGAAGGCGTGCTCACCTTCCTCTCCGTGCCCCGGCTGAGCCGCGTGCTCGCCACCGTCCCGGCCGGCGCGCGGGTCCGGCTCGACCTGGTCGTCGACTACCTCGACCACGCCTCCTTCGAGAGCCTGCACACGTGGCAGCACGCCCACGAGGCCGCGGGCGGCACGGTCGAAGTCGACGAGATCGGCCACCCCTGGTTCGCCAACGGCAAACAGGGCCGGCCGACCCGCAGCCGTCGCGCCGGCGCCGGCTTCGTGCCGCGCTGGCTGGCACCCTGGTCCGAGTGGCAGGCCGCCGAGGTCACCGCCCAGCCCACCCGCCGCGGCGCCGCCGAGTTCCAGCGCCGCACCGCACCGCTGCTGCGCGACACGCTGTCCGGCCTGGCCGACGGCCAGCGGCCCGGCACGCTGTTCATCACCTGCGGCGATTCCCGGATCGTGCCGAACCTGATCACCACCAGCGGCCCCGGGGATCTGTTCACCATCCGCAACATCGGCAACCTGGTCCCACCCGGCCAGGCGGACCCGTCGATGAACGCGTCGATCGCCTACGCCGTCGGGGTCCTCGCCGTCACCGAAATCGTCGTCTGCGGGCACTCGTCCTGCGGGGCCATGGCCGCGCTCGCCGGCGGACCGCCGCCCGGGCCGCTCACCGACTGGCTGGCGCACGCCGAACCGAGCGCGCGGCGGTCCGGTCCGGTCACGCTCGACGGGGAACTTCCCGCGCGCGAAGGCGACCGCCTGGCCCTGCAGAACGTGCTGCAGCAGCTGGCGCACCTGCGCGAATACCCGCTCGTCGCCGAGGCGGAACGGGCCGGGAAGCTGCAGCTGACCGGGATGTACTTCGACGTCGGCCGCGCCCAGGTCCACCTCTGCGATCCGGCCGCGCGGGACTTCCGCCCGGTGGGCACGCGAGCGGGCAGCGGGTCCGAGCACGGCGGATCCGCACATCGCGCAAATCGCGGATGAGGCGGCTCGAACGCCGGAGATCCCGTTCACAATTCCGTTCCGGGAAACACTTTCGCGGCACCCACCACAAGGGACGGACATGAATTCTCCTGTCAAAACGGGCGAAACCCCGGAGACCGACGCCGAGGGGTATCACAAGACCCTCGGCAACCGGCAGATCCAGATGATCGGGATCGGCGGGGCGATCGGCGTCGGGCTGTTCCTCGGGGCGGGCGGCAAGCTCGCCGCCACCGGGCCCGCGCTGCTGCTCTCCTACCTCGTCTGCGGCGTCGTGGCCATGTTCGTCATGCGCGCACTCGCCGAGCTGGTGCTGCACCGGCCGAGCGCGGGCAGTTTCGTCACCTATTCCCGGGAGTTCATCGGCCCGTGGGCCGGGTTCGTGACGGGCTGGATGTACTGGCTCAACTGGGCGATGGTCGCCGTCGCCGAGACCACCGCCATCGGGCACTACCTGCAGAAGTGGTTTCCCGGGTTGCCGGTCTGGGCCGGTGCGCTGCTGTCGCTGGCCGGGGTGCTCTCGGCGAACCTCGTGTCGGTGAAGCTGTTCGGCGAGCTGGAGTTCTGGTTCTCCACCATCAAGGTGCTGGCCATCATCGTCTTCCTGGTCGTCGGCATCGGCCTGCTGATCTACGGGGCGCACCTCGGTTCGGCGCCCGCGTCGGTGGCGAACCTCGTCGACCACGGCGGGTTCTTCCCGCACGGTTTCGCCATGCCGTTCCTGGCCCTGCAGAGCGTGGTCTTCGCCTACGCCGCCATCGAGCTGGTCGGGGTGGCCGCCGGCGAGGCCGCCGAGCCCCGCAAGTCCATCCCGCGCGCGGTGAACAGCGTCATCTGGCGCATCGCAGTGTTCTACGTCGGTTCGATCCTGCTGCTGGCCGTGCTCATGCCGTGGTCGGACTACCAGGCGGGCGTCAGCCCCTTCGTCACGGTCTTCTCCCGCCTCGGCGTGCCCTGGGTCGGCGACGTGATGAACCTGGTCGTGCTGACCGCCGCGATGTCGTCGGCGAACTCGGGGATCTACGCCACCGGCCGGATCCTGCGCGCGCTCGCCGACCGCGGCGAAGCGCCGCAGTTCACGGCGCGGATGAGCCGCCGGCGGATCCCGGTCGGCGCCATCGCCATGACCTGCGGGGTGTGCCTGCTCGGGGTGGTGCTGAACGTCGTGGTCCCCGACGACGCGTTCGACGTCGCCACCGAGATCGCCTCACTGGGGGTGGTCACCACCTGGGCGATGATCATGATCGCCCAGGAGCGGTTGCGTCGCCGGGCACTGCGGGGCGAGCTGGAGCGGCCGTCGTTCCGGCTGCCCGGCGCCCCCTACACCACCTGGGCCACCGTCGGGTTCCTCGGGCTCGTCGTGGTCCTGATGGGATTCTCCGGCGGCAGCAGCCTGATCGCCGTGGGCACGATCCCGGTGCTCGTGGTGGTGCTCGGTGTGGGCTGGCGGCTCGTGTCGCGGCGCCGCGCCGGTTTCAGGAACGGCTGACCGCGTGCACCACCATCGCCGCGGCCAGCACGTACGCCCCGCGGCCGGTGAGCGGGTTCTGCCCGGTGACCTCCTCGATCCGCCGGATCCGATAGTCCAAAGTAGACCGGTGGATGAACAGCCCGCGCGCGGCGACGGTCCGGTTGAAGTCGGCGTGGATCAGCGCTTCGAGCGTGCCGTAGAGGATCTCGTTGCCCGCCAGCGGGGCGATCAGCGCCCGCAGCCGCGCCGACGTCACCGGGTCCCGCAGCACGGCGAACTCCAGCAGGACGTCGTCGAGGCGGTACGGCCCGGCCGGGCGGCCCGTCGCCGCGGCCAGCGCCAGGATGTCGGAGGCTTCTTTGCAGCCGGCGGCGAGCGTCGCGCGGCCGGCGGGCACGGTCGTCGTCCACGGCTCCTGGCCGAACCGGCCGGTCAGCGCGGCGAGCAACGGGGCGATCCGCCGCTCGAGCCGGCGGGGCACGAGCACGACGACACCGTCACCGGCCGGCGCGCCCAGCACCCCGTCTTCATGGTGCTCGTCGAGCACCGCGGCCAGCCGGTCGGACGGCACCGGCTGCGGGAACCGGGCCGCGACGACGAAGTAGGCGTCCTCCAGGCCGGCGAGCTCGGCCGGGTCGAGCCGCTCCTGCCGGACGAGGCGCCGCACGAGGGCACCGCGGGCGTCCCGCGCGGGGGCGGCCGGCACCGGCCGGGCGATCCCCGCGAGCAGGTCCTGGACCAGCAGGTGCGCGGCCTGCACCACGGGGACCACCCGGTCCGGCCGGTGCCGCGCGACGGAGTCGGCCACCTGAGCCGCGAACCGGCCGAGCAGGTCGGCAGCCACGCCGGGAGCCCCGCCCGCCTCCGCGAACGCCTCCCCGGCGACCCGGACGCGGGCGCGCTGGGCGGGGGTGACCGTGACGTCCTCTTCGACGACCCGGCGGTAGACGTCGGCCACCTCGCCCAGCAACGCCGTCGCCACGGACCGGGCCGCCGCCGGCGTCACGCCGTCGAGCAGATCGTCCGTGGGCACCGCAATGCCGTGGCCGTCCTGTGGCTGCGTCCGGCGATTCGGCCGTTCGTCCAGCACCGTCATGCGATACCCACCCGTTCCGACGTCTCTCACCCAGTTCCGGTCGATCCGGCGTTGCCCGCTTCGGCAACTACCCATTCCCAAGTCGTCACGCACGGTGAGCGTATCGACGGAGATTGGCATGAAGCAACGCTTGCAGGGGAATCCCTCAACAACCCGGGAACAAACCGGACATATCGGATCTTCCCCAGGTCGGAACGCATTCGCCGAAGGAGAATTCAGCGGAATGCGCAGCCGCTTGTCCCTTGTCCGCCGTCTTTCCGTCATAAACACTCTGCGCCGGAGAATCCCCACTGACCCCATTCGAGGAATCATGACCGACGTGATCGAGCGCACTCCGTCACCGGAACCGGTGGTGCGCGTCCAAGGGCTCGAACTGAACCTGCGGACCGGCCAGGTGCGCCTCCGCGGGGAAGCGGTCCACTTGACGCCGACCGAGTTCCGGCTACTGCGGGTGCTCATGCTCAACCCGAACCGGGTCAGCCCGAACTGGCTGCTCGAACGCGCGCTCGGCGGTCCCGGCGACGGCCAGAAGGTGCGGTTCTACGTCGGCCGGCTGCGCCGGAAGCTCGGCGACCGCCACCACGTGCTGATCCGCACCGCACACGGCTCCGGCTACCGCCTCGCCGGCCGGACCGCGTTGCCCTGATTCCCCGGCAGGGCAAGGGAAACGCGGTACCGTCCTTCGGAATTCGCGGATACAGCACGGCCTTCGATCTGCCCTAATCTTCGCGACACGAGCGAAACCGACCGGCGGTTCGCTCGAACCCGAAAGGCCGCGTGGGAAATGAAGATGCGTACTCTGACGAAGATCACGACCGCCGTCGCCGCGACCGCGCTGGTGTGCGCGGGCCTGCTCGGCGCGACCGGCACGGCGGGTGCCACCACCGCGACGGCGCCGGCCGACGTCACGGTGCCGGGCCTCGGCAGCGTGACCCTGACCGGCAAGGTCGTGGCCGTCCACGGCAAGTACGTCACCATCGTCCTGGACGGCTCGGGCCGCAAGGTCGTCGTCGAGTGGACCCCGCTGACGAAGATCATCGGCGACCTGAAGAAGGACGCGAAGGTCCAGGTCGTCACCCTGGACTCGATCCTCGGCCTGATCAAGGCGGACGTGATCAACGTCCTCGGCTGACCAGGAACCGGCTGGACGGGGCCCGCGGAGATTCTCCGCGGGCCCCGTTCCGTTCCCGGGCGCCCGTGGCGACGCCGGGGGGACACGGCCGCGGTTCCGCCGGTGCCGGATCCGCGTTTCCCCATCCGCGCATGGTGACCCGCACCACGGCGATCTACCGTTTCCTGATCATTCCGGCGAACAGATCGGGACCGACGATGAACCAGGAACCCCGCCCCGAGGACGGCACGCTCACCCGCCGCGCCGTGAACATGCTCAAGGCCGTCCGTGACGGGCGCGCGCAGCTGTCCCTCAGCTGCGAACCCGACCTCTACGTCGACGGAATCCCCTGCTGCGACCAGGCGACGGCCCGCGCCCTCGGCCGGCTCGGCCTGATCGCGCACAGCCGGCCGGGCCGGGCGGGCGAGCTGGTGCCCGCCGTGGTCACCGAGGCGGGCCGGAACGCCCTCAGCGCACCGGAATTCCGGGCCGCGGGCTGAGGCCGGACAGCAGAAGGCGGGCGCACGCCACCGCGTGCGCCCGCCTTCTTTTGCTCAGCTACGGGTGAGTTCCTTCACCCGCACCGACAGCAGGTCCGAAGAGGACAGCAGCTTGTCGTGCGCCGATCCGGCGTCGAGGAGTTCCTCGCGGTCGTCGAAGTTGCCGGCGTGCTTGTGGTAGAACGCCTTCGCGGCGAAGTAGCCGATACCGGCGGCTCCCAGCCCGACCGCCGCGAGGTCGACCGCGGCGGGCGTGCACGCGATGGCCACCTCACGGCCGCCGTACTCCAGTGGCTCGAGCACCCCGGGGAGCGAGGCCGGAGAAAATCCACTCATCTGATCCTCCATGGGTTCGGTTCGGTCAGGCCCGGCCGGCAGCCTGGTCGCGCATTCCGAGCAGTTCCCCGACGGGCAGACCCGACACGCCCTCCGGAACTTCGAGCTCGTCGCTCTGCTGCACGCAACCGTGGTAGTGGCAGTTCGCCCACCCCACACCGGCCCCCACGACGGCCCCGGCGAAGGTCGCCGCCGCGATCGCCCACGTGCAGGCGGTGGGGTCCACCGCCTGCGCACCAAAGGAAAGAGGCTCCAGTCCCGGCGTCGCCGGGTCCTGCAAGGACACGATCACTTCCATCTCTTCTCCTCTGCTCCGTACCACGGCCCGCGTCACTGCGCGGCCCTCGGTCACGATAAGCGGCGCGTTGTCAACGTGACATCCACCGATTGACGGAGAATTCCCCGGTCAGGCGGGCGATCGAGGGCGCCGGTGCGCGATTTCCCGAAAATTCGGGGACATCCGGCCGCAACCCGCCGGTTCGGTTGCCTGGGGGACGGCGATCGTCATCATGGCACTACCCGGATCCGTTCCAGGGGCCGGGTTTTCGCCACCGAACAGGAAGAAGCGGGCATCATGACAACTGTTGTCGAAACTGCCGCGGCCGAGCACTTCTCCCGCAAAGCCGGCGCGCTCATCCCACTCGAAGTCCCGGACGCCGTCCTGCCGCTGGCCTGCGCCGCGGAGTTCGACACGGTGTACGTCGGCGTCACGGCCTTCACCTACGTCGTGCGGGCGACCCGGCACGCTTTCCGGACCGGGTTCGACGAGACCGGGTACCCGATGGCCGAAGGCCCGGCCTCGCCGGACCGCATGTCGGCCGTCGAGCTGCTCGGCGCCCGCAGCGCCGTGCTCGGCACGCTGTGACACCGGTGGGTCCCGCCGGCGACCGCGGGACCCACCGCCGCACGTCGTCCGCCGCCGGGTACCGCCCGCGGGCCGGTACCGGCCGTGCGAAGATCCGGGGGTGTCGTCGACCTCCTCCCGCCCGCGCTCGTTCTGGGACGACGCGGTGGTGTACCAGCTCTACATCCGTTCCTTCGCCGACAGCGACGGCGACGGCGTCGGTGACCTCGGCGGGGTGATCCGGCGGCTCGGCCACATCGCCGGGCTCGGCGCCGACGCGATCTGGCTCAACCCCTGCTACCCCTCGCCGCAGGCGGACCACGGCTACGACATCGCCGACTACCGCGGCGTCAACCCGGAGTACGGCACCCTCGAGACGTTCGACCGCCTGGTCGCCGAGGCCCACGGCCGCGGCCTGCGGATCCTGATGGACCTGGTGCCCAACCACTGTTCCGAGCAGCACCCCTGGTTCACCGCGGCCCTGGCCGCGGGCCCCGGCTCCCCCGAGCGAGCGCGGTTCGTCTTCCGCGACGGCCGGGGCGACGAGCCGCCCAACAACTGGCAGTCGGTCTTCGGCGGTCCCGCGTGGACCCGGGTCACCGAACCCGACGGCACACCCGGGCAGTGGTACCTGCACCTGTTCACCCGCGAGCAGCCGGACTTCGACTGGCGCAACGCGGAAGTGCTGGCGTACTTCGACGACGTCCTGCGGTTCTGGTTCGACCGCGGCGTGGACGGCTTCCGCATCGACGTCTGCCACGGCCTGATCAAGGACGCGGCCCTGCGCGACTGGGACCCGGCCGAGGGCGGCTACAACGCCTACAGCTGGAACCAGCCCGAGGTCCACGACATCTTCCGGCGGTGGCACGCGCTGGCGGCCGGCTACGGCCCGGACCGTGACCTGCTGCTGGTCGGCGAGATCTGGGTGCCGGACCCGGCCGACCTGGACCGCTACCTGCGCCCGGACGAGCTGCACCAGGCGTTTTCGTTCGACCTGCTCGTCCAGCCGTGGGAGGCCGGCGCCCTGCGCGGGGCGGTCGAGCGCGCCACGGCCCGCACGGAGGTCCACGGCGCCCCGGCGGCGTGGACACTGGCCAACCACGACGTCCACCGCGCGGTGACACGCTACGGCATCGTCCGTCCGGAGCCCGCCCCGGCGAGCAACGACGCCTTCGCGGCCCTGATGCGCCCCCGCGGCGAAGTCGACGCCGAGCTCGGCGACCGCCGGGCCCGCGCGGCGCTGCTCCTGCTGCTGGCGCTGCCGGGCTCGGTGTTCCTTTACCAGGGTGAAGAACTCGGGCTGCCGGAGGTCCAGGACCTTCCCGACGAAGCCCGCCAGGACCCGGTGTTCCACCGCACGGGAGGCCTCGAGAAGGGCCGCGACGGCTGTCGCGTCCCGCTGCCGTGGGCCGCGGACGCGCCGGCGTTCGGGTTCGGCACGGGGGCGCCGTGGCTGCCGCAGCCGGCGTGGTTCGGCCGGTACGCCGTCGACATCCAGGAGAAGGACGACACCTCGACGCTGCAGCTGTACCGCCGTGCGGTGCGAGCGCGGCGGGAGCTGGGGCTCGGGCGACCGGGCCCGCTGCAGTGGCTGGAGACGGGGGAGGACGCGGTGTTCGCGTTCCGGCGCGGGGATCTGGTGTGCGTGGTCAACACGGGAAGCACGCCCTACCCGGCCCCGGACGCCTGGGGCGAGCTCGTGCTCACCAGCGCCGGATCACCGGGCGTGGCAGCCGATTCGGCGGCCTGGTTCGCCGGGAAGGCTGAAGGGGCCGTTGGTCTCATCTGACGCGCTGAAGGGCACTTCCTCGCGCCAGATGACGCCGGCCGGAACGGCCAACTCACCAACCGGAACGGCCAACTCACCCACACCACCGGCGAGTTGGCCGTTCCGGTGCGTGAGTTGGCCGTTCCGGGCGGTGAGTTGGCTCCACTGACAACGCCAGAACCCGCTTTACCACTCACGACAATGTGCGGCAGGGCTGTTCAGGAGCCGACTGCCCTGCGTGGCCCGTCCACCAGCCGCGGATCCACACGGGGCGGCCAGGCCCCCGCCGCGTACAGGGCCGCCGCGTGGGCCTTGGCCACCAGGGCCGTGCGGTTGGGCACCGCGAACCGCCGGACCAGGGCCCCGACGTGGTACTCCACGCCCTGACGGCTCAGGTGCGCGCTCCGGGCCAGCTCCGTCGTCGGCACGCCGGCCGCGAGCCCCTCCAGGACCAGAGCCTCCAGCGGCGTCACCATCGGCTGCCGGGCCCGCTGCGGCCGGACCGCGTCGGGCCGGATTGCCACGACGATTCGCCGCGATCCTCCCCGCGCCAGTGCGGTCAGCTCGGCGGACACCGCCGCGCCGGTCGGGCCGAGGAGCACCACGCGTTCGGTCGCTTCGTGCCGGGCGCCGGTCGCGAGCGCGGTCAGCGCGCACCGGGCTCCTTCGGCGAAGTCCGGGTGCAGGAACTCGAAGATCCCCCGGTGCCGCAGCTCGAACGCCGACGCGCCGAACAGCTCGCCGAACCCGTCCTCGGCCGTCAGCACGCGGAAGTTGCCGTCGACGCACGCGACGTGCCACCGTTCGCTCATGTCACCCACCCCGTAGTGCTCGGATGACCTCATCCAACTAGCCGGGGCGGTCGCCGGGGTACCCGCGATCCACGCGAGCGGCCGTGCCACGATGCGGAGGCCCCGTGGTGACCACTCAGTCCTCGCGGAGGTGCGGCTCGACCCGCGGTGGCCACTGCGCCGGCTGCAACACCCCGGCCGCATAGGCCCTCGACACCAGCGCCGCCCGGCTCGGCGCCCCCAGCTTCCGCAGCATCGCGCCGATCCGGTAGTCGACTGCCTGACGGCTCAGGTACAGCCGCATCGCGATGTGCACCGCCGGCTCTCCCGCCGCCAGGCCTTCCAGGATCTGCGCGTCCAGGGCAGCGAGCCGCACCGGCGCGAAGGCCTCGGCGGACGGCACCGGACGCACCAGCAGCACCAGGCACACCGCACCGTCGTCGTCGAGGATGTGGCCCGTCACGTCGGCGAGGAACGGACCCGGGCCCAACCCGACGAGCCGCTCGCCGAATCGATCACCGGGGGCCAGCTCCGCCAGCCCGCGCCGCACGGTCTCCTGGACCGCCGGCAGGAACCAGCCGCAGAACGCCGTGCCGATCACGTCGTCCGGCGTGGTGCCGAACAGGTCCGCGAAGGCGCCGTTCACCTGCCGGACCACCAGGTCGCGGCCGAGCTCGGCCAGCCCGGTCCCCGGCTCCGCGACCTCCGGAAGCCGCTTGCCCCGGCGCAGTGCCGCCTCGCTCATGCTGACCACCGTTCCGTCGCCCGTGGCTCCACCGAAGTGCGGAGCCTGCCCCACGCTAAGCACGGGACCAGCCGCGGGCGAAGGCACTTCAGGCTCGGCCGGAACCGGCGTCCGCCGATCGCGGAACGGCGTCACCGGATGAGCCCACCGTCGACGTGCAGGACCGACCCGGTGATGTACGCCGCCTGGCCGGACACCAGGAACCCGACCAGGTCCGCCACCTCCTCGGGCGCGCCGAAGCGCCCCAGCGGGACGTCGGCCAGCGCCCGCTCGCGGGTCCGCTCGTCGAGCACCGCGACCATGTCGGTGTCGATGAACCCCGGCGCCACCGCGTTGACGCGCACGCCGTAGCGCCCGACCTCCTTCGCCAGTGCCTTGCAGAACCCGATCGTGCCGGCCTTCGACGCGCTGTAGTTCGTCTGCCCCGCGCTGCCGTGCACCCCGGCGATCGAGCTGACCGCGACCACGGTGCCCGCCTTGCGCTTCATCATCCCGAACACCACCGAGCGGCACACGTGGTAGACGCCGCCGAGGTTGGTCCCGAGCACGGCTTCCCAGTCCTCGTCGGCCATCCGGACCAGGGGCCGGTCCCGGGTGATGCCCGCGGACGTCACCGCGGCCGCGACCGGGCCGAGCTCCCGCTCGGTGCGCGCGATCCAGGCGCGGACCGCGTCGGCGTCACCGACGTCGACCCGCTCGGCGAGCACGCGCACGCCCAGCTCGGCCAGTTCCTTTTCGGCTTCGCGCGCGGCGTCCTCGTCGGCCCGGTAGCAGAAACTCACGTCGAAGCCGTCGCGGGCCAGGCGCCGGACGACCGCCCGGCCGATGCCCCGCGAACCGCCGCTGACCAGCGCCACCCCGGTCACCGCGCGCTCCCCAGCCGCAGCAGCGCGCACGCCACCGCCCCGTCCCGGTCGACCGAGCCGACGATCACCGGCTCGCCCGGTTCCCCGGCCGCCAGCACCTCGGCCACCTGGAACATCGCCGTCGCGGCACCGGTGTCGCCGATCAGCTCGGCCAGCGGGTCGGGGTGCCCCGCAACGCCGGACCACGACACGAACCCGACGTCTTCGGAAGCCACGCCCGCCTCGGCGAGCACACTGTCCATAAGGGACTCCCGGGCCGCCTCGACCTCGTCCGGACGGGCGATCCGCGACCGGACGGCGAGCACCTCGGCCAGCGCCGGACGCGGTCCCGCCGGCTCGACCCGCAGCATCACACAACCCTCGCCGAGCACGCCGTCGACACCGCTGTGGGCCTCGATCCAGGACCGGGCGTCGGAGTACTCCTCGACGGCGCCGGTGAGCACGCTCGACGCCCGCCCGGTCCGCAGCAGGCGGACGGCGTAGGCCAGCGCCGAGAGACCGGCCACCCGCCCGCCGGCCAGCGTCACGTTGGGCCCGGTCAGGTCGTGGCGGATCGCGCAGCGGCCGGCGGCGGCGTTCATGATCGAATTGGGCATCTGCCCCGGGTCGACGAAGTACGGCTTCGCCTCCACGAAGGACGGCCGGGTGAAGTCCATCGTGGACTGCAGACTGCCCATCGTCCCGAGCACGAGCCCGGTGCGGTCGCCACGCGAAGCCGGCCGGTCTCCGGTCAGCCCGCCGACGGCCCACACGGCGAGCCCGGTGAGCCGGTCCATCGACCGGGTGCCCTTGCGGCCCAGCAGCTCCCGGACGTCGAAGCCGGGCACGACGGCCGCCTTGTGCACGGCGCCGTCAGTCACCGGCGCCGCCACCCCGGCCAGCAAGCCGGCCACGAAGGATTCCCGGGAGAGGCCGAACGGCGAAACCGCCGTCCACGCCGTGATCACCGGGTTCACCGGAGCCCCGCCTCGTCGAACCGGCCGAGGACGACCACGGCGTTGTTGCCGCCGAAGGCCAGGCCGTTGTTCTGCACGATCCGCAAGTCGGCCTCGACCGCCTGGTTGGGCACGCAATCGATGGCGCAGTCCGGGTCGGTCTCGCGGTGGTTGATGGTCGGCGGGATGAACCGGTGGGTGATGCCGAGCCCGCAGGCGATCGCCGCCAGCGCGCTCGCCGCGCCCATCGTGTGGCCGAGCATCGACTTGAACGACACCGTCGGCGGCGGCCGGTCCCCGTAGACGTCGCGGATCGCCGCGGTCTCGGTGACGTCGTTGGCCGGGGTGCCGGTGCCGTGCGCGGAGATCAGGTCCACCTCGTCCGGCGCGACGCGCGCGTCGCGCAACGCCAGTTCGATGCATTCCCTGATGCTCTCCCGGTCCGGCGCGACCGGATGACTGGCGTCGCAGTTGAGCGCGTACCCGAGCACTTCGGCGTAGATCGGGGCGCCGCGGCGCAGCGCGGACTCCGCCGTCTCGAGCACGATCACCCCGGCGCCTTCGCCGGTGAGGATGCCCTTGCGCCCGGAGTCGAACGGACGGCAGCAGTCCGGCGCGACCGTGCCGAGCCGGGAGAACCCGGCGAACGTCTTGCGGCACATGGCGTCCGCGCCGCCGCACAGGGCGTACTCGGCTTCGCCCGCCCGGACGGCGTCGAAGCCGGCGCCGATGGCGTAGTTGCCCGCCGAGCAGGCGGTGGCCACCGTGGTCGCCTCCACATCGGACAGAGCGAGGTCGTGCGCGATCCCGGCGGACAGGCGGGTCGCGGCCGAGCGCCGGGCCCGCACCGGGTCCATCGCCGCCGGGCCGTGCGCGAGCTCGGTCTCCACCAGCCGGTCGAGGTCGTGGGCCTCGCCGTCGGTGGTGCCGACGCAGATCATCCCGCGCCGGGCGCGCAGCACGGCTTCGGTCAGGCCGGCGTCCTGCACGGCCATCCGGGACGCGGCGATCGCGAACCGGCTCGCCCGGCCGAGTTCCGCCGGATCGAGCCGGTGGATCCAGGGCCGCGGGTCGAAGCCCGCGACCTCGCAGCCCATCGTGTGCTCGAAGCCCTCGGTGTCGAACACGCTGATCGGCCGGGCACCGCTGCGGCCGGCGCGCAGCGCGCCGGCGAACTCGGCGCGGCCGATGCCGATGCTCGACACCACGCCGAGCCCGGTGACCACCACTCGGCGGTCCATCAGAGCGCTTCCGCCTCGGTGACGACGCGGTAGACGCCGTCGAGGGTGAGCATGGTCTTCAGCTGCGACTCGGCGATCTGGACGCGGTAGCGTTTCTCGCACTGCGCGACCAGCTCGATCAGCGACAGCGAGTCGACACCGTGATCGTCGACGAACGAGCTCGTGCCGGTGAGCTCGTCGGTCTCCAGCTCGAGCACGTCGCACACCAGTTCCCTGAGCTCGTCGTAGAGCTCGACCTGCACCTCGGTCATTCGCGGAACTCCTATTCGCCCATGGCGCGGGCCAGGCTCGCCGGCCGCATGTCGGTCCAGTTCTCTTCGACGTAGGCCAGCGCGGCCTCGCGGCTCGCCTCGCGCAGGACCACGGTCCAGCCCGCGGGCACCTCGGCGAAAGCGGGCCACAGGGAGTGCTGGCGCTCGTCGTTGACCAGCACCAGGAACGTGCCGTCGGCGTCGTCGAAGGGGTTGCTCATCACTGCTCCTCTCGGAAATCCTGCGCCGAGTCAACCAGCACCGCGTCGAGAATTTCGCCAATGTGCTTCAGCGGTCCGGGCCGGGTCATCTCGGCGTGCGCGCACGCGATTTCGTGCACGTCGACGGCCTCGGCGTGCGGACCCCAGACCGCGGCCGGGTCGTCGGCGGCGTCCGCCGCGGCGAAGTGCAGCAGCCGTCCGGCGTAGTGCCCGGGCACGAACTTCCGGGACAGCTCGTCGTTGTTGCGCCACACCGCCACCAGCCGCCGCAGGTGGTCCTCGCCGAAGTCCGGCGGCAGCCCGGAACCCGCGACGAGCGCGGCCACCTCCCCCGCGGTCAGCTCACCGCCGTCCGAGGTGACGCCGACCGCGTCCAGAATGGTCGAGTAGATCTCCTGCTCCCCCACCGCTTCGTCGTCGCGAGCGCGGGGCCGGCTGTCCAAGCCGGCCAAGAGGGCGACTTCTTCGCCCGCTTCCCGCAGCAGCACGGCGATGTGGTGGGCGACGAGCCCGCCGAACGACCAGCCCAGCAGGTGGTAGGGCCCGGCCGGCTGGAGCTCCCGGATCCGGCCGAGGTAGTCCGCCGCCATCTCCTCGACCGAACCCGGCAGCGGCTCGTCCTCGGCGAGGCCGCGGGCCTGGAGGCCGTAGAGCGGCCGCCGGGGGTCGAGGTGCGCCACCAGCCCGACGTAGGACCAGCTCAGCGCGCCCACCGGGTGCACGCAGAACAGCGGTGGCCGGTCCCCGCCGGTCCGCAGTGGCAGCACCGGGTCGAACGCGCTGTCGCGGATTCCGGCGTGGCCGAGGCGCTCGGCCAGCCCGGCCGGGGTGGGCCGTTCGAACAGGGACCGGACGCCGAGGTCGGCGCCCAGCGCCGCCCGGATCCGGCTGACCAGCCGGGTCGCGGTGAGCGAATGCCCGCCGAGGTGGAAGAAGTCGTCGTCCACGCCCACCGACGGCAGCTCCAGCACTTCCGCGAACAACGCGCACAACGCGCGTTCCCGCTCGGTGCGCGGTTCCCGGCCGCTGCCCGCAACCTCCGGTGCGGGCAAGGCGGCCCGGTCCAGCTTCCCGCTGGCCGTCAGCGGGAACGCGGCGAGCGCCACGAAGGCCGACGGCACCATGTACCGCGGCAGCCGTTCGGCCGTGTACGCCCGCAGCGCGTCGGCACCGGCGTCCCCGATGACGTAGGCGACGAGCCGGTAGTCGCCCGCGGCGAGCGGACGCGCGAGCACGACCACGTCCGAGACGCCGTCGTGGCCCCGCAGCACGGCCTCGATCTCCCCCGGTTCGACGCGCACGCCGCGCACCTTCACCTGGTGGTCGACCCGGCCGAGGTACTCGACCTCGCCGTCGTGGTTCCAGCGGGCGCGGTCGCCGGTGCGGTACATCCGGGCGCCGGGTGCCCCGAACGGGTTCGCGACGAATCGCTCGGCCGAAAGCCCCGGCTTGCCCTGGTAGCCGCGGGCCAGCTGCGTGCCCGCGAGGTACAGCTCACCGGCCACGCCGGGCGGCACCGGCCGCAGCCACCGGTCGAGCACGTGGACCTGCGTGTTCCACAGTGGACGTCCGATGGGGACGGTGGCGACCGGCCCCGGGGGCGAGGTCCACGCGGTGACCTCGATCGCGGCCTCGGTCGGGCCGTAGAGGTTGTGCAGTTCGACGTCCAGGGTCGCGTGCAGCCGGTCCCGCAATGCCGGGGTCAGGGCCTCGCCGCTGCAGAACACGCGGCGCAGCCCGGTGAGGCCGGCGGCCTCGGGCAGGAATTCCCGCAGCATCGACGGGACGAAGTGGACGTCGGTGATGCCGTGGCGCCGGATGGCATCGGCGAGGTAGCGCGGGTCGCGGTGGCCGTCGGGCCGGGCCAGGACGAGCGTCCCGCCGGAGATCAGCGGCCAGAAGAACTCCCACAACGCCACGTCGAACCCGCAGGAGGTCTTCTGCAGCACCCGGTCCGGCCGCCCGAAGGTGTCCCGCATCCACAGCAGCCGGTTGGCGAGTGCCGCGTGCGAGACGACCACGCCCTTCGGCTTGCCCGTCGAGCCCGACGTGTACATCACGTACGCCGCGCTGTCCCCCGAGACCGGCCCGGGGAAGCTCGCCTCCCCGTCGAGCCGGACGTCGTCGAGCACGAACACCGGCCGGGCGTCCTCGAGGAGGTGGGCGACGCGCTCGGCCGGGTAGTCCGGGTCGATCGGCAGGAACGCCGCGCCGGTGCGCAGCACCGCGAGCAGTGCGACGACCAGGTCCACCGACCGCGGCAGCGCGATCGCCACCACGGTTTCCGGCCCGGCGCCCCGGCTCGCCAGTGCGCCGGCGAGCCGGTCGACCCGGACGGCCAGCTCCCGGTAGGTGACCTGCACGTCCTCGTCGATCGCGGCGATCGTCCCGGGTGTCGCGACCGCCTGGGCGCCGACCAGCTCCGGCACGGTCACCGGCGGCGTCGGGTGCGCGGTGGCGTTCCACTCGCGCACGACCCGGTCGCGTTCGCCGGCGTCGGTCAGTTCGAACGCGCCGACCGGGCGGGCCGGATCGGCGACGGCGGTCCGCAGCACCCGGGTCAGCCAGGCGGTGATCCGCTCGGCGGTGGCGCGGTCGAACAGGTCGGTGCTGTACTCCAGCGAGCCCGCCAGTCCGGCCGGAGCGCCGCGGTCATACTGCTCGGCGTAGTCGAAGAGCAGGTCGAACTTCGCGGTGCCGGTGTCCACGGTTTCGACGACCGCGGCCGGCCCCGCGGGCTCGTCGCCGTCGGCCGGCAGGTTCCGGGCCACGAGCATGACCTGGAACAGCGGGTTCCGCGCCAGCGACCGGGCCGGGTTGAGCGCGTCGACGACCAGCTCGAACGGCACGTCCTGGTGGGCGAACGCGGCCAGGTCGGTGTCCCGGACCCGGCCGAGCAGATCCTCGAAGGACACCTCGCCCGAGACGTCGGTGCGCAGGACCAGGGTGTTGACGAAGAAGCCGACCAGGTCTTCCAGCGCGCGCTCGGTGCGACCGGCGACCGCGGTGCCGATCGGGATGTCCGCACCGGCCCCGAGCTTCGCCAGCGTGACGGCGAGGGCGGCCTGCACGGTCATGAAGACGGTCGTCCCGGTGCGGCGGGCCAGCTCGGCCAGCCCGCGGTGCGTTCCGGCGTCGAGTTCCAGGGGCACGCGGTCGCCGCGCAGGGACAGCGCGGGCGGGCGCGGGCGGTCGAACGGCAGCGCCAGTTCGTCCGGCGCGCCTTCGAGGGCTTCGCGCCAGAAGGCGAGCTGCTCGCTGACCACACTGTCCGGATCGGACACTTCGCCGAGTACTTCTCGCTGCCACACCGCGAAATCGGCGTACTGCACGGGCAGCTCGGCCCAGCGCGGCGCCGTTCCGGCCGCTCGCGCGCGGTAGGCCGTGGTGAGGTCGGCGGAGAGCGGGCCGAACGACCACGCGTCCCCGGCGATGTGGTGCAGCACGAGGACCAGGACGGACTCGTCCCCGCCCGGGTCTGCCGCGGCTCGTCGTGAGTGGTAATTAGGGTTAGAACCCGAATTACCACTCACGACGCCCAGGCGGACGCGCAGTGGCAGGTCCTCCGCGAGGTTGAACTCCTCGCTGGTGAACTGCTCCACCGCGACGTCCCCGGCGGTGTCCCGGACGACATCGAAGCGTAGGCGGGCGACGGCTTCGTCCGGCTCGAGGACGTGCTGGTACGGGGAGCCGTCGTGCACGGGGAAGACCGTGCGGAGGCTCTCGTGGCGCACGATGACGTCGGCCAGCGCGGCCCGCACCGCGTCGGCGTCGACGTCGCCGGTGAGCCGGACCACGGTCGGGATGTGGTAGGCCGAGCCGCCTTCGCCGAGCTGGCCGAGGAACCACAGGCGCTGCTGAGCGAAGGACAGCGGGATCCGCTCGGGCCGGCCCCCCGTCTTCAGGGCCGGCCGGACCGGGGTTTTCGCGGCGCCGATCGCGCGCCCGAGCCCGGCGGCGGTCGGGGCCTCGAACACGGCCGAGACCGGCAGGTCGACGCCGAACGCCGCCCGCACCCGGCCGATCAGCCGGGTGGCCAGCAGCGAGTGGCCGCCGAAGTCGAAGAAGCTGTCGTGGACGCCGATCCCGGGCTGGCCGAGGACGTTGGCGAAGAGCCCGCAGAGGATTTCCTCGCGGGGTGTCTTCGGCTCGGCGCCGGACCGGGCGGCCACCGGCCACCCCGGCTCGGGCAGCGCGCGCCGGGCGATCTTGCCGTTCCGGTCCACCGGCAGCGCGGACAGCGGGACGAGGACCGCGGGCACGAGTGCGGCCGGCAGCTTGCCGGCCAGGGCCGCCCGGGCCGCGGCCAGGTCGAAGCGGTCCTCCGGAAGCGCGGACCCGGCGAGAGACTGCTGCGGCGCGGGATCGGGCCGCACCCCGGCAAACCCGTCCTCCGGCACCACGTACCCCACGAGACTCGGCTGCCCCGCCGGATCCGGGCGCACCGCCGCCACCGCGTCGCGGACTCCGTCCAGTGCCTGCAGCGCGGCCTCGACCTCGCCCAGCTCGATCCGCACGCCCCGCACCTTGACCTGGTCGTCGGCCCGGCCGAGGTACTCCAGCTCGCCGTCGCGGTTCCAGCGGACCCGGTCGCCGGTGCGGTACATCCGGGCGCCCGGCCCGCCGAAGGGGCAGGCCACGAACCGCTCGGCGGTGCCGCCGGGCCGTCCGGCGTACCCCCGCGCGACGCCCGCGCCGCCGACGTACAGCTCGCCCGCGACGCCCGGCGGCACGGGCCGCAGGTCCGGCCCCAGGACGTAGAGCCGGGTGTTGCGCAGCGGCCCGCCGATCGGGACGGCGCCGCCGTGGCCGAGGAACGCGTGCGTGACGTCGTCCGAGCACTCGGTCGGGCCGTAGGCGTTGACCAGGCCGATGTCCGGGAACCGGGCGAGCCAGCGGTCGCGCAGGCCGGGCGGGAACGCCTCGCCGGTGACCACCAGCCAGCGCAGGTCGGCCAGTTCGACGCGCGGGTCCCACTCGTCCAGGGCCGTGCGCAGCAGCGACGGGACCACCTCGACGACGGACACGCCGTCCGCATCGACGACGTCGAACAGCCGTCGCGGGTCCGCCCGCAGGTCGGCGCCCACGACCCGCACCGCGCCGCCGGCCAGCAGGGGTGCGAACATCTGCCACACCGAGATGTCGAACGTCAGCGGGGCGTTCTGCAGCACCGTGCTTGCCGCGGTCAGGCCGAGATCCTCGATCTTGGCGAGCAGGTGGTTGACCATCCCGCCGTCGCAGACCACCACACCCTTGGGCCGTCCGGTCGAGCCCGAGGTGAACAGCACGTACGCGGCGTCGTCGGCGCGACGCGGCACCGGCGTGAAGCCGGGCGTGCTCCCGCGCCCGGTGACCACGCGCAGGCCGGGCACCGCCACGGCGATCTCGGCGGCCCGGGCGTCCGAGGCGGGCGCCAGCAGCCAGGTGGCCCCCGCGTCGGTGAGCATGCCGGCGATCCGCTCGACCGGCGCCTGCGGGTCCACCGGCACGTACGCGCCACCCGCGGCCCAGACCCCGAGCACCGAGCCGGTGAACTCGCGGCCGGCGTCGCCGAGGATGCCGACGACCGCGCCGCGCCCGGGCAGGCTCGCGGCCACGCCCGAGGCGAACGCCCACAGCTCGCGGTAGGTCCAGCTGCCGTCGTCGTCGGCGATCGCCTCCGCGTCGGGTGTCGTGCGCGCGAAGGCCCGCACCCGCGTGGGTACGTCGACGAATTCGTCGTCGCGGGCGGTGTCGTTCCACGTGGTCAGGACCAGGTGCCGCTCGGCCGGGTCGAGCACGGTGAACGCGCTGAGCGGGCGGTCCGGGGCCGCGGCGAGGTCGCCGAGCAGCCGGACGAGCCGCCGCGCGATCGCCCGGGCGGTCTCGGCGTCGAACAGGTCGGCGGCGGCTTCCAGGAAGGCCCGGATGCCCGCGGGGGCACCGTCTTCGGCGTGCTGCTCCCGCATGATGAACATCAGGTCGTAGTCCATCGCCTCCAGGGCCTGCTGCTCGAACCCGGCGTTCAGGCCGGCGAACTCGAACCGCGCCTCGTCGAGGTTTTCGAATTCGAGCATGACCTGGAACAGCGGGTGCCGGGCGGGCGAGCGTACCGGGTTGAGCGCGTCGACGACCCGCTGGAACGGCACGTCCTGGTGGCCGAACGCGGCCAGGTCGGTGCGCCGGACGCGGGCCAGCAGCTCCCGGAACGTCGGGTCGCCGCCGAGGTCGGTGCGCAGGACGAGCACGTTGACGAAGTTGCCGACGACGTCATCGAGTGCTTCGTCGGTGCGGCCGGCGACGGCGGTGCCGAGCGGGATGTCCGGGCCCGCGCCGAGCTTGCCCAGCAGCACGGCGAGCGCGGCCTGCACGACCATGAACGCCGTGGTGCCGGTCTGGCGGCCGACGTCGATCAGCGTGCGGTGGATGGCCGCGTCGATCTCGAAGTCGAAGCCGTGGCCGCGGTAGGACGGCGTGGCGGGCCGCGGCCGGTCGGCAGGCAGCGCCAGTTCCTCCGGCAGACCGTCCAAAGCGGACTTCCAGAAGTCCAGCTGGCGCGTGATCCCACTGTCCGGATCGGACTCTTCGCCGAGGATCGATCGGTGCCACAACGCGTAATCCGCGTACTGCACCGGTAGCGGCGTCCACCGGGGAGCGTCACCCGACAGCCGGGCGTGGTAGGCGTCGGCGAAGTCGCGGGCCAGCGGGACGAGCGACCAGCCGTCCACGGCGATCTGGTGCAGCACCAGGACGAACACGTGCTCGTCGGGCGCTTCGGCGAACAGCACCGCGCGCAGCGGCAGTTCGGTGGCGGTGTCGAAGCGCTTGTTCACCGAGGCGATGTCCCCGGACCCGCGGACGTCCAAGCGGGCCAGCTCGCGGGCTTCCGCCGCGGCCAGGATTCGTTGCCGCGGTTCGCCGCCGACGACCGGGTAGAGCGTGCGCAGGGACTCGTGCCGCTCGACGACGTCGCCGAGCGCGGCGGCGAACGCCTCGACGTCGAGCGCGCCGCGCAGCCGGATCGCCAGCGGCGGCATCTCGAGGGACGCCTCGGGCCCGGCGATCCGGTCCAGGAACCAGAACCGTTCCTGGACCGACGACAGCGGCAGGTCCCGGCCGGGCCGGGGCAGCGCCGTCAGCGCGGGCCGGGCCGCGGATCCCTCGCCCAGCCGGACGGCGAGTTCCGCGACGGTCGGGGCCTCGAAGATCGCGCGGACGCCGAGGTCGGTCCCGAGGACCGAGCGGATCCGCCCGGCCAGCCGGGTGGCGAGCACCGAATGCCCGCCGAGGTGGAAGAAATCGTCCGCGGTACCGACGGACGGCACCTTGAGCACCTCCGCGACCAGGCCGCAGAGGATCTCCTCCAGCGCGGTCCGCGCGCGGCGGGGGCGCAGGCCGGAGAAGTCCGGCGCGGGCAGCGCGCGGCGGTCCACCTTGCCGTTCGGGGTGAGCGGGAACGCGTCCAGGACGACGAACGCCGACGGCACGCAGTGCTCGGGCAGCCGGGCGGCGACCCGCGCCCGCAGCTCGTCCGGGTCCGCGGTCCCGGTCACGTAGGCGACCAGCCGTCGGTCGCCGTCGTCGTCGCGGGCGAGCACGACCACGCCGGTGACACCGGTGCGGCCGGCGAGCACGGCCTCGATCTCGCCGGGTTCGATGCGGAAGCCGCGGATCTTGACCTGCTCGTCGGCGCGGCCGCGGAACTCCAGGTGCCCCGCTCGCCACCGGACGCGGTCGCCGGTGCGGTACATCCGGGTCCCGGGCGGGCCGAAGGGATCGGCGACGAACCGCTCGGCGGTGCGGCCCGGGCGGCGCAGGTAGCCGCGCGCGACCTGCACACCGGACAGGTACAGCTCGCCGGTGACCCCGGGCGGCACCGGCCGGAGGGCGGCGTCGAGGACGTAGGCGTCGGTGTTCGAGATCGGCCGTCCGATCGGCGGCGCGTCTTCGCGTGGCCCGTCGATGCGGAACCCGGTGGCGTTGATCGTGGTTTCGGTGGGGCCGTAGAAGTTGACGACGCCGCGGGTCGCCGCGCGCAGCCGGTTCGCCAGCTCGGCGCCGACCGCCTCGCCGCCGACGATCGCCCGCAGCCCGGCGAGCGCGGCGGCGTCCTCTTCGAGAACGTAGTGCCACAGCGCGGGTCCGGCGTCCATCAGCGTGATGCGGGCCGCGCGGATCAGGCGGGTCAGCGCGACCGGGTCCCGGACGGTGTCCCGGCCGGCGACGACCAGCGTGGCCCCGGCGACGAGCGGCGCGAACAGCTCTTCGAGGGAGATGTCGAACGTCGGCGCCGCGACCGCCAGCACCCGGTCCCCCGGCGCGTGCCCGCAGGTGCGGACGACGTCGGCGATGGCGTTGGCCAGCGCCCGCACCGGCACGACGACGCCCTTGGGCCGGCCGGTCGAGCCGGACGTCGTGATCACGTAGGCCGGGTGCTCGGGCCGCACGTCCCGCGCCGGGTCGGTGTCCGGCCGGTCCGCCGCTTCGACGTCCCGCAGCACGGCGACCGGTTCGGTGTCGGCGATCAGCTCGGCGACGCGGTCCGCGGGGTACTCGGGGTCGATCGGGAAGTAGGCCGCGCCGGACTTGGCGACGGCGAGCGCGGCGACGACGAGCCCGGCCGAGCGCGGCAGCACGACGGCGACCACCGCCTCCGGTCCGGCCCCGGCGGCGATCAGCCGGTGCGCCAGCCGGTTGGCCCGCGCGTTCAGCTCGCCGTAGGTGAACGCGACGCCGTCGTGCTCGACGGCGACCGCGTCCGGCGTGCGGCGGGCCTGGGCCTCGACCAGGTCGGCCACCGGCGGGCTCGGCCGGTGCCGCGGTCCGCGGCCCTCGGCCAGCACGGCGTCCCGGTCGGCCGGGGACAGCGGCGCGAGCCGGGCCAGCGGCCGGTCCGGTTCGGTGACCACGGCCCGGAGCAGGTCGAGGAGCCGGTCCGCCGTCCGGCGCGCGAGGTCCGGGTCGACGACGTCGGCACGGTGTTCCAGCCGCAGCCGCAGGCACCGGTCGGGCACCACGGTGAGGCTCAGCGCGTAGTGGGTGGCGTCCCGGGCTTCGGCGGCGCTCACGCGCAAGCCGGCGATCTCGCCGTCGAGGTCGTCGGAGGCCAGGGGGTAGCTCTCGAAGACGAAGGCCACGTCGAACAACTCGCCGAGGCCGGCCTGCTGCTGGACTTCCCAGAGCGCGAGGTGCTGGTGCGGCAGGAGGTCGAGCTGTTCGCGCTGCAGCCGGGCCAGCGTGCCGGCGAGGGTCGCGGCCGGGTCGAGCCGGACGCGGACGGGCAGGGTGTTGATGAACAGCCCGACCATGTCCTCGACGCCGGCGACTTCCGGCGGGCGGCCGGCGCTGACCGCCCCGAACACGACGTCGGCGCGGCCGGTGAGCCCGCCGAGGGCGATCGCCCAGCAGCCCTGCAGGACGGTGTTGAGCGTGATTCCCCGGGTCCGGGCCCACGCGGTGACGTCCGTGGTCAGCCGCTCCGGGACGTCGATGACCAGCGCTTCGGGCAGGGTCGGCTCGCGGAGCTTCCCGGGTCCGGCGACGAAGGTGGGCTCGGCGAGGCCGTCGAGAGCCGCCCGCCAGGCTCGTTCGGCGGCGGGCCGGTCCTGTGCGTCGAGCCACTTCAGGTAGGCGCGGTGGTCGGGCACCGGTGGGACCGGCCGGCCGGCGTAGAGGGCGAAGAGGTCTCGCAGGATCAGGGGCATGGACCAGCCGTCGGTGAGGACGTGGTGGTTGGTGGAGACGAACCGGTACCGCCGGTCGGCCAGCCGGATGAGCAGGAACCGCAGGAGCGGCGGGTTCTCGACGTCGAAGGGCCGGACGCGCTCCTCGTCGACGACGGCCGCCGCTTCGCTCTCGCGGCCGCGCAGGTCGAGCTCGCGCCACGGAAGCCGGGCGCGAGCCGGGACGACCTGCACGGGTTCACCGGACCGGCGGCGCCGGAAGCAGGCGCGGAGGGCGGCATGCCGGTCGAGCAGGGCTTGCCCGGCGCCGCACAGGGCGGCCGGATCGAGGTCGCCTTCCAGGTCGACGACCAGCTGGACGTGGTAGACGTCGCCCCCACCCAGGGCGGCGTGGTAGAGGAGGCCCTCCTGCAACGGGGTGAGCGGCAGGATGTCCTGCAGTCCGCGGGTTGTCACAGCGATTCCTCCCATGCGAGTCCGGCGGCGAGCTCGTCGAGCTCCTCGTCGCCGAGCGAGGTCAAGGTGAGTTCGGCCGGTCCGGCCTCCGGCTCCGCCGTGAGCAGCGCTTCCAGCGCCGTCAGCCAGCGGTGGGCGAGCTCGCCGCCGCCGGGCAGGGCCGGGGCCCAGATCCACTCCGCCGCCAGGCGGTCGCCCTCGACCGCCGCGTTGATCGTCAGTGCGTGTGCGAGCGGCATGTCCGGGTCGGCTTCCGGCACCGGAGCGGGCTCGGCAGCCCACTCCCCCGCGGTCGCGGCGAACCGGCCGAGGTAGTTGAAGCCGACCTGCGGCACCGGCAGCCCCGCCAGGCCGGACTCCGGGTCGAGGTGGCGAAGGATGCCGTAGCCGATTCCGTTGCCCGGCACCGCGCGCAGCAGCTCCTTCGTGCGGCGCAGGCCACCGGGCTCGAGCCGGACGGGGTACACGCTGGTGAACCAGCCGACCGTCCGGGACAGGTCGGCCCCCTCGACCACCTGCTCCCGGCCGTGGCCTTCCAGCGCCACCAGCTGCGGCCGCCCGAGCGCCTCGGCGAGCGCGGTCAGCAGGAGCTCCCGGACGTCCGCGTGGGGGTGGGCCAGCACCGCGGCCGTCTGCTCCGCCGTCAGTTCGAGCCGCAGCCGGCGGGCGCTCGCCACCGTGTCCCGGGCCGGGTCGAGCGGCCGGTCCCCGAGCCCCCCATCCGGTCCACTGTGGACCGAGTGCCAGTACGCCGCCTCGTCCGGTTTCGCCGCGGCGAGCAGTTCCGCCCACTGCCGCAGCGGCGTCCCGACGGGCTGCAGCTCGCGGCCGTGCCAGGCCGCCTCCAGGTCTTCCCGCAGGATCCGCCACGAGACGCCGTCCACGACGAGGTGGTGCAGCACCAGCAGCAGCTTCCCCGGCCCGGCACCGCCGTCGAACCAGACCGCGCGCAGCACCTCGCCGTCCCACGGGTCCAGCTCCGCCCGGGCCGCGGCCCCGTACCGTTCGACGTCGAGGGGAGCCCCGGCGACGCGGCGCACGCCGACCGGCACCGTCCCCTGTGGACGGACGTGCAGCTCCCAGTCGCCGGTCAACCGCAGCCGCAGGGCGTCGTGGTGGTCGACGAGGACCTGCAGCACGGCACGCAGGCGCTCCGCAGAGGCACCGGCGGGCGTGCCGAACACCATCGCCTGGTTGAACCCGGCGACCGGGCCGCCGTGGTCACGCAGCCACGCCACGATCGGGGTGAGCCCGACGCGGCCGGTGCCGTCCACCCGCGGCAACGCAGCGGCGGGGACGGCGGCCTCGGCCATCCCGCGCGCGGTGCGGGCGAGCAGGACGTCCCGGGGGGTCAGCGCCCAGCCGGCCCGGCGAGCCCGCGCGACCACCTGCAACGCGGTGATGCTGTCGCCGCCGAGGTCGAAGAAGCTGTCGCCGGCGCCGACGGACGCCAGCCCGAGAACGTCGGCGAGGACAGCGCACAACGCCCGTTCCGCGTCGGTTTCCCCGGCTCCGGTCCCGGTGGCGAACACCGGGTCGGGCAGCGCGTCGCGGTCCAGCTTCCCGTGCGGGGTCCGCGGCAGCTCCGCCAGCACGGTGACCGCCGTGGGCACCAGGTGCCCGGGCAGCCGGGCGGCCACCCCAGTGCGCACCGCCACCGGATCGACGTCCCCGGTGACGTAGGCCAGCAGCCGCCCGGACCGCACGATCACGGCGGCCTGCGTGACGCCGTCGTGCGCGGTGAGCGCGTGCTCGACCTCGCCCGGCTCGACGCGGAAGCCGCGGATCTTCGCCTGCCGGTCGGCGCGGCCGAGGAAGCGCAGCTCGCCGTCGCCGGTCCACGCGGCGAGGTCGCCGCTGCGGTAGAGCCGGGCCCCGGGCGGGCCGAACGGGTCGGCGACGAACCGGGCCGCGGTCTGCGCCGGGTCGCGGTAGCCGCGGGCGACCTGGGCACCGCCCAGGTAGAGCTCGCCGATCACCCCGGGCGGCACCGGCCGCAGCCAGGGGTCCAGGACGCGGGCGGTGCTGTTGTCCAGGGGACGGCCGATGGTCACCGCGGTCCCCGGCACGAGCGGGCCGGTGCTGGTGACGGTGACCGTCGTTTCCGTGGGCCCGTAGGCGTTCACCATCCGGCGGCCCGGCGCCCAGCGGCCGGCGAGCTCCGCCGGGCACTCCTCGCCGGCGACGACCAGCGTGATCCCGTCCGGCAGCCGGGGCACGGTGGCCAGCACGGCCGGCGGCAGGACGACGAAGTCCGCGCGCGTGTCCTCGACGAGCCGGGTGAGGGGTTCGCCGGCGACGCGTTCGGCGGCCGACGGCATGATCAGCGCCGAACCGGTGAGCAGGGTCGCGAAGAGCTCGCCGAGTGCGGCGTCGAAGCCGAGCGGCGCGAACTGCAGCACGCGCGTGCCGGGGCCGAGGCCGAACCGCCGGTGGTGGTCGGCCGCCAGCGCGATCACGTTCCGGTGCTGGACGACCACGCCCTTCGGCGTCCCGGTCGAGCCCGAGGTGTAGACGACGTAGGCGGCGTTGTCCGGCGTCAGCGGCGCGAGCCGGTCTTCGTCGGCCGGGGCCCGCGACGAGGCCGGCCGCGCTTCGAAGTCGTCGAGGACGTCGGGGGTCAGGACGAGCACCGGCTCGGCATCCCGCAGCAGGTGCGCGATCCGCTCGTCCGGGTAGGCCGGGTCGACGGTGAGCACGGCCGCGCCGGCCTTGAGGACCGCCAGCACCGCGACGACCAGCCCGGTCGACGGCGGCAGCAGCAGGGCCACCACCCGCTCGGGTCCGGCGCCCGCGGCGATGAGCCCGTGAGCCAGGCGGTTCGCCCGCTCGTCCAGTTCGGCGTAGCCGGTTTCGACGCCGTCGCCGAGCACCGCGAGCCGCCCGCCGTCCGACCGCGCCTGGTACTCGAACACGCCCGGCACGGTGCACGCGGGCAGGGCCCGGCGGTCGCCGTCGGCGCCGGTGGCCTCGGCGAGGTCGACGGTTCCGGCGATCGCGTCGGGCCGGGCCGTCACCGCCGTGAGGAGGCGGAGGAGCCGATCGGCCAGTGCCTGCGCGGTGGCGCGGTCGAAGAGGTCGGTGTCGAACTCCAGGTAGCCCTGCAGGCCGCCACCGCCGGGGGTGAAGGAGAACGCGAGGTCGCACTTCGCCGTGCCGGAGGCGACCGGTACCGCGGTCGCCGTCAGCCCGGGCAGGTCCAGCCGCGGCTCGGGGGCGTTCTGGAACGCGAGCAGCACCTGGAACCGGGCCGCGGACGGCAGCTCCTGGTGGGCCAGGGCGGCGAGGTCGGCCTCGCGCACCCTCGCGAGCAGCTCGCGGAACGTGGGGTTCCCCGAGAGGTCCGTCCGCAGCAGGAGCGTGTTCGCGAACAGGCCGACGAGGTCGTCGAGGCCGCCGTCGGCCCGGCCCGCCACCGGTGTGGCGATCGGGATGTCGGTGCCCGCGCCGTGCTTGGCCAGCAGCAAGGCCAAGGCGGCGTGGACGACCATGAACGCGGTCGTCCCGCTCGCCGCGGCCAGCGCCGTGACGGCGTCGTACAGCGCCGGCTCGACCCGGAACGCCACGACGTCACCGCGCCGGGTGGGCTCGGCGGGCCGCGGCCGGTCGGCCGGCAGGTCGAGCTCTTCCGGGAGCCCGTCGAGCGCTGCCCGCCAGAACTCCGCACTCGGGTCCCGGGTGCGTTGCCAGAGCGCGTAATCCGCGTACTGCACGGGCAGCGGAGTCCACTGAGGACACTCACCTCGCGCCCGGGCGGTGTAGGCGTGGGAGAGGTCCCTGGCCAGCGGGGCGAGCGACCAGCCGTCCGCGGCGAGGTGGTGCACGACGAGGTGCAGCACGTGCTCGGTGCCGGACAAGGCGGACAACCGGGCCCGGATCGGGAGGTCCCGGCCGAGGTCGAACGGCCGGGCCGCGAAGTCCGCCGTCTCGCGGTCCGGCCCGGCTTCCGCGAGCGCCACCACCGGCAGCTCCGGGACGGCGTCGAGGACCACCTGGTGCGGCACGCCGTCCGTCTCGGTGATGACCGTGCGCAGGCTTTCGTGCCGGACGACGACGTCCCGGAGCGCGGCGTGCAGCGCGCCGCGGTCCAGCTCGCCGGACAGCCGGATGTCGGCCGCGATGTGGTAGGCCGCGGACCGGCCCGTGATCCGCTGCTCGGCCCACATCCGTTCCTGCGACGGCGACAGCGGCAACCGCTCCGGCCGCGCGCCCGGCTCGAGAGGCCGGGCCGGGGTACGGGCGGCCCGCGCGACCACCGCCGCCAGCTCGGCCGGCGTGGGCGCCTCGAACAGCTCCCGCACCCCCAGCTCGACGCCGAACTCGGCCCGCACCTTCCGCACCAGCGACGCGGCGAGCAGCGAATGCCCGCCGAGGCTGAAGAAGCCGTCGTCGGCCGACACGCGCCCGGTGCCGAGCACCTCGGCGAACAGGCGGCAGAGCCGTTCCTCGGCGGGTGACCGCGGGGCGAGCCCGCTGCCCGCGGTGAACTCCGGCGCGGGCAGGGCCGTCCGGTCCACCTTGCCGTTGCCGGTCAGCGGCAGCGCGCCGAGTACGACGAACGCGGCGGGCACCAGGGGCTCCGGCAGGCGGTGCCCGGCCCAGGTCCGCAGCTGCCCGGCGTCGAGCGGCTGCCCGCCGGCCGGGACGACATAGGCGACCAGGCAGGTTTCCCCGCGGCCATCGGGCCGGGCCACGACGGTGACCTCGCCGATCGCGTCGTGCCCGGCCAGCACGGTCTCGGTTTCGCCCGGCTCGACGCGGAAGCCGCGGATCTGCACCTGGTCGTCGGCCCGGCCGGTGAACTCCAGCTCGCCGTCGTGGGTCCAGCGGACGAGGTCCCCGGTTCGGTACATCCGGTCACCCGCGGGCCCGAACGGGCAGGCGACGAACCGCCCGGCGCTGAGCGCGGGCCGGTTCAGGTAGCCGCGGGCCAGGCCCGGCCCGGCCAGGTACAGCTCGCCGGTGGTGCCGGCGCCGAGGGGTTCGAGCCGGTCGTCGAGCACGTACCCCCGCACGCCGGGCAGCGGGCCGCCGACCGGGCTCCCGGTCGCCGCCGCGTCCAGGGCGCGGTAGGTGGCGTGGACGGTCCCTTCGGTGATCCCGTACATGTTGACCAGCCGCGGAGCGTCGGCCGCGAACCGGCGGTACCAGGCGGCCAGCTTGCCCGCTTGCAGCGCTTCGCCGCCGAGAACCACCGTGCGCAGGGAAAGTTCCTCATCGGTGTCGCAGGCGGCGAGCTGCAGGAAGGCCGACGGCGTCTGGCTGAGCACGGTGACCCGTTCGGCGGCCAGCAGCTTCCGCAGGTCCCAGGGCGAGCGCGCGGTCTCGCGCGGCACCACGACGACCCGGCCGCCGTGCAGCAGCGCACCCCACAGCTCCCAGACGGAGAAGTCGAAGGCGTAGGAGTGGCAGAAGCTCCACACCTGGTCCGGGCCGAACGCGAACCGGCCCGCGGTGGCGCGGAAGAGCGCCGTGACGCTGCCGTGGGTGACCAGCACGCCCTTGGCACGTCCGGTCGACCCGGACGTGTAGATGGCGTAGGCGAGGTTCTCCGCGCGGATGTCGACCTCGGGGTCGGTGGGCTCGAGCGCGGCCAGGCGGGCCTGCACCTCCGGGTCGTCGAGCAGCAGGCACGGGCCGTCCGGCGCGACGGCCGTGGTGGTGACGACCAGCGCGGGCCGCGCGTCCGCCAGCACGTGGTCCTGGTGCCCGGCCGGGTGATCGACGTCCACGGGCAGGTAGGCCGCGCCGGTCTTGAGCACGGCCAGGACGGCGGCCACCTGATCGGCCGAGCGCGGCAGGGCGAGGGCGACCAGCCGCTCGGGACCGGCGCCTTCGGCGATCAGCAGCCGGGCGAGCCGGTTGGCCCGCGCGTCGAGCGCGCGGTAGCTCAGTTCGGCCGCACCGCTGGTGACGGCGATGCGCTCACCCCACTGCCGGACCTGCTCCCGCCACAGCCCGGGCAGGGTCATGGTCCCGGCGAAGGCCGCGGTGCCCCCGGCCGGCACCTGCCGCTCGCCGGGCGGCAGCGCGAGCTCCGCGGCAACCGCGGCACCACTCCACTCGACCAGCACCCGGTGCCGCTCCGCACCGGTCAGCGGTTCCCCGCCGGGCAGCAGCGCGGCCAGGTCGGCCGGGGTGGGTGCGTCGAACACGTCCCGGATCGTCAGCTCGGCCCCCAGCTTCGCGCCGATCCGGGTGACCAGCCGGGTCGCGGTCAGCGAGTGCCCGCCGAGCCGGAAGAAGTCGTCGTCGGCCCCGACCGCGGGCACGCCGAGGACTTCGGCGAACGCCTCGCACAACGCTGCTTCCCGCGCCGTGCGGGGCGGGCGGCCGGGCGGCGTCGCCGGGGGCTCGGGCAGCGCGGCCCGGTCCAGTTTCCCGTGCGGGGTCAGGGGAAAGCGATCCAGGACGACGAACGCGGCGGGCACCATGGCGTGCGGGAGCGCCCCGGCGGCGTGCGCCCGCAGCGCCCCGGGATCGGCCTCCCCCACGACGTAGGCGACGAGCCGCTGGTCACCGGCCACGACCACGGCGTCGGCGACACCGTCGTGCGTGCGCAGCACCGCCTCGACCTCGGCCGGCTCGACGCGGACGCCGCGGATCTTGACCTGGTGGTCGGTGCGGCCGTGGTACTCCAGCTCGCCGTCGCGCCAGCGGGCGCGGTCGCCGGTGCGGTACATCCGCGCGCCCGGCTCGCCGAAGGGGCAGGCCACGAACCGCTCCGCGGTGAGGTCCGGGCGCCCGTGGTAGCCGCGGGCCAGCTGGACGCCGCCGAGGTACAGCTCGCCGGCCACGCCCGGCGGGACCGGCCGCAGCCGCTCGTCGAGCACGTACGCCTGTGTGTTCCACACCGGACGTCCGATGGGGACGGTGGCCACCTCGCCCGGCGGCGACGTCCACGCAGTGACGTCGATCGCGGCTTCGGTCGGCCCGTAGAGGTTGCGCAGCCCGGCGTCCAGGGTCCGGTGGAATTCGTCGCGCAGCGCCACGGAAAGCGCCTCGCCGCTGGTGTACACGCGGCGGAGGGCGGTGCCGGCGGCCTCGGGCAGGAACTCCCGCAGCATCGACGGGACGAAGTGGACGTCGGTGACGCCTTCGCGGCGGATCACCCCGGCCAGGTAGGCGGGATCGCGGTGCCCGCCGGGCCGGGCGACGACCAGCGTCGCCCCGGTGATCAGCGGCAGGAAGAACTCCCAGACGGAGACGTCGAAGCCGCACGAGGTCTTCTGCAGGAACCGGTCCGAAGAGGACAGACCGTAGGCGTCCCGCATCCAGAGCAGCCGGTTCGCCAGCGCCGCGTGCGACACCAGGACGCCCTTGGGCTTGCCGGTCGAGCCCGACGTGTAGAGCAGGTAGGCCGCGCCCGAGCCGGGCACGCCGACGGGCGGCGGGGTTCCCGGCTCCCCCGGCAACGCCGAGCCGTCGAACCAGAGCACCTTCGAGTCCACTGTGGATGGGAGCAGGCCCGACAGGCTCGTGGTGCCGACCACGACGGCCGGCGCCGCGTCGGCGAGCAGGTGCGCGACGCGGTCGGCCGGGTACTCCGGGTCGATCGGCAGGAAGGCCGCGCCGGAGCGCAGGATCGCCAGCAGCGCGACGACCAGGTCCGCCGACCGCGGCAGCAGCACCGCGACCACCGTCTCCGGACCGGCGCCGGCCGCCGCCAGCAGGCCGGCCAGCCGGTCGGCCCGCGCGGTCAGGTCGGCGTAGCCGACGCGCTCGCCCTCGAAGACGACCGCGGTCGCGTCCGGCGTCGCCACGGCCTGCGCGGCGACCAGGCCGGGCACGGTCACCGCCGGAACCGGGTGACTCGTCGCGTTCCAGCCGCGCAGGACGAGTTCCCGCTCGCGCGGGTCGAGAACGTCGAGCGCGCCGACGCGCTGACCGGGGCTCGCCAGGACGGCCGCCAGCACCCGCCCCAACCGTGCGGCGATCCCGCTCGCGGTGGCGTGGTCGAACAGATCCGCGCTGTACTCGATCGAGGCTTCGATGCCCGCGGGCACCCCGGCGTCGTAGCGCTCCTGGTACTCCACGAGCAGGTCGAACTTGGCGGTCCCGGTCACCACCCGCTCGACCACCACCCCGGGCAGGGCCGGCTCGGTCTGGGCGACGAGCATGACCTGGAAGAGCGGGTTGCGCGAGAGCGACCGCACCGGGTTCAGCGCGTCCACGACCAGTTCGAACGGGACGTCCTGGTGCGCGAACGCGGCCAGGTCGAGCTCCCGGACCCGGCCCAGCAGCTCCTCGAACGACGGATCGCCCGCGACGTCGGTGCGCAGGACCAGCGTGTTGACGAAGAACCCGGCCAGGTCGTCGAGCGCCGGATCGGGCCGGCCGGCGACCGCGGTGCCGATCGGGACGTCGGTGCCGCCGCCGAGTTTCGCCAGCAGCACGGCGAGGGCGGCCTGCAGGACCATGAACACCGTCGCCCCGGCGTCCCGGGCGAGCCGGACCAGCTCGGCGTGGGTCGCGGCGTCGATGTCCAGCGGCACGCGCCCGCCGGCCAGGGACAGCGCCGGCGGGCGGGGCCGGTCGAACGGCAGGGCCAGCTCGTCGGGCACCCCGGCGAGGGCGGCGCGCCAGAAGTCCAGCTGCCGCCGCACCGGGCTGTCCGGATCGGATTCCGAGCCCAGCATTTCCCGCTGCCACAGCGTGAAGTCCGGGTACTGGACGGCGAGGTCCGGCAGGTCCGGGGCCGTCCCGGCGGCCCGGGCCCGGTACGCCGTCACCAGGTCGTGGGCGACCGGCGCCCACGACCACGCGTCCCCGGCGATGTGGTGGACGACCAGCAGCAATGCGTGGTCCCCGGCCGGCAGGCGGAACAGCCGGGCCCGCAGCGGCAGGTCCGCGGCCAGGTCGAACGGCCGGTGCAGGAACGCCGAAACGGCGGCGCCGAGCTCGGCCGCCTCGACCGGCACGGTGTCGAACGGCAGTCGCTCGCGGGCCGCCGCCGGGGCGAAGACGTGCTGGTACGGCGAACCGCCGTCGACCGGGAACACCGTGCGCAGGCTTTCGTGCCGGGCGACGACGTCCCCCAGCGCGGTCCGCACGGCCGGCGCGTCGACCGCCTCGGACAGCCGCAGCAGCGTCGGCACGTGGTAGGCCGACCCCGCTTCGCCGAGCTGGTCGAGGAACCACAGGCGCTGCTGCGCGAACGACAGCGGGACCCGGTCCGGCCGGTCCACCGCGCGCAGGGCGGGGCGCGACGGCGTGCCCGTGCCGAACGTCTCGGCCAGGCCCGCCACCGTCGGGTGCTCGAACACCGCCGAGACCGGCAGTTCGGCCCCGAACACCGCGCGGATCCGGCCGACCAGCCGGGTCGCCGTCAGCGAGTGCCCGCCGAGCGCGAAGAAGCTGTCGCGGATCCCGATCGCGGGCTGCCCGAGAACGTCGGCGAAGAGCCCGCAGAGGATTTCCTCCCGCGGGGTCCGCGGCTGGTCGCCGCGGACCGGCCAGACCGGCTCCGGCAGCGCCCGCCGGTCGATCTTGCCGTTGCGGTCCACCGGCACGCGGTCCATGACGGTGAGCACCGCGGGCACCAGGGCCGCGGGCAGGCTCCGGGCCAGCGCCGCCCGGGCCGCGGCCACGTCGAACGCGGCCACCGGGACGACGTAGCCGGCCAGCGCCGCCTGCCCCGCCGGGTCGCGCCGCAGCGCCACGGCGGCGTCGCGGACGCCGTCCAGCGCACGAAGAGCGGCTTCGACCTCGCCCGGCTCGATCCGCACGCCGCGGACCTTCACCTGGTCGTCGGTGCGGCCGAGGTACTCGAGTTCGCCGGTCCAGCGCACCCGGTCGCCCGTGCGGTACATCCGCGTCCCCGGCGGCCCGAAGGGGTCCGCCACGAACCGCTCGGCCGTCGGACCGGACCGGCCGGCATACCCGCGGGCGACGCCGGCGCCGCCGACGTACAGCTCACCGGCCACCCCCGGCGGGACCGGGCGCAGCTCGGGGCCGAGCACGTACAGCCCGGTGTTGCGGACGGGCAGCCCGATCGGCACCGGGCCACCCGGGCCGCCTGCACTCAGGACGGCGTGCGTGACGTCGTCGGAGCACTCCGTCGGGCCGTAGGCGTTCACCAGGCCGGCGTGCGGGAAGCGGGCGAGCCAGCGGTCGCGCAGGTCCGGCGGGAACGCCTCGCCGGTCACGACCAGCCGGCGCAGGTCCGGCAGGTCCGCGTCCCGGGCGTCGAGCGCGGTGCGCAGCACGGACGGGACGACCTCGGCCACCGAAAGCCCCTCGCCGGCGACCAGATCGAACAACGCGCCCGGGTCGGCCCGCAGCTCGGCCCCCACGACCCGCACCCGGCCGCCCACCAGCAGCGGCGCGAACATCTGCCACACCGAGATGTCGAACGTCAGCGGGGCGTTCTGCAGCACACTGTCCACAGCGGACAGATCGAGGACGTCGACCTTGGCCTGCAGGTGGTTCAGCAGGCCGCCGTCGGCCACGATCACGCCCTTGGGCCGCCCGGTCGAGCCGGACGTGAACAGCACGTAGGCGGCGTCGTCGACGGTCCTGGTCACCAGCGGGAAATCGCCGGCCGGGCCGCGCTCGGTCACCACACGCAGGCCGGGCACCGAAGCGGCGAGCGCCTCCGCCCGCGCGCGCAGGCGTTCCGTGGTCACCAGCCACCGGGCGCCGCAGTCGGCGAGCATTCCGGCGGTCCGCTCGGCCGGGGCTTCCGGGTCGACCGGCACGTAGGCGCCGCCGGCACTCCAGACGCCGAGGACCGTCCCGGTGAACTCGCGGCCGGGCCCGGCGAAGACCCCGGCCACGCCGCCGCGGCGCAGGCCCGCCCCGGCGAGCCCGGTGCCCACGGCGGCCGCGAAGTCCCGGAGTTCGCCGTAGGACCACGTGCCGTCGTCGTCGGTCACCGCGACGGTTTCCGGCGCGACGAGGGCGAGGTCGTCGATGCGGCCCAGCAGCTCGTCCGCACTGCTCACCTCGTGGCGCGCCCCGGCCGGGTGCCCGGTCACCGGCCCGGCATCGAGGCGGGCGAGGGGTTCGTCCGGGCCCAGGGCGGCGAGGTCGGCCAGGAAGGCCACGAACCGCGTGGCGTGCGCGGCGAGCTCGTCCTGGCGGTACAGCGCCGGGTTGGCGTTGACGTTGACCGCGAGCTCCCCGGCCGGGGTTTCGCCCGCGATGAACTCGATGTCGTCGACGGGCCCGGTGGACAGCTCGTGCGCGGTCGCGCGGCAGCCGCCGAAGGAGCGTTCCGCACCGAGGCCCAGGATGTTCACGGTCGGCCCGAACGGGCGCGGCTCGCCGGACAGGCCCAGCTGGTCGCGCACCCGCTGCCCGCGGTAGCGCTGGTGCCGCACGGTCCGCCGGATCTCCGCCGCCGCCGCGGTGACCAGGTCCCGGCGGGTCATCGACGGCCGCACCGGCACGGGCAGCGGCAGCGAGTTCGCCACCATGCCGGGCACGGACCGCGCCGCCGCGCCCTTGCGGGCGGTGGTGAGCAGGGTCAGCAGGACGTCCGGGGTGCCGGCCATCCGCTGCACGTACGCCGCCGTCGCCGCGATGAGCAGCTCGGGCAGCGCCACCCGGGCGTCCCAGGCGGCTGCTTTCAGCTGCCGCGTGGCCTCGGCGGGCAGCAGCACGGACTCGCGGATGAAGTCGGTGGCCGGGGCCGGCGGGCGGGCCGACAGCGCCGTCGGCTCGGGGGTGTGCGGGAACCGGTCCGTCCACATCAGCCGGTCGCGCTCGTGGCGGGCGGAATCCGCGTGGTAGGCGACGTCGTCGTCGACGAGCAGCCGCAGGGGTGGCAGCACGGTCCCGCCGGGCGCGGCGTCGTAGAGCTCGGTGACGCGCCGGAACAGCAGGCCCTGGCTGAAGCCGTCGGAGACCAGGTGGTGCGCGCACAGGTAGAACAGGTGGTGCTCGGGCGCGACCCGGATCAGGGCGCACCGCGGAAGCAGGGGCGCGGCGAGGTCGAAGGGCGTGCGGAGGTCGGCCCGCATCCACGCCTCGGCCGCCTCGCGGGTCAGCTCCAGGAGCGGGACGCCGGGTTCGGCGGGCACGACGACCTGCCGCGGCTCGCCGTCCCCGGCCGCGAACCCGACGCGCAGGCACTCGGCCTCCCGCACCATGGCCCGCACCGCGGCGGTCCACCGCCCGGCGTCGAGCGGGCCGCAGATGTCGTAGAACCCGGCGATGTTGAACACCGCGTTGCCCGGTTCGCGTGCGCACCGCCGCCACAGCTCCGATTGCGCGGCGGTCAGCGGAAGTGCGGTTTCGGGGTTCACGGCACTCCTTTCGGGCGGTGGCGGGCCGCCAGTATCGGAAGCGCGCGACTGGCAAACCGCAAAAGCGGGCTTGGCGCCATGCCAGTGCCGGCCCGGCGAGGATCGGGGTATCCGCCAGGAAAGGGGTCCGAAGTGGACGCGGTCGTCGAGACCTGCCGGTTGCGCAAGCGCTATCCCGGCCACGAGGCCCTGCGCGGCGTCGATCTGCACGTGCCCGCCGGAACCGTGCTGGGCCTGCTCGGCCACAACGGCGCCGGCAAGACCACCACCGTCCGCGTCCTCGCGACCCTGCTGGCGCCCGACGGCGGGTCCGCGCGCGTCGCCGGGTTCGACGTCGTCCGCGAGCCGCACGAGGTCCGGCGCCGGATCGCGCTCGCCGGCCAGTACGCCGCCGTCGACGCGCAGCTCACCGGCCGCGAGAACCTGGTCCTGCTGGGCCGGCTGCTGCGGCTGGGCAAGCGGGGTGCCCGCACGCGCGCGGCCGAACTGCTGGACCGGTTCGGCCTCACCGCGGCCGCGGACCGGCCGGCGGGCACCTACTCGGGCGGGATGCGCCGCCGGCTCGACCTGGCGTGCTGCCTGGTCACCCGGCCCGCGGTGGTGTTCCTCGACGAGCCGAGCGCCGGGCTGGACCCGGCGAGCAGGCAGCTGCTGTGGGCGGAGATCCGGGCGCAGGTCCGCGACGGCGTCACCGTGGTCCTGACCACCCAGTACCTCGAAGAGGCCGACCAGCTGGCCGACCGGGTCGTGGTCCTCGGCTCCGGTGCCGTCGTCGCCGACGGCACCCCGGAGGAGCTGAAGCGGAAGGTCGGTGGCGAATGGCTGGGCATCACGCTGGCGGAGCCGGCCGACGTCCCGTCCGCGGTGGCCGCACTCGGCCCGGCGGCCACGGACGCCGACCCGGCGGCCGGCCGGATCTCGCTCCCCCTCGACGACGGCATGGCCACGGTCGCCGCGGCCGCGGCCGCGTTGAGCCGGGCCGGGCTGGCGGTGGCCGACTTCGCCGTCCGCCGTCCGTCGCTCGACGACGTCTTCCTCGCGCTCACCGGGAAGGACCAGTCCGCATGATGCTCACCGAAACGGCCGCCCTCACCGGCCGCCGGCTGCTGCGGCTGCGCCGGTCGCCCGGCGAGCTGCTGGCGGTCACCCTGACGCCGGTGACGATGGTGGTCGTCATGGGCTACCTGCTCGACAAGACGATCGTGATGCCCGGCGGCGCCGGCTACCTCGATTTCATGATGGCCGGCGTCGGCGCCCAGGTGGCGCTGGCGAGCTTCGGCACGAGCGCGATCGCCATGGCCGACGACCTGCGCGGCGGCCTGGTCGACCGGTTCCGGTCCCTGCCGATCGGGCGCGTGCCGGTGCTGCTCGCCCAGTCGCTGTGCGACCTGCTGCTCACGGCGGCGGGCATCGCCATCGCCTCCGCCGTGGGCTGGCTGCTCGGCTGGCGCGTCCACACCGGACTCCTGCCCGGCCTGGCCGGGTTCGGGCTGCTGCTCGCGCTGGCGTTCCTGTTGTCCTGGACGGGCATCCTGGCCGGGCTGTGGTTCCGCAGCGCGCCCACGGTCGGTTCGATGTCCGGTCTGGTGCTGGTGGTGGGCTCGTTCCTGTCGACGGCATTCGTCCCGCCCGACGGCCTGCCGGGCTGGCTGCACGCGATCGCGTCGTGGAGCCCGGTCAGCACGGTGTCGACGGCGTGCCGCCGCCTGTGGGGCAACCCGGTTGCCGACACGGGCCACAGCATCGCCGTCGTGCACGCGGTGCCGGTGGCCCTGATCACGATGGCGGTCCTGCTGGCCGTCGTCATCACGGCGGCCTGGCGGGTCTTCCGCTCGGCCGCGGCGAACACCCCTTGAGGAGAGCATTGTGAACGTCGTCGAATCCGCGGTGAACAGCGCACGCGACCCGCAGCCGCTGGCGCTCGCCGGACCGGAACACCCGGTCTCGGCGATCTGCGACCAGTTCTTCGCCCACGGCGGCGGTGGCCGGGTGGGCCCGCCGGTGCCGGGACCGCAGGCGGACCTGTCGGTCGGCGAGCTGCTCGGAGTGCGGGCCGGCTGAGGCTCATGCTCCTGCCGTGGGCCGGGTGTCCCCGGGCAGGCGAGCCGGGTGCGCCGGTCAGGCCGTGCCGCTGCGGTCGGCGCCGGAGACGGTCAGCCGGCCCTCGATGCTGGCCGTCGCCAGGTCGAGGCGGGAGCGGCAGCCGGTTTTCGCGAACAGCCGCGTCAGGTGGCTCTCGACCGTCTTTTCGCTGACCTGCAGCGTCCCGGCGATCTGCCGGTTCGTCAGGCCCTGCCGGATCAGGCCGATGACGCGCAGTTCGACCGGCGAGAGGTCGTCCGAGGCACCGGGCCGGCGGGGCGGGGGCACGCCGCGTTCGCGCATCCGCGCCTTGATCGTCAGGCGCAGCAGGTCACCCCCCAGGCGCCGGGCGATGTCGTAGGCCTCGTGCAGCCACGGCCGCGGCTCGTCGGCGACGGACGAGGCGATCAGGCAGGCCCGCATCAGCTCGCTCTGGTTGTCGTGGCTGCGCACGGCTTCGACGGCGCTGAGCGCGCTCGCGAGATCGTTTCCGGCCAGGCCGGCGACCATCAGGTCGGCCATCTTCAGCCGACGGCCGCCGTAGCGCCGGTACCACCGGCCGGTCAGGGTCCGCAGCTCGGCCACCTTCGCGGCGTTGCCGGCCTCGGACTCCAGCATCGCGAGCCGCACGAGCAGCCAGTGCAGCCCGATGACGTTGCCCCGCTCGGCCTCCTCCGCCGCGGTGGCGTAGCCCAGCCAGCCCGCTTCGATCGCTTCGGGCAGCCGGCCGCTGCGCCACCGGAGCCCGGTCTCGACCCAGGTCGCCATGGCGGGGAACGGACAGTCGCCGATGGCCGCCAGCCAGCCGGCAGCAAGCCGGGATTCCCCTTCGCAGGACAGGATTTCCGCGGCGAACAGGCGCGCCAGAGCGTGGCCCGGCGTGGTCGGCTGCCCATTCAGCTCGAGCGCCCGGCAGGCGGACAGCACCTCGGCCCAGGCGCCGCGGTGGTAGCCCGTGATGACCCGGTGGTACAGCGCGAGCGGCCCGTCGTCCGGAGCGCCGTATTCGTCACCGAAGAGGAAGCCGAACAGGGCGACGAGATCATGCCGGCCCGCCCAGATCTCGAGCTGGTCCCGAACCGGCGCGGCGTCGGGAGCGTCCCCGAGCCGGAAGGCTCCGAAGGCGGCCACCAGCCCGTCGAGGCTGATGACTTCGCGGCCTTCGAACCACTGCCCGGCGAATTCGAGCGGCGCTCGGCTCGCCGGTTCGGCCGCGAGCCGTTCGGCGACCGCCCGTGGCACCGGAACACCGGTGTGCAGGGCAGCGAGTGCGGCGGCGACGGCGAGTTCGTACCCCGCCGAAATCCCGCCGTCGACGGACTCGGCGACGACCTCCCGCAGCCAGTCGTAGCGGCCGATCCGCACCAGCAGGCGCAGCAGCAACCGGGTGAGGTCGGGAACGCGGCGGGGATCGTGAGTGGCACAGTGGGCAAGAGCGGCCCGGTACCACCGGGCGGCCGACGCGGCATCGGACGGCAGCACGCGGGCCGCCTCCCGCACGAGCAGCGGAACGACGCCGGGCCCGACCCGCAGTTCGGGACCGGCCAGCGCGATGTGCTCCGCGACGAGCGCGGGGTCTCGCGTCCCGAGGAGGGGATGCCCGGCCGCGTTCGCGTGAACATCCGGGGCGGCGCTCGGTCCGGGGTTTCCCGGCGCGGCCTGATCGGCAGCGAACCCGGGCTCCCCCACCCCACCCAGCAGATGCCCCGCCAGCCGCGCGTGGAGCACTCGCACCCGCCGCTCCCCCACGACGTTCCGCACCGCGGTCGCCAAGGCCGGGCAGGGCACGAACAGCGCGCCCCGGTCGTCGCAGCCCAGTACTCCCGTCTCCACGAGGCGATCCGCGGCCCGGCCGGCGACCGCCGGCTCCCAGTCCGCCGCCTCCGCGAGGGACAGCAAGTCGTCCACCCGGAACCCGCCGGTGCCCGCGAACGCGACCAGCTCCGGCGCCGGCGCCGGCAGCTCGACGACCTGCCGCACGAGTTCGTGGTCCGGCGGCAGCGCAAGCGGCGCCGCCGGACCGGCCAGGCACGACACTCCCCGCACCGGGACGAGCCGGCCGTCGCGGCGGAGTCCCTCCCGGATCGCCAGCACCGCGCCCGGGTTGCCGCTCAGGGATCCCAGCGCCGCCCGCACCTCCGGGGCCACCGCCGGATCCACCGGCCCGTCGGCGGCGAGCAGCTCGTCGACCTCGCCGTCCGTCAGCGGCCGCAGGTCGACGACCTCGTCGGCGAGCGCGCTCAGCAAGGCCGGCTCGACGGACGCGCGGCAGGCCGCCAGGACGGTGCACCCCGCGTACCGCGCCGCCGCCACCGTGAAGCCGGGGTTCGGCACCGCATCGAGGTCGTCGAAGAAGACCGCCGCGGGGCGGAGCGCCCCGAACACGCGGGTCAGCTCGGTGAACAATACAGAACCGGAAGATGAACAATCGGTGTCGCCGGGCGCGCAGAGATGATCCGCCCTCGCCGCGCACCGCGGACCGAATTCGTCGCGGACGGCCGCGAGTACCGCCCGGACGCCGAATTCGTCGGGATCGCCTGCCGAAAAGCGAATGTGAATAGTTTTCATTCCGCGGTCGCGCCACCTCCGCCGCACCGCGTCGAGCAACGCCGTCTTGCCCGCGCCGGCCGCACCCCTGACCACCACGAGAACGGGCCGCCCCACGGCCGTTTCGAGCGCGGCAAGCTCCTCGCCGCGCCCCGGCAAGACCTCACAGTCCCGGTTCACCGGCCGTCTCCTTCCCGCCCACCGGCCCGGACCGGAGTCCGCGGCCGCCATTCCCTCGGGTGACGAGAGTGTGCCACGTTCATTACGCCGTCCAGCCCGAAGTGGGATGAGATTTACCCCATTCGGGGACCGTTTCTCAAATAGTCGATCACGCATGTGGACAGTCATCACCCGGCCGGGGGGAACATCCTCCCGTCGGAGTGATACCAGCCACCCTGGTCCGGGACGCTGTCGCACCGCCGAAGCCTGGCCCGTCCGAAGTGGAACGTCACCCGTTCGAGTGATCTTCGGCGGGTCGAATGTCGTCGATCATCGAGACTTCCCTTGTTTACCAACAGGATTGCCTCCCCGGCCAGCGACGGCGTCCCGGCGGCCGGCGGTTAATCTGACCCGACCCCGAACCAGCAGAGCGAGAAGCGTGCAGTCTGACCGATTCGTCCCGCCGTCCGAGCGGGTCGCCCTCGAAGTCGTCGAGGCGCTCCGCTCGCCCGGCCATCCGGTGCTGACCGTCCTCGCCGGGCCGGCCGGCGTCGACCTCGGGGCGGTCGTAGCGCACCTCGGCCACCACCTCGCCGCCGACCCGGCCGGGTTCGCCCAGATCCGCGTGATCGACCTCGCGTTCGCCGGCTCCGCCTCCGGCGCGGCCCTCCTCGACCGCGTCCCCCCGGCCGCGGTGCTGCGCGCCACCACCGGCACGCTGCTCGTCCTCAAGGACGTCCACCTGCTGCCGGCCGAGGGCATCGGATCGCTGGACACGCTGGTCCGCCAGCTGGCCACGACGAAGTCCGCCTGCGTGTGCACCATCGCGCTCCCGCTCCCCGCCGCCACCCGCGCGGCGTTCCGCGAGAGCGCCACCCGGCTGCACCGCGACGGCCTGCTCCACCACGTGAACCTGCGCCCGATCCCCCGCGCCGAGCTGCCCGCGCTCGTCACCGCCCTGCTCGGCGCGATTCCGGAACCCGACCTCTACGACCAGCTGTGGCAGGTCACCCGGGGCTGGCCGGCAGTCGTCGAGGCGGCCCTGCGGATCGGCCGGGACCGCGACATGTTCCGCGTCGTGGACCGGCACGCCTACCCCACCCGGCAGCTGGAGCCGCCGCGGTTGTCCGAGCAGGACGAGCTCGTCGTGGCGATCCGCCGCCGGGGCGCGACCGCGTGGGCCGCGGCGAAGGCGATCGCCGTGCTCGGCCCGCTCGGCCCGGCCGCCGCGCGGCTGGCCGCCGCCGCGCTCGGCACGTCCGAAGCCCAGGCCCGCCACGAGCTGGGCGAGCTGGCGCGGGCCGGGTTGCTGCGCCACGCCGCGGCCCGGGACAGCTGGACGTTCCGGCAGCCGCTGGTCGCGATCGCGCTGACCTGGGCCCTGGGCCCCTACGAGCAGCGGCGGCTCGCCCAGGTCGCCGTCGAAGCCCTGTGGTCCGGCACAGCACGCTGCGATGACCCCGGCTACCTGCCCGACCGGCTCGCCGAGGCCGGACGGCTGGTCGACCCCGGCCGGGCGGCCACGGAACTACGCACCTGCGCCGCGGCGGCCGGCTCCGGCGAACGGGCACTGACGTGGCTGCGCGCGGCCGCCGAGCTCACCACCGACCCGGCCGAACGCACCGAGATCCTGCTGCTCCACGCCCGCATCGGCCTCGACGGCGGCCAGCCCGTCCGGGCGTTGGAGTCCGCCGAAGCGGTGGTGCGCTCGCACGCCGGGGACGAGCGGCCGGACGTCCGATTCCTCCACCTGACGGCGCTCTCCGAGTCCGGCCGCCGGGACGAACTGGCGGAGTTCGCCGCCGGCGCGGACACCTCCCTCGAAGGCCTGGTCGCCCGCGCGTTCGCGCTGTCCCTGCTCGGCCGCTGGCGCGAGGCGCACGAACTGGTCCGGCGGATCCGCGCCGACCCCGGCGCCGCCCGGGTCGCGGCGCCCGTCCGCCGGTTCGGGTCCGTCGTCGGGCTGTGGCTGGGCGACCGGACGGAGTTCGACCACGAGGTCGCCGAACTGAGGCGCCGGATCGAGGCCGGGGAACGGCCGTCCGGCGAACTGGCCCACCTCGCCGGAGCGCTGGTGGCGCTGAGCGAGCTGCGGCAGGCGCGGCAGCTGCTGAACGTCCCGGTCCGGCTGAGCACGCCGAGCCGGATGATCATGGCGGTGGGCGACGGCGAGTTCGACGCGGCCATGGAGCTGGCCCGCAAGCACATCGCCGCCAGCGCGGCGGGCGGCTGCGACCCCGGCCAGACCGTCATGTTCCAGCTGGCCTCGACCATCCAGCTGTGCCGCGGCCGGCTCTCGCGGGCCCGGGAACTGCTCGCCACGGCGCGGTCCCGTGGACCGGCGATGCCGCACCTGCTGGCGATCCCGGAGGCGCTGTACGAGCGGGCGCACGGCGAGAACGCGCGGACGGAGTCGATCCTGCATGCGGCGGTGTGCCAGGCGGGCGAGAACGGCGTGGTCGCGCACACGGACCTGCTGTGGATCGCGCTGGCCGACATCGCCGTCCGCACCGAACGGCCCGGGCGGCTGCCGGAGTACCTGCGGAAGCTGGGCGAAGTGGCGGCGCGGATGGGCACCGAGCGCGCCGAGTTCAACCGCCTCACCCTGCACGCGCTGGTGCACGACGACCCGGTCGCGGCGAAGGGGGCGATGAGCCTGCTGCGGCTGCGTGATCAGCCGCTGGAGCAGGCCGTCGCCCTCGAACGGTTCGTGCGGTACGGCCTGAGCGAGCCGTCGGCGCTTTCGGAGTCCTACGCCATCTTCGGCGAAATGGACGCGCTGATGAGCCGCTCCTGGTCGCGCACCCTCATGCGCCACCACGGCGTGCACGTGCCCGGACGGCAGACGACGCTCGCCGAAAACGAGCGGCTGCTCGCGGTGCTCGTGGCCGAAGGGCTGGGCAATCGGCAGATCGCCACCCTGCTGCAGACCGGTGAGAAGAGCGTCGAAGGCCGGCTGTCGCGGCTGTTCCAGCGCACCGGCTACCGGTCACGCGTCGAGCTGGCGACCGCGATCCTGAACGGCCAGTACACCGACGGCTGAATCTGCACGCAGGTTCACGCCGGGGTCGCGGGTTCGATGCCAAGCGCCGCGACCAGGTCGGCGATCCGGTGGTGTGCCTCCAACGGGTGCCGCAACCGGCCTTCCGGGTGGATCTTGTAGTGGTTGCGCCGGCCGACGCGCTCGCGCTCCAGGTAGCCCTCGGCGATCAGGTCGGCGAGGATCAGCTGCACGCCGCGCTCGGTGATCCCGACCCGCTCGGCAATGTCGTGCAGCGTCCGGTCGGGATCCGCGGCCACGCAGAGCAGGACGTGCGCGTGGTTGCTGAGGAACGTCCACGAAGCCATACCCGTCACATTAACCGTCCGAACTTGACAGACGAAGTCCAGTTCGTCATTCTGGACGTAGCGGAGGGGAGTACCCGCCCGGTCCGGCATCGTCAATACGGCTGCACGTGTGCAGCCCGGTGCCGGCGTCACCTTCGGGTGACCGGGGAGACCTCCGGTTCGTCACCGAACCGGAGGAGTATCTCGTGACCGTCCCGATCTGGGCCTGGGCCGCCGTGCTCGGCGTCATCCTGGCCATGCTCGCGATCGACCTGGCCGCGCACCGCAAGTCACCCGTCGTCGGCGTCCGGTCGGCGCTGGCCTGGTCCGGCGTGTGGGTGGTGCTCGGGCTCGCCTTCGGCGCCGTGGTCTGGTGGGTCTGGGGCGCGGAATTCGCGGGCCAGTACTTCGCCGGCTACGTCATCGAGAAGTCCTTGGCCGTCGACAACGTCTTCGTGTTCGCGATCATCTTCAGCTACTTCGCGGTCCCCCGCGAGTACCAGCACCGCATCCTGTTCTACGGCGTGCTCGGTGCACTGGTGTTCCGGGCGGCGTTCATCGCCGCGGGCTCGGTGCTGATCGCGAGCTTCGCCTGGATCCTCTACGTGTTCGGCGCTTTCCTGGTCCTCACCGGCGTGCGGATGGCGCTGCACCGGGACGAGACGGTCGACTACGAGCAGAACGTGGTGCTGCGGGTCTTCCGCCGGATCGTCCCGTCCACCGACGGCGACCACGGCGGCAAGTTCCTGGTCCGGCAGGCCGGCCGCTGGGTGGCCACGCCGCTGCTCGCGGTGCTGGTGCTGATCGAGGTCACCGACGTCGTCTTCGCGGTCGACTCGATCCCGGCGATCTTCGCGGTCACCCAGGAACCGTTCCTGGTGTTCACGTCGAACGCCTTCGCGGTCCTCGGCCTGCGGGCGATGTACTTCCTGCTCGCCGACGTGATGCACCGGTTCGTGTACCTGAAGATCGGGCTGGCGCTGGTGCTCGTCTGGGTCGGCGTGAAGATGCTGCTGCTGGACGTCTGGAAGATCCCGACGCCGCTCTCGCTGGGCGTGGTCGCGGCGATCCTCGCCACGGCGGTCACCGCCAGCCTGCTCCGCACTCGTACCCGGCTTGACGTTTCTTCGAAAGGATCATGATGAACTTCACTCGCTTCACGACGGCTGTGCTGGCCGGCGGCGCGGTGCTGGCCCTCACCGGCTGCGGCGTCGCGGAGACGGCGGGGCAGGTGGGCAACGCGGCCTCGACGGCGGCGGTCTGCGCGGACGCGGTCCGGATCGCCACCGCAAACCCGGACCTGACCGACCCCCAGGCCGCGGCCGACCGGGCCCACGCGGCCGCGGACGAGCTGACGGGGCTGGCCTCGAAGGCGGCGAACACCACGGCGGCCGACGCGATCAACGGCTTGGCGACGACCATGCGCGAGACGACGGTGGACGACCTGGTGAAGCGGCCGGCGGACTGGGTCGGGAAGAAGGCGGACCAGGTGGCGGCGCTGACCAAGGCCTGCGCCGGCTGAGCCCCGCCCCCTCGCCTTCTCCGGCCATATCAGGACGCTCCCCCGACCCAAGCGCCCCAAGGCGGCCTTCGGTGCGTCAGACGCACCCAAGGCGGCCTTCGGTGCGTCTGACGCAACCAAGGCCGCCTTGGGGCGCTGGAACAGCCGCGGCAGACCACGCACCGCGCGCACCCCGCCGACCGTGACACCCACCCTGGAGCCTCCATGACCGCGTCCCCCGCCGCGTCCCCCACCGCATCCCCTGCCGGGGAGCTGACCGGGGTGGCCGGGTGGGCCGTCGGGCTCATGGAGTCGCTCGGAGGGCCCGGGGCCGCCCTCGTCGTCGGGCTGGACAACCTCTTTCCGCCCCTCCCCAGCGAACTCGTCCTCCCACTCGCCGGGTTCGCCGCCGGGCGGGGTGCCTTCACCCTCGGCGGCGCCCTCTTCTGGACCACCCTCGGGTCGGTGGCCGGTGCCGTCGTCGTCTACCTGCTCGGGCTGCGGCTCGGGCACGACCGCACGCGCCGGCTCGTGGGCCGGATCCCGCTCGTCAAGACCGCCGATTTCGACAAGACCGCCGCCTGGTTCGCCCGGCACGGCGGCAAGGCCGTATTCTTCGGGCGGATGATCCCCGTCTTCCGCAGCCTCGTCTCGCTGCCCGCCGGGGTCGAGCGCATGCCGTTCGGGCGGTTCCTGCTCTACACCACGGCCGGGAGCCTGATCTGGAACACCGGGTTCGTCGTCGCGGGCTACCTGCTCGGCGAACACTGGCCGGTCGTCGAGCGGTATGCGTCGATCTTCCAGTACGTCGTGTTCGCCGCGATCGCCGTCGCCATCGGGGTGTTCGTGGTCCGCCGGGTCCGGGGACGCAAGCCCGTTTAAGGTTCGGGCATGAACGCACCTGCGGCACCCGTGTCCGCCCTGCGGGAACGCGTGTACGCGACGCTGGTCGGCCTGTCGACCGTGCTGCTCCTGCTGAACTACACCGCCGGCACGTCCGCGGGCGAAGCCGTCGCCGACATCGGGGCCGCGATGGGCGCCCTCTGCCTGGCCGGCGGGTTCGCCGACGTGAGCGCACACCGCATCACGCACGGCCGCTTCCCGCGCGGCGACGACCTCCGCCACATCCTCGCGGCGACCGGCCACGTCCTGGAAACCGCGCTGCTGCCCGTACTCAGCGTCGGCGCCGCGGCGCTCGGCTGGCTGCCGCTGGACACCGCGCTGTGGATCGCCGCCCTGTCGCTGGTACTCACCATCGCCGCGCTGGCCCTGCTCGCGACGCGGCGCACCACCGTCCGGTGGCCGGCCAAGCTGCTGCTCTTCGTCGGCGAGGTGGCGATCGCCCTCGCCGTCGTGGGCGTGAAGCTGCTCGCCCACTGAAGCCGGTCGGGCAGCCCCGGCCGCGGCCACCCCGGCTCAGCCGGCCGCCCGGCCCAGCCGGGCCGCCAGCGCCCGGACGTGGTCGACGAGCTCCGGTGGCTCGTGCACCTGGAAGTCGAATCCCTTGCCGGCGACGTAGATCGCCAGCTCGTCGAGCGAGTCGGAGCCGGCGCGCAGGGTGCAGCTGTGCCCGTCGATCGGCTCCAGCGCGGCGGTGGTGGGCGCGATCCGCTCCGCCGCGGTCTCGGCGCTGACGTGCAGGGTGAACCGGCCCTGGTAGCGGGAGGCCGACGTCGAGATCGCGCGTGAGGTGTAGCCACCGAGATCGGGGTCGGGCGGGGTGCGCGGGGTGAACCGCGGCCCGGTGGGCGTGCGGGGCTCGAGGCGGTCGACGCGGTAGGTGCGCCAGTCTTCGCGGTCGACGTCCCAGCCGATGAGGTACCAGCGCCGCCCGGTGTGCACCAACCGGTGCGGCTCGGTGGTGCGGACGCTTTCGGTGCCGTCGTGGGCGCGGTAGCCGAACCGCAGCCGCACCGAGTCGCGGACGGCGGCGGCGATGGCGGTCAGGGTGTCCGGGTCGGCGGTGGGGCCGGTGTTCGCCAGCGGCACCGTCGCCGACCGCAGGGCGTTGATCCGGTGGCGCAGCCGCGACGGCAGGACCTGCTCGAGCTTGGCCAGGGCACGCACCGACGTCTCCTCGATCCCGGTGATCGAGCCGCCCGCCGCGGTGCGCAGGCCCATCGCGACGGCGACGGCCTCGTCGTCGTCGAGCAGCAGCGGCGGCAGGTCCGCGCCGGCGCCCAGCCGGTAGCCGGCGGTGCCCGCGCTGGCCAGCACCGGGTAGCCGAGCGCGCGCAGCCGTTCGATGTCGCGGCGCACGGTCCGCGGGGTGATGTCGAGGCGTTCGGCCAGTTCCGCTCCGGACCAGTCCCGCCGGGTCTGCAGGAGCGAAAGCAGACGCAGCAGCCGCGCCGAGGTATCCCACATGAGTGTCATTCTGCCGGTCGCCTAGGACCGAACCTGACCTAACCGGCTCCCAGGGTGGGAGACATGCAGAACAACGACGAAATCCGGCCCTTCACCATCGACGTCCCCCAGGCCGGCCTGGACGACCTGCGCGGCCGGCTCGCCCGCACCCGCTGGGCGGCGGACCTGCCCGGGGCAGGCTGGAGCCGCGGGGTGCCGGTGAGCTACCTCAAGGAGCTGGCCGGGTACTGGCGCGACGGCTACGACTGGCGCCGGCACGAGCGGGAACTGAACGCGTTCCCCCAGTTCGTCACCGAGATCGACGGGCAGGACATCCACTTCCTGCACGTCCGCTCCCCCCCGAGCCGGACGCCCTGCCGCTGATCCTCGTCCACGGCTGGCCCGGGTCGATCGTGGAGTTCCGGGACGTCATCGGCCCGCTGACCGACCCGAGCGCGGGGCAGGCGTTCCACCTCGTGATCCCCTCGATCCCCGGCACGGCCTTCTCCGGGCCGACCCGCGAGGCGGGCTGGGACACCGGCCGGATCACCCGCGCGTTCGCCGAGCTGATGCACCGGCTCGGTTACGACCGCTACGGCGCACAGGGCGGCGACACCGGCGCCGTCGTCGGCCCGGGACTCGGCCGGCTCAACCCGGACCGGGTCGTCGGCGTGCACGCGAACGGGCTCGCCGCGTTCGGCCCGCCGGACGACGGCGTCGAGCCGACCGAGGCCGAGAAGGCGCGGCTGAAGCACTTCGAGTACCTGAGTACCGAGCAGGCCGGGTACGTGGCGCTGCAGACGACCCGGCCGCAGACGCTGGCGCACGGGCTGCACGATTCGCCGGTGGCCCAGCTGGCCTGGATCGTGGAGAAGTTCAAGGAGTGGACCGACCCGGCGGCCGAGCTGCCGGAGGACGCGGTGGACCGGGACCTGTTGCTCACCAACGTGATGCTCTACTGGCTGACCGGCACGGGTGGGTCGTCGGCCAACTGCTATTACGAGACCGCGCACGCCGGCGCGTGGGGCGCGAGCGAGCGGTCCCCGGTGCCGACCGGGGTCGCGGTGTTCCCGCTGCACACGATCGTCCACTGGTCGGAGTTCTCGCGTGGCGGCCACTTCGCGGCGATGAAGGCGCCCGACCTGCTGGTGGACGACGTCCGGGAGCGGTCCGGAACGTCTTGAATGACTCATTCAGGACCTCGGAGGTCCTGAATGAGTCATTCAGGACACTCGGTGGCAGTCCACGCTCGCTTTCCCCCGCACCGGGTGAAGCCGGAACACCCGGACCACGACACCGTGGCATGGCCGCCGCTCGTCTCCGGAGGTTCGCATGGTGCGTGCCACGCTCACCGATGTCCCGGCTCACCGGTTCCGCAAGCCCCGGCGGCGCCGGGGCCGGGATCGGCGCGCGCGTCACCCGCTCCGGGGACTCGCCGACCGCTTCGGCCGCGGCGCGCAACCGCCGCCGGTTCCGTGGCCTCCCGAGACCGGGTCCGGGACCGGCGGTGCCCCGCTGCCCCGCGCGCTCGTCGTGCTGCTGGGCGCCGCCGCCGCGGTGGTCGTGCTGGGCGGGGTGCGGGCCGTTGCCTGGTTCGCCGGGCCGGTCTTCCTCGCCCTGGTCGTCGTCATCACCCTCGATCCCGTGCGGGCCTGGTTGCGGCGCAAGGGTTTGCCGCGCTGGCTGGCCGTCGGTGTGCTGGTCGTGACCGTCTACGCGATCCTGGTCGGCTTCTTCCTCGTCTTCGTGGTGTCCGTCGCGCAGCTGTCCACCCTGCTCCCCCGCTACACCGGGCGCGTCGACGAACTGCTCCACGACGGCCTGACCGTCCTCGGCCGGTTCGGTGTCGGGGAGCCCGAACTGCGCGCGATGCTGTCGTCCCTCGACACCGGGAAACTCGTCGGCCTGGCCGGTTCCCTGCTCGCCGGCGTCGGCGGCCTCGTCACGAACCTCGCCTTCCTCTTCGCCCTCCTGCTGTTCCTCAGCGCCGAAACCGCCTGGGCCGGGCAGCGCCTCGGCCGGATCGCGCGGGACCGGCCGTGGATTTCCGCCGCGCTGCGCGGCTTCGCGTCGGGCACCCGGCGGTACCTGGTCGTGACGACCGTCTTCGGCGGGCTCGTGGCGGCGCTCGACACGACCGCGCTCGCCCTGCTCGGCGTCCCGGGTGCCCTCCTGTGGGGGCTGCTCGCCTTCGTCACCAACTACATCCCGAACGTGGGCTTCGTGATCGGGGTCGCCCCGCCCGCGGTCATCGCCCTCCTCGACGGCGGGTGGGGCAACCTGCTCGTGGTGCTCGTCGTGTACGCCGGGCTGAACTTCGTGGTGCAGTCACTGGTCCAGCCGCGGTTCGTGGCCGGCTCGGTCGGTCTGTCCACTTTGGTCACCGTGCTGGCGCTGGTGTTCTGGACCTGGCTGCTGGGCCCGCTCGGCGCGGTCCTCGCCGTCCCGGCGACGCTGCTGGCCAAAGCGCTGCTGGTGGACGTCGACCCGCGGGCCCGCTGGGCCGAGGCCCTGCTGTCCGCCCCGCTCCGGGCTGACGGGTGAACGGCTGACGGGTGAACGGCTGACGGGTGAACGGCTCAGGTCAGGCCGTGCTGGCGAGCCACCACGACGGCCGAGCGCCGGTTGTTCACGCCGAGCTTGCCGTAGATGGCCCGCACATGGGTCTTCACGGTGTTGACCGAGACGGTCAGGTCGGACGCGATCTCGTCCAGCGACCGCTGCGACGGCAACCGCTGCAGCACCACCTGTTCGCGGTCGGTCAGGCTGCTCGCCTGGGCGTGCGGGACGAGCCGGCCGCGGACCGCCTGCGCGAACCGGTCCAGTGCGCCGAATCCGCCGGAGTGGTCGATCAGCAGGTGCCCGACCTGCGGCTCGGCCAGGGCGAACGGCCGCACCAGGCCGTTCGGCCGGGCCAGGGCGAGCGCGCGGTCCAGGGCGTGGAGTGCTTTGGTCCGCCGGTGGTAACGCAGGGCCAGCGCGGTTTCCGCCAGGCACCGGTCGACCGGCGTGGCCGGTAGCAACGACGTCGCGGTGGTGGTGTGGCGCAGGACCGCTTCGGCGGCCGCCGGCTCGTCCGCGGCCAGGTGGGCGCGGACCCGCAGCAGCGCCAGCTCGCCGCTGCCGGGCAGCCGCTCGTGCATCCACGCGAGCACCTCCGCCGCGTGCACGCCTTCGGCGAGGGCGAGAGCCGCGTGGTACTCGGCGACGCCGCACACGCCGACGAACTCGGGCGGCAGCTCCAGTCCGGCGAGCCGGTGCCGGGCCGCGCGCATGACCTGGGAGCCCGCCGTCCGGTCACCGCCGTCGAAGCGCACCATGCCTTCGAAGAACCCGCGCAGCGGGGCCGGCAGCGGCGCGCCGCCGGGCACTTCCGCGGCGGCCGCCTGGGCCAGTTCACGGGCCGCCGCCACCGGCTCGGCGCGCATCAGGTCGTCGTAGGCCAGCATCAGGTGGCACTCGGCCACGCCCGGGGACCGGCGCCAGCCGTGCCGTCGCGCGACGGCCAGCGCTCCTGTGCAGGCCCGCCGCATCGCCGGGTGATCCCCGCTGACGGCGGTGGCGACGGCCAGCGCCAGTCTGCTGTGGAGCACGAGGTGGTCGAGCCGGTCCCCCTGGGCCAGGCGCAGGGCTTCCTGCCCCTGGGTGACGGCGTGCCGCCGGGCCCCGCGGCGCAGTGACCGCCACGCGCGATCGAGGGTGAACCAGGCGTCGAGCCCGGACGGCCGAGCGTCCGGAAGCCCGCTCTCCGGCGGCGGGTTCCCGGTGGCCAGCGCCCAGTGGCGGGCCGCGAGCGGCCACACACCGAGGTCCGCCACGCCGGCGTCCACCGCGCCGACGTCCACCGCGCCGGCGTCCGCCACACCGAGGTCCGCCGCGGCCGCGGCGGGCAGCCCGCGCTGGATGTTCTCCAGCGCCGAGGCCAGCCGCAGCGGCGGGTTCGCGGCGACCGTCGCGGCGCCCAGGTAGGTGAGCGCGATCCGCACCGGCTCGCCGTCACCGGCCAGCACCTGGCGGACGGCGTGATCCCGCGCCAGGACGAGGACGCGCTGCCGGTCGCGGCCGGCGACGGCGTGCCGGAGCGACTCCCCGAACCGGCCTTCGCCGGCGTACCAGCGGGCGGCCACCCCGTGCAGCCGCAGCACCCGCCCCGGATCCTGCCGGGCCAGCTCGGCCCGCAGGAACCCGCGGAGCAGCGGCGGCAGCCGGTAGGCGTCGGCGGGCGTGCGCGTGACGAGACCCATCGCGCGCTCGAGCTCGTCCAGCCGCGCCCCGGCGTCCGCGCGCCCGGACAGGCGGACGGCGAGCGTCGCACCGACGGCGTCGCAGACACTGAGGCACAGCAGCAGATCCGCCGTCGGCCGGGGCAGCCGCGCGAGAACTTCGTCGGCGAGGAACCGCGCGACGGCCCGCTCGTCGCCGGTCACCGAGGCGACGAGCCCGTCCGCGTCTTCGGCGTCGCGCACCGAAACCGCGGCCCAGCCGAGTGCCGCGGCCCAGCCCCCGGTGCGTTCGGTGAGCTCCCGGACGCGCTCGTCGCTCACCACCCTTCCGGTGGCGCGCAGCAGATTCGCCGTTTCCCGTGCGGTGAACCGGAGTTCGGCCGCCTCCACCCGGGACAGGACGTCTTCGACGTGCAGCCGGGCCAGCCGCAGCCGCGGCTCGACCCGGGTGACGAGCACCAGCCGCAGCGCGGCGGGCAGGTGGCGGGCCAGGGCCGCGAGGGCCTCCAGGGGTTCGGCGCGGGAAATCTCCTGCAGGTCGTCGAGCACCAGCCGCACCGGGCGGGCCGGCGCGGCGAGCGCGTCGTCCAGATCGGCCAGGAAGGCCCGCCGCCGCCCGGCAGGCGGCGGGCCGAGCCGGTCCAGACCACGGTCGCCGGGCACGGCTGGACAGCGGCGCAACGCACCGAGGATCGCCGCCCACAGCCGGGACTCGTCGTTGTCGTCCTCGTCCAGGGACACCCAGGCGACGTCGTCGCCGTCGCCGGCCCACCCGGCGAGGGCGGTGGTCTTGCCGGCCCCGGCCGGTGCCCGGACCACGGTGACGGGCCGGGCGGTGGCGCGGTCCAGCACCGCCGCCAGCCTCGGACGGGGGACGAAGATGCCGGGCAGCCGCGGCAACGCGACCTTCACACCGGGTACCGGCCGGAACGGGAGCGTCGTTCGATCGGGCACGTGAACCTCTCGGCTGTCGGGAGAATGCGCCCCGGATCCGCGGTCGACGCCGGGCGGAGGCCACGACTGTACTGATCACGGGCGCGCAACCGGGACGCCGGGGTCACCAGATTTCGTAGGTGGATTCGTCGCCGTGCACGATGACGGCCCAGATCACGAGGACGTCGAGGGCGATCACGATGACGCCCCAGAACGGGTACGCGGACAGGAAAGCCAGCTGCGCGAGTGCGTTGAACCCGGCGAGCGCGACCGTGACGACCCGGGCCCACTGCGCGCCGGTGAAGAGCGCGATGCCGGTCAGCACGACGAGGATGCCGACGATCAGGTGCAGCCAGCCCCAGCCGGCCAGGGAGAAGACGAGCAGCCCGGACGGGCCGATCACGTAGTAGTCCCGGTCGAACAGCGCGACCACGCCTTCGACCACGTTGAACAGTCCGGCCAGGACGGTGATCGCCCCGGCGAACCAGATCCAGCCGACCCGCCGCGACCGCGCGACGGCCCGGTCCGGCGGGAGCGGGGGCCGGGCACCGGTCGCTGAAGTCCGGGGCTGCATGGGTTCGGTCATGATCCTTCTTCCTCGTTCCTCGGGAGGGCTGCGGACCGGGCGATCATGGTCGGTCGCCGGTCTGCCGGGCCTCGCCCGCCCCAGGTGAGATCAGCCGCCTCGATCGCGGCCGCTCCGCGGCTCACACGGCGTGGGCGATGCCGCCCGCCCGCACCCGGGAAACAGTGCGGCACGACCACCGATTCGCAGGACCGAGGAGGATGAGGAGGATGTCGTGTCCACGTTGACCGTGTGGCGGTTCCCGACCGTCGAAGGTGCTGAAAACGCATTGGATCTGCTCCGGCAGCTGCAGAAGCAGCAGCTGATCTCGATCGCCGATGCGGCTTACGTGACCTGGCCCGAAGGCCGGAAGAAGCCGAAGACCAAGGACCTGGGTTCGCTGACCGGCGCCGGTGCGCTGGGCGGGGGCTTCTGGGGCCTGCTGTTCGGCCTCATCTTCCTGGTGCCGCTGCTGGGCATGGCCGTCGGCGCGGCGATCGGCGCGCTCACCGGGTCACTGAGCCACGTCGGGATCGACGCGGAGTTCGTCGACACCGTCCGGTCCCAGGTCACCCCGGGGACGTCCGCGCTGTTCGTGATGTCCGAGGACACCGTGCTGGACCGGGTCGTCGAGCCGTTCAAGGAAACCGGTGCCACCTTGCTGAGCACCAACCTGTCCGACGTCGAGGAAGCCCGGCTGCGCGAAGCCTTCGACGAGGCTCCGCAGCGGGAACCGCGCTAACTCCCGGGAACCAACGGTCTTGAATGACTCATTCAGGTCTTCGGAGGTCCTGAATGAGTCATTCAAGACCTCCGAGCTCGACGCCGCAGCGGAACGAACCTCGCTAGCCCCCGGGAATTCCGCGGTCCCGTGGGAGGTTCGCCCGCCCCGCGCGCTCCCCCGAGAGCGCCGGCGGGGCCGGCCGGACGGGATGGCGAAGCGCCGCGCCGGGCCCGGACCGGCGGGGAGATCCCCGCGGCGCACCCGCCGGAGTGCCGGTGCGCCCGGCGTCCGCGTCGTCATCACCGCACCTCCACGGCTCACCTTGCGGCCGGGGCCGCCGCGGGTCGTCACCCGTGGTGGATGACTCCCCGCTTCACCCCCGGCGGGCGACGCCCCGGCGGGCTCCGCGGCCGACGATCCGTCCCATGACTCTCACCGACAACGAGACCGCGACCCCCGATGCGCGGATCGCCCGGGCCCGCGCCGCACGTGCCGCGGTCCCGGCGGACGGCCACGCCGAGTTCCCCGGCCCGCTCCGGCGCGCCGATCCCCTGATGCTGCTGGCCCGCCAGGACCACGACCGGGTCCCGGAACTGCGGCCCCTGCGCTACGGCCGGATGGCCGCCTCGCCGCTGGCCTACTTCCGCGGTGCCGCCCTCCCCGCGGCGGCCGACCTCGCCCTGACCCCGCGCACCGGGTTCGGCGTCCAGGCGTGCGGCGACGCCCAGCTCGCCAACTTCGGCCTGTTCACCGCCCAGGGCCGCCGGCTGGTGTTCGACTTCGCCGACTTCGGCGAAACCCTGCCCGCGCCGTGGGAATGGGACGTCAAGCGGCTGGCCGCGAGTTTCGAGGTCACCGGCCGGGAGAACGGCCACGCGGCGGCCCAGCGGCGGCGCACCGTGCTCGCCGCCGTCGAGGCCTACCGGCTGGCGATGCACGACTTCGCCCGCCGCACGTCGCTCGACATCTTCTTCGCCCCGGCCGACGCCCGGACACTGCGGGTGGTCGCGGCCCACCGGCTGGGCCCCGGCCAGCGGCGCGGCGCCGGCGTGCGGCGGTTCACCGAAATCCGCGACGGGCACCTGCGGCTGGCCGCGCGGCCGCCCGCGGTCGTCCCGGCGGGCCGCCTGGCCGGGGACGGCGACCCGGCGACCCTGGTCGACCGCCTCGCCGGGGTGCTGACCCAGTACCGGCGCACGCTCGGTCCGGCGCGCCGGGCGCTGCTCGACCGCTACCGGCTCGCCGACGCGGCCCGCACAGTGACCGGGCCGGGTGACGCGGGCACGCGGTCCTGGGTGGCCCTGCTCGTCCGCACGGGCACCGGCGATCCGCTGTTCCTGCAACTGAAGGAAGCCCGGCCGTCGGTGCTGCAGGAGTACACCGGCGCCACCGCGGCGGGCGGTCCCGGCCGGCGGGTCGCCACCGGCCAGCGGCTGATCCAGGCCACCGGCGACGTCTTCCTCGGCTGGGCCCGCGCGGACTTCGACGGCCGGACGGTCGATTTCCACGTCCGCCGCCTGCGCGACGACCAGGCCGCCGGCGACGTCACCACGATGACGCCGGACGTCCTGCGCGCGCACGCACAGCTGTGCGGGTGGACGCTGGCCCGGGCGCACGCGCGCACCGGGGACGCGCTCGCCATCGCCGCCTACCTGGGCTCCGGCCCGGCGTTCGCCGAAGCCGTCCGGCTGTTCGCGGTGGCCTGCGCCGACCAGAACGAACGCGACCACACCGCCCTGCGGCAGGCGATCCGGCTCGGGCACGTGACGGCGGCCGCCGCGTCGTGACGCGGTCACCCCGCGCGGTGCACCACCGGCAGTTCCCGGACGCGGTGCACGGATTGCACGTGCATCCCGAGCGCTTCGAGCCGCCGCAGGATCAGCGGAAGGCTTCCGGGATCGGCAACAGTTCCGAAAACTATCGTGTCCGGCGGCGCGGGCACGACGAGTACACCGCGAAAATCCTCGACCCCTTCGGCGGCCCGCGCCGGAATGGCACCGCCGCCCCGGAAGACGTAATTCGCCCCCGTCGCGACGCCGAGGATGCCCGCCCGGCTCACCGGGCGTCCCGGCGCCGCCGGGTCCGGCCCGCCGAGAACCACGCGCGGGCGACGATCGCCACGTCGAGCAGGATCACCGCCGCCGACCAGCCGCGCGCCGGCAGGAAGATCAGCCGGGCCACCAGGTCGGCACCGGCGCGGACACCGGTCCGCAGCTCGCTCACCGGGATCAGGGCGGACAACGCGACGGCGAGGCCGAGCAGCACCGAACCGGCGCCGATCCGGCCGGTCCGCAGCACGTCGAGGAGCACGACCTCACCCGGTCCGAGCCAGCAGAACTGGGAAACGGCGAATCGCCGTTGCCGTTTCTCGGGAGCATCTCCACGATTTTTCACCCGGCACACGATTGTGCCCGCCGCCGTTGTTCTCTTCGCCCGCAGCGGGTGAGCCGGGCCAATTGCGTGGCAGGATCCGCCGGGATTATCTCCGAACCAATCGCAAAGGAGAAGCGGACATGCGGCAGTGCCACGATGTCCCGACCCGAAGACGGGTACCGAGAACCAAGATCACCGTGCCCAAGCCGCCCGCGGACTTCGTGTCGCGGCCCCGGCTGCTGACCGTTCTCGACGGCGCGAGCGACGCGGCCATGGTCTTCGTCGGCGCACCGGCCGGATTCGGCAAGACCGTGCTGCTGGCCGAGTGGGCCCGGCGCCGGGACAGTGGAGCGGTCGCCTGGCTGTCGGCCGACGCCGACGACAACGACGACCGGCTCTTCTGGTCCGCGATCCTCGAAGCCTTCGGCCGCTGCGGCCGGATCCCGGCCGGCAACCCCCTGCGGCGGCTGGCCGTTCCCGAGGTACCGAGCACCGACCTCGCCTTCCTGGCCCAGGTCGCCGACGCGCTCGACGCGCTGCCCGAGCCGGTCGTGCTCGTCCTCGACAGCGCTCAAGAGATCACCTCTCCCGGTCCGTGGCACGGGTTGCGGGCGCTGGTCCGCCACCAGCCGGCGGGCCTGTGCCTGGCGGTGGCGAGCCGGCGCGAACCGCCGCTGCCGCTCGGCCGGGCCCGGCTGGCGGACCGGCTCGTCGAGGTCGGCGCCGCCCGGCTGCGGTTCACCGCCGACGAGGCGAACGCCCTGCTGGCCACCGCCGGCCCGGCCATCCCGCGGGACCAGGCCGCCGAACTGACCACCCGGACCGGGGGCTGGCCGGCCGGACTGCGGCTCGCCGCGGCGTCCGCCGCCCGGCACGGCAGCCTGCGGGACTTCGCCACCGGCCGCGACAGCGCCGTCCTCGGCTACCTGACCGACGAGGTGCTCGCCGCCCTCACCCCGGCGCAGCGAGAACTGCTGCGGACGATCAGCATCTGCGACGAGGTCCCGGCCGGGCTGGCACCGGTGCTCTCCGGCCGGGCGGACGCCGAGGCGATGCTCCGCGAACTCGGCGAGCCGGCCACCCAGGTGGTCGACTCCGGCGGCACCCCGCCGCACCACCGCGTGCTGCCGATGCTGCGCACCTACCTGCGCGCGGAGCTGCAGCGGCGGGCGCCGGACCGGACCCGGACCCTGCACGAGAAGGCGGCCGGCTGGTTCGCCGGGCACGACCGGCCCGCCCCGGCGCTGCTCCACAGCGTCCGGTCGGGCGATCCCGCCCGCGTCGGCGACCTGCTGCGCGAGCACGCCGTGACGCTGTTCCTCGCGGGCGAGCACCGCGTCCTGCGGCTGGCGCTGACCCTGCTGGAGGACCGCCGTATCCCGGCCGACCCGCCGGCCGCGCTGATCTCGGCCGGGCTGTACCTGGAGGCGGCCGAGACGTCGGCGGCCGGGCTGCAGCTGGCCCGGGCGGAGGCGTCGTGGCCGGAGCGGCCGACGCCGGAGCTGACCGTCCTGCGGCAGCTGACGTACTCCTGGCTCGCCCAGCTCGACCACAGCCCGGCCCAGGCCTCCCGCGTGGCGGGGCAGGTCGACGAGGAGCTGGCCGCCGGCGCCGGGCTGGGCGGCGTCGCGACCCTGCACCGCGCCGGCGTCCTGATCGCCCGCGACGAGCGCGGGCCCGCCCGGGAGGCCCTGCTGCAGGTCCTCGGCACCGCCGAACGGGTCCACGAGGACTTCACGGTCGCCCAGTGCCTCACCATGCTGGCCGGACTGGCCTGCCATGACGGCGACTACCGGGCCATGGACACGCTCGCCCGCCGGGCGGGCGCCCGCCTGCCCACCCAGGATCCGCCGCGCTCCCTCCAGGGCGCGCAGGCCGGGGCGCTGCTGGCGTACGGAGCTTTGTTGTGCGGCGAACCGGCGGACTGCCTCAAGCACGCCAAGCGGATCGGGCAGTTCCTCGGGGACGCGCCCGCGCGGGCGGCCAGGGAGCTGCGGCTGTTCGCCGAAACCCTGCGGGGCGCGGCGGAGTTCGAACTCGGCGCGTGGCACGCGGGGCTACGGCGGATGCGCCGGGCCCGCACCCGCCTCGGCACCGGGCGCACCTGCCCGGCCGGGCACGCCGCCCTGTGCGCGGTGCTGGAACAGCGCGCCGCCCTGCGGCTGGGCGCGGCGGGCCAGGCCAGGGAGACGGTTCGCTGGGCCCTGCCGATCCTCGCCGGTTCGGGTGAGCTGCTGCTGATGCGCGCCCGGACCCAGCTGCGCCTCGGCAGGCACCACGCGGCGAGCTCGGTGCTGCGGTCCTTGCTGGACGACGAAGCGCCGATGGAACTGGCGTGGGCGGCGATCGAGGCGTCGCTGATCGGGGTGCAGGCCGCGCTGGCGGCCGGGGCGCGCGACCGGGCGGCCCGGCTGCTGGACGAGGCTCTGCACGCCGCCGAACCGACCGGGGTCCGGTTCCCGTTCGTGTTCGCGCCGCCCGAGCTGATCGGGTTCCTGACCAGCCGGCTGGGCGGGCTGGGCGCGGGCGAGCGGTTCGCGGGCGAGATCCTCGCCGTCCGGCGCCGGCTGCACACCCCGCCGATGCCCGCGCCGCTGACCGAACGCGAGCGCGGCGTCCTGCGCCTGCTGCCCACGCAGCGGTCGATCGACGAGATCGCCGAGGACCTGACCGTCTCGCCGAACACGGTCAAGACCCACGTCCGCGGCATCTACGCGAAGCTCGACGTCCGCAGCCGGCGCGAGGCCGTGGCGATCGCCCGGGAACGGGGGCTGCTCGACGCCGAAGTCGCCGACTTCTCGGTCTGAGCGGAGCGCCCCAAGGTGGCCTTCGGTGCGTCTGACGCACCCAAGGCGGCCTTCGGTGCGTCAGACGCACCCAAGGCCGCCTTGGGGCGCTTGGGGCCGGGCCGCGTTCGCCCCACCCGCGGCGGGTGAGGCGAGCGCACCCGGGATCCGGTCGAGTGGGCCGGGCACGTGCGAGCGTGCCTGGCCCCGATCCCGGACGAGGAGAAGTCATGACCCTGGCGAGCGCGGAGTACCCGTTTCTCAACCTCATGTGGACGATGCTGGTGTTCTTCTGCTGGATCGCCTGGTTCTGGTTGCTGTTCGTGGCCTTCGGCGATCTGTTCCGCCGCGCCGACGTGTCCGGCTGGACCGTGGTGTTCGTCCTCCTCCCGTTCTTCGGCATCCTGCTCTACTTCGTGACCCAGGGCCGGCACATCCTCGACCGGCAGCGGGGCCGCGAAATGTCCACATCGGACAACACCGGCGCGGCGCAGATCGCCGAAGCCCGGCGGCTGCTGGAACAGGGCGTCATCGACGACGCGGAGTACCAGTCGCTCAAGCGGAAAGCCCTGGCACGGTGACCCGCCGGTGGCGGTTCGTCCACCTCGCGGTGCTCCGGCCGCTGCTCACGGTCACCGCGCTGGTCTGCCTCTACTACCTGCTCCCGGTCGACCGGGGCCTGCGGCCGTGGACGGTCGTCCTCTTCGCCGCCGGGCTCGCCGTCGTCGTACTGCTGGTGGTCGGCGAGGTGCGGATGATCCTGCGCTCGCCCTTCCCGGCCTGGCAGGGCGTCCAGGCGCTGGCCCTCATCCTCCCGCTGTTCCTGCTGCTGTTCGCCAACGGCTACTACGTGCTCGCCCGCGACAGCATGGGCGCGTTCGGCACGACGCTGACGCGGACCGACGCGCTGTACTTCACGGTCACCGTGTTCACCACCGTCGGCTTCGGCGACATCGCCCCGATCGCCACCGGCGCCCGGGTGCTGGTGACCCTGCAGATGATCGCGGACCTCGTGGTGCTGGGCGTGGTCCTGCGGGTGATCGTCACCGCGGTCCGGCATTCGTCCACAAGGGACGGATCAGTCGGACGCCGGCAGCAGCAGGGCGGCGACCAGCCCGGCCACCGCCACGACGCCCAAGGTGGTGAGAGCCAGCGCGAAGGAGCGCCCGCCGAGGTGGGGCGTCCCGGCCAGGACGGACCCGGCCAGCGCCGTCCCCACCGACGAGCCGAGGTTCGACACGCTGCGCGACACTCCCGAAATGTCGCTCTGCGCGGCGTCCGGGAAGCGGGACTGCACCAGGTTCACCGAGGCCGTCAGCATGATCCCGACGCCGGCGCCGAGCAGGAACAGCCCGGGCACCGCGCTCGCCACCCCGGAGTCGGCGCGGACCAGCAGCAGCACGAGGACCAGGCCGGCGACGGCGAGGACGAAGCCGGCGCGGACGAGGCCGCGCTGGGAGTGCCGGCGCGCCATCCGGCCCGCGGCCGCCGACGCACCCAGGATGCCGATCGTGGCGGGCGTCAGCATCAGCCCGGTCTCGATGGCGTCGTAGCCGCGGACCTGCTGCAGGAAGACCGCCACCACGAAGAACGACCCCTGCAGGACGAGCCACTGCACGTGCTGGGTCAGCAGGCCGAGCCCGGTGACGCGGTCGCGGAAGAGCCCGGACGGCACGAGCGGCTCCCGGCCCTTCCGTTCCCGCGCCCGGACGTGCGCGAAGAACGCGACCAGGAAGGCGGCCCCGATCCCGGCGAACAGCCACACCGGCGACAGCCCGCCGGCGGACAGCAGCACCACCCCGCCGACGGAGAAGTCCGCCCGTGACACCAGCCAGCCGTAGGTGCCCGCCTGCAGGACGCCGAAGACGACGAAGAACAGCCCCGCCGCCGAGAGGACGGCGCCGGTGACGTCGAACCGCTGCGTGCGCGATGACGCGGGCGGTTCGACGATCCGCAGGGCCAGCACGACGATCAGGCCGACCAGGAGCACCTGCAGGAGAAAGGACGCGCGCCAGCCGAACCACGTCGTCACCAGGCCCCCGAGCAGCGGCCCGGCGGCGGCGCCCAGTGCGCCCGCGCCGCTGACCACGCCGAAGGCCCGCGCGCGGGCCGTGAGATCGCGGCTGGTCACGGTGACCAGGATGTAGATCGGCGGGATCATCAGGGCCGACCCGATGCCTTCGAGCAGCGAGTACCCGACGATCAGCAGGCCCGGCCCCGGCGCGGCCGAGGCCAGCAGCGCGCCGGCGCCGTAGACGGCCAGCCCGGCCAGGAAGCAGCGCTTGCGGCCCAGCAGGTCGCTCAGTTTGCTGCCGGGCACCATGAGCGACGCCATCGTCAGGGTGAAGACGGTGATCGCCGTCTGCACGCCGATGACCGTGGTGCCGAGATCGGTGGCGATGGCGCTGACGGCCACCGTCATGGTGGTGGCCGCGTAGCTCGCGACGAACTGGGCGAGGGCCAGGGGCAGCACGATCATCGGCGGGCCTTCCTGCTCGGGTGGCGCCCACAGTGGCGTGCGCGGCGGCCGGGCCACCTCACCCCGCGGGGATGAGGCAGCGCGGCGCGGCCCGGGCGACGGTGCACCGAGAAGATCCCGGCGCCCGTTGGAGGAACGATGACCGAGACCACGATCGCCGAGCACGGGCTGATCGGTGACCTGCAGACCGCCGCGCTGGTGACGACCGACGGGTCGATCGACTGGTTCTGCGCCCCGCGCTTCGACTCGCCGTCCGTCTTCGGCGCGCTGCTCGACGACGAGCGCGGTGGCCGGTTCCGCATCCGCCCGGCCGGCGCGTGCGCGAGCTCGCAGATGTACCACCCGGACACCGCGGTGCTGATCACCCGGTTCGCCGGCCCGGACGGCCTCGGCGAAGTGGTCGACTTCATGCCGCCGTGCGGCACCACCGCCACGACCCGGCACCGGATCGCCCGGCTGGTGCGCTGCGTCCGCGGCCGGATGACGTTCGACGTCGTCGTCGCGCCCCGGTTCGACTACGGGCGCCGGCCGCACCAGGCGATGCTCGTCGCGAACGGTGCCGTGTTCGTCGCGCGCGAGACTTCCCTGACGCTGCAGGCGGTCCGCGAGCCGGGCGACGAACACCTCGCCGAGGTGCGCGTCGAAGGCGGGGACGTGCACCTGAGTCTCACCCTGACGGCCGGCCAGGTCCGCGGGGTCGTGCTGGAGACCGATGCCGCGGAGCCGCCGCGCGAGATGCGCGTCGCCGAGTTCGAGGCGCTGTTCAGGTCCACTGTGGACTGGTGGCGCACCTGGCTGGCCCGCTCCACCTACCGCGGCCGCTGGCGGGAGATCGTGACCCGCTCGGCGATCACCCTCAAGCTGCTGACCTACGCGCCGACCGGCGGCCTGGTCGCCGCGCCCACGCTCGGGCTGCCGGAGCGCCTCGGCGGCGAGCGCAACTGGGACTACCGCTACACGTGGGTCCGGGACGCGTCGTTTTCGGTTTCGGCCTTGCTGTCGCTCGGGTTCGCCGAGGAGGCGGCCCGGTTCGGGGGCTGGCTCGGCGACCGCATCCGCGAAGGCGGCGGCGGCACCAGCGGGCCGCTCGCCGTGCTCTACCGCGTGGACGGCACGACGGACCTGCAGGAGGAGAGCCTCGCGCACTGGTCCGGGTACCGCGGGTCGAACCCGGTCCGGATCGGCAACGACGCGGCCGGGCAGCTGCAGCTCGACATCTACGGCGAGGCCCTTGACAGCGTCTTCGCCGCCGACCGCGCCGGGTTCGAGCTGTCCCACCAGGGCTGGACGGCGCTGCGCACGGCCCTCGACTGGCTTGGCGAGCACTGGGACCAGCCCGAGGAAGGCATCTGGGAGACCCGCGGCGGTCGCAAGCGCTTCACCTACGGCCGCTTGATGAGCTGGGTCGCGTTCGACCGCGGCATCCGCCTCGCCGCCGCCCACGGCCGGCCGGCGCCGGTCGAGGACTGGACGTGGCAGCGCGACAGCATCCACGGCCAGGTCCTCGCCCGCGGCTGGCACCGGACGCGCAACGCCTTCGTCCAGCACGACACGGGCGAGGAGCTGGACGCGGCCCTGCTCCGCATGCCCCGCACGGGTTTCCTCCCGCCGACGGACCCGCTGTGGCTTTCGACGCTCGACGCGATCCAGGCGGATCTGGTGACCGACAGCCTGGTCTACCGCTACGACCCGGCCGCGTCCCCGGACGGGCTGGCCGGTTCCGAGGGCACGTTTTCGTTGTGCAGCTTCGCCTACGTGGACGCGCTGGCGCGGGCGGGCCGGCTGGAAGAAGCCCGTACGGCGTTCGAGAAGATGCTGACCTACGCCAACCACGTCGGGCTGTACGCCGAGGAGATCGCCCCCACCGGCGAGCAGCTGGGCAACTTCCCGCAGGCGTTCACGCACCTGGCACTCATCGACGCGGCGGTCACGCTCGACGCCGCCCTCGGCTGAGAAGCGGTCTCGCCCGCCGCGGGTGACCCGGCCGGCGGCCACCCGGAACACGATGAGACACCCCGTCGAGGCAAGCCCTGGAGGCCGACTGCCATGACCACCACCAACAGACCGAGCCGGTCCCCGGAACCCGCGGGGCCGCCGCCCGCCGAGGGGAGCCGTCGGGCCCGGCCACCGGCCGGCGCGTGGATCTCCTGGGTCGCGCTCGCGCTGATGACGACCGGCTCCGTCGCGAGCCTGCGTCCTTCGCCGACGATGGCCGTGTACGGCCTGGCGGCCGTCTTCCTCTACGTCGTCCCGGCGATCGTGTTCCTGCTGCCGACGTCGCTGGTCTCGGCCGAGCTGGCGTCCGGCTGGCCCGGCGGGGTCTACAACTGGGTGGCGCTCGGGATCTCCAAGCCGATCGGCTTCCTGGCCGTCTGGTGCCAGTTCGCGATGACCATCTTCTACTACCCGAGCCTGCTCGGGTACGTCGCCGGCACCCTCGCGTACGTGGTCGACCCGGACCTGGCGACCAGCGGGTGGTGGACCGCCGCGGTGATCGTGGTGGCCTACTGGTCGGGCGTCTGGATCTCCTCGCGCGGCACGAAAGGCGTGGCCGGGCTGGCCGGCGGCGGGCTCGTCATCGGGACGTTGCTGCCGGGCGCGCTGCTGGTGATCCTCGGCATCGTGTTCCTCGGGCAGGGCCACCCGTCCGCGGCACCGATGTCGGCGAGCCACCTGCTGCCCGCGTGGGCCGGGCTGGCGAGCCTGGTGCTGATCGTGAACAACTTCCTGTCCTACTCCGGGATGGAGATGAACGCGGTGCACGTGTCTTCGCTGCGCGAACCGGGCAAGGAGTTCCCCCGGGCGATGTTCCTGGCGATGGGGCTCGTGCTGCTGATCTTCATCCTGCCCGCGCTGGCGATCAGCTGGATCGTCCCGGCCGACCAGCTCTCGCTCACGGCCGGCGTGATGCAGGCCTTCGACGCCGTCTTCGCCGGCTTCGGCATCCAGTGGCTGACCCCGCTGATCGGCGTCCTGCTCGTGCTGGCGTCCCTCGGCGGGATGCTGACCTGGCTGGCCGGCCCGTCGAAGGGGCTGCTGCTGATCGCCCGGCAGGAGGGGTACCTGCCGCCGTTCCTGCAGCGGCTCAACGGCCGGGGCGTGCAGCAGAACATCCTCGTCGCGCAAGGTGCGGTCACCACGCTGATCGCGCTGTGCTACGCGTTCATCCCGGACGTGTCGAGCGCGTACTGGATCTTCTCGGTGATCACCACCCAGGTGTACCTGATCATGTACCTGCTGATGTTCGTCGCGGCGGTGCGGCTGCGGCGCAAGTACCCCGACCACCCGCGCGGGTTCCGCGCGCCGATGCTGCTCGGCCTGTGCGGCATCGGGTTCTGCGCGTCACTGGCCGCGCTGCTCGTCGGCTTCGTCCCGCCTTCGCAGTTCGGGTCGGGCAGCCCGTGGGTGTACCTCGGGGTCGTCGCGGGCGGCGCGCTGGGGCTCGGCCTGGTGGTGCCGTTCCTGTTCTACCGCCTGCGCAAACCGTCGTGGCGGCAGCCGGAGGTGAACCCGTCATGACCACTGTGGACGAACTGTCGACCCGGCCGCAGCGGGTGCTCGTCTACTTCGCCGTGGGGATCGTGCTGGGCGGGCTGCTCGGGGCCGGGTACCTGGTGTCCCGGTCCGCGCGGGCGTCGGCCGAAGCGGAGGCGAAAGCCGACCGCCTCGCCGTCCGGCTCGCCCAGGAGGGCGCGCGGTCGCCGTCGCGCGACCAGCTCGTCCGGTTGCTCGGCACGGACGGCGGCTCGATCTGCGCCGACCCCGAGGCGGCGCTCGCTCGGGCGAGCGGCCCCGCGGCGCTCCCGTCCCTGCCGCCGGAGACGCTGCTCCGCGTGCGCCGGCTCGTCATCGAGGTCTACTGTCCCGAGAAGGCCAGGTGAACGCGATGGATCTGCGGAGGCGGGTCGAGGACCTGATGCCGCGGGCCCGCGACGAGCTCACCGACCTCGTCGCGATGCGCTCGGTCGCGGACCCGCGGCAGTTCCCGCCCGAGGAGTGCCGGCGCGCCGCCATCTGGGTGGCCGACGCGTTCACCGAGGCCGGGTTCGACACCCACCTCGCCGACACCCCGGACGGCAGCCAGGCCGTGGTCGGGTCCCGGCCGTGCGGCCGGGAGGACGCCCCGACCGTGTTGCTGTACGCGCACTACGACGTCCAGCCGCCCCTGGCGGACGACGAGTGGCGGACACCGCCGTTCCGGCTGACCGAAGTGGACGGACGCTGGTACGGCCGCGGCGCGGCTGACTGCAAGGGCAACATCGTCATGCACCTCACCGCGCTGCGGGCGCTCGGCGACGACGTGCCGGTGCACCTCAAGGTGGTCGTCGAGGGCTCCGAGGAGCAGGGTACCGGCGGGCTGGAGGCGTTCGTCCCCGAGCACGCCGGGCTGCTCCGCGCCGACGCGATCCTGATGGGCGACACCGGGAACGCCGCCGTCGGGCACCCCGCCGTGACGGTCAGCCTGCGCGGCATGGTCAACGTCGTCGTCCACGTCGACGCACTGCCGTCGGAGCTGCACTCCGGCATGTTCGGCGGCCCCGCGCCGGACGCGCTCGCCGCGCTGGTGACGGTGCTCGGCACCCTGCGCGACGAGGCGGGCGACACCACCGTCCACGGCGTGCCCGGCGGCGGCCGCTGGTCCGGCGCCCCGTACCCGGCGGCGCGGTTCCGGGCGGACGCGGGCCTGTCCCCCGGTGCCCTCCTGCTCGGCAGCGGCGAAGTCGCGGACACGCTGTGGGCGCGTCCGGCGCTGACGGTGCTCGGCATCGACTGCCCGCCGGTCGTCGGCTCGACCGCGGCCCTCACCCCGCGCGCCCGGGCCCGGCTGAACCTGCGCGTGCCGCCGGGCGTGGACCCGTACCAGGCGGCGTGCGCGCTGAGCGAGCACCTGATGGCCGCGGCTCCCTGGGGCGTGGACGTCTCGGTCGACGTCGAGGCGATCGGCGAGCCGTTCCTCGCGGCGACCGGCGGGCCCGCCCACCAGGCGATGGACGAAGCCATGCAGGCCGCGTACGGCCGTCCGGTGAGCCGGCTCGGCCAGGGCGGTTCGATCCCGCTGTGCACCGTCTTCGCCGAGACCTACCCCGACGCCGAGATCCTGCTCATCGGCGTCGAGGAACCGCAGGCACGCATCCACGCGCCCAACGAAAGCGTGGCCCCGCAGGAGATCGCGGCCATGGCCCTGACCGAAGCGCTGTTCCTGCGGAACTACGGTGCGTCCGCCGGCTGACGCTACGGCCGGGGGCGCCGCAGCAGCCGCAGCGCGACGACGACCGCGGCCAGCACGACCACGACGGCGACGAGGATCCACACCCACGCCGGCACGCTGCCGCCGATCTCGCTCGCCGGGGCGGGCGTCGCGGACGTGGCGGACGTGGCGGTGGCCGGTACGGCGGCCGCCGACGTCGCCGCGGCGGAGCTGGACGAGACCGGCGCCGTGAGGGTGAAGTGCACGGCGGCCGTCACCTTGTCGCCGTCATCCGACACGACCTTGTAGGTGAGCGTGTAGGCACCGGCCGGGCCGGCCGGGGTCACCGGGGCCGTGATCACCGCGTCGACGACCGCGGGGGTGCCGACGGTCCACTTCGCCCCGTCCGGGCCGGTGACCGAGATCGGGTCCTGCTGCAGGGTGACCGGCTCCTCGAAGGTGAGCTCGATCTTGCGCGGCGGGGCGGCCAGGCTCGCCCCTTCTGCGGGCGAACTCGACTTGAGCTCGGTGTGGGCCGACGCGGGCCCGGCCATCAGCAGCACGCCGGACAGCGCGAGCAGGAAGGCTCCGAGCAACCGGGCGATCTTCATGCGGGTTTCCTCGATCCGATGGTGACCGTTCGTACCGGAGCAGTCTCGCAGCCCGCGGGCGTCCCGGCTCACCCACGTCAAGGTGACACCTCCACCTCCATTCCCATGATCTGCGTGGTCCGGCGCCGCCGGAGCCAGCCCCGGACCGGCAAGCCGTCCGGTACCTCCGACAGGAACGCCTTGCGCTGTGCCGCCGTCGCCGTGCGCCAGCGCATCGCCAGCACCGGGCGGACCGGCGCGATGTAGGCCCGCACCCGTTCGTGTGCGCCGGCCAGGCGGGTCTCGTACTCGCGGTCCGGGCGGTAGGCCAGTTCCAGGTCGATCAGCGGCGCGGCGCCGCCCGCGTGGTGGTGGCAGCGCGACAGCATCCGCGCGAGCTCGTCCATCGCGCCCCGCACGCGGCAGGGCATCTGGTCCTGCCAGCGCCCGAGCCGCGGGACGGCGGCCGGGGCCGCGGTCACCTCGTCGGCGAGCACGACCAGGGCCCGGATCGACGAGCCGGCCAGCTCGACGCGGATCCGCCGCCCGCCGGCGTCGACGAAGAAGCGGGGCACCCGGCCGGCCACGACGGTGCCCGACCGCCGCCGGACCCACTCCTCGACGGCGTCGGGCGTCGGGCAGGACGACACGAACGTGAACGCCAGCTCGTCACCGGCGAGGTTCATGGTCACGGGGAACAGGGAACCGATGTCGTGCACGAACGCCGAGCCGATGACGAGTGCGGCGCGGGAGCCGCCTCCGGTCATCCCCGGCTACACCTGCAGATCCGCTTCGATGCGTCTGAGGTAGTGCCGGGCCAGCGCCAGATTCGCCCGGTCGCGGTCCAGCACCAGGTACAGGAACAGCGAATTCCGGGAGCCCACCGAATTCATCAGTCGGATCAGGTGGTACTGGCGGTGCAACGTGATCAGGATGTCCTCGATGGAGTCGTTGAGCGCCAGCGAGGACATGACCCGCAGTTTCGACCGCACGACCTCGGTGTTCCCGGCCGCCGCGATCTCCAGGTCGAGCCACTCGCCACCACCGCTGGTGCCGAGCGACATGCCGCTTTCGTAGTCGACCAGCGCGACGCCGACGGCGCCGCTGATGGACATGGCTTCCTTGAGTGCCGTGTCGATGTTCATCATCGTGCTGTTTCCTCTCCGTGAACGGGTGGTCGGCCGGCGAGCTACGCGGCCAGGATCGAGCCGATCCGCTCGATGACGGGCCGGGCTTCGAACAGCAGGCGCCCGACGTTCAGGCCCTTGTCCCCCAGCACGACCATCAGCGCCAGCCGTCCGATGGCGTAGACGGCCATGTAGCCTTCGCTGCCGAACACCACGGTCTGGTTCAGGGTGCCCTTGCCGGTGATTTCGGCGGCCTGCCGGGCAATCCCGAGATCGGCCGCGGCGAGCGCGGAGATCTTCGCCGGATCGATGTCGTCGGCGGCGTCGGCGATGATCGGGATGCCGTCGACCGCGGCCAGCACCGTATCGGTCACGCCGGCGACGTTCTCCCGCAGGTTCCGCAGCTCGCCGGCCAGTGCTTCGAAATCCAATACTCTTTCTTTCTGCTCTGGAATTGCGGAAGGCGAGTGGCGAAAGGTTCAACCATTCGAGTTGCTCTCGACGGCACGACCCTACCGCCACCATTACTTTTGGCCAACAAGCACCGGAGCCCGAATATGAGTGTCACACGATCGAGTGAAACAGATTCTCGGCCGTAACAAAAAATCGTGACGATGTCCATTGATCACGAACCGGTGGAATTCGATGTTCGACGTTTCCCGGCGGCGGCGCGAAAGGCCACGACGCACCACACCGGCACGAGGACGCACAACCCGCCCGGCCCACCGCAGCCGGCAGGCGGTCCGGTACGGCCCACCTCCGGCCACGCTGAGCAACGACACCCCGCCGCCACCCATCGCCTGTTCGGCGGCTTGCGCCACCGAAGACCCGCGACGGGGAGGGCACAAGGACGGCCGGGGACGCACGAGAGGCGGAGCTCAACTCACCCGGACCGCCCGCGAACCAGCCCCCGAGCGCAGTGAATGACAGAGAGGCGTCGGACGCCAGGAATGAGTCATTCACCGCATCCGGACTGCCGCTGCCGGCCGTACCGCCGCCGCGCCGGGCCGCCGACGAAGTTCCCGTGCTGGGCGTACTTCGCCGCCGTGCGCAGGGTGCGCTTCTCGCCGCTGCCGCCGATGCAGATCGGCGGGTGCGGCCGCTGGACGCCCTTGGGCTCGCAGGGGGCGTCGGTCACTGGTAGTGCTCGCCCCGGAACGTCGTGGTCTCCCGCGTCAGCAGCCCGACGAGGACCTCGCACGCTTCCTCGAAGCGGTCGCTGCGTTCTTTGATCGTGCCCGGTTCCACGCCGTACGCGCCGGACTCCTCTTCATTCCAGCCCGCGCCGACGCCGATCTCCAGTGCCTGCCGGAGACGATGTCGAGCGTCGCGGCCATGTTCGCCGGCAGCGCGGGGTGGCGGTAGTGGATGCCGCTGACCAGCGTGCCCAGCCGCAGCCGCCGGGTGGCCTGCGTCTGCGTCCGCCGTCGTCGGCAGCGGCACGCTGAACCGGCGGCCCGCGGATTTTGTCGGTGGTGCCCGGTAACGTCCTCGGGGTGAACGTTCAGGAACGCATCCAGGAACTCGCCGACCGCATCACGGTGTTGCGTGACGCCTACTACCGGGGCTCGCCGCTGGTGGCCGACGCGGAGTACGACGCGGTCGAGGACGAGCTGCGGAGCCTGATCGAGGCGCACCCGGAGCTCACCCCCGACCCGAACCCCCTCGACCAGGTCGGCGCGCCGGCGGTGCTGCACGCGCCGATCCGGCACTCGCGCCCGATGCTGTCGCTGGAGAAGGCGACCAGACCCGAGCAGGTCGAGGCGTTCTTCGGCCGCTTCCCGGGCCAGCCGGTGGTGGTCATGCCGAAGCTGGATGGGCTTTCGCTGGCCGTCGTCTACGAAAACGGGCGGCTGGTCCGGGCGATCACCCGTGGCGACGGCACGACGGGCGACGACGTCACCGTGCTCGTGCGGGCCCTGACCGACGGGATCCCGGAGCAGGTCGGCGCGCCGGGCCGCGTCGAGGTCCGCGGCGAGGCCGTCATGCTGCGTTCCACCTTCGCCGCCTACAACACCGCCCACCCGGACAAGCCGCTGATCAACCCGCGCAACGCCGCCGCGGGCACCTTGCGCGCCAAGGACCCCGCGACCGTCGCCGAGCGGCGGCTGCGGTTCTTCGCCTTCGACCTGTACACCGAGCCGGACAGCGCGGAAACCGACCTCGGCAGCGCACTGCACACGCTCGGCTTCACCGCGGCCGACATGCGGCGCTGCGCCGACGCCGCCGCGGCGCAGAGTGTGATCGGCGAGATCGAGCGGCAGCGCAACGACCTGGACTACGACCTCGACGGCGCCGTCCTGCGGCTGGCGAGCCGGGACGCCTACGCGGCGGCCGGCACCCGGTCGAGCTCGCCGCGTGGCGCGCTGGCGTTCAAGTTCGCGGCCGAGGAGAAGACCACCGTGCTGTCCGATGTGGTCTGGGACGTCGGCAAGACCGGCAAGATCGCCCCGGTCGCCTGGCTGGAGCCGGTGTTCGTGGGCGGTGGCACGGTCACCCGCGCGACGCTGGCCAACCAGGAGGTGATCCGCGCCCGCGGCATCAAGATCGGCGACACGGTGCTGGTGCGCCGCGCCGGCGACGTCATCCCGTTCGTCGCCGGCGTGCTGGACGCCTCGAAACGCACGGGCGCCGAGCGGGAGATCGTCCCGCCGGACGCGTGCCCGTCGTGCGGGCAGCCGCTGACCGAGCAGGGCAACAGCCGGGAACTGTTCTGCACCAACGTGTCCTGCCCGGCGCAGACAGTGCGGCGGCTGATCCACTGGGCGTCGCGGGCGGCGGCGGACATCGAAGCCATCGGCGGCGTGTGGATCGAACGGCTGGCCGAAGCGGGAATCTTGGAGCAACCCTCGGACATCTACGGGCTGACCAAGGAGAAACTGCTCGAGTTCGATCGCATCGGGGAGGTCTCGGCCACGCGGATGATCGAGTCGATCGACGCGAGCCGGGCGGTCGGCCTGCGCCGGGCGCTGATCGGGCTGGCGATCCCGATGGCGTCCGAGGGCACGGCCGCCCGCCTGTGCCGGGCCGGGTTCGGGTCCCTGGAAGACGTCGCGGAGGCGGGCGTCGACGGGCTCGTGGCCGTAGAGGACATCGGGCCGAAGGTCGCCGCGTCGCTGATCGAGCACCTCACCCGGCTGCGCCCCGAGCTCGAACGCCTGCGGGCGGCGGGCGTTTCGCTGGACGTGCGCGAGGAGGACCTCCCGCCGGTGGTCGCGGCGGGCGCGCCGCTGGCGGGCAAGACGGTGGTGGTCACCGGCGCGATCAGCGACCCTCGGTCCGGCGAGAAGGTGCCCCGCCCGACGTTCCAGCGGCTCTGCGAAAAGGCGGGCGCGACCACGGCGACGTCGGTATCGGCGAGCACGGACCTGCTCATCACCGGCGCGGACGTCGGGGCGAGCAAGTTGACGAAGGCCGAGAAACACGGCGTCGAGGTCGTGGATCAGGGCGAGATCTGGCAGCAGCTCATCGCGGCGCGCATCGTGTAGCCGGCCCAGCGTCTCGCCTCTCGGACGCGGGTCACCCGGTCGTGAAAACCGACCAAGCGCGACACTGAGTGAGTACCCGACTCCGAAGGGATCGCGATGACGAGGTCCGACCTCATGGCCGCCCGCCAGCTCGGGGTGCACGAGTTCCTCACCGCACGGGGCTGGCTCCTCGACGGCGACAGCGACCCCACGAGGGCGTGGTTCGCCGACGACGTCCACGCCGGCTGGCACTACCCCGAAACCTACGGCGGCCGGCGGATCAACGAGGTGGCCGGCACCACACCGGTGCGGCTGCAGAGCTACTTCACGTTCGACAACGAGGGCGACGAGGTCTTCGCCGTCGTCCCGGCGGGCAACCTGCAGGGCAGCGGCTGCGCGGAGCACGACACCCGGGAGCGGTTCTTCCCGCTGGCTGCGGGCGCGGTCGTCGAGCTGGCGGAGATCGCCGCCCTGCTCGACAGCCTCGAGCCGCGGGCGCGGGCGCTCGACCCGCGGGCGCTGATCGAATGCCGGTACTTCGGGCCCTGCAAGGAGTGAGCCAACTCGGCAAGCCGGCGGGCCCGGTGCCGGCACCTCAGCGGCGCCGGCACCGGTTGCCCCAGCCGACCGCCACGTTCTCAGGCGAAGCCGACCAGCCATTTCTGCGCGTCGGTGTTGTTGCACTGGAACAGCTGCAGCACCACGTTGGGCCGCTGGTCGTTGCCCGGCACATCGACGCAGAAGTTGGTGTCCCGGAACCCCACCCGGGACATCAGGGTCACCAGGTCGGGCAGTGATCTGCTGCTCTTCCACTGGTCGTTGCTGATCGGCGCACACTGGTTCTGCAGCAGGCGGGCATTGTTGAAGGCGCCGTCGAAGGCGTCGAAGCACAGGTGGCTCGCCTCGTTGGCGAACTGCCACCGGTTCGTTCCCCCGAAACCCTGTGCGGTCCAGCGCTGCGCCGCGGTCCCGTCGCAGCCCACCTGCTCGATCGGGGCGAACAGGTCGACGGACTTGCCCTGGGGCTGCAGGCACAGGCCGCTGCCGGCGTTCCTGATCGGATGGGGTTCCGCGGCGTGCGCGACACCCGCGCCCAGGACGGTCACCCCGGCGGCCAGCAGGCCCGCCGACGCCGCCGCGACCACTTTGCTGCGAATCTTCATTGCTTCCCTCTTTCCGGTCGTCCGGCTCTCACGGGCCGGGCCCACATCCTGCGGGCCGCGGTCGACAGCCGGTCGACAGTCCGTCGATTCGCGTGCTGTGGGCGTCCGGTGTGCGGTTTGTGAGCGGCGGTCCGCAGGGTGAGGGGTCCGCGTCACCCGGAAACCGGAAGGAAACACCTGATGTCCCTGGCCCTGGCATCGGCGGTGCCCGCGCTCCGCCGGATGGAGGAGGGCCTCCGGTCTTTGCCGAAGTCTCGGTCGGCCGTTCTCGGGAAACCGGCAGGAATCGTTCCCGTCGGCCCGATTGACAGCGAAGATCACGCTGTTTCCGGCCCCGATTCCAGATAGGAACGTGAAGTGAACAAAGTCGAAGAAATGGCGTGCACCCGGCTGCCCGGACGCGACCCGGACGCCACCGCCCTGGAAGTTCTGCCGCAGACAAGCGATCCGGTGCTGTGCGCCGCGGTCGCCGCCGACGTCGCCGCGACCTTCCTCCGCGACGCCGCCGTCCTGCAGCGCGCGTACGCGCGGCAGACCACGCCGCACATCCTCGCCACCCACGACTTCGGTTTCGCGTCCCGCCTCTCGGACCTGCCGTCGCACTCCGGCGCCGGCCTGTCCGGTGACGCGATGTCCGTCGACGCGCTGACGTCGCTGATCAGCTGACGGAACCGACCCGCACGATGTCGGTCGCGGGAGACCGCGGCGGAGCCACCCTCAGGTCCAGCCCGGTCACCTGGGCGACCACGCCGTCCAGCAGCGCGAACGCTTCGGCGTAGCCGGGTGGCTCCGCCGCCTCGTACCAGGGGCAGCAGGACCGCACCCGATCCGGTGATCCGCAGGTCGCGGACGGCCTCGTCCGGTTGCGACACGAACGACGGCCCCTTCGGGAAGCCGGCGGTGCGCAGCGCGCCGGCCAGGTCGTCGGGGAAGCCGGGCTCGACGCGGGCGGTCCAGGCCTCGGCGCCGTCGCGGCTGTGGCGGATCGGCCGGGTTGTGCTCGTTGCCCGCCTCGTACCACACGTGTGCCAATGCCTCTCCTCGGTCAGGGCACGGTCAGCTCTTGGCGGCCGCGCGCGTCGCGGCCCTCGATGGCGCCGTCTCCCCGCGGGCCGACCCGCCCGTTCCGCCCGCGGATCGACGTACTCGTCGAGGAAACCGAGCTGGTACCCCAGTTCGTGCGCCGGCGTGGTCGGGTTGTCGCCGGCGAACAGCAGCTCAGGTTCGCGCGGCCGGGCGCTCGACGGTTTCGGCCGTCCCCCGCATGGTTCCCTCTGAAAGGCCGCCGCCCGAAGAGGCGCCACCCGGGCGCGCACTCTCCGTTCATCGACAGGGTTGCATATCGGTTACGCATCTCACTCCCACGCACCCCAGTTCACCCCTTCGACGTCCTCTATGTGACGGTACGTAGCAGGGGGAGGCGTCTACGATGAGCACGTCACGATGGGTACGGCGGCCGGGCACCTGGTTCACCGTCACCTTGGCTCTCGTTTTGGCCGGGGTCCTGATCACGACCCTCGATCGCGGCCACGCCCGGTCCGCTCCGCCGCCGGCCGACGCGACTCCGCCGCCGTCGTCCACCACGGCCACACCGGTCGCCCCGGCACCGGAGTGGATGCGCCCGCTGCGTCCGGGCGAAAAGCCTCCGCAGTTCGTCCTCTTCTCCTTCGACGGGGCCGGCTCGCACGAACACTGGGGCCGGTACCTCTCCCTCGCCAAATCCGTCAACGCGCACTTCAGCGGCTTCCTCTCCGGTATCTACCTGCTGACCGACCAGCAGCGGCCGCGCTACACCGGGCCCGGTCACAAACCCGGCGCGGCCTCGATCGGGTTCGGCGGCAGTGCCGGGGAGGTGGCCACCCGCGTGCAGGACCTCAACGCCGCCGTCGCCGCGGGGCACCAGGTCGGCACCCACTACAACGGGCACTTCTGCGCCGGGGCCGAACCGAGCGTCGGGCGCTGGACCGCGCAGGGCTGGACCGAGGAAATCGGGCAGTTCAGCCACTTCGTCGACGACGCGCGCGATCACCTGGGACTGCACCTGTCCGCCAAGGACGTCACCGGCGGCCGGACGCCGTGCCTCGAAGGCAACTGGGCCGCGGCCTTTCCCGCCATGCTCGCCGCCGGCTACACCTTCGACTCCAGCCAGCCCTCCGACGGCGTCAAGTGGCCCACCCGGCTGGACGGCATCTGGGAGTTCTGGATGCCGTACGTGAAGGTGCCCGCGCTGCACAAAAAGGTCATCATGATGGACTACAACCTGTGGTATCAGCTCGGCCACAACAAGAACGACGCCGGGCAGTACACCCAGGCCACCCTTGACACCTACCGCGGCGCCTACCGGGCCGCCTTCGACGGCAACCGGGCGCCGCTCGTCATCGGCAACCACTTCAACGACTGGGCCGGCGGGGCGTTTTCCCGGGCCGCGGAAGGCTTCATGGGCGAGGTGTGCACCAAACCCGAGACGGTCTGCGCCACCTACGCGGAAGTCACGAAGTGGATGTCGCTGCAGGACCCCGCCGTCCTCGACAAGTACCGGTCGATGCCGCCCGCCCAGGCCGGCTGACCGAGACCACGCCGTGTGACGTTGGCCACCGGCGTCACTCCACCGCGGCGGCTTCCTCGGCAAACCGCGCCGGACCAGGCGCGGCCCCGGGATTGTGCGTACGTTGGCATCGAAATCCGGGCCGTGACCCGTATCGTCTGTGACCAACCGCTTAGTAGGCTCGCGGGCACGAGCCCGCTTCTCAACGACGAGGAGGTCCCCCGTGACCGATTCCCCTTCCCGTGTCGCCGTGGTCACCGGTGCCGGCCGCGGCATCGGCGCCGCCGTGGCGGCGCGGCTGGCCGATGACGGCTTCGCCGTCGGGCTGCTCGACCTCGACGAGGCCGGTGTCAAGCAGGGCGCCGAGGCCATCGTCGCCAAGGGTGGCAAGGCCGTCGGGGTCGCCCTCGACGTCAGTGCCGCCGAGCAGGTCGAGGCCGCCGTCGCGCGCGTCGCCGACGAGCTCGGGCCGCCGGTCGTGCTGGTCAACAACGCCGGCATCACCCGCGACAACCTGATCTTCAAGATGACCGAGCAGGAGTGGGACTCCGTGCTCGGCGTGCACCTCAAGGGCTCGTTCCTGATGACCCGCGCGGTGCAGAAGCACATGACCGAACAGAAGTACGGCCGGATCGTCAACCTGTCGAGCACGTCGGCACTGGGCAACCGCGGCCAGGTCAACTACTCCGCCGCCAAGGCCGGCATGCAGGGCTTCACCAAGACCCTCGCCATCGAGCTGGGCAAGTTCAACGTCACCGCCAACGCGATCGCGCCCGGCTTCATCGCCACCGACATGACCGCGGCGACCGCCGAGCGGCTCGGCATGAGCTTCGAGGACTTCAAGGCGGCGGCCGCTTCGCAGATCCCGGTGCAGCGCGTCGGCACGCCCGAAGACATCGCGAACTTGACGTCGTACCTGGTCAGCGAGGGCGCCGGGTTCGTCTCCGGCCAGGTCATCTACGTTGCCGGCGGACCGAAGGACTGAGGCCGATGCGGGAGTTCCAGAACCTCGACGAGTTCGCCGCCGCGGCGGGCGAGCACCTCGGGTACAGCGAGTGGATGACGGTCACCCAGGAGCGGGTGAACCAGTTCGCCGACGCCACCGACGACCACCAGTGGATCCACGTCGACGAGCCGATGGCGGCCGCGGGCCCGTTCGGCGGCACCATCGCCCACGGCTTCCTGACGCTGTCGCTGCTGTCGGCGTTCGGCCCGAAGATCTACCGGGTCAACGGGATCAAGATGGGCATCAACTACGGCCTCAACAAGGTCCGCTTCCCGCAGCCGGTGAAGGTCGGCTCGAAGGTGCGTGCCGGGGCCGAGCTGGTGGAGATCACCGACATCCCGGGCGGCAAGCAGGCGGTGTCGAAGTGGACCATCGAGATCGACGGCGAAGCGAAGCCCGCTTGCGTCGCCGAGTGGGTCACCCGGTTCCTCGCGTGACCCCCCTGGGGCGCCGCTTTCACGTGAAAGCGGCGCTTTGCGGCACAAAGCGGCACTTTCACGTGAAAGTGCCCCTTCCAGGTAGGCGCGCTGTACGACATACCGACTAGTCGGTATGCTCCCCCTGAATGGAGTTTGAGGAGGCCGCATGAATCCGCCAGGGCTTGACCTGGGCCGCCTGCGCGCCCACCTGGACACGCAGCGGCCCGGCCTGGTCGCCGGGGAGCTGACCGCGGACGTCGTGGAAGGCGGCCGGTCGAACCTCACTTACGTGGTGGGCGACGGCCGGTCGCGCTGGGTGGTGCGCCGCCCGCCGCTCGGGCACGTCCTGCCCACCGCGCACGACATGGGCCGCGAGTTCCGGGTGATCTCCGGCCTGCGTGACACCGCCGTGCCGGTGCCCGAGGCGATCCTCCTCTGCGAGGACGCCGACGTCGTCGGGGCGCAGTTCTACGTGATGAGTTTCGTCGAAGGCACGCCGTACCGGACCGCCGACGAACTCGGGAAGCTCGGCCCGGACCGCACCCGGGCGATGGCCGACGCGCTGGTCGGCACGCTCGTCGACCTGCACGCGGTCGACCCGGCCGCCGTCGGGCTGGGCGATTTCGGCCGCCCGGAGGGCTTCCTGGACCGGCAGCTGCGGCGCTGGAAGAAGCAGCTGGACGCCTCCCGCAGCCGGGACCTCCCGGGCGTCGACGAACTGCACGACCGGCTCGCGGCGGCGGTCCCGGTGTCCGGCAAGCCGTCGATCATCCACGGCGACTACCGGCTCGACAACGTCCTGGTCGACCGGACCGACAAGATCTCGGCGGTGCTCGACTGGGAGATGTCGACGCTGGGCGACCCGCTGACCGACCTCGCGCTGCTGGTGGCCTACGCCGAACGCGACAAGGTGTCGCTGCCGTTCGTCTCCAACGCCAGCTCGGCGCCGGGCTACCCCGGCACCGACGAGGTCGTCGCCCGCTACGCAGAGCTGTCCGGGCGGGACGTCTCGCAGTTGAACTGGTACGTCAGCTTCGCGTTCTTCAAGCTCGCCGTGATCCTGGAAGGCATCTACTACCGCTTCAGCAAGGGCCAGACGGTCGGGGCGGGCTTCGAAGGCGTCGGCGCCGGGGTCGCGCCGCTCATCGCGCACGGCAACGAGATTCTCAAAGAGGAGAAGTAAATGGACTTCGCGTTCGACGAGAAGACCGAGGAGCTGCGCGGGCAGCTCCTCGAGTTCATGGACTCGCACATCTACCCTGCCGAGCCGGTGTTCGAGCAGCAGCTCGCCGAACGCGACGACCCGTGGGCCATCCCGCCGGTCGTCGAGGAGCTCAAGGCCGAAGCGCGCAAGCGCGGGCTGTGGAACTTCTTCCTCCCCGGTGACCACGGCGCGGGCCTGACGAACCTGCAGTACGCGCCCCTGGCCGAGATCACCGGCCGCAGCATCCGGCTCGCCCCGACCGCGCTCAACTGCGCGGCCCCGGACACCGGGAACATGGAAGTGCTGACCATGTTCGGCAACGAGCAGCAGCAGAAGCAGTGGCTGGAACCGTTGCTGAACGGCGAAATCCGCTCGGCCTTCGCGATGACCGAACCGGACGTCGCCTCCTCCGACGCCCGCAACATCGAGACCGCCATCCGGCGTGACGGCGACGAGTACGTCGTCAACGGCCGCAAGTGGTACATCTCCGGCGCGATGAACCCCGCGTGCAAGATCTTCATCGTGATGGGCAAGACCGACCCGGACGCCGCGCCGCACAAGCAGCAGAGCATGATCCTGGTCCCCCGCGACACCCCGGGCCTCACGGTCAAGCGCGGCATGCACGTCTTCGGCTACGACGACAGCGACCACGGCGGCCACGCCGAGGTGCTCTTCGAGGACGTCCGCGTGCCGGCCGAGAACCTCATCGCCGGCGAGGGCGACGGGTTCGCCATCGCCCAGGCCCGGCTCGGCCCGGGCCGCATCCACCACTGCATGCGCGCCATCGGCATGGCCGAGCGCGCACTGGAACTCATGTGCCGGCGCGCGATCTCGCGCGAGGCGTTCGGCAAGCCGATCGCCCAGCAGGGCGTGGTGCAGGACTGGATCGCCGAATCCCGCGTCAGGATCGAGCAGCAGCGGCTGCTGGTGCTCAAGACCGCGTGGCTGATGGACACCGTCGGCAACCAGGGCGCGCACACCGAGATCCAGGCGATCAAGATCTCCACCCCGATCGCCGTCGAGTGGATCCTCGACAAGGCCGTGCAGGTGCACGGCGCGGGCGGGGTCAGCCAGGACTTCCCGCTGGCCGCCATGTGGGCCGGGAACCGCACGCTGCGCCTGGCCGACGGGCCGGACGAGGTCCACAAGCGTTCGCTGGCCCGGCGCGAACTGAAGAAGTACCTCTCGGAGGGCGCGAAGTGACTGTCACCGCCGAAGACCTGACCCGCCAGGCGACGGAGTTCCTCGCCTCGCACGACCCCGCGGCCACGGACCGGCTGGAGTTCCTGCGGGCCCGGTTCGACGCCGGGCTCGCCTGGATCCACTTCCCCGCCGGGCTCGGCGGCCAGAACGCCCCGCGCGCGCTGCAGTCCGTTGTGGACGCCGTCTTCACCGACGCGGGCGCGCCGGACAACAACCCGCGCCGGATCGGCATCGGCCTCGGCATGGCCGCACCGACCATCCTCGCCTTCGGCACCCCGGAGCAGCGCGAGCGCTTCCTGCGTCCACTGTGGACCGGCGAGGAGGTGTGGTGCCAACTGTTTTCCGAGCCCGGCGCCGGCTCCGACCTCGCCGCGCTCGGCACCCGCGCTGTCCGTGACGGCGACGACTGGATCGTCACCGGCCAGAAGGTGTGGACGTCCGGCGCGCACGAGTCGCAGTGGGCCATCCTGGTCACCCGCACCGACCCGGACGTACCCAAGCACCAGGGCATGACCTACTTCCTGTGCGACATGACCGCACCCGGCGTCGAGGTCCGGCCACTGCGCCAGATCACCGGCGAGGCGGAGTTCAACGAGGTCTTCCTGACCGACGTCCGGATCCCGGACACCCAGCGCCTCGGCGCGGTCGGCGAGGGCTGGAAGGTCGCGCAGACGACCCTGATGAACGAGCGCGTCGCGATCGGCGGGCACGTCCAGCCGCGCGAAGGCGGCCTGATCGGGATCGTCGCGAAGACCTGGCGGGAGCGGCCCGAGCTGCGCACGCCGGAGCTGCGCGACCGGCTCGTCCAGCACTGGGTCGAGGCGGAAACGCTGCGGCTGGCCGGTACCCGGCTGCGCCAGCAGCTGACCGCGGGCGCGCCCGGGCCGGAAGGTTCGGCCATGAAGGTCGCGTTCTCGGAGCTGAACCAGGCGCTCACCGGCCTGGAAGTCGAACTGCTCGGCGAAGAGGGCCTGGCCTACGACGACTGGTCGTTCCGGCGCCCGGCGCTCGTCGACTTCACCGGCCGCGAAGCCGGCTACCGCTACCTGCGCGCGAAGGGCAACTCCATCGAGGGCGGCACCTCGGAGGTCCTGCGCAACATCATCGCCGAGCGCGTGCTGGGGCTGCCCTCGGAGCCGCGCGTCGACAAGGACGTCGCCTGGAAGGACCTCCCCCGATGAGTGACCTGTTGTATTCGGACGTCGAAGAGGACCTGCGGGCTTCGGTCCGCGACCTGCTCAAGGCCAAGGCCTCTCCCGAGGCGCTGCTGGCGCGCATCGAGACGGCGGAGGGCTACGACCTGAAGCTGTGGCACACCCTGGCCGACGAGGTGGGCGTGGCCGGGCTGGCCGTACCCGAAGAGCTGGGCGGCCACGGCGCGTCGGCTCGCGAAGTCGCCGTCGTGGCCGAAGAGCTCGGCCGCAGTGTCGCGCCGGTGCCGTTTCTCGGGAGCGTCGTGCTGGCGACGACGGCGCTGGTGGCCGTCGGCGCCCGCGACTTCGTCGGCAAGCTGGCGGCCGGACAGGCGATCGGCGCGCTGGCCGTGCCGCTGTCGACGGCACCGGGCGCGGGCTTCCCGTCGTCGGTGACGGCGTCCGCGGACGGCACGCTCACCGGGCGGGTGGGCACGGTCGCCGACGCGTCGGTGGCGGACCTGCTGGTCGTCCCGGCCGCCGGCCCGGACGGTCCCGCGCTGTACGTCGTCGAGGCGTCGGCCGCGACCGTGTCGGAGCTGGTGTCGTTCGACCTGACGCGGCGGGTGGCCGACGTGTCGCTGGAGAACGCCCCGGCCACGCTGGTCGCCTCGGGCCCGGAGGCCGCCGCGGCGCTGGAGCAAGCGCTGCTGTTCGGCGCGGGCATCCTCGCGTCGGAGCAGACCGGTGTCGCGGAGTGGGCGCTCACCGAGACGGTGACCTACCTCAAGGGCCGGTACCAGTTCGGGCGCCCGGTCGGCGGGTTCCAGTCGCTCAAGCACCGGCTGGCGAACCTGTACACGGACCTGGTGCTGGCGCGCGCGGCCGCCCGCAACGCCGCGGACGCGCTGGCCACGGGCACCGACGTGCCGATCGCGGTGGCGGTGGCCCAGGCCCGCAACGCGCCGATCGCGGTCAAGGCGACCGAGGAGGCGATCCAGCTGCACGGTGGCATCGGGATGACGTGGGAGCACCCGGCGCACCTGTACCTGAAGCGGGCGAAGGCGGACGAGCTCGCCCTCGGCACGCCGGGGCGGCACCGGGCCCGGCTGGCGGAGCTGGTCGACCTGCCCGCCTGACCGCGGCCATGCCATGGTTCCGAGTGTCGCGAATGACTCATCGGGGACCTGACCGGACGCGGTGGGCGAATTCGGGTTCGCGCCGACCGCAACGGCCAACACGCCGACTGAAGCGGCCAACTCAGCCACCGGAGCGGCCAACACGCCGGAGAACCCGGGCGAGTTGGCCGCTCCGGGTGTCGGAGTCCGGCGATTTCATGAAGAAAATTCAGTTTACTTCGGAGTTTTCGCTCACCTGAGCGAAAATTTTGTGAGCCAGGCCACTTCCTGGGTAAAAGGGTGACAAAAATGCCCTTCCTCCCATGGTTCTCGTCGACTCCCGGATCTAATCTGTGCGCCATGGAAACAGCCGTCGCGCCGGCCGACGCCGGCGTGCTGGAGCAATTGACCGTCACCGTCGGCGGTCACCACCACAGCGCACTCGCAGCCGGCCCCGCCTCGGGCGAGCTGGTCCTGCTGCTGCACGGCTGGCCCGAGTTCGCCGACGCCTGGACCGAGCAGCTCCACGCCCTCGGCGAGGCCGGCTACCGCGCGCTGGCCGTCGACCAGCGGGGTTACGCGGCGGGCGCGCGCCCGGACGGCGTCGAGCACTACACACTGGATCACCTGGTCGGCGACGCCCTCGCCTTCGCCGAGAGCCAGGGAGCGGACCGCTTCCATCTGGTCGCCCGCGACTGGGGCGGCATGGTGGCCTGGGCCCTCGCGGCCGCCCACCCGGACCGCCTCCGGTCCCTGACCGTGCTTTCGACGCCCCACCCCTCAGCCCTGCAGCAGGCAGTGGCCACCGACGACGGCCAGTTCCACGACCTCGGCTACATCCGCTTCTTCCGCCGCGCGGTCGGCAAAGCCGAGCATTACCTCTTACGCGACGAAGCCGCGCAATTACGGGCTGTTTACAGCCGGCGCATTCCGAAAGCAATCGTCGAACGAGCGGTGGCCCGCCTTTCGGAACCGGGCGCGCTGACCGCCACGCTCAATTGGTACCGAGGCGCGACGACCGACGAGTTCGACATCCCGGCGGGCCCCATCAAGGTGCCGACCCTGTACCTGTGGGGCCGCGAGGACCCGTACCTGGGCCAGAGCGCGGCGGAGCAGACGGTCCACCACATCGACGCGGAGTACCGCTTCCAGATCATCGAGGGCGCCAGCCAGTGGATGGCGATGGAGGCACCCGACGAGGTGAGCGCGTTGCTGCTGGACCACTTCCAGCGGCACTAGCCCGCCGGCGTCCGCGGTTCGTCGGCACCGGCGCGAAAATGCGCCCCAATGTGGCATTGGGTGCATGTGACGGTGCTGTTGGCGAAGTCGTCGGATGCGGTAGTCGGGTGGTCTGCCGCGGCTTGTCGTGAGTGGTATTTAGGGCTAGAACCCTAAATACCACTCACGACAAGCCGCGGCAGGACGATAAGCCGGACCCAACGTGGCGTTTGTCCCGAACCGCAAACGACCTGCGACGCGCGGCACTAGCCGACGGGTGGGCTACGCCGCCGGCGGCCTCAGCGCGTCCAGCAGCAGGTCCGCGTAGTGGTCACCGATCTGCCGGGCCGTCAACGAGCCACTCCGCCGGTACCACGAGCCCAGGTGGTGCACCGAGCCGAAGAAGAAGTCCACCACCACGTCGGCCGGCTTGTCCGTGCGGAACTCCCCCGACCCCTGACCCTCTTCGACCAGGCCCCGGAACCGCTCGTGGTACTTGCGGCGCTCCGCGCGGACCGCCTTCTGCTTGTCCGGGGACAGCTGGTGCATCGACTGCAGGAAGATCGTGTTGTCGTCGAGGTTGTCGATGCTGGACACCACGACGTCGGACGCCGCTGCCGCCAGGCGCTCCCGCAACGGCGCGTCCGACGAGGCCACGCTCTCCAGCTGGCGGGTCTGCTCGCGCAGGACGCGCGCGTAGATCTCGTACAGCAGGTCGTCCTTCGACCCGAAGTAGTGGTACATCGCGCCCTTGGTGACGCCCGCCGCCTCGACGATCTCCTGGACCGACGTGCGGTCGAAGCCCTTCTTGGCGAACAGCTTCGTGGCGTGCTCCAGCAGCCGCCGGGGCACGGCGGCCTGGTCGTCGCCGGTGGCCTCGCCCGGCTTGCGGGTGCTTGCTCGGGTCACCGCAGTACCCCCTCTCAGGACGCACCAGGATAGCGCCACGACAGGAACCGCCGCGGGTTGTCCACGAGCATCGTCGTGATGTCCGTTTCGGACACCCCGCGCTCGCGCAGCGCCGGCAGCACGTCCCGGGTGATGTGCAGATAGTGCCAGTTCGGCGCGATCGCGGGCAGCTGCGCGGCGGGCAGCCAGTCGATGTAGCACGACGCGTCGTGCGAAAGCACCATGCTGCCCGCGTAGCCGCGTTCGCACAGCGCCGCGACCGTGTTCACCCGCTCCTCGAACGGCAGCAGCAGGTCCAGGCCGAACCGGTCCATCCCGAGCAGCGAGCCGGCGTCGGCCAGTTCCGTCAGGTAGGACAGGTCGGTCGAGTCGCCGGAGTGCCCGATGAGCACCCGGGTCAGGTCGACGCCTTCGGCCGCGAAGATCTCCTGCTGCTCCAGCCCACGCCGCGTGCCCGCGTGCGTGTGCGTCATGATCGGCGCGCCCGTCTCGACGTGCGCCCTCGCAACCGCGCGCAGGACGCGTTCGACGCCCGGCGTCACTCCCGGTTCGTCGGTGGCGCACTTGAGCAGCCCGGCCTTGACGCCGGTGCCGCCGATGCCGTCCCGGATGTCGCCGGTGAACATCCCGATCAGCGGATCCTCGCCCTGCAGCAACGTCCCGGGCCCGCGGAAGTGCAGGTAGTGCGGCACGTCGTTGTAGGTGTAGAGCCCGGTCGCGACGACGATGTTGACCTCGACCTCGGCCGCCACCCGCTGCACGCGCGGGAGGTAGCGGCCCAGGCCGATCACCGTCGGGTCGACGATCGTGTCGATCCCGGCTTCCTTCAGCTCCTTCAGGCGCCGGATCGCTTCGGGGACGTGCTCGTCCTCGCGGAAACCCTCGTGCTCCGGGTAGTTGTCGGCGAACTCGGGGCTCAGCACGAAGAGGTGCTCGTGCATCAGCACCCGGCCCAGCGCCTCCGGCGCGATCGCGCCACGAACCGTTTCGATCATCAGCCACGCGCCCGCAGCTCACGGCGCAGGATCTTGCCGCTCGTGGTCTTCGGCAGTTCGTCGAGGACTTCGATGGTGCGCGGGTACTTGTAGGCGGCGAGCCGTTCCTTGCACCAGGCGACCAGTTCCGCCGGATCGGCGGTCGCCCCGGGCGCCGGGCTGACGTAGGCCTTGACCGTCTCGCCGCGGTAGGAGTCCGCGATCCCGACGACGGCGGCCTCGCGCACCGCCGGGTGCGTGTACAGGACGTCTTCCACCTCGCGCGGCCAGACCTTGAAGCCGGACGCGTTGATCATGTCCTTCTTGCGGTCGACGACGTAGACCCAGCCGCGTTCGTCCATGAACCCGATGTCGCCGGTCAGCAGCCGCCCGCCGGGCAGCGCCTCGGCGGTCGCGTCCGGGCGGTTCCAGTAGCCCGAGACGACCATCGGGCCCTCGACGGCGATCTCGCCCGCCTGGCCGGGCGGCAGCTCTTCGCCGTTCTCGCCGAGGATCCGGACGATGGTGTCCGGCACCGGCAGGCCGATCGAGATGGTGCCGGATTCCGGGTCGATCGGTGCTTCGAGGGTGCCGGGGACCACGACGCAGCCCGCCGAGGTTTCGGTGAGGCCGTAGCCGTTGTGGATGTAGTGCCCGGTCTTCGCCCGGAAGGCCTCGACGACCGCGGGCGGCAGCGCGGCGCCGCCGGAGTACAGCAGCGCGAACGAGTCGAAGTGCGCCCGGCTGAAGGACGGGTGCGCCATCAGCGCCATGTAGGCCGTGGACGGCCCGACCGTGTACGACGGCTTGTGCTCGAGGAACGCGTCGAGCACGACGCCCGGCTCGAAGCGGTAGGCCAGCGCCAGGGTGCCCCCGATGTCGATCGCGGAGCCGAGCTCGCAGACCATGCCGGTGATGTGGAACAGCGGCGCGAGCCCGAAGAGCGTCGAGCCGGCGGGCAGGCCGCTGAACCAGCCGAGCCCGGCGGCGTTGATGCCGATGTTGCCGTGGGTGTTGGTGGCCCCCTTCGGCGTGCCGCTGGTGCCGGAGGTGTAGCTGATCAGTGCGGTGTCGTCGAGGGCGAAGGCCGGCTCCGGGGGCCTCGGGCCCGGCGTGGCCGCGGCTTCGAGGAGTTCGGTCGCGCCCGGGGTCGCCTCCCGCTCGACCTTGGCCAGGACGCGCTCGTCGTCGCGGGTCTGGAACTCGAGTTCGCTGGTGGTCAGCGCGATGCCGACGCCGTTGCCCGCCGCCGTCTTCGCGATGTAGGCGTTCCAGCCGCGCTGCGAGCAGACGACCGCCTTCACACCGGCGTCGGTGAACACGTGCGTGAGCTCGCGTTCGCGGTACATCGGGTTGACCGGCACCACGATCCCGCCGGCCTTCCAGGCGCCGAGCAGGGCGATCACGAACTGGGGGATGTTCTGCAGCACCAGGGCGAGCCGGTCGCCGCGGGCGAAGCCGTGGGCCGCCAGGTACCGCGCAACGCCGTCGGAGAGCTCGTCGACCTCCCGGTAGCTCAGCCGCGCGTCGAAGTACGCGATCGCGGCCCGGTCCGGGACGTGGTCCACGGCCCGGCGGAACGACTCGGGCACCGTCGTCGGCTTTGCCGGTTCCGCGTCCCGCACCCGTTCGTCGTAGCTCGCGAGCCAGGGCTTCGCGTCGTACCAGCTCATCCAGTGACCTCCTTTGGACACCGACCGGTCGGTATGCCGACGCTAGGAGGACACGGCGGCCCGCGTCAAGCCCGTGCGGGCACGCCGAAATTGCGCACGACAATTCCCGTGCGCTGAAGCCGCGCCAAAACAATGCAGCCAGATGCCGCCGTCACAGGGGTACACGTGCCCCGGTTCGAAATGGTTCATATCTTCTTTTTCGCACCGATCACACTGGACAAACCCCAGGTCGACACGCCACCATGGTCTTCGGCGACCAGATAGGTCCGCCCCATCAGATAACCCCGCCGTATCCCCCGAACACGGCGGAGTACCCATATGTTCACGCTAACTCACGCACGAAAACGGAGTCATTCATGCCTTCTTCCGGTGGACGACACCGCCTGTCCCGGCGGACGAAGATCGCGACCGGCGCCCTCGCCCTCGCGATCGCGGGCGGGGCACTGACGATCGCCATGACCGTCGGCGACCCCAACGCCGCGAACGCCGCCTCGGGCGGTCAGGCGGCGGCCGGCCAGATCAGCTGTCCCGACGTGGCGAGCAAGCTCCCGGCGATCCCCGCGCAGGCCCAGGCCGAGGTGACACGCAACCTGGACCTGCTGAACACCCAGATCGCCGAAGCCAACAACCGCCTGAAGACGACCGTCGGCCAGGGCGGCCCCAACTTCGTCCAGAACGCCATCCTCGGCCCGCTGGCGGACAAGCGGAAGTCCACGATCGACCGCATCGCCATCTCGATCGGGCGCCGCGCCGAGAAGCCGCAGGGCCTCGACAGCCTGGCCACGTGCTCGGTGGGCGGCGCGGGTGCCGCCGCTCCGGCACCGGCCCAGGGCACCGGCAACGGCGGCCAGAACGGCAACAACGGAAACAGCGGCCAGAACGGGAACCAGGGCAACAGCGGCAACACCGGCAACGCCGGGGTCGGCGCGATCTCCTGCCCCGACGTGGCGAGCAAGCTCCCGGCCATCCCCGCCCAGGCCCAGGCCGAGGTGACACGCAACCTCGAGCTGCTGAACACCCAGATCGCCGAAGCCAACAACCGCCTGCAGACGACCGTCGGCCAGGGCGGCCCGAACTTCGTGCAGAACGCCATCCTCGGCCCGCTCGAGGACAAGCGCGTGGCGACGATCAACCGGATCGCCACCGCCATCGGCCGCAACGCGGCCAAGCCGCAGGGCCTCGACGCGCTCGCGCCCTGTAGCCGGTAACCCGCAAGGCCCGGCGAGGGGTGCGCCTCGCCGGGCCGCGGAACCTCCGATCGGCCGGGTGAACGTCGTCGGGTCGTTCGATCCGGTCCCCCCACGATCCGCCTCGCCCGCCGCATTGGCCAACACGCCGACCGGAGCGGCCAACTCGCCCGGGTTCTCCGGCGAGTTGGCCGCTCCGGCGCGCGAGTTGGCCGCTGCGGCGGGCGAGTTGGCCGCTGCGGCCATCCGCTCGCCACCGGGCCGGACGCCCGCTCCCGTGGGGAAGCGGGCGTCCGGCCCGGATGCGTTGCGGCGTCAGCTCGTGACGGCCTCGGAACTCTTCTGCGACGTCCCGGAGACCCGGTCGCGGTGCTTGCGCGCCGCCGCCGTTCCGGCTGCCAGGACGGCGAGCCCCACGACGTTGACCGCGGCACCGACCCACAGCGGCGAGACGAACCCGAGCCCGGCGGCCAGGGCCAGCCCACCCAGCCAGGCGCCGAGCGCGTTGCCGATGTTGAAGGCCGCGATGTTGGTGCCGGACGCCATCGTCGGCGCGTCGTCGGCGTACCGCATGATCCGCAGCTGCAGACCGGGGGCGGTGGCCAGGCCGACGGTGCCCATCAGGAACAGCGAGATCATCGTCAGGACCTGGCTGTGCGCGGTCAGCGCGAACAGCACGAGCACCGCCGTGAGCAGGGCGAGGATCACGATCAGGGACTTGTCCAGCGCCCGGTCCGCCGCCTTGCCGCCGATGAAGTTGCCGGCGAACATGCCGACCCCGAACAGCACCAGGAGCCAGGGCACCGTGCTGGTGGCGAAGCCGCTGACCTCGGTCAGCGTGAAGGCGATGTAGGTGAACGCGCCGAACATGCCGCCGTAGGACAGCACGGTGATCGCCGCCGAGACCCAGACCTGAGGACGGCGGAAGACGCCGAGCTCACCAAGCACGCTGGTCCGGGCGACGGCCTCCGGCCGCGGCACCAGAATCCAGATGCCGATCATGGTGATGACACCGATGACCGTGATCGCCCAGAACGTCGAGCGCCAGCCGAGCTGCTGACCGAGCAGGGTGCCGAGCGGCACGCCGAGCACGTTCGCCACGGTCAGGCCACCGAACATCAACGCGATGGCGCTGGCCTTCTTGTTTTCCGGGACCATCTCCGCGGCGACCACCGCGCCGACGCTGAAGAACGCGCCGTGACACAGTGCCGCGACGATCCGGCCGAGCAGCATCACCGAGTAGTTCGGGGCGACGGCCGAGATCAGGTTGCCCGCGATGAACAGCACCATCAGCCCGAGCAGTACTTTCTTGCGGTCGAACCTGGTTATTGCCAGGGTGAGCGCGATGGCGCCGACCGCGACACTGAGCGCGTAACCCGAGACCAGGTATCCGGCCACCGGCTCGGTGACCCCGAAATCCGCCGCCACCTGGGGCAACAGACCCACGATCCCGAATTCGGTCAGCCCGATGCCGAAGCCTCCCAGCGCCAAGGCGAGAAGCCCGATAGGCATGACTCTACCCTCCATCCCAATTGTTCACTGCACAAACCTCGTGGGTGAATGACCTCATCATCAATCACCTCATCGTAGGCGCGCTGCCGAAACGGGCGCCGCCATCGTAGGTGGAATCATCACTACGACCTTCGTGACATCGCGAAGACCTTCGGGACACAGCGGCCTGCCTCATCGGCTTCTCCAGCACCGAAATGCTTGAGCGCGGTGCCCGGCGCTCCTACCGTCGATATCGAACACACATCAACACACATCAACTGCGACGTCGTCACCCGCGACGTCTGGCCGGCGGGATACGGCACAAAAACACAGGATTCCCCGTTTCCGCCATCGACAAACCCGGGAGACACCATGAGGTTGGTTCGTTCCTGTTCACGCTCGAGCCCGGACTCGCGCGGGCACCACCCGCGGCCCGGAGTTCCGGGGCGCGTCGCGGGCGTCTTCCCCGGTCTGGGCAGTCGCGCCGCGTACCAGGATCTCGGCCGTCACCTGCTGGACTCCGGGGGCCCGGAGGTGCTCGAGATCTACCGGCAGGCAGCGCGGGCACTGGGTTTTCCCGACCGGCCGGACAAGCTCCTGCCGGTCCCGGAGAACCTGCCGGCGGGCAAGCTGGCACAGCAGGCCTTCATCGGAAGCGCGATCCTGGTGCACAGCCTGGCCCTGGAAGCCCACCTGCGGAACACGGCGGCCAGGAACGGGATTCACCTCGATTTCGTGGCCTACACCGGGGAGAGTTTCGGGATCATCACCTCCGCCGTGGCGAGCGGGGCGCTGTCCATCGGTGACGGCGTCAAGATCGCGCGGGCTTTCACGCCGCTGATGCTGGTGGCCGCCGAGGGCAAGGTTCCCGACGAGCCGGTCGCCCGCGAAGTCGCCGCCCACCTCCCCGATTCGCTGCGCGGCCGGGAGCTGGTCCCCGAGCCGTTTCACGTCATCGCCCTGAACGGGGCCACCGAAGATCTCGTCGCCGCTCTCGACGAAATCGGAAGAAGGTTCCCGAAGGCGGATGTCGAGATCCACAAGCACTATTCGGACCGGCAGACGAATGTGTACGTGCGGTCCGGCGTCAAGGCGGATTTCGACGGGTTCACCGCGGGGCTGCCCGGGATTCGGTCGGAGGAGCTGAAGAAGCCGACGAAATTCCTCGCCCACTCCGAGCGAATGAGCGGCGTGCGGGAGGCGTTCGAGGAGTTCATGGCCGCGAACGGCATCGTGTTCTCCGAGCCCGGCGTCCCGGTGGTCTCGAACCACGGCGCCGGCCTGCTCGGCACCGCCGAGGAGGTCCGGGACGGCGTCCTCGCGATCACCGACGAGGTCATGGCGTCGCGGGAGACCGTGGCCACGCTCGCCGGCCTCCGGCCCGACCTGGTGGTCGAGCTGGGGCCGGGTGACAAGTCCGTGCAGCTGCTGCACGACAACGGCACCGCCGAACCCGTGACCGCCTACACCGGGACCGCGGGTGCGGCCGACCCGGTGCTCCGCGTGCTGAAGCTGGTGGACGGCCTGCTGGCCGAGCTGGGACAGCTGCGCGGCTCGGCGGACCGCCTGACCGACCGGCAGCTCGGCACGCTGCGTGAGCTCTTCCGGCTGGCCTCGACGAGCTCCTTCTGCGAGCGGTACCTCCTCCGGGTCATGCGGCACGTCGTCACCGACGAGATGCTCCGCTCCGAGCGGGACGCCGCACCGGCCTTCTACGAGCTCCTCGAGGTCTTCCAGCACACCTACCGGCATCGCGGCGACGTCGACACCGGTCGTGGCGAGCTGGTCCTGCGGGCCCGGCAGAAGAAGCGGCTCACCGGCGACCACCCGGGCCGGGTCCACACCGAGCTCAGGATCGTCGACCGTGCGGGTGACGTCGCCGACCGGAGTATCGACACGGCCGGACAGCCCGAGGCCGTGGTCGTCCACTTCGACCGGGGCACCGACCACGACCAGGCGGCCGTCGAGCGCCGGCACACCCTGTTCCGGGCGCTCCGGCACGACCGGCCGGCGCTGTTCCACCAGAACGACTGCTACCTCGAGGGAAGCGACCTCGCCGGCTGGCTGGCGGCCCTGGCGGCCTCCGGCGCGGCGCCGGTGACCGACGTCGTGGCGCTCCACGAGCTGTCGCTGAGCGCGGGCCCCGAACTGGAGGCCGCGCTGGACCGGCTGCTCTCCTCGCTCCACCGCCCCGAGCTGCCCCTCGTCTCGCCGGAGGGCGTCCCGCTGTGGTCGGCGAAGGACGTCGCCGCCGCCACGCGTGCCGTCGTCCTCGACGGCGCTCTCGACAGCGCTCTCGACGGCGGGAGCCGGCAAATCCACCTCAACGGGAACTGCCGGGTCCTCTCGCTCGGGTCCGCGCTCGACCCCGCCGGCCTGGACCTGGGGCCGCACCGGGCCGACGTCATCTCCGTCTCCTCCCCCGCCGGCATCCGGGCGCGGGGCGTCCACCGGGCGCTCGACGAGTTCGAGGACCAGTGCGTCCTGTCCATGACGGTGGAGAACGAGAAGGTGCTGCGCTACGCCCAGGGCCGCCGGGTGCTGACCGGCACGGTCAACGCCTACGTCGGCATCGGGGAACGCGTCCTGGGCTTCGGCGCCGGCGGCAGCGAGTCCATGACGATCTTCCTGCGGAAGGACGGCGAGGACCGGACCACCGTCCGCAAGATCCTGAGCGAGGCGCTGACCACGGTCGGCTGGAACCCGGACGGCCAGGGCGTGATGCTGCCGCCGTTCACCAAGGCGAAGAAGCAGGCGGAATACCTGCAGGCCCTGCCCGACCCGGTGCGCCGGTACTTCCCCGAGGTGTACGACATCCGGGAGCGGGTGATCCCGGCTCCGCGGGAGGACGGCGCGGCCACCTGCAAGGAAGTCGTCTACGAGATGAGCTACGTCCCGGGCGTGGAGATCAGCCGGTTCGTCGAGCGGAACTCGCCGCCCCCGGCCGTGGTCGCCCGCCTCTACGAGCAGGTCTTCCGGGTGCTGAACCGGAACGTGCACACCGTGAACCGCGTCCCCGCCCCGGGCGAGACCCTGGACATCTCCTACTTCCGCAAGATCGAGGACCGCCTGGCGCTCTGCCGGCGCACGGCACCGCGCACCTTCTCCCCGGAGCTGCTCGACACCGACCGGATCGTGATCGACGGCGTCAGCTACCTCAACGTGCCGGCGCTGCTGGCCCGGTTCCGGGCGCATCCGGAGTACCTCCGGGTCCTGGAACCGCGGTTCCACTCCCTGGTGATGGGGGACACGAACACCGAGAACATCAAGATCGAGGACCCCGCGCCGCTGCTGCACGCCCAGCGGCTGATCGAAACGGGCGCACCGCGCCGGGAGATCGACGCGGCGCTGGCGGCGATCACGGCGGATTCGGTGGGGATCAAGTTCCTGGACCCGCGGGCCATCGGCTTCAAGACCGACGGCGGCGACACCCGTGACGACGCGATGTACGACAACAAGCCCTGGCACAACTCCCTCGGCCACTACGACGAGATCCACTACGAGCAGTTCACCCTGCGGGTCAGGACCGGCCCCGGGCGGACGCCCCGGGTCGACATCGACTTCGCGGCGGAGAACCCGTACCGGAAGTCCTATCGGGTCCGGGACGTGGTGGCCAAGGGCGAGGCGGTCGACCCGGCCGAGCCGCGCGGGCTGGAGGACTACTTCGACTCCGTGATGACGGCCGTGCAGCGGGACGACCCGGAGTCCCAGCACCTCAAGGATCCCCACTGGGTCATCCGGCTCGTCTTCATGATGGGCACCCACTTCGCGGCCATGCCGCCGTTCCACTTCCAGGCCGAGCTGGACGGGACGCTGACCGACACCTACCAGGTGCAGCGCCGGCCGGTGGCCATCTACTGCGAAGGCGTCAAGTGGCTGAACTGGGCGCTGGAGATGCTCACCGGGGAACGCACGGAGTTCCTGGGGGCGGCGGTGCCGCCGCCGGCCCACCTGGAGCACATCCGGCGGCACCCGGCGGCCACGGGGCACACCCCCCACCGCCGCGCGGTTCCCGGCCACCGCACCCCGAGCACACCGCAGCCGGGCACGCGGCCGGCGACGGGTCCTCGGCACACCACCCGGCTGTCGCACACCCGAGAGAAGGAGAGCTGACCCATGGAGAGTGCATCGCCGGTGCTGCCGGTGGCAGGACTGGACGAGCTGACCACCGAGTCACGCATGATCGCGACGCCGTGGAGCCGCATGGTGCGCGGCATCGGGCTCGGCCAGTACCCGATCGACTACGACCCCGTCGCCGCCGAGCGGATCCGGCGCACGTTCGACCTGCTGGCGGTGAAGGTGCCGCCGTCGAACTCGTACACGCGGTTCTCGCGGCTGCTGGCGGACCTGATCCTGAACGTGACGGACCCGGCCGTCGACTTCACCCGCGTCGACATCGGTTCGGCGGCCGGGGACGTCGTGGACGCCGTGCGCTCGGAGGGGAACGCCTACTACCGCGTCACGGCGGGCTGCATCCTCATGGCCGCGTTCGCCAAGCTCGGCCTGGACCGCAAGCTGCTGGTCAACGCGTGGATGGACTTCCCCGCGGAGATCCTCGCCGCGACCGACCGGATCCGGCCGGACCGGATCAAGGACGAGAACGCCGGCCGGCACGGCGACTACGAGCGGCTTTCCGCCTACACCGCGGTGTTCCTCGCCCTCGGCCAGCTGGGCATGACGGACCGGCTGGTCACCGGCGAGCGCGACCACGTCCGCGAGGCGCTGGATCTCCTGGAGCGAGTCCCCGCGCCCTTCTTCCGCGGGCGGGGCGGGTCCATGCTGCTCTCGGCGATCTCGCTGCTGGGGTTCGACGAATACATCGTCGACGGGCCGCGGGACTACCTGAAGGAGACGCTGGACCACCTCGACCGCGCCGACGAGCTGGCCCTCCCGGCTGCCTTCCCGCAGCCGATGACCGAGGACTTCGGGAAGATCTACCCGCTGGTGACCATGCTGAACGCCATCGCGATGACCGGTCGCCCCGAGTACCTGACCTACCGGAAGGACCGGCTGGCGGAGGCGAAGGACCTGCTGGGCCGGATCGACCCGGTGGAGCGGACCCACATGGCGCTGTACTACCTCGTGGCCCTGCACAACCTCGGCCGGCTGTCCGACGAGGTGCCGGACCTGGACGCCTTCGTGGAAGACGTGCTGGGACAGTGGGATCAGGCCGATCCCGGCGCGAACTTCTTCCGCAACGGGATCGCCTACCCGTACATGATCGAAACGGCCATGTTGGCCGGGCGGCCGGATCTGATCACCGACGAGGGCCTGGACCGGCTGGTGGGCTCCTACCCCGACCTGGACCGGACCGACCTGGACCGGGTCAACCGGCCCTATCCGTTCAGCTACGCGCTGAACATGCTGGGCGAGATCGGCGAAGCGGGACGGCTTTACGCGCCGTCGACCCGGTACGGCGGCCGCTCGGCCATGGCCTGGGTCACGAGCCGTCTTTCCGACGGTGGCCGTGCGGAAGGGAACCGGCTCTACATGTTGGACCACGCGCTGGTCGGCTACGCGCTCCGGATGCGGGGCCGGCAGAGCGCCGAGCCGGAGGTCTTCCGGAACTTCCGGTTCCGGCTCTCGACCTGAGTCCCACGAGGATGCGGTCTGCCGCGGCTGGTCGTGAGTGGTAATTCGGGTTCTGGCGAACGGTCTATTGCCGACCTACGTGTCAGTCGAGCCAACTCACCGCCCGGAACGGCCAACTCACGCACCGGAACGGCCAACTCGCCAGCGGTGTGGGTGAGTTGGCCGTTCCGGTTGGTGAGTTGGCCGGAGGGTGGGGGGTCGGTTTTGCTGCCGGGGCTGGGGGAAGCCAGTGTGCGGGGTCCGGATGGCCCCCCGGGCAACGCGGAAATCCCCGGCCACCATCGGTGGCCGGGGATTTTCCGTGCCGCGCCTCAGTTGTGCGTGCCTCACCTGTGCGCGCCGGGGAAGGCGCCGGGGCGGGCCACCGGTGCGGGAGCCCACTCGCACTCGGGCCGCCGGGTGCCCAGGTGCACCCACTGCCGCCGCCACTGCAACGTGGCCAGCACCGTCGACCGCGAACACCGCGGGCACGGCTGGGGTGTCGAATCGACCCACATCTCCGCCATGGAAACCTCCAGTGCTATCGCTGGTTCTCGATACCTGGAGGATGACGGCCCGGCGCTACGCAACGGTTATGTGCTCGTCCTCAATGGACTCTTCGATCAATGGTCGTTGGCTTCGATGAACCCGGCCTGGACCGCCTTGTTGATCGCGTCGACCCGGGACGCCGCGCCCAGCTTCCCGTAGATGTTGGTGAGGTGCCGCTTCACGGTGCCTTCGCTGATGAACAGGCGCGAGGCGACCTGGGCGTTGCTCATCGCCGCGGCGACCAGCCGGAGGACCTCGAGCTCCCGGTCGGACAACAGCGTTCGCTGCTCCTGCCGGCGCTCCAGCGACTCCATCGTCGCACGCGGGATCGACAGCAGCACGTTGTCCTTGGAGCGGCTCACCGACCGGATCGCGGAGATGAGCTCGTCGCGGGCGATGCTCTTCACCAGGTACGCCGCCGCGCCGCTGTCCAGCAGGTCACGCACGACCGCGGGTGCGTCGTGCATGGTCAGGATGACCACGGCGGTGTCGGGGGACATCCGCCCGACCCGCTCGATCACCACCTTCGCGCTCGGCCCGGGCATCTCGACGTCGAGCAGCAGGATGTTCGGCCGGTGCCGCTGCACCATCGTGACGGCCTCGTCCCCGTGGGCCGCCTCGCCGGTCACGGCGAACTCCGGATCCGTGGTCAGCAGCTCGCACAGCCCCTGGCGGAACAGGGTGTGGTCGTCGGCGACGACGATGGTGACCTTCGGTTCGCCCGCCACGGTCATCTCCCGGCTCCGAGGTGCGCGACGGCGATCGAGATCGTGGTCCCGGCGTCCGGTGTCGCGGTGATCGTGAACGTCCCGCCCAGGAGCTCGAGGCGCTCGCGCATGGAGGAGAGCCCGATACCCGACCGCGCAACCAGCGCGGCGGCGAGGTCGAACCCCTGCCCGTCGTCCCGTACCGAAGCGTGCACTTCCGCGTCGGTCACCGTGACGGTCACCTCCAGCGTGCGCGCGCCCGAATGCAGGACGGCGTTCCGGATGGCCTCGCGGAGCACGAGGTACAGTTCCTCGCACGCATCGTCCGGCAGTTGCTCGTCACCGGTCACCGACACGGTCGCGTGAATGCTCGGCGGGACCCGGGTGGCCACGTAGTCGCCGAGCGCCTTCGCGAGACCGCCGACCTCGACCGCGGACTCCCGCAGTTCCGTGGCGAGCCCCCGGATCAGATCGAGGGCTTCGCGCAACGCGGCGCGGGCGGTGACGATCCGGGGCATCGCGCGCGCCGGATCCGTGGCGGCATAGACTTCGTACAGGTCGAGGTCCTGCAGCACCACGCCGACCGAATGCGCGGCGCGGTCGTGCAGCTCCCGGCCGATCCGGCGCCGTTCGTCGCGGTGCGCATGGTTCATCTTCTCGAGGAGGAAGCTCGCGTAGGACACGGCGCCGATTCCGACGCGGAGCATGATCGACTCCTGCAGCACACCGGCGGCGGTGCGCAGCCCGGTCTCCGGGTCGCCGTCGGCCCGGGTCCGGTCCAGGACGATCGGGAGCAGGACCTGGTACATCGTCACCGCGGCGTGCGCCGACTCGATCGGGTGAACCCCCCGGACGGCACGGCTGGCCCCGATCTCCACGCTGAGCCGCTCCCCCTCGCACTCGGGCGGCCGGGAACCTCCGAGCGCGGCCTCGATGTCGTCGAGCACGGATTCGGCCTGGCGCAGCAGCTGGGCGGTGGCTTCCGGGATATCGGCCAGCCGATTACCCGCCGCCCGCAGGTGGTCGCGGAAAGAGATCACCGCCGCATGCCGAAGATCGGCGGGAAACATCAAATTTTCATCGGCCACGCGGGGATTGTCTCACAGCGGCGAAGCAACCCCAAGGCAACCGAACAAAACGATGTGTGCGCAGTATTGCGTCACCATGAACACCCGATAAGGACGGCGTTCCGCTGACCGGGCACCGCGGCTCAACGGCGTGAGCACCGTGACAGAAAGCGCTACCGAACCAGCTAAGACGACTGCGGCGGCAGGAAGCACGCCGATCGCCTTGATCGCGCAAAGAATGATGAACGCCCAGCCGACCGAGCTCGCCGCAATCGCCATCACCACGCGGGCACGGCGACCACCGAGAAGTACCGGCAAGGTCCTTCTGCCGGCCAGCCGATCCCCCTTCGCGTCGGCAAGATCCTTCGTCGAACCACCCAGCCCCATCCAGAGGGACATCATAAGACCGAAGAGGAACATCGGCGCGCTGAGCGGTCCACCGCCGGCCGCCGACCAACCGGCCAGATAGGTCAGCATTCCCAGCGCGGTCACCGCCGCGACGAACCCGGCCAGATTCGCCTTCAGCGGCCACGGCCCCATCGAGTAGGCCCAGCCGACCCCGAGCATCGCCGCGGTCAGCAGGACCTGGACCGGGGACACCACCGCCGCCAAGGCGAGCCCCGCCGCGGCCAGGCCCCACACGATCCTGGTGGCCGGCCGCCGGGGCAGGTCCCCGCGCGCGATCGGGCGCGCCGTGCCGTTGGCGCGGTCCTCGACGACGTCCGCCACACCGTTCGCCAGGTAGATCGCCCAGGTCGTGGCGAGCCAGCCGAGCCCGGCCACCACGAGCACGAACCGGCCGGCCGTGCCGTGCGCATCGCCGGCCCCGCCGAGGGCCGCGCCCGCGGAGAACCGGAGCAGGAAAATGGCCTGGACGACCGGCCGCGCCTCCTGCCACCCGAGCCGCCACCGGCCACGGAGCCGTCGCAGCCGGGACACCGGTGCGGACCGCGCCGGAGCGACCTGGGGATCAAACCGGACCGGGCTGCGCGAAAAAAGCGTTGTCGACATCGGTCACCTCCACTCGACCAGATGACCGGCAAAAAGCAGAGCCAACCGGAGATACCGCTTTCTGCACCACAAAGCGCAGTGCGAACGTTGCCGGAGGTGGAAAAGCAGTACGACGTTGGTGATACGACACCTCGACCATCGTCCTGAACCGGCTCTTCCTTGGGGCTTCGGTTCTTGAGCGGCCGATGACGAGCGGCTAACGTCCGAACGGTGAGTTTGATTTGTTGTTCACCGTAAAATTGATCTACCTATTTGATCTATGATTTGATCGGGGCTGACGTCATGCGAGGCGACACGGGTTCAGAAGTTTCAGAAGTTCGGTCCGGCCAGGGCGATCACCATGATCACGATTCGGCAGTCGCGGTTCGGTGCTTCGGAGCTTTCGAGGTGTACCTGGCCGGCGAACCGGTGGTGTCCTGGAACGCGGGCAAGGCCCGCAATCTCTTCCAGTACCTGCTCGTGAACCGCGGCCGGGTGGTGCGGCGGGAGAAACTTTTCGAGACGCTGTGGCCGGCTGCCGCGTGGGCGTCGGCGGCGAGCTCGCTGCGGGTGGCGGTGCACGCCGTCCGCCGGACCTTCGAACCGGCGACCGGAGGCCGGCCGGTCGAGATCGGCAGTCTCGCGCACGGTTACCGGCTCACCGCCACGGATCTGTGGCTGGATGTCGACGAGTTCGACAGCGCTCTGCGCGAAGCCCACGCCGCCGAGGCGCGGGGTTCGCGAGCACGAGCCGTGGCCTGGTACCGGCGAGCCGCCCGGGTGTACACCGGCGACTTCCTGGCCGGGGAGACCGGGGACTGGGTCGTCGAGCAGCGGGAGTACTACCGGGCCCTGGCCCTCCACGCGCTGACCTCCCTGCGCGCCGACGCGCTGCGCCGGGACGACCACACCGAGGTCGTCGACCTGTGCCGCCGGATCCTGGACATCGACCCGTACCAGGAGGAGACGTATCAGACGCTGATGGTCCTGCACGCCCGGCGCGGCGAACTCGGCCAGGTGCGCAACTGGCACCGGATGTGCGTCCGGCGCCTGCACGACGACCTGGACGTCCCGCCTACCGAGACCACGCGGCGCATCTTCGCCAGGGGCGTCCGCGGCGAGCTCCGCAGTCCCGCCCCCGCCACGGCCCGGGCCGGTCGCGCGCGACCCGGCACGGCACCGCGGACGGGAAGCCGCCCCGGCGCGCGGCCCGCGGCCTGGACCGCGGGGCCACGCCGATGAGCGGCTCCGGCCGGCGGGTCACCGGGCCAGCAGCGTGCTGATCCGCAGGAAGCTCCGCGCGGTCATCGTCACCCGCACTTCGGTGGTGACGACCGGATCGAAGGCGAACGACGTCGGGTCGTTCGAACCGGTCCCCCACGTGATCCGCAGGTTCCGCACCGGCTCGAAGCCCCGGGCCGTGCGGCAGGCGACTTCGACGGCGACCGGCAGCGCCAGCTTCGCGTCCACGACGAAGTTCGCCGTGACGGCGCTGATCCGCTGGGCCGACGGCCAGGCCAGGGACACCCAGTCCGCGGCTCGCGGCCTGCTCACCGCGGCCAGCGTCGAGGTCGCCTGTTTGGCGTAGTGGTTCGACCAGCCGGTGGCCGGGTTCCCGTCCAGCATCGCCGCCGGCAGCGTGTCGGGGGCACCGGAGTAGCTCGCGTCCGCCGTCGAGACGGCCGGGACCACGGGCGCCTCGACCGCGCGCGCTCCCGGGCCGTTGCGCTGCCCGAGGGACGTGCCCGGCAAGGTGAACTTGCCCGGCGTCAGCCCCGGAGCGCTCGCCGTGACGGTGACCGGCCCGCGGCCACCGGTCGCCGCGATGACGGCGACGGCCAGCCCCTTGAACGCCGGGATCGCCGGCTGCTGGTAGCTCTGGGCCAGTTCCTGCCGTCCGTTGTCGACGCCGGCGACCCGCCCGGGCCCGGCGACGGTGAACCGCAGCAGCGGCCCATCGCCGGGCACGACGACCCCGTGGGCGTCCACGACCGACGCCGTCACGAACGTCATCGCGCCGGCCACCACGCCGCCACCGGGCGCGTCGACGCTCAGCTTCACCGCCCGCGGCGGCCCGGCCGTGACGAGCTCGTCGCGCGCCACCTCGCGGCCGCCCGCGCGGGCGATCGCGGTCAGCGTGCCGGGCGCGAAGGGCACGGTCCAGGTCAGGTGCAGCTTGCCGGTGCCGCCGTTCGGGCTGGTGTAGCTGCCGGAGGGGTCGTTCTTGTCGTCACCGGCCGGCTCGCTCGTCTCCAGGTACGCCCGGCCGTCCACCGTGGTCTTGCGGTCGAACCTCTTGACTCCCAGCGACTTCCCGTTCAGCAGCAGCTCGACGGTGTCCACAGTGGAATAGACCCACACCGCGACGGGTTCACCGGGCCGGTGGTTCGTCCAGTCCATCGGGGTCAGGTGCACCATCGGCGCGGTGGTCCACTGGCTGCGGAAGAGGTGGAAGGCGTCCTTGGGCAGGCCGGCGCTGTCGATCGCGCCGAAGAAGGACGTCTTGACGGGGAAGACGTCGTACGGCGTCGGCTCGCCGAGGTAGTCCTGCCCGGACCAGAGGAACTGGCCCTGGCAGAACTTCCGGTCGCGGTCCTTCTTCAGCGAGTACTCACCGCTGAACGTCCACGAAGCCAGGTTGTTGTCGTAGGACGACGTCGCCCGCTTGCCCGGCGTGTGGTTCTCGCCGGTGTTGAGCAGGTCCGGGTCCTGGTAGACGCCGCGCGTCGAGGTCTCCGACGACGACTCGGACTCGAAGAAGAACTTGTCCGGGTACTGCTTGTGCAGCCCGTCGATCGACTGGGCGGTGTTGTAGTTGACGCCGAGGCCGTCGAGCTGCTTCAGGATGAGGTCCTGCGGTGAGCCCGGCGCGGGCACCCCGCGGTAGCGGTCCGAGCCCATCACGATCGGCCGGGTACTGTCGATCGCCCGGACCGCCGCGATCAGTCCAGCGGCGATCTCCGGGCCGCCCGCCATCGACGCGTCCGGCACCTCGTTGCCGATCGACCACAGCACCACCGCGGGCGAGTTCTTGGCCGCGTGCACCATCTCGGCGATGTCGCGCCCGCTCCACTCGTCGAAGTCGCGGTGGTAGTCGTACTCGAGCTTGCCGGTCCGCCAGCAGTCGAACGCCTCGACCATCATGATGATCCCGAGCCGTTCACAGACCGTCACCAGCTGCGGGTCCGGCGGGTTGTGCGCGGTCCGCAGCGCGTTGACGCCCATCGCGAGCATCAGCCGCATCTGGTGCTCCAGCGCGGCCGGGTCGACCACCGCGCCCAGCGCGCCCTGGCTCGAGTGCAGGTTGACCCCGCGCAGCTTCATCGGCTTGCCGTTGAGCGAGAACCCGTTGTCCGGGTGGAATTCGGTGTACCGGAAGCCGAAGTCCGCGGTGGTCGTGTCGAGCACGCGCCCGGCGACGACGACGTCGGTGCGCAGCCGGTACAGGGCGGGCGTGTCGATCGACCACAGCCGGGGCCGGTCGACCCGCAGCGCGGTCGTCGCCGTCGCCGTCCGCCCGCCGGGCACCGCCACGGTCGCCGAGCCACGGGCCACGACGCGGCCCTCCGGGTCGGTGATCGTGGTGCGTACCTCCGCACCGGCCGCGGCGGCGGAGTCGTTGACGACGTCGGTGGCCACCCGCACCGTGCCGCGGCCGGCGGCGATGTCCGGCGTGGTGACGAACGTGCCGTGCCGGGCGACGTGCACCGGCTCGGTCACCACCAGCCGGACGCGGCGGAAGATCCCGCTACCCGAGTACCAGCGGCTGCTGGGCAGCGGGTTCGTCGCCCGCACGGCGAGGACGTTCGGCGTGCGCCCGTCGGTGTGCGGCCGGCCGGTGAGGTCGAAGGCGAACCCGGTGTAGGCGTACGGGTGGTTACCGAGGAGTTCGCCGTTCAGGTAAACGTGGGCGTCCGAATAGACGCCGTCGAACTCCACGGACACGCGCTTGCCGGCCAACGACGGCGGCAGCGTGAACGTCTTGCGGTACCAGCCGAGGCCGCCGCGGAAAAAGCCGGAACCGCTGCTGGTGCCCTGGTCGGTCGGCGGGAGCTCGATGCTCCAGTCGTGCGGGACGTCGACGACCTGCCACGCCGAGTCGTCGAAGCCGGGCTTCGGGGCATCGGCGAAGCGGCCGCCGGGATCGGTGACGCCGTCGGGGTTGGCCAGTGCGAACCGCCAGCCGGTGGTGAAATCGCTTTCTCGCGCCGCGCCCGGCTGCGCGAGCGCGTCGGCGGCCCGGGCGACCGGCGCGACGGCCGACGTGGCCACGGCAGCCCCGACCCCGCCCAGCACGACCCGTCTGCGGAGACCGCTCGGCTCTTCTTCCGGCATGGGGCAGCCCCTTCCAGCGCGGCGATGTGCGGGCGGAAAGCACTATGGCACAGAGGTTTCCGGACAATCAAAGGGTTCGATAATTTCGAACTCGCACGCCGCTGCCGCGCTTCACCCGTGACAGATGCCCAAGCGACCGCTTAGTACACGGCCTTGATGCTGGAATCGTTCAGCCGTCCGGAGCCGGTGGAGGGCCGGCCACCTGGAACGAGCGCCGATCACCGCGGTTCCCACCCCACCGATGAGTTTTCGCCGTCCCGGTCGTCAGTACCGGTATGGCCAAGTTGCTCTACGCGTTCAGCTGCTCGATCGACGGGTTCATCGCCGGCCCGGACGGAGACATGTCCTGGTTGACGCCGTTCCTGGGACCGCCGCCGGTCGACCTGATCCCCCGCATCGGCGCACTGCTGGTCGGCCGCCGCACCTTCGACGGCGACGATCCGCATCGGGGCGGCCCTGGCGAGGGTCAGGCGTTCGGGGGCGGCTGGGAAGGGCCGCAGTTCGTGCTCACCCACCGTACGGCCGAGCCGGCTCCCGGGGTGACGTTCGTCGGCGACCTGGCCTCGGCGGTGTCCGCGGCCAAGGCGGCGGCCGGCGACAAGCACGTCAACGTCCTCGGTGCCGAGGTCGCCCGGCAGTGCCTGGAGGCCGGGGAACTGGACGAGGTGCTGGCCCTGCCGGTTCCCGTGTTGCTGGGTGCCGGGGTCCGGATCTTCTCGCGGGTCGGTCCCCCGGTCCGGCTCTCTCCGGTGGGCGCCTGCTGGTACCGGGTCGTCGCCTGACGGCGTGGACCGCATTCCGGACGGCTTGCCCGCCCGCCTCAGCGAGGGCCGACGTCGCGAGTTCCGGGGCTACCATGGGTTGTGGACACGGGGGAATCCGAGGCGGACAGACAGGTCCTGGGGTACGCCGGCACCAGCTTGCTGGTCATCCTGGCGATCTTCGGCGCGGTCATCGTCGCAGGCGGCATTCGCGAAATCGCCCGCCAGCACACGGCGGCGGGAGTGTTTTCCGCCCAGGTCCTGGTCGCGCAGCGGCCGCACTACGAGGTGGCTTTCACCGGGCCCGACGGTTTCGTCCGCATGGACGCCGAGCTGGACACCTATGTCCGCCACCCCGTCGGCAGCCGGGTGGCCGTCCGGTACTGGCCGGTCGAACACCGCGCCGAACAGGTCACGACCGGCGCGCGCGCCTTCATCGCGATCGGCGCCCTGATGCTCCTGGCCGGCACCGCCGGCGCGAGCTTCCGCATCATCCGGGCCGTGCGGCGCCGCCGGGATGTCCGCTGAACGCCCTCACGGGGCGCACCCGGCGATCATGATCGGGGAGCGCGCCGCGGCGTTCATCAAGGCCTCCTGATCCGAACGGCGATGGAGGTCGCCAAGTTACCCCTTCAACCGGTAACGTCTGGGACATGGGACTCAAGATCGCAGTGATCGGCGCCGGCGGCGTCGGCGGATACTTCGGCGGCCGGCTCGCCGCGGCTGGGCACGACGTCGGTTTCGTGGCGCGCGGCGAGCACCTCGCGGCGCTGAAGCGGGACGGCCTGGCCGTCACGAGCGTGGCCGGCGACTTCACGGTCGCTCCGGTGCGGGCGACCGACGACCCGGGAGAGCTCGGCGAGGCCGACTTCGTTCTGCTGGCGGTCAAGACGTGGCAGCTCGAACCCGCGATCGCCGCGGCAAAACCGCTGTTCGGCCCGGACACCGCGGTCGTCACGACGCAGAACGGGGTCGACGCGCCGGGACAGGTGGCCGACGTCGTCGGCCGCGGCGCGGTCCTGCCGGGCGCCGCGGAAGTCATCGCCTTCCTCGACGGGCCCGGCCGCGTGCGCCAGATCGGCGGCGGAAAACTCACCTTCGGCGAGTGGGACGACCGGCCGAGCGCGCGCGTGACCGCCCTGCGGGAGGCCCTGCAGGAGTCGGGGCTGACCGCGGTGGTGGCCACCGACGTCTGGGCCGCGCTCTGGGAGAAGTTCCTCGCGCTCGCGTCGCTCGGTGCGATCGGCACGGTCACCGACGCCCCGTACGGCGTGCTGCGTGCCCGCGCGGGCACGCGGCAGCTGATCGTGGACAGCATGACCGAGATCGAGCGGGTCGCCCGTGCGAAGGGGGTCCGGCTCGCCGACGACGTCGTGGCGGCGCAGATCGCGTTCCTGGACCGGCTCCCGGCGGACGGAACCGCCTCGCTCCAACGCGACATCCGGGCCGGTCGGCCTTCGGAACTGGAGGCGTGGACCGGCACCGTCGTCCGGCTCGGCCGGGAGACCGGCACGCCGACCCCGGTCAACAGCCTGCTGTACGAACTGGCGAGCACGCGGGCCGCCGCCGGCGCACACCCGCGGCCGTGACCGGTTCCGCCGTCGGCCGGGCGAAACACCGTCCTCAGTAGACAGTCCGGCTCGCGGGGCGGGCCGATCCCGGATTTATTCCCGGCACCTCGGCCCGTCCCAGCGGTTGGCCACCCCGGCCCGGCCCGCGGGAAGCGGGCACACTGCGGGTACGGGCCGAGGAGAAGGGAACGCCGGGATGACAGGACCACGGATCGCCGTCGCGCTGGATGGGGCCGGGTGGCACCCCGCCGCCTGGCGGGAGCCGGGGGCGCGACCGGACGAACTGCTGACCGCCGGCTACTGGGCCGACCAGGTCCGCGAGGCCGAGGCCGGTAAGCTGGACTTCGTCACCCTCGAAGACTCGCTGGCCCTGCAGAGCCTGAGTGCCTTCGAACGGCCGGGCGAGCGGACCGACGTCGTGCAGGGCCGCCTCGACGCCGTGCTCATCGCCGCCCGCGTCGCCCCGCTGACCTCGCACATCGGGCTCGTGCCGACCGCGGTCGTCACCCACACCGAGCCGTTCCACCTGTCCAAGGCCATCGCCACCCTCGACTACGTCAGCGCCGGGCGGGCCGGCGTCCGCGTCCAGGTGGCGAGCCGCGCCGACGACAACCGGCACTTCGGCCGCCGCGAGTTCGGCGAGTTCCGGCTCGAGGACACCTCCGCACCGGACCGGTCCAGCCCGGTCACCGACCTCTTCGACGAGGCCGCCGACTACGTGGAAGTGCTGCGCCGGCTCTGGGACAGCTGGGAGGACGACGCCGAGATCCGCGACGTCGCCACCGGCCGGTTCGTCGACCGCGACAAGCTGCACTACATCGATTTCGAAGGGCGCTGGTTCTCGGTCAAGGGCCCGTCGATCACCCCGCGGCCGCCGCAGGGCCAGCCGCCGGTCACCGCGCTGGCCCACGCCGCCGTCCCCTACCGGCTCGCCGCGCGCTCCGCCGACGTCGTCTACGTGACGCCGTTCGACCGCGGACAGGCCGCCGCGATCGTCGCCGAGGTCCGGGACGAACAGGAGCGGGCCGGCCGCGCCGGCGAACCGCTGCACGTCTTCGGCGACGTCGTCGTGTTCCTCGGCGAGACCGAGCAGGCGGCCGCGGACCGCAAGCGCCGGCTCGACGACCGGTTCGGCGCGGAGTACACCTCCGACGCGTACGTCTTCACCGGCACCCCGGCCGGGCTGGCCGACCTGCTGCTCGACTGGCAGGGCGCCGGGCTTTCCGGCTTCCGGCTCCGGCCGGGCGCGGTTCCGCACGACCTGACCGCCATCACCCGCGGCCTGGTGCCCGAACTGCGCTCCCGCGGCGCCTTCCGCACCGAGTACGAAGCGAGCACCCTGCGCGGGCTGCTCGGCCTTTCCCGGCCCGCCAACCGCTACACCGCCGCCTGAGGAGGCCCGAGATGTCCCGGAAGCAGATCCACCTCGCGGCGCACTTCCCCGGCGTCAACAACACGACCGTGTGGAGCGACCCCGAAGCCGGCAGCCACATCGAATTCAGTTCCTTCGTCAAGCTCGCGCAGACCGCCGAGCGCGCGAAGTTCGACTTCTTCTTCCTCGCCGAAGGCCTGCGGCTGCGCGAGCAGAACGGGCAGATCTACGACCTCGACGTCGTCGGCCGCCCGGACACCTTCACCGTGCTGTCCGCACTGGCCGCGGTCACCGAGCGGCTCGGCCTGGCCGGCACGATCAACTCGACGTTCAACGAGCCGTTCGAAGTGGCCCGCCAGTTCGCCTCGCTCGACCACCTCTCGGCCGGGCGCGCCGCGTGGAACGTGGTCACGTCGTGGGACGCCTTCACCGGCGAGAACTTCCGCCGCGGCGGGTTCCTCCCCCAGGACCAGCGCTACGGGCGCGCCGAGACCTTCCTCCGCACCGCCTGGGAGCTGTTCGACTCCTGGCGCGGCGACGAGATCGCCGCCGACGCCGGCAGCGGCGTGTTCCTGCGCGACCCGTCGGCAGGCGCGTTCGCCCACCACGACGGGCACTTCGACATCGAGGGCCGGTTCCCGGTGCCGCGCAGTCCCCAGGGCCGTCCGGTGATCATCCAGGCCGGCGACTCCGACGAGGGCCGCGAGTTCGCCGCGGCCACCGCCGACGCGATCTTCAGCCGCTACGGCACCCTCGAAGCCGGGCAGGCGTTCTACTCCGACGTCAAAGGCAGGCTGGCCAAGTACGGCCGCACATCGGAGCAGCTGGTGATCCTGCCGGCCGCGACGTTCGTGCTGGGCGACACCGACGCCGACGCCCACGAGCGCGCCCACGTCGTCCGGCGGCAGCAGGTCAGCGCGCAGACCGCGATCAAGTTCCTCGAGCAGGTCTGGAACACCGACCTGTCCGGCCACGACCCCGACGGCCCGTTGCCGTCGACCGACCCCGTGGTCGGCGAGACGACCATCGCCCCCGGCCGCGCCAGCGTCCGCATGTACCGCGACCCCGTCGCCACCGCCCGCGAATGGCGGCAGCTCGCGGAAGCGAAGAACCTGTCCACCCGCGACCTGATCATCGAGGTGACGGGCAGGCAGACGTTCATCGGCTCCCCCACGACGGTGGCGGCGGCGATCGACGACCTCGTCCAGGCCGACGCGAGCGACGGGTTCATCCTGGTCCCCCACGTCACCCCGGGCGGCCTCGACGAGTTCGCCGACACGGTGGTGCCCCTGCTGCAGGAACGCGGCTCGTTCCGGACCGAGTACACGGGGACGACCTTGCGCGAGCACCTCGGGATCGAGCCGCCCGGGGCATGACCCGGCGAGCTCCGGCAGGACGTTGTACAGCGAGTAGTGTCGCAAGTTGTTTGACGTTCAGGCCGATGCGCCCCACAGTGGCGTTCGGTGCGTTGGACGCTACCAACGCCACATTGGGGCGTTTGAGCCGGACGAACCTCGGACGCGCGACACTAGAGCCACCCGCGTTCGTCGGCCACGCGCAGGGCCTCCATCCGGTTGCGGGTGCCGGTCTTGGTGGTGGCCCCGGACAGGTAGTTCCGCACGGTGCCCTCGGCCAGGTACAGCCGGGCCGCGATTTCCGCCACGGTGGCGCCGGAGCGGGCCGCGATGAGCACGTCGCGTTCGCGCGCGGTGAGCGGTGACTCGCCGGCCGCCAGGGTGGCCGCCGCCAGGGCCGGGTCCACCACCCGTTCGCCGGCCATCACGCGCCGGATGGCGTCGGCGAGGGTGTCGGCCGGGGCGTCCTTCACGACGAAGCCGACGGCACCCGCCTCCATGGCGCGACGCAGGAAACCCGTGCGGCCGAACGTGGTCAGGATGACCACCCGGCACCCGGGCGCCTGTGCGGTGAGCACGGCGGCCGCCGCGAGGCCGTCGAGGCCGGGCATGTCGATGTCCAGGAGCGCCACGTCCGGGCGGTGTTCCAGGGCCGCGGCCGTCACCTCGTCGCCGCGGCCGACCGAGGCCACCACCTCGAAGTCCGGTTCGAGGTCGAGCAGGGCGCGCAGGGCCTGGCGGATCAGTTCCTGGTCGTCGGCGAGCAGCAGCCGGATCGTCATGCCGGCACCTCCGCCCGCAGCGACCACCCGCGGGGCCGCGCGGGGCCGGCGGTCAGCACTCCCCCGGCCGCGGTCACCCTGGCGCGCAGGCCGTCGAGCCCGGAACCCGCGCCCGCCGGGCCGCCGGCACCGTCGTCGTGCACCTCCACCGAGGACGCGGTCAGCTCCACCGTGCACCGGCCGGCTCGCGCGTGCCGCACCACGTTCGTCAGCCCCTCCCGGACGACCCAGCCGAACAGTTCCCGACGGTCCGGCGGCACCACCTCGGCGGCGGTGGGCAGATCGGCGACGACCCCCGCCGCGCGCAGCAGCTCCCGGCCGCGGGCGAGCTCGCCGGCGAGCGTGACGTCCTGGTACCCGGACACCGCGGCCCGCACGTCCGCCAGCGTCTGCCGGGACAGCTGTTCCACCGATTCCATTTCGGCCAGTGCCGCGGGCGGCGCGCCGACGGCCAGCCGCCGGGCCAGGGTGCTCTTCACGGTGATGGCGGTGAGCGAGTGGCCGAGCAGGTCGTGCAGATCGCGGGCGATCCGGTTGCGCTCGGCCTCGGAGGCCAGCCGGGCCACCTCCGCCCGGGCCTCGCGCAACTGCTGGTTGGCCGTGGCGGTGCGGCTGAAGGCGTGGACCAGCAGCGCGGTGAACACCACGGCCACCGCGTAGTACCAGCTCGGGCCGGTGTTCCAGCCCGGCACCACCATCGGCACGACCACGCACGCCGCGGCGCCCAGCACCACGAGGATCGCCGCCGTCCGGACGCCGACGCGCGCCGCGGCCGACGGCACGAGCACCGCGACGAGGATCATGACGTTCTCGTGGGCCAGCGGAGCGACCAGCACCGAGAGCGCCGTCATCACGGCCAGCAGCCACCAGTGCGCCCGCCACGCCGAGCGCATCGAGGCCACCACGATGCCCAGGTAGCACGCGGAAATGGCGGCCAGCAGCAGGTAGCCGGCGACGAGACCGGACCCGTGCGTGTACTGGGCGACGCCGGCGCCGGCCAGGAACGGGTAGCAGAGCATGCCCAGCGAGAGCAGCAGCCGGCGCCGCTCGTCCAGACCGCGCAGGTCCGCGGGTTCCCGCCTGTCGTCCACGCCGGGGACCGTACCGCGGACCTGCGCGGACGCCGTGATCACCGGGCCGTGAACGTGGCGCGCACGGTCCGTGCGAAGGTCAGCAAGACGACGATGATCAGCAGCGCGAGGCACACGCCGTTCGCGATCTTGAACCAGACGGGGAACGAGCCGGGGATGGACTCGATCACGAGGATCGCCACCACCTGGGCCGTCGTGATGATCCGCACCCGGCGGTAGTTGCCCGGCGAGCCCTTGGCCATGGAAACACCGAGGGCGAAGGTGATCGGCGCGGCGACGGCGAGGATCGAGCCGCGGATCCACACGGCGGAGGTGACGACGTCGGGATTGCCGCTGAACACCACGATCGCCAGGAAGGTCAGCACGCTCACCGCCGCGTAGCCGCCGAGCAGCATCTTGGCGATGTGGAGCTTTTCCCGGGCGTCGGAGTCGGTCACGGTCACGGTCGGGCTGGTCTGCTTCATCATGCCCTTGATCGTGGTCGACCGGCGTTTCCGCTGGTAGCGACGTTGTCCACCGTCCAGCCGTGACATTCGTCAGAAACCGGGCAGCCGGCGGGCCACGCCGTTGCGCCGCCGGAGGTGCGGCTGAGCGGCGAGGGTCTTGAATGACTCATTCAGGTCTTCGGAGGTCCTGAATGAGTCATTCAAGACCTTTGGGCCGGGGCCGTCTCGTCGCGGAACGCCGCGACCGCGCACTCGGCCGCGCTGCCCGCGTTTTCCGCCGCGACCACCACGCTTCCGCCGATCGTGAGCGCCGGCTCGATCGGAATCGACCGGACCCGGGTGGAGTGGATTTCGGCGACCTGGTCGGCGGGCAGCACCGTCCAGCTCCGCGGTTCCGAGCCGACCTCGACGATCGTGTCCTGGAGCGTGCCGGTCGGGCGGCCCGCCTTCGGGCACAGCCCGGTGTCGCGCAACGCGGAGACCACGGCGTCGTGCAGCGACGGGTCGTGCTCGCGAGCGGGAACGCGCAGCGTGTCGCCGGCCAGCTCGGCGAGGCCGACGGCGGCGTGGTCCGCGGCCGGGTGGTACCGGGACACCACCGCGAACAGGCGTTCCCGCCAGGCCGGCCGCACGGTGAGCCCGGGCACGGACCGCACGCCGCGGGTCAGGGCCAGGTCGAGTTCGCCCTGCCGGAGCGCGTTGAGCCGGGCCTCGACCGGCAGATCGACCAGCACCACGTCGAACTCCGGCGCCCGTTCGCGTAGGGCGTCGATCCCGCGTTCGAGGCGCGCGGTCAGGCCGGCGGCGGTGCCGATGCGCACGGTCGTCACGACCTGCTTCGCCGCGATCTCCACCTGACCGGCCGCGGCGAGCGTGCCGCGGGCCGCGTCGAGCACCCGATGCCCGGCCGCGGTGAGCCGGACCCGCCGGGGCGACCGGTCCAGCAGCCGGACCCCGAGCTCCCGCTCGAGCCGGGCGATCTGCTGGCTGACGGCGGGTTGCGCGATGTGCAGCCGCTCGGCGGCCCGGCCGAAGTGCAGTTCGTCGGCGACCGCGACGAAATAGCGCAGTGCCCGCAGTTCCATGGATACCACCCTCGACGATAAGCCGAGCTTATCGCAGCACGTGGCGGTTGGGTCTGGTTCCCGCCGCCCACCGGTGCTGAAGTGGTGATCATGACCATCCAACTGGGACCCCTCGGCGCCTACCTGACCGCTGCCGAGGCGTCCGCGACGGACGCCGTCGCCCTGGAAGCAGCCGGGTACAGCGCCATCTGGCTGGCCGCCTCCCCGGCCGCCGATCTCCGGCAGGCCGAACGGCTGCTCGACGCCACCAGCCGGATCGTGGTGGGCACCAGCGTGCTCAACGTGTGGCAGGCCGACGCGGCCGAGGTCGCGGACTCCTACCACCGGCTCGCGAGCAGGCACGCCGACCGGCTCCTCATCGGCATCGGCGCCGGCCACCGGGAAATCGATGCCGGGTACACGTCCCCGGTGGCGAAAGTCGCGAGCTACCTGGACATCCTGACCGCGGCCGGTGTCCCCGCCGACCGCGTCCTGCTGGCCGCGCTCGGCCCCAAGATGCTCCGGCTCGCCGCCGACCGCGCCGCGGGCACGCTCACCCTCCAGGTGACGCCCGAACACACCCGGCGCGCCCGGGCGGCCCTCGGCCCGGACAAGCTCGTGGTGCCCGGCCACGGCGTGGTGCCGGACACCGACGTCGAACGCGCCCGGGCAACCGGCCGGGCGAGCGTGCGGCCCATCCTGGGGATCGCCAACTACGCCGGCAACCTCCGGCGGATCGGCTACACCGACGAGGACCTGACCGACCCCTTCAGCGACCGGTTGATCGACGCCCTCGTGCTGCACGGCGACGAGGCGGCCATCGCGGCGGGTGTCCGCGCGGAGCTGGCGGCGGGCGCGAACCAGGTCGGCGTGCACGCGATCGGCGAGGATCCGATCGGCATCCTGCGCGCGATCGGGCACGGGCTGCGTCCATCGGGAACGCCCGTCGCGCAAGCAGGTTCGCCCGGCTAGGTGGTTGCCGTCGGAAGTCCTTCGGGGGTATTCGGCGGATCCAGGTTTTCGCTGGGCGTGCGGCCGCGAGGTCCTCGTACCGGGTCGTACTCGGACCTTGCGGCCGTGCGTCCAGCGGGAAGCTGGGCCGTCGAGACCCCTGGAGGACTTCCGACGGTGACCACTAAGCTCGAACTCGCCGGCAGTTTCCGTCAGCGCGGACCGAGGGAGCCACCGACGTGGTCGAGTCGCACGACATCGTCCGCCCGCCCGCCGAGCTCAGCGCGGCCCTCGCGACGATCGGCAGCGCGACGGCCAGCGCCGAGCTCAGCCGGATGGGGATCCGCAGCGCCTTCATCCGCGGCCCGGTGTCGGTGACGCCCGGCGTGCGCGTGGCCGGGCCGGCGCTGACGCTGCAGTTCCTGCCGAAGCGCGAGGACCTTTACCCCGTCGACGAATACGCCGAACCGGAGACGCAGCTGCACCGGCACGTGATGTACCACGCCCGGCCCGGCGACCTGATCGTCGTCGATGCCCGCGGCGACATGAGCAGCGGCGTGTTCGGCGAGATGATGCTGACCTACTTCAAGGGCCGGGGCGGCCTCGGCGTGGTGATCGACGGGTGCCTGCGCGACATCGGCGAGGCCAGGAAGCTCGGCCTCGGGCTGTGGATCCGGGGCGCCACCCCGAACTTCCACGCCCAGACCGGCATCGTCCCGGCCGCCGTCAACGTGCCGGTGGCGTGCGGCGGCACGCTCGTCGAGCCGGGTGACATCGTCGTGGCCGACGACGACGGGGCGGTCGTGGTGCCGGTCAAGCTCGCCCCCGCCCTGCTGGCGACCGCTCGGGAACACGCGGAATGGGAGGAGTTCTCCCGGATCCGGCTGGCCGAAGGGGGCGACCTGCGGCGGTACTACCCGCTGTCGGACGAGGCCCGGCCCGAGTACGAGCGGTGGCGTGCCGAGCAGGGCCGGGACTGACGAGCGCGGTCATCCCTTCACCGCCCCCGCGGTGAGGCCCTCGGTCAGGAACCGCTGCCCGAAGCCGTACATGAGCACGACCGGGATGCTGACCAGCAGCGAGGCCGCGGCCAGCTGTCCCTGCGGCACGACGTCACCGAAGATCATCGACTGCATGCCGACGGGCAGCGTCTTGTAGTCGTCCTTGGTGATGAACACGAAGGCGAACAGGAATTCGTTCCACGCGTTGGTGAGCGTGAACAGCGCGACCGCGAGCAGGCCCGGCTTGGCCAGCGGCAGCACGATCCGCAGGAACGCCCCGAACCGCGTGCAGCCGTCGACCAGGGCGGCCTCCTCGAGGTCGGCCGGGATCGACTTGAAGTAGCCGACGAGCAGCCAGGTCGCGAACGGCAGCGTGAACGTCGGGTAGGCGAGCACGAGCGACCACAACGAGTCGTTGAGCCCGATCCCGCTCATCAGCTGGTAAAGCGGGATGAACAGCAGCGCGCCCGGCATCACGTAGGTGAGCAGGATCGTCACCGTGAAGCTTTCCGAACCCCGGAACTTCAGCCGTGCCAGCGCGTAGCCGGCCAGCGCCGCGCAGACCAGGGCGATCGCTGTGGACGCCACCGACACCAGGATCGTGTTGATGTACCAGGTACCGAACGCCCGGCCGGTGAACAGGTTGGTGAACTGCTCGGTGCTCCACGGCGTCGGCCAGAGGTCGTCGGTGCGCGCGACGATCTGGTCGTCGGACTTGAAGGCCGTGATCGTCATCCAGTAGAGCGGGGCGAGCACGAAACCCAGCAGCCCCACCAGCGCGACCCCGGTGCCGGTGCCGCCGACCAGGCGCGCGGCCAGCCGGTTGCCCCGGGTGGCGAGCACGGAGACGACCCGGCCGACGACGGCCGCGAGCGCCACGAACACGCCCAGCACGAGCGCGGCTTTCCAGATGATGTGCGGCGACGCCCAGACCAGGACGAGCACCGAGCCCACGACGATCACCCACGGCAGCGCCCGGCGCTGACCGGGCGTCAGCCGACGACGCCCCAGGTCCCCCGCGCCGGGCAGGTCGCTGCGGCGCATCATCCGCACGAGGATCACCACCAGGATCGCGATGATCGGCAGCATCACCAGCGTGACCGCGGCGCCCGCGCCCAGCTGCAGCTGCTGGATGGCCTTCGAGTACGCCACCATCACGTACGGGGCGGTGGCGTCCCCCGGCCCGCCCTGGGTCATCAGCCAGATCAGGTCGAAGTTGTTGAACGTCCAGATCGACGACAGCAGCACCGTCACGATCATGACGTTGCGGAGCCCCGGCAGCGTGATGTGGACGAAGCGCTGCCACGGCGAGGCGCCGTCCACCATCGCCGCCTCGTGGAGGCCGCTGTCGATGGCCTTGAGCCCGGCCAGGAACGTCACCGTGAAGAACGGGATGCCCTTCCAGACGTTGACCAGGATGACCGCCGGCATCGCGAGCGCGGGATCGGACAGCCACTCGGCGGGCCACTTGTCGACGAGCCCGATCGCGGCGAGGCCGGGTCCGATCCCGGATTCGGTGAGCAGGACGTTGACACTGCCGAAGATCGGGTCGAACAACGACCGCCAGGTGAAGGCCGTGACGACCGTCGGGATCACCCACGGCAGCAGGATCACCCCGGCGACGAGCGCCTTGCCGCGGCGCATGTGGTGCAGCATCAACGCCGCGATGAGACCGAACGTCACCTTGAAGATCTCGGCGTAGGCGGTGAAGACGAACGAGTTGAGCACACCCTGGTGGAACAAGGCGTCGTGGATGAGCGCGGTGTAGTTGTCCAGCCCGACGAAGACCGTCTCCGCGCCGTGGCGTTCGGTGGCGCTGGTGAAGATCGAGCTGACGATCGGGACCAGGATAAGGCCGGCGACCAGCACCAGTGTCGGACCGACGAACACCGCGGCGAGGCGCCAGTCGCGGCCGAGCCGCCGCTGCGTTCGCGTGAGCGAGGAGGACGCGCCCAGCGCCGGACGGGCCGGCGCCGAGCGCGGACGAAGGAGAGTCACTGCCGGTAGCCCTGCTGCTCGAAGATCTGAACGATCCGGGCGTGGGTCGCGGCGACGGCGTCGGCCGGCCGGGTGCCCTGGATGACCGACTGCATCATGTCGGTCAGCAGGTAGGCGGCGGTGGCGGCCTGCTCGCCGGGACTCGGGGTCTGGGGGAACGCGTAGCCGGTCTTGGTCTTCACCGGGAGCTGCGCGCGGGTCTGCTCCCGCAGCGCGGGGAAGGCCGGGTCACCACCGGTGTAGTACGGGTCGGAGTCCCACACCTTGCTCCACGACGGGTTGACCAGGCACGGCGCTTCCTTCGCGACCCCGAGCAGCGCGGTCCCGCCGACCATGAACTTCGCCACCAGCTTGGCCAGGTCGGGGTTTTTCGCCCCCTTGAACACGACGAACGAGTTGGACTCGCCGAACGCGAGCGGCCGGTCGAGCGCCGGTCCGGTCGCGCCGTTGAACACGTGCGTGTTGGCGTAGACCGGGTTCTTCTTGGTTTTCGAGTCGGCGTAGACGCTGAACTGGTTGAGCGTCAGTCCCAGGATCTGGGCCAGCCAGTTCTCGTTGTTGCTCGAATCGGTCCAGCTCCCGATTCCCGGCGGCAGCATCGGCTTGTACTTCGGGTTCGTGTATATGTCGCCGATGAACGTGACGGCTGCGACGGTTTCCGGCGAGTTGAACACCACCTTCGTGCCGGTGTTGTCCGCGATCGCCCCGCCGTAGGTGTTGATGACGTTCGCGATGAAGCCGTTGGCGTCGCCGGAGCGGTTCACCGTGAGCCCCCAGCCGAAGCGCCGCTTCGCCGGATCGGAGACCGCCAACGCGTTGTCGCGCAGCTCCTCCCACGAGTAGTAGGGCTTGAGCGGAAGCCCCTTCTCGGTGTACCAGTCCTTGCGCAGGTACATCCCGGACGCGATGAAGTGGTACGGGATCGCGAACCAGCGGCCGTCGAACACGCAGTAGTTGTTCGCCTCCGTCGCGGGTTCCCCGTAGAGCGCTTTCATCTCGTTGACCACATCGGTGAGGTCGGTGAGCGCGCCGAGGTTGTGGAGCTGGCCGACGAACCGCCGGTCGCTCATGAAGGCCAGATCGCGGTTGGTGCCCGCCTTCACCTCGGCGTCCATTTTCGCGACCATGTCGCCGGCGTCACCGGAGACCAGGTCGTTGCGGACGGTGGTGCCGGTCGCCTGCGCGAACACCTGCAGCGACTTGTCCAGCGCCTTGTTGGCGGCCTCCGAGTACAGCTTCTGCGAGAGCATCCCCACCGACCCGCCGCGGAGCGCGGCGGCCTGGTCGAGCAGGGCCTTGGGCACCTGGACGTCGACCTGCGGCGCGGGCGCGGGCCCGCTCCCGCAGCCGGCGAGCCCGAGCACACCCAGCGCGCTCATCCCCGCGCTCATTCCGAGGAACGAGCGTCTCGACCAGTCCGTTTTCTCTGCCATGACCACTCCTCTCGCGTCCGATCGGGCGGACGCGTACCGACTCCGTCGACGGTGCGGGACAGCGAGGCGAGCGCCCCGCTGCGGGTCGTTCATGCGGCGAAGGACGCCGAACTGCTGATGCGTTGTCCTGGCAGCCCGTCGAACAGCCTGGCCGAGCCACGGGGCCGCCACAGCGGTACCGGGCCGGCGCCGGGCACGGGGTCGAGCGCCAGTGCGGCCGCCTGTTCCGCGGAGTCGAACGCCCGCTGGACGACCATCGCGTTGGCCACGCTCTGCGCAACGCTGCCGACCGGCCGGACGCCGAACTGCACGGCATCGGCGAAGTCGAGGAGCTCCCCGCGGTAGCCGTTGTCGATCCCGCGGAAGACGGTCGTGTGGGTGGTGGCGTCGGCGCTGCTACGTGTCACGCGGCGCTCCGCATCGGATCCGGCGAGCACGAGCACACCCGCGGTGCCGTACAGCCGCATGTCGTGGGATTCGGGTGGCACGGGGATTTCGAGGTAGGACGCGGTGTAGCTGCCGATGGCGCCTCCGGTGAAGACGAGGGTGAGCGCGAGGTCCGACGGGGCCTCGATCGTGCTGTTGGCCGCCTGCACGGCACCGTGCACCCGCGCGATGTCGCCGCAGAGCAACCGGATCTGGGCGATGTGGTGCACGCCGGCGTCGAGGTGCACGCCGCCGCGGTACTGCGGCCGCTGCCGCCACGGCGTGCCGGTGAACCCGCCCGCACGGGGCACCGACCGCACGACGTGCCGCCACGCCATCAGGTGCAGACGGCCGATCGCGCCGCCGTCGAGCAAGGCGCGGGCGAAGCGGAGATCGTCGCGGTAGAAGTGGTTCTCCCCCACCAGGAACGTGCGGTCCGGGTGCCCGGCCGCCAGTGCGAGGAAAGCCGCCGCCTGCTCCGCGTCGACGCCGGCCGGTTTCTCGCAGAGCACGTCCTTGCCCGCCGCGAGCGCGTCGCGCGCCACCTCGTACAAGTGCGGGATGGGCACCGAGATCAGCACGGCGTCCACGTCGTCGCGGGCCAGCAACGCGGCCCGGTCGGCGGTGGCCAGGGCCGGATCGGTTCCGCTGTATTCGGCGAACCGGCGGCGCTGCTCGGCAGAAGAGTCGGTGAACGCGGTGACGGCGTACCGATCGGCGAGCCCGCGCAACGCCGGCCAGTGCAGCTTCTCGACCGCGAGGCCGGTGCCGATCAGCCCCAGCCGGATCGGCGGGATCGCAGGTGCCGCCATGCCTCGTCCGTCCTCGTCATCGGTTCCGGATGTCGGTCGTGCAGTGCGCTAATGCCGCCGGGCGGCCCGCTTGCTTCGCTGTTCCTTCTCCGCGAGGAGCGTGGAGTAGTTGTTGCTCAGGTGCCTGCGCATCGCCGCGCGGGCACCTTCCGGATCGCGCGCCACGAGCGCCTCGTAGATCTCCGTGTGCTGGGCGGTGGCGCGGTGCAGCCCGGCCGGCGCCTCGTTGGTGAGGCGCCGGCTGGCCGTGCCCAGCCAGCGGGCGGAATACATGATCCGGTCGAGGATGCGGTTGTCCGCCGCCCGGCAGATCTCCATGTGGAATTCGTGGTCGACTTCGAGGTAGGCCTCGGGGTCCGCCTCGAGCGCCGCCATCCGGCCGATCTCGTCCCCGAGCCGGGCCAGCGTCTCGTCGGTGATGCCGGTCGCGGCCATCGCGGCCAGTTCGGGTTCGAGCAGTGCGCGCATCTGGTGCAGTTCCTGCAGCAGCTCGTCGACGATCTCCGTGGGCAGCCACTCGATCAGCAACGGGTTCAGGTAGTCCCACTCCGCGCGGGGGCGGACGACGACCCGGCGGCCCTGGGCGACGTCGACGATGTCCAGCGAGGCAAGGATCTTGAGCGTCTCGCGCGCCACCACTCGGGAGACCCCGAACTCTTGGGAGATCTCCAGTTCCGACGGCGCCCGGCCGTCCCCGATTTCACCGCTGACGATGCGCCGGGTCAGGTGGGCCGCCACCTGCACCGGAAGAGTCCGGACCTTGACAGCGTCCGGAGACTCTTGTCTCCTTGGCATGTCATCAGCTTATAGGACAAGTGAGACATCGCGACAGTCCGTTCTTCGGCACTACCCTGCGGCAGGAGAGCAATGCGGATCGTGAAGGTGACGACGGCGGTGGTGGCCTACCACGGTCAAGCCACGCTGGTGCGGATCGACACCGACGAGGGCCTCAGCGGGTTCGGCGAGGCCAATCCCGACGCCGGCGCGGGCGCCGTCGTGGGCATGATCAACTCGTTGACGCCCCTGCTGCTCGGCGAGGACCCGCGCAACGTGGAGCGGTGCTGGGAGAAACTGCGGCGCAGCAAGGTTTTCGCGGGCGCGCAGAGCGGGGTGTTCGTGATCGCCCTGTCCGGGATCGAGCTCGCGCTGTGGGACCTCGCGGGCAAGGCCGCGGGCCAGCCGGTCCACCGGCTGCTCGGCGGGAAGTTCCGCGACCGGATCCGCCTCTACGCCGACTGCGGCGACGGCGACGACCCCGCGGGTTCGATCGCCGGGTGCGTCGACCGCGCCCAGCGGATGGTCGCCGAAGGCTTCACCGCCCTCAAGTTCGACATCGACGACCTGCACCACCCCGCCAAGTTCGACGCCTTCAACCACACGATCAACGCCGCCGAGCTGCGCTCAATGGTCGAGCGCGTGGCCGCCGTCCGGGAAGCGATCGGACCGGACGTCGACCTGGCCATCGACCTGCACGCCCGCTACGACGTGCCGAGCGCGTGCCGGATCTCGTGGGAGCTCGAGCCGTTCCACCTGATGTGGCTCGAGGAGCCGCTGCCGGCGGAGAACGTCGACGCGCTGGTGCGGGTGCGCGAACAGACCCGCACGCCCATCTGCGCGGGAGAAAACCTTTACCTGCGCTGGGGTTTCCGCGACCTGCTCGAACGCGGTGCCGTGGACGTCATCGAGCCGGACGTCCCGAAGTGCGGCGGCCTCGCCGAGGCCAAGAAGATCGCCAACCTCGCGGAGCTGCACTACATCCCGTTCGCGCCGCACCTGGTGTCGACACCGCTGGGCACGATGGCCACCTCGCACCAGTGCGGGGCGATCCCCAACTTCCTCGTCCAGGAATGGCACGCCCTCGAGGAGCGCGCGGTGTGGGACAGCTACGTCCACGCCCCCGACGGGAGCGGCTCGATCGTCAAGGACGGCTACATCACGCTGCCCGACACCCCCGGCATCGGCGTGGAGCTCGACCTGGACGGCGTCCGGGCCCACGCCGTCGCGGGCTACGGGGTGTTCGAGTAGCGGAGCCGGCGAGGAGGGAGGTGCCTTTCGCACCCCCCTCCCCACGACCCGGCTCACTCCGAGCGCAGTGTGTCCAATCGGGTCACTTGCCGCAGCAACGGCATGGTCAGCGCGGTCACCAGCAGGACCGCCGCCACCGTCGTCCCCGCCAGGGCAAGCAGCACCGGGACGTCGATGATCATCGGCCGGTCCGCCAGCCGCAGGATCGGCGCGGTCAGCCCGAGCCCCGCCGCGACCGCCAGCACCACGCCGACCACCACCGGGATCCCGGTCTGCCACAGCGCCCCGCGCGCCAGCACCCCGATCGGCACGCCGGCCGCGGACAGCGCCGCGAGCGGCCGCCGCCGTTCGCTGATCTGCTCGATCGACAGCATCAGCAGGCTCATCGCGGCCACCGCCAGCACGAACAGCGAGGCAGTGATCAGCAGTGAACGGAAGCTGTCCACCATCCGGTTGTCGCTGGCGAGGTAGTCGCTGAAGTAGTCGCTCTTGTCGGCCGTGGCGTTCCACGCGAGCGGCTGGAGGGCTCGCGCGACGGTGTCGGTCAGCGTCTGCGCGTCGCCGGTGCCCGACAGGTAGACGGAGACCGACGAGGCCGGCAGCGCGAGCCCGCCGAGGGCGCCCGGCGTGACGAGCAGGGTGCCGTCCGCCACTCGCGCGGTGTCGCCCGACTGCACCACCTTCGTGCCGGCCGGCACCGTCCACTCCGGACCGTCCACCGGGCCCGTGCGGGACCTGCTCTGCAACCGCACCCGGCCGGCGGGGGCCGTCAGCCCCGGCGCCGACGCCAGGTAGAAGGCGTCGCCGTCGGCGCAGCCGCCGATGTCGGCAGCCGCCTTGAGCGCCACGCAGTCGCCGATCAAGCCGTAGCTCCGTTCCGTCCCGGACCGGAACACGACGGCCCTGGACGTGTGCGTCCCGGTCACCCCGGCCACCGATCCCGCCAGCTTGAGGACCTCGGCCTCGTGCTGGGAGGTCGTCATGACCCGCACCGGCACCGCGGCCAGGCCCACCGGCTGGGTCCAGTACCGGTTTCCGGCGGACAGCGAGGACACCACCCCCTGGGTCAGGATCGCGCCGGCCAGCACGACCACCAGGCCGGAGACCACGCGGCTGGCCGTGCCGCTGTCCAGTTGCAGCCGCCGGATCGCGAGCTGCCACGACGGCGAACCGCCGCGCAGCCGCGCCACGAGCCACTCGACCAGCCACGGGAGCAGCGTCGTGACACCCACCAGCAGGAACACGCTGCCCGCCGCGAGCGCCAGCCCGGCGGCGGTGTCGCCCTCCCCGCGATCGAACGCCAGGGTGGCCGCCAGGAACAGCACGCCGATCGCGGTGATCGCCCAGCGCCACCACATCCGCCGCCGCACCGGCTTGCCCTGGCGGACCACGCCGAGCGGTTCCACGATGGTGCGGCGCAGCCCGAACAGCGCGGAACCGATCGCGAGCCCCGGCACCAGCAGCACGATCACCACGACCAGCGGCCACGACGGGACGAAGTCCTGCGGGAAGATCCGCAGGCCGAACGGCAGGATGTCCGCGACGAACGTGCGCAGCACGGCGAAGAAGCCGACGCCGGCCGCGAGCCCGATCACCGCCCCGACCAGCGACTCCGCCGCCGCGACCCGCTTGACCTGCCGCGCGTCGAGACCGATCAGCCGCAGCGCGGCGAGCCGGCGTTCCCGTTGCGCCGCACCCATCCGCGACGCGGTGGTCACGAAGATCAGCAACGGCAGCAGCAGGACGGCCGCGATCGGCAGGATGATGCCCAGCATCGCCGCCGACAGCCCGACCCCGGTGTACGGCCGGCCGAACGCGTAGACCTGGGTGGCGTCGGCGCCTTCGGCCTCGATCTTCGCGGCCGGCGCCCCGTAGTACGCGGTGAGGTCACCGGCGCCGGAGACGCCCTCCCTCGAGATCCGGCCGGTGACCGGCCCCGGCAGATAGGCCGCCCAGGACGCGCCTTCGGCCGAGGCCAGTTTCGCGGCGAGCTCCGGTGACACGAGCAGCTCGCCCGGCGCGGGCAGCCTGCCGACGCCCGGCGGCAGCGGCGAACTCGGCCCGGTCGGCGCGACCGCGGTGACCTTGAGGATGCGCTCGCCGATCGACGGGAACCAGTCGTAGGTCAGCAGCGGGGCGACGCCCGCGCGCGCCTCGGTGACCGGCTTGATCGCCGCCGCCCGCTCCGCCTGCGCGCCGATCAGGTGGTGAACCGCCGCCGCGGGCAGCAGGACGGCGACCGCGAGCGCGATCCCGAACGCGGTCATCGCCAGGCGCAGCAGCGCCGCGCCGGACATCCGGCCGCCCCCGACGGCCAGCCGGAGTCCCAGCGCGAGATCCCGCATCATGCGACCAGCTCCCGGTCGACCGTGCGCCCGTCGAGCACCGTGATTTCCCGGTCCGAGTAGGCGGCCACCCGCGGCTCGTGGGTCACCAGCACGACCGCGGCGTGCGTTTCCCGCGCCGCCTGCGTGAGCATCTGCATGACCTTCTCGCCGTTGAGCGAGTCGAGCGCGCCGGTCGGCTCGTCGGCGAAGACCACCTTCGGCCCCGTCACCAGCGCCCGCGCCACCGCGACCCGCTGCGCCTGCCCGCCGGACACGTCGCCGGGGCGGCGCTTCGCCAGCCCGTCGACCTCCAGCCGGGCGAGCCATTCGCCCGCCTTGGCCTCGGCCTGCTTCCGCTTGGCGCCGGTCAGCCGCAGCGGAAGCGCGACGTTCTCGAGGCAGGACAGCTCGGGCACCAGCTGGCCGAACTGGAACACGAAGCCGAAGTCGGTGCGCCGCAACGCACTCCGCCCCTTGTCGTCCATCCCGACGAGGTCGGCACCGCGGTAGGCGATGGTGCCCGCGTCCGGCCGGATGATGCCGGCCAGGCAGTGCAGCAGCGTCGATTTGCCGGACCCGGACGAGCCCATGATCGCGAGCACCTCCCCCGCCCTGACGGACAGCGCCGCCCCGTCGAGCGCCCGTGTCGGGCCGAACGACTTGTGCAGGTCCTTGCCGACGAGCAACGGCGTTCCCGGCCCGGTCATCAGCGCACCGCCTTGCCGAGTTCGCCGAGGCGCGCGGCGGTGAGCTCCAGCCACCGCAGGTCCGCCTCGAGGTGGAACAGCGCGTGATCGCAGATCAGCTGATCGGCGAGGTCGCCTCCGTTCTTGCGTTTGGTGAGCGCCCGCATCACGTTCAGGTGCTCGCCGCGCTGGACGTCGAGCACGTCGGCGGCGCTACGCCCGGACAGCAGGGCGAGCACCACCTTCGTGTAGAGCGTGTTCTGCAGGTACGGCTGAGGGCTTTCCGGCGTGCGCAGCCACGTCTCGACGTCGGTGATGCCCGCGTCGGTGATCGTGTACCGCTTCCGATCCGGCCCGTCGCCGCTCTCGACGCCCGCCACCTCGACCATGCCGTTGCGCAGCAGCCGTGACAACGTCGAATAGACCTGGCCGTAAGCCAGCGGGCGGTCCTGCCCGAACTGCTCGTCGTACGCCCGTTTCAGGTCGTAGCCATGCCGCGGCCCGGTTTCGAGCAACGCGAGCAAGGTATGCGAAATCGACATGCCCCTGATCCCTCCTCGCCCCCCGGAGTCCGGGGACTGAAGATCACTATACCCGAAGTGTATACCCGGCGTGTATACCACCTGATAAGTGCCGCGCGTCACATCGCGACGCTGTCACAGGGGCGGGCGCGGCGACATCTCGTGGTTGTTCGACCCCGGGGACGAGGTCGACCTGAAAACCGCCGAGCCAGGAGGACCGACATCATCCGCATCACGATCTTCGGAGCCAACGGACCGACCGGACGCCTGCTCACCGAGCAAGCGCTTACCGCCGGTCACCAGGTCACCGCCGTCACCCGGCAACCGGACACGTTTCCGCTGCGGCACAGCCGGCTCCGGGTGCTCGGCGCCGACGTGCTCGACCCGGATGCCGTCGACGCCGCCGTCGCGGGCCGGCACGCGGTCCTGTCCACCCTCGGGGTGCCCCCGAGCCGAAAGCCGATCACGACGTACTCGCGCGGTACCGCCACCATCGTCGCGGCGATGCGCCGGCACGACGTGCGCAGGCTCGCCGTGGTCAGTTCGAGCGGAGTCGACCCGCGGCCCTACTCCGACGGCGGATTCCTGTTCAACCGGGTACTCCTGCCGTACGTGACCCGGGTGCTGGGCAAGACGCTGTACGACGACATGCGCCGCATGGAAACCCTCGTCCGCGCCAGTGACCTGGACTGGACGATCGTGCGCCCGAGCGGGCTCTACCACCTGCCGGCGCCCACTGACCACCTGATCACCGAAGGCCACGCCGACGGCAGGTTCACCGCCCGCGCCGACCTCGCGGCCGGTCTGCTGAACCTGGTGAGCGGCAACCGATACCTCCGCAGCACCGTCGGCATCGTGACCACCACCGACAATCCCACCCTCCGCCAATGGTTGCGCCACAACGCATCCACTTCACACCGGCTTGACCGGGCGCAGGATCCCGGCCCGTTCCGGGGATCCTCCGACACGGGGGTGACTGACCCGCTAGGGTGACCCGGTCGATGTTGATCTAGCAACTGGGTGGTTACTGTGGGGAAAATCCGACGTCTGGCAACGACCGCGACCGGTGTCGTCGCAGGGGTGGCGATGGCGGCCGGGCCGGCCTCGGCAGCGACGTCCTCGACGGATCTTCCCGAGGGGATGACCGCGAGCTACTTCGTCGTCGATCAGGAGACCGGCGCGACCTTCGGTTCCGACGAGCACAAGCAGTACCGTTCGGCCTCGCTGGTCAAGCTGTTCATCGCCCTCGACTACCTCGAATCGCACGGCCCCGACTGGGAGATCCCGGCCGACGACCTGGCACTGCTCCAGCCGATGCTGCGCTCCAGCAACGACGACGCCGCCAGCACGCTGTGGGTTCGCGACGGCTGGGAGGAGATCGTCAAGCGGATGGTCACCAAGATCGGGCTCACCGACACCGCGCCGCCCACCGCCCGTGGCAAGTGGGGTTACACCGCGATCAGCGCCGCGGACATCGCCAAGACCTACCAGTACATCCAGCACCAGGCGCACCCCAAGTACCGCGACTTCATCATGAGCAACCTGGCGCAGTCGACCAAGTGCGGTTCGGACCGCTTCGACCAGTCGTTCGGCCTCCCGAGCGCGGTGGCCGGGCCGAAGGCGGTCAAGCAGGGGTGGTCCGGTTTCGGCGCCGCGCCCGCGCCGGGTCAGGAATGCACGGAAACCGACGCCCGCGTGCTGCGCGTGCTGCGTTCGCCGGAGGTCAAGGCGGCCGCCGCGGTCGCGTCCAGCGGCGAAGGCACGACCGGCGCCCAGGACATCGACCTGACCAGCCGCGCCATGCACACGAGCGGCACCGTGGGCCCGGACAACGAGAAGATCGTGGTGGTGCTGACCCTGGAGCCGACCACGCTGTCCTGGCAGGACTCCGCCGGCCGGATCACCGACCTCACCCGGGACGTCTACCTCCAGTCCGCACTCTGACGGCACTCTGAAGTTCGTGAAGGCCACCTTCAGGAACTACAAGTTCCTCAAGGTGGCCTTCACGAAGTTTCCGCGGCGGGGGCCGGCCGGAGATCCAGCAGGTAGCGGGCCAGCTCGGCGACCGTGGGCCGGTCGAAGACGACGGTGGCGGGCAGGTCGATGCCCGCCAGCCCGGCGATCCGGGTGCGCAGCTCGATCACGGTGAGCGAATCGAAGCCGAGTTCCGGGAACGGCTGGTCGTCGGCGATCACGGCGGCGTCCGGGTGGCCCAGGACCGCGGCGACCTCCGCGCGCAGCAGCTCGCGCAGCTCCGGCCCGGCCGGGTTCTCCGGCCAGCTCTGCCGCGCGGGGGCGACGCGGCGGGCCGGACCGCCGGTCGGCGGCGCCATCGACGCCGCCGGGTCGAACCGGACCGGTACCAGCACGGGTTCGGCCGAGCCGAGCGCGGCGTCGAACAGCGCCAGGCCCTGCTCGGCGGTCAGCCCCTCGACGCCGGACGCCCGCATCCGCCGCCGGGCGGTGGCCGAGATCCGGTCACCCAGACCGGTGCCGAGCTCCCACAGCCCCCAGGCCAGGGACAACGCGGGCAGTCCCGCCGCGCGGCGGCGGCACGCCACGGCGTCCAGCACCCGGTTCGCGGCCGCGTAGTTGGCCTGCCCGGCCTTGCCGAACACGCCGGCGACCGAGGAGAACAGGACGAAGGCCGTCAGCGGCAGGTGCCGGGTCACCTCGTCGAGGACCAGCGCCGCGTCCGCCTTGGGGCGCAGCACGACGTCCAGGCGTTCCGGCGTCTGGGCCGCCAGCACTCCGTCGTCGACCACGGCCGCGCTGTGCACGACCGCCGTCAACGGCGGATCGCAGCTGCCGACCAGGCGCACCACGGTGGCCCGGTCCGCCACGTCGGCCGCGACGATCCGCACGTCCGCCCCGAGTTCCCGCAGGGACGCGAGCAGTTCTCCGGCGCCGGGCGCCGCCGGCCCGCTCCGGCTCACCAGCAGGAGGTGCCGGACGTCGTGCTCGGTGACGAGGTGCCGGGCCAGCACGGCACCGAGCGCTCCGGTCCCGCCGGTGATCAGGACCGTCCCGCCCGGGTCGATCGGCCGCGCCGGCGCCGGGGCGGCGCGCGCGATCCGCAGGACGTGCGGCACTCCGTCGCGGACGGCGATCTGCGGCTCCGCACCGCCGCCGGCGAGGCCCGCCACCCGCGTCACCGGGAATCCCGGCTCGAGGTCGACCAGGCCGATCCGGCCGGGGTGTTCCGCCGCGGCCGCGCAGCCCAGTCCCCACGCCGCCGCGGCGGCCGGGTCGGGATCGGGGCCGGTCGCGTTGCGGGTGACCAGGAGCAGCCGGTCGCCGCTGCCCTGCCAGTCGTGGAGAACGGCGAGCGCGTGACCGGCCGCCGCGCGCACGTCACCCGGCGCGATTTCGATGGTCCGGACCGGTTCCGAAGGCGCCACCGCCGCCACCGGCGGCATCGGAATCCACTGTGGACGGTAAAGCATCGTGTCGGGCGCCGCCATCGGCCGGGTCGTCAGCGTTTCGATGCCGGCCGTCGGGTTCCCGGCCTCGTCGTACAGCGTGACGCGGACCGCGCCGACACCGAGGCGGACGCCGTGTACCCGGGCCCGCCGCGCCCCGGGCGCGTAGACCTCGACACCGCTCCAGAGGAACGGCACCCGCGGCTCGGCCGCCGGCCCCTCGGCCAGCGCGGTCGCGTGCACGGCCGCGTCCAGCAGGACCGGGTGCACTTCGAACCGGCCCCCGACGTCCGGCGGCAGCTCGACCTCGGCGAAGAACTCCTCGTCGCGCAGCCACAACCGGTGCACGACTTGGAAAGCGGGCCCGTAGGCGTGCGCGCGGTAAGCCTCGGCGACGTCGGCTTCCCCGGCCCCGGCCGGCGGCCACTCACCCGTCCGAGCGGGCGGGAGCGGGCCGCGCGGGCGCAGCTTCCCCCCGGCGTGCCTGCGCCAGTGCTTCTCGTCGCGGGCCCGGGCGTAGACGTCGATCCTCGGTTCGTCCACGACGACCTGGACGTGGACGTCCTCGGTGTTCAGGCGCAGCGGGGCTTCGATCGCCAGTTCCTCGATGCCCGCACCGCCGGCGTGCAGGGCCAGCTCGGCGAACAGCGTCCCGGGTACCAGCACGGATCCGCCGACGACGTGGTCGGCGAGCCACCGGTGGCGGCGGACGCCGAGCGAGCCGCCGTGCACGACCCGCGGCGAGTCGGGCGCTTCCAGCGGCGGACCCAGCACGGCGTGGTCGGCACCGGCCTGCTCCGGGGACTGCGGGTCCAGCCAGTACCGGGTGCGCTTGAACGGATAGGTGGGCAGCGGCGTGATCCGCGCGCCCGAGCCGGCGAACACCGCGGGCCAGGCGACCCGGACGCCTGCCGTGTGCACCGCGCCCGCCGCGGCCAGTACCCCGGTGCCCGACATCGTGGCCGGCACGGTCGGCAGGACGTCGGCGGTCAGGCGGCCGAGCACCGGCGCCGGGCCGATCTCGAGGCCGACGGCCGGGCCGGGCGTCGCGGCCGTGGCGAGCGCGTCGGCGAACCGCACGGTCGAGCGGGCGTGCCGCCGCCAGTGGCCCGGCTCGATCTCCTCGACCGGTTCGCCGGTCACGCACGAGACGAGCGGAAGGGTGGGACGGTGGTGCTTCAGCCGGGCCGCGAGCTCGTGGAACTCGTCGAGCATCGGCTCCAGCAGCGGCGAATGGAAGGCGTGGCTGACCCGCAGGAGCGTCCCGCCGCCGAAGCGTTCGGCGAGCGCCGTCGTCGCGGCCGTCTCCCCGGAGAGCACCACCGACCGCGGCCCGTTGACCGCCGCGACGGCCACGGTGTCACCCACGAACGGAGCCACGTCCGCCTCGGTGGCCTCGACGGCGATCATCACGCCGCCGCCGGGCAGTGCGGCCATGAGCCGGCCACGCGCCGCCACGAGTGTCGCCGCGTCCGCCAGTGACAGCACTCCGGCGACGTGTGCGGCGGTGATCTCGCCGATCGAATGGCCCAGCAGGACGTCGGGGCGCAGGCCCCACGACTCGAACAACCGGTACTGGGCGACGCCGAAGGCGAACAGCGCGGCCTGTGCGTGGTCGGTGCGGTCCAGCGCTTCCCCGCCGGCGAAGGCGACGTCACGCACGCCGCCGCCCACGGCTTCGCAGGCCTCGTCGAAGGCGTCGGCGAAGACCGGGAACCGCTCGGCCAGCTCCCGGCCCATCCCGGTCCGCTGCGCACCCTGCCCGCCGAACAGCACGGCCAGCCGGGTGCCCCGGACGGTCCGGCCGCGCACCCGCCCCTCGGCGACGGCGCGCAGGGCCTCCCGGTTCGCCGCGGGCACCAGCACGCGGTGGGACAGGGGCGTCCGCCGGGCGAGGCTGTAAGCGACGTCGACGGTGTCGGGCGCCGCGGCCAACCCGGCCGCGACGAGCCGGAGCGCGTCTCCGTCCGCGGCGCTGAGCAGCCAGGGCGCCGCGGGGAACGGTTGCCGGGCCGCAGGTTCCGACGGTGGCGCCTCCTCGACGATCGCGTGCGCGTTGGTGCCGCCGATCCCGAAGGCCGACACCCCGGCCCGGCGGACCCGATCCGTGCGCGGCCACGGCCGGGCTTCCGCCAGCAGGGCCACGCCGCCCGCCGACCAGTCGACGTGCGGGCTCGGTTCGTCCGCGTGGAGCGACGGCGGCAGCTGCTCGTGCTGCAACGCCGTCACCACCTTGATCACGCCGGCGATCCCGGCGGCGGCCTGGGTGTGCCCGATGTTCGACTTCACCGAGCCGAGCCGCAGCGGCTCCCGGCGCGGGCCGCGCCCGTACGCCGCCATCAGCGCGTCCGCCTCGATCGGGTCGCCCAGCGGCGTTCCCGTGCCGTGCCCTTCGACGGCGTCGACGTCCGCCGCGGTCAGCCCCGCGTCCGCGAGCGCCGCCGCGATCAGGGCCTGCTGGGCGCGTCCGCTGGGCGCAGTCAGGCCGTTCGACGCGCCGTCGGCGTTCACCGCGGTGCCGCGCAGCAGGGCCAGCACCGGGTGCCCGTTCCGGCGGGCGTCGGAGAGCCGTTCCAGCAGGATCACCCCGGCGCCCTCCGACCACGCGGTGCCGTCCGCTCCGGCCGCGTAGGACCGGCAGCGGCCGTCCGGGGAGAGGCCGCGCTGGCGGCTGAAGGCCAGGAAGGTCCGCGGGGTGGCCATCACCGTGGCGCCGCCGGCGACCGCGAGCGAACACTCTCCCTCGCGCAGCGCTTTCACGGCCAGGTGCAGCGCGACCAGCGACGACGAGCAGGCCGTGTCGACGGTGAGGGCCGGCCCGGTGAGCCCGAAGGTGTAGGAGATCCGGCCCGAGGCGACCGCGTGCGAGGACCCGATGCCCAGCCACGCCTCGAGTTCGTGGTGGGTGGTGAACCGGCTCGCGTAGTCCTCGTTCATGACGCCGACGAACACGCCCGTGTCGCTGCCGCGCAGCGTCGCGACGTCGATGCCGGCCCGCTCGAACGCCTCCCAGGACGTTTCCAGCAGCAGCCGCTGCTGCGGGTCGGTCGCCAGGGCCTCCCGCGGGGAGATGCCGAACATCCCGGCGTCGAAGTCCGCGAACCCGTCGAGGAACCCGCCGCGGCGGGTCACCGAGTGCCCGATCCGGTCCGGATCCGGGTCGTACAACCCCGCCACGTCCCAGCCGCGGTCGGCGGGGAACTCTCCCGTCGCGTCCACCCGGTCCGCCACGAGCCGCCACAGGTCCTCCGGCGAGCGCACCCCGCCGGGGAACCGGCACGCCATCGCCACGACGGCGATCGGTTCCGCGGACGGCACCGGGCCCGCCCGCGGCGGCTCCACCGGGCTCGCCGAGCCGAGCCGCGTCAGCTCGGCGATCACGGCGCGCGGGGTGGGAAAGTCGTAGATCAGGGAGTGCGGGACGGGCACCCCGGTCAGCGCGGTGATCCGGTGCCGGAACTGCACTCCGGCCAGCGAGGACAACCCGAGGTCGGTGAAGGGCCGGTCCTGCCACCCGTCGCCGCCGTCGTGTCCGCACAGGGTCGTCAGCTCGGCCCGCACCAGCGCGGTGAGATCCGGCTGCCGCGGCGCGCTCGCCAAGGCGGTGCGCCTCGGTTTGCCCGACGCCGTCCGCGGGATGGCGTCGATTTCGAGGTAGGCCACCGGCACCTTGTGGAGCGAAAGCCGGCCGAGGCAGAGGCGACGCAGCTCTTCGGGGTCGAAGCCGTCCGGCCCGGCGACCACGAACGCCACCGGCACCTGCCCGACGACGTCGTCGGGCCGGCCGGTGACGAGGACCTCCCGCACCGAAGGGGATTCCTCCAGCACGGCCTCGATCTCGGTCGGGTGGACGTTCTGGCCGCCGCAGACGATGACGTCGTCGACCCGGCCGTCGAGCACCAGGCGGCCGCCTTCGAACCGGCCGGCATCACCGGTGTGGTACCAGCCGTCCCGCAACGGCGACGCCGGCTGCCCGTGGTAGCCCAGCATCAGGCCCGGGCCGCGGACGAGCACCTCCCCCGCGTCGATCCGGACCTCCATGCCGGGCACCGGGACCAACCCTGGTGCGCCGGGTCGCTCCACCGCGACCTTCCCGCCCGTCTCGGTGCTCCCGTAGCCGTCGACGAGGGGCAGCCCGAACAGCTCCCGGACCGCGGTGCGGGTGGCCGGCGTGCACGGCGCACCGCCGGTCAGGCACAGCCGCGGCGAGCCGACCGGGCCATCGGTCTCCTGGCGGAGCCGGAGGTAGGTGGCCGGCACTCCGGCGAGCACGCAGCCCGGGTAGCGGGCGAGCAGCTCCGGCGAGCAGCCGTCGGCGAGCCGGGTGTGGGCGCCGAGCGCGATCGTGGCGGTGAAAGCGAGCGAAAGGGCGTAGGCGTGGTGAAGCGGCAGCGGCCACAGCACGGTGTCCCCGGCGTCGAGCCCGAACACGGGGACGTAGGAGGCGGCGGTCGACCACAGCATCGCGCGTTGCGAAAGGAGAACGCCTTTCGGCCGCCCGGTGGTGCCGGAGGTGTAGAGCAGCCAGGCGGGTTCGTCCAGCCCGAGCTCGTCCCGCGGCGGTCCCGCCTCAGCCGGCGGCGGATCCTCGACGAAGAGCACCCGCAGGCCCGGCCGGGCCTGCCGCAGGCGTTCCGCCACGGCGGCGTGCCGCGTCTCGGTGACGAGGAGCGTCGCCCCCGAGTCGGCGGCGAGGTGGGCGAGCTCGGCTTCGGTCGACCGCACGCTCACCGGCACCCCGACGGCCGCTGCCCGCAGCACCGCCAGGAGGGACACGACGAACTCGACCCGGGTGCCGACGTGGATCAGCACCCGATCGCCCCGGGACACCCCCAGCCCCGCGGCGAAGTCCGCACTGGCGCGGGCCAGCTCACCGTAGGTCAGCGTCCGCCGGTCGTCGGAGTAGGCGGGGCGTTCGGCGGGGTGCGCGGACAGCGCGGTCAGCAGCGGCCTGATGAACTCGGCCCGGATTTCCTCCACTGCTCCGGGTATACCGCAACCGACCGCCCCGCCGCCCGCACCGCGTGTGTGTTCGGGCAGCAAGACTGCCTTGGGCGGTCAGGACCCGGGGCCGGACTAGTAACTCAGCCAGGTCCCGATCGGGGCCCGCTGCCCGACGCCCGGCCGGCTGTAGTCGCACACCCCGCCGGGGAACGCCGCCCGCAGCCGCTGCCGGTCCGCCGCGGTGAAGGCGACCGGGTAGTCGCGGAAGTCCAGCGGCTTCAGCCGGCACTTCAGCACGTCGAGGGCCAGGCCCTCGCCCGCGACCATCCGGGTGTTGGCGGCCACCGGGTACTGCGCGCCGCATTGCCCGCTCGCCGGGTAGGTCAGCTTCTCGGTGATCCGCGACGCGGCGGAGAGGTAGCAGCCGTCGCCGAGATCGCCCGGCCGGTTCGCCAGCACCTTCTGCTGACGGCTCCGGTGCGAGCGGTCGGCGTCGATGGCGGTCAGCCAGCGGTCCATCGCATCGAGCTCGTAGACGCTGGCGGCCGCGGCTTCGACCGCCGTGGCGTGGTTTTCGATGATGACCTGGTTGCCCGCCGTGCCGTTGGCCCGCAGAAGCCGTTGCCGCATCACGTAAGACCACTCGGTGGTGTGGATGTCGTTGCCGAACCCGGCGAGGTCGAGATCGGTCCGCTGGTCGATGATCGGCGTTTCCCGCAAGCCCTGCGACGCCGAGTTCACGATGTCGTCGGCGTACGCCGCTTCCAGGGCCTTCGGGTCGGCCGCGATCCGCTGCGGCACGGGCGTTCCGGTGTAGTCCAGGCCACCGATGGCCGCATTGAGGTCGGCGAACTGCGCCGCGGTGATCGTCCCCGCCTTCAGCGCGGCCAGGCCGTACTGCACGCCGGTGGTGTCCAGCGGGCTGCGCACGAACCCGGTCTTCGGGTCCCGGCCGAGCTGGGTGGCCAGCTGCTCGTTGGAGTTGCACTTCACCCCGCGCGGGTTGGTGACCGGATCCCACCGCGCCGGGACCGGGATGGCCGCGTTGCAGCTGCCGGTCGCGGTCGCGCGGCTGGCGAAGGTCTTGTCCCAGGACACGCAGGTGTCGTAGTTGGCGAAGCCCGCGACGGCCTGCTTCTGCGCGGCGGTGAACGACGCGCCCGGCCCGGCGAAGTACCGCTCGAGCAGGCGGCAGTCCGACACCGGGCCGCCCGTGCTCAGCGGGTCCGGGAAAGAGACGCCGGGGATGATGCCGTCGACGATGCCGGGGTAGTTCTCGGCGATGTCGTACTGCTGGATCGCCCCGCCCGAGCCACCCCAGCCGATGGTGTGCGCGACCGGGCCGTAGGTCTCGACGAAGTGCTCCTTGACCATCATCGCCGCTTCGGCCGAGATGATCGGGCTGCAGTTGTTGTCGAGCACGTTCAGGGTCGACGACGCAACCGCGTAGCCCTGGGCCAGGAACAGGTCGTTGACGACCCCGCCGGTCGAATTGCCCTGGTGGTAGCCCGCGTTGCAGCCGCCGCCGAAGGTGTAGACCAGCTTCCCGTTCCAGCTGCCTTCCGGCGCGACGGGCGACGGCGCGCCGTCGTACAGCGCCGCCATCTCGTAGACGGCGCGGTCGATCGTGCCCCGCTCGACGCGGACCACGTACGGCACCGCGTGCCCGCCGACCGTGGCCGTCGCGAGGTCCGCGGGCCGGGTCGCCGGGTCCGCCAGCGGCTTGAACGTCCCCGCCGTGGTCCGGTACTGGTAGCTCACCTGGGCCGGCGCGCTGCAGAACGGCTGCGTCGCCGCGGGCAGGCCGAACGCCTGGGTCTCGCAATAGAACGGGAGCTGCTGGGCGCCGGAGAAGACCGGCCCGGTGATCGGGTGGTTGGTGACGCGCAGGTTCGCCCGCCGGTCCGGTCCGTGTCCGCTGGTCCGGGCGCTCAGCTCGTTGGCACCGTCGCGCAGGCCGGTCACCAGGCCGAGCAGGCTGCCGTCCGGCTGGGCGCGGAAACTCGAGGTGACGTCGTGGCCGTTCGCGCTGATGGTGACCCGCCCGGCCGGCGACACCAGCCTGACCAGGACCTGTCCCCCGCTGACGAGGGCGGGCCGCGGGTTCGACACCGTCTCGATCGTCAGCTGCCGCCCCGGCGGAGTCCCGGGAGCGGCCACCGCGGTCGCGGTCCCCAGCAGGAGGACGGGCGCGGTCAGGGCCGCGACCACGGCGGATGAACGCACAGCACGGTTTGCCACCAGACCCTCCGGTCGTTCGTGGCATCGCGTCGTCGCGACACCGGGCTACTGCCCGGTATAGCACCTGCGGCACGCCCGGAACAACGTCCGGTCCGAGGCCGCTAACCCCCATGGGCACTTTCACGTGAAAGTGCCCACCTGGGGGCCGGGGCAGGGGGCACTTTCACGTGAAAGTGCCCCCTGCGTCGGGCTCATTTCGCGAGCAGGGTGAGCAGCCGGGCCACCTCGTCCCGGACCGCGTCCCGGCCGGGGGCCAGGTAGCGGCGGGGGTCGGTGAGGGCCGCGTGGTTCCCCAGCGTCGAGCGCACCGCTTCGGTGAGCACCTGGTTCAACCGCGTCCCGATGTTGACCTTGACGATGCCGCTCGCGACCGCACCGCGCAGGCCTTCGTCGGACACACCGGAGGAACCGTGCAGCACCAGCGGAACCGGAACGCTGCCGGCGAGCGCGGCGATCAGCGATTCGTCGAGCACCGCGCTGCGGTCGGCCATGGCGTGCGACGAGCCGACGGCCACCGCGAGCGAGTCGACGCCGGTCGCGGCGACGAACTCGCGGGCCTCGGCCGGGTCCGTGCGCACGCCGGGGGCGTGGGCGCCGTCCTTGCCGCCGATCTCGCCGAGCTCCGCCTCGACGCGGCAGCCCGCGGCGTGGCAGCGTTCGACGACGGCTTTCGTCCTGGCCACGTTCTCGGCGTAGGGCAACGCGGCGGCGTCGAACATGACCGAGGTGATGCCCAGGTCGAGCCCCTCGCGGATCAGCGTCTCGTCCTCGATGTGATCGAGGTGGACCAGGACGGGCACGGTCGCGGTCTCGGCCAGCCGCAGGCAGGCGAGCGCGAACGGCGCGAGCGAACCGTGGTACCGGACGGCGTTCTGCGAGATCTGCAGGACCACCGGGAGCCCGCTGCGCTCCGCGCCGGCCACGACGGCTTCGGCGTGCTCGATCAGGATCGCGTTGAACGCCCCGATCGCGCGCCGCTGCGCTCGCAGGTCGTCCAGCACCGTGGTCCAGTTCATCGGATCCTCTCCACCTTCACGGCACGTATCCACCGGTTCCTGGCCGCGACGTCGATCTCGCCGGCGACCGGCCGCAGCACGGCGGCGGCCGAGGTGGCGACCACGTCCGCGAGGGCGGCCGGCCAGTCCACTTCGGACGCACTCAGGTGCAGCGCCAGGGCCGCGGCTCCGGCGTCTCCGGCGCCGGCCGGGTTCCCGGTGACCACCTCGGCCGGCCGAGCGCGCCACGCACCCCGGGCGGTGACGGCGATCGCGCCGCCGGTGCCGAGGGTGGCCACCACCGCCGGGGCGCCCGCGGCCACGAGGTCTCGACACGCCTCGACTCCGGACCCGGTCAGTTCCTTCAGTTCGTCTTCGTTCGGCATGAGCACCGCGCCGCTCCCGGCGGCCTCGCGCAGGGCCGCACCGGAGACGTCGGCGATGACCGGAACGTCGTGCCGGGCGCACAGCCGGACCAGCTTCGCGGGGACGCCGTCGCCCAGTCCCTCGGGCACGCTGCCGGAGATCACGACGGCGCCGGCCGGCAGCTCGGCGCGCAGAGCGGCGGTGATGCCCGCCTCCGCCGTCTCGTCGGCCGGAAAGCCGTTCTCCTGCAACATGGTCGTGCCGTCGGCGCGAGTCACCACCGCCACGGTCCGCCGCACCGCGGGCAGCGCCGGGACGAGCCGGTGCGGGAGGCCCAGGCCGTCCAGCCCGTCGCGGAATTCGTCGGGCAGCCGGGTCGTGGTCAGCGCCAGCACCACGCTCTCGCCACCCAGGTCGCGCACCACCGCCGCGACGTTGACGCCCTTGCCGCCGGCGCGCGACCGGGCGTCCGGCACTCGCACGGTCTCCCCCGGACGCAGCGCGTCCACCCGGTAGGTCACGTCGACGGCGGGGTTGAGGGTGACCGTGAGGATCCGGCGGGTCACGGCTCGCCGCTCTTCTCCGCGCGGTAGACCATCAAGGTCGAGCCGGCCAGGGCCAGCACGATGCCCGCGATCTGGTACCCCGTGGGTGCGGCGCCGAAGAGCAGCAGCGACAGGACGATGGTCAGCACGGGAGCGAGGGCGTTGGTCACCGGCGCCACGATGGACGCCTTGCCCCGGCTCATCGCCATCACGAGGAACAGCGCGCCGACCGCGTTGAGCAGCTGGGTGCCGGCGGTGAGCGCGGGCGCCTGCCACGGGAACCCGAGCGGGAGCCCGCCCATCATCAGCACGGCGACCGGGATCAGCAGCAACCCGCTGACGGTCATCCAGCCGAACGTCGAAGCGTCGTCGACGCCGGCGAGTGCGGCCTTGCGCATGAAGAACGCCTGGACACCCCACGCCACGCAGACTCCCGCGGCCAGCGCCAGGTAGAGCCACCCGCTGTCACCGCCGTCGCCGGTCGAGACGGAGAACAGGACGACGGCGACGAGCGCGAGCAGCACGCCGGCCCAGGACCACCCGCCGAGTCGTTCCCGCAGGGCGGCGAACGCCAGCAGCACCGTGACCGCGGGCGAGAGCGCCACGATCGGGAAGATCACGTAGGCCGGTCCGATCGTGAGGGCCTTGAACAGCAGCAGCTGTCCACCGGCACCGGTGAGCCCGATCAGCAGCCCGTACCCGGCGGCGACCCGGCCGCGGTCGAACTTCCGGCCCCGCAGCGAGAACCACGCGGGCACGAGCATGGTCAGCGACCAGACCACGTACACCATCGGGTCGGGGTAGGCGTAGAGCTTGGTGGGCAGGCTGGAAATGGCCCCCCACACCCCCCAGAACACCACCAGCAGTCCGGCGTACGGAATCCAGCTGTTCGTGCGGGTGGCCGGCGCGGCCACCCCTGATCCGGTCATCTCGGCTCCTCAGCGAGGCAGGGACGCGGCCGGGTGGACTTGCCCGGCCCGCAACGGGTGTCCGTGCAGGCGCGCCGCGTAGAGCGCGGCACCGATGTGCGGTTCCAGCAGCGGCTCGCGGAGGTCGTACTCGAGGGAGAGCGCGTCGCGGAACGACGACAGCACGTGCGCCGAGCCGAACATGCCACCGGAGTACGACACCGGAACCCGGTGGGCGGCCTCGAATCCGAGCGCCGCCCGGCCGACGTCCACGAGCAGCGCGAGCTCCCGCCCGGCTTCCCGGAGCACGCCGGTCGCGACCGCGTCACCGGCTTCGGCGGCCCGGACCACGACCTTGCTCAGGTTCGCGATCCGGCCCCGGTCGCCGTGCCACCGGTTCACGACGACGTCGATCGCGTCGAAGTCGGCGGCGAGGCCGAGCGCCTGACGCAGTTCTCCGACGAGCGGGCCGGCCGGCAACCGTCCGTCGACCATGCGGCTGAACGCGTTGAGGCCCTGGATCGCGACCCAGTAGCCGGAACCTTCGTCACCGAACAGCTCGCTCCAGCCACCACCGCGCCACTGCCTGCCTTCGCGCTCGCCGTAGGCGATCGAGCCGGTCCCGGCGACGACGTTGATGCCGTCGATCGCCCCCAGCGACCCGGCCCAGCCACAGATCATGTCGTTGCCGCAGCGGTAGTTCCCCGTCCCGAGGATCCGGGCGGGTACCGCGTCGAGCACCGGCACGTCGGCGCTGATCTCCCCGTAGGCGGGCAGGCCGAAGAAGGCGTAGGTGATCGCCGAGACCGGGAGGCCCCCGGCCCGGCACACTTCGCCGATCCCCTGGCGCAACAGGGGTTCCACGATCTGCAGGCCTTCGCTCAGGTAGTACACGCTCGCGGTCCGGGCCTCCGCGACGACCCGGCCGTCGCGGTCGACCAGGCAGAACGCCGTCTTCGTCCCCCCGCCGTCGACACCGAGGAACACTTCAGCTCACCTCCGAAGGCACGAAATCGTGGATGACCACGCCCTGCACGACGCGGTTCACCTCCCCTTCCGGGAACGGGTTGTCCGGGGTGACGCCCAGCGCGAGCGAGCAGGCGAGCGCCGTCGTCTGCGCCGCGAGCACGGCGAGCAACGCGTACCCGGCAACGGGTACGCCGGGTGGCGAGGGCACCGGCCAGATCCGTGCGCCGCCCGACTCGGTGACGTCGTCCCCGCCCACCACGATCACCCGCTCCTCGCCGAGTGACCGCACCAGCTCGCGCGCGATGTCCACGTCGTACCGCCGCGCGTGGGGATCGGTCGACAGGAAGACCACGGCGATGGTGCGCTCGTCGAGCACCGACTTCGGTCCGTGCCGGAAGCCCAGCGCGGAATCGGCGATGCCGACCACCTCGCCCCGGGTCAGCTCGAGGCACTTGAGCGCGGCTTCCCGGGCGAGGCCGCGCAGCGGGCCCGAACCCAGGAACACCAGCCGGGCCGGTTTGGCGCCGGCTATCGCCGACGCGTGGTCCGCGGCACCGCCGAGCACCGCCGACCCGGCGCGCGCCAGCGCCTCGACGTCGACGTCCAGGCCGAAGGCGAGCAGGGCCGCCAGCGCCATCCCGGTGAACGAGGAGGTCATCGCGAAGCCGCGGTCGTTGACCTCGTCCGGCAGCGCCACCACGACCGCGTTCCCGGCACCGGACCACCGCCGCGCCAGCCGGCCGTCCGGATCGCAGGTGATCACCAGGTGCCGCAGCTCGGGCGCCAGCCGCTGCAGCAGGTCCGCCGCCGCGACGGACTCGGGGCTGTTGCCACTGCGCGCGAAGGACACCAGCACGATCGGGCGGTCGTCCACGACCACCGCGGCCGGATCGGCGACGATCTCCGTGGTCGCGATCGCCTCGACCGGCCGGCCGAGGTGACGCGCGAGATCGCGGGCCACGACCTCGCCGATGAACGCCGAGGTGCCCGCGCCGGTGAGCACGATCCGCCGGCCGGGGAGCCCGATCAGCGTCTCGATCTCCGGCCGCGCCCGCCGCACGGCGTCCGCCACCCGGATCCAGGTGGCGGGCTGCTGCTCGATCTCCCGCGCGGTCCGGCTGTCGCCGGACCACCGCCCGCTGCTGTGCATAGGTGCTGCCTCCGATGTCCGGGACGTACTCCCGGAGGTTCACCCGCTCCCGGGCGAGCGGGCAAGGTTCGCTGTCCAAATGCGCATCCGGAGTGAGCGTTTCCCCCGCTGTCGTAGGCTCGGCCCATGTCCACGGGGAACCGGCGCACCAGCCGGGCCGAACGGCTCTCGGAGCTGCTGCGGGTGCTCGCGGACACCGGCTCGCTGCACGTCGGTGAGCTCAGCGCGCGGTTCGGCGTCTCCTCCGCGACGCTGCGGCGCGATCTGGCCAAACTGGAGGAACAGCGGCTGCTGACCCGCACCCACGGCGGCGCGCGGACGCGGGGGCGCACGAACGAGGTGCCGCCGCCCTACCGGGAAAGCCGGTCACGGGACGCCAAACGCGCGATCGTGCACGCGGCGATCCGCACGCTGCCGACCGGGCCGCACGTCATCGCCCTCACCGGCGGCTCCACCACGAGCGAACTCGCCAGGGAACTGCCGGGCCGGGCGGATCTGACGGTGGTCACGAACGCGTTGAACATCGCGATGGACCTGGCGCTGCACCCCCGCCTGAAGCTGGTCGTCGTCGGCGGTGTCGCCCGGCCCCAGTCCTACGAGCTGGTCGGGCCCTGGGCCGAACACGTGCTGGCCTCGATCAGCATCGGCACGGCGTTCGTCGGCGTGGACGGGATCGACGCGGCGGGCATCACCACGCACGACGAGAACGAGGCGCGGACCAACCGCGCCATGCTGGGCCGCGCCCGGCGGGTGGTCGTGCTGGCCGACGGCAGCAAGCTCGGGCGGACCACCCTCGCCCGGATGGGCGACATCCAGGACGTGCACGAGGTCATCACCGACTCCTCCGCGGCGTCCGGCGCGGTCGCGGAGCTTCGCCGGGCCGGGGTCCGGGTCACCGTGGTCGAGGTCGGCGCCACCGGGGAGCGGTGAAACGCGCATCGCGAATGCGCGTTTCGTTGACCGCGGTGATCGTGCTGCCTACCTTTCGCCGACAACAGCCCCGACGATGATGGAGTCCGGATGAAGCGTTCCCTCCCCGTCCCCGGCAAGCGATTCGCTTCTTTCACGGCGGCCGGCGCATTGGCCGCCGGCCTGCTCGCCGCGGCCGCCGCCCCGGCCTCGGCCGCGGTCACCCTGCCCCCGCAGGCCGCCGGGTTCGACTACCAGATCGGCGGCGCCTACACCCCGCCGTCGGGGGTGCAGATCGTCAGCCGCGACGTCTCCGCGGCCCCGGCGAGCGGCAAGTACAACATCTGCTACCTCAACGCTTTCCAGGCGCAGAAGGGTGCGGACGGCGACTGGCCGAGCGACCTGCTGCTGCGCGATGCGAACGGCACCAAGGTCGTCGACCCGGACTGGCAGGAGACCCTGCTCGACCTGCGCACGGCCGACAAGCGCACCCGGGTCGCGGCCAAGGTCGGCAGCTGGATCGACACGTGCGCCTCGAAGGGGTACCAGGCGATCGAGCCCGACAACTACGACAGCTATTCGCGGTCCAAGAACCTGCTCACCACCACGCACGCGCAGGAGTACATCAAGCTCCTGTCCGCCCGCGCGCACGGCAAGAACCTCGCCATCGCCCAGAAGAACACCCCGGAACTGGCCGGCAACCGGGTCGCCAACGGCCTCGACTTCGCCGTCACCGAGGAATGCGGCGAATACGAGGAATGCGCCGACTACGCCGGCCCGTTCAACAACCGGGTGGTCGACGTCGAGTACACCGCTTCGGGCATGAGCAAGGGCTGCCCGGAGTGGAAGAGCAAGATCAGCATGGTCCGGCGTGACCTGTACGTGGTGCCCCAGGGGACGAGCGGGTACGTCCGCAAGACCTGCTGACAGTCCGTCTTGACACGTTCGATCGCGCTCGCTTTACTGCTGTCCACGTCGGAACGGCACCACCCGGCGTCAGAGGTATGCCCAGCCGGTATGTCGGCCTCCGCCGCGAGCCCGGACTGAGTCGCCAGGACCTTGGGTCCGAGGCGGGGTCGTGCCCACCATCATCCGGAGTCCGATGATGTCTTTCCCGTTCCCCGGCAAGGATTGCTGATGGACCGCCGCGGATTCCTGCGCGGCGCGGGCAGTCTGGCCCTCGGTGCCGCCCTCGCCGGCTGCGGCCCGGCGCGGGCCACCGGGGGCCCGGTCACGGTCGAGATCTGGCACGGCCAGACCGACACCGGCAAGAAGGTCCTGGAGGAGCTCGTCGCCGACTTCCACCGGACCCACCCCGGGATCCGGATCGACCTGGGCGGCGGCGTCCTCGCCGACGCGATGCTCCAGAAGATCACCGCGGCGCTCGCGTCGGGGTCGTTCCCGGACATCGCCTACGTCTTCGGCTCGGACCTCGCCAGCGTGGCGCGCAGCCCCAGCGTCGTCGACGTCACCGACCTCGTCGACGCGGGCCCCGGCTTCTGGGCACCGGCCCGGGAGGCGGTCACCGTCAACGGCCGCGTCCGCGCGGTCCCGGCGCTGCTCGACTCCCTGGCCGTGGTGTGCAACAAGGAGTTGTTCGCCGGCGCCGGGATTCCGCTGCCCGAGGCGGGCTGGACGTGGGCCGATTTCGTCGGCACGGCGAAGAAGCTCACCGACGCGGGCAGCGGCACCTTCGGCACCGCGTGGCCCGCCACCGGCGACGAAGACACCGTGTGGCGGCTGTGGCCGATGGTGTGGGACCTCGGCGGCGACGTCATCGGCCCCGGCGGGCGCGGCATCGGGTTCGCCGAGCAGGGCGTCCGTGCCCTCGAGGTGGTCCGCGACCTCGCCGCGGCACACGCCGTCTACCTCGACCCGAAGACCGGCAGCGAGCAGATGTACCAGGCGTTCCAGGCCGGGCACATCGGCATGGTCGCGACCGGCCCGTGGCAGCTGCCCGACATCACCGACGCCGGGATCGACTACGCCGTCGTGCCGCTGCCGAGCTTCAGCGGCCGTCCGGTGACCATCTCCGGCCCGGACACCTGGACGCTGTTCGACAACGGCGAAGAACGCGTGGCGGCGGCCCGCACCTTCCTGTCCTGGCTGGCGGACCCGGCCCAGGACGTCCGCTGGGACGACGGCGCGGGCAGCCTCCCGCTGAGCCGCCGGACGCAGCAACTGCCCGCGTGGCAGGAGAAAACCGCCGGAACCCCGGGCCTGCCGGTCTTCGTCGACGCGCTGGAGAACGCCCGGGTCCGGTCGGTGCACCCGGCCTACCCGCAGGTGTCGGCGGCACTGGGCACCGCGATCGTCGCCGTGCTGCTCGGCCGGGCGGCCCCGGCCGACGCCATGCACGACTGCGCCGCGGCCGCGAACGCCGCCTTGATCATTCCGCGATAGGGAGCCGCCATGCCCGGACTGCCGAGGCCCATCACCGTGCCAAGCCGAGGCTCCGCCTCGGGCCGGGGGCTCCGCCACCCGGAACCCCCGAAAAGCTCGGTCACACCCGGACCACACCGGCGGCGCCGCGAAACCGCGGCCGCGTGGGCCTACATCTCGCCCGCCGTGCTCATCATCCTCGGCCTCGGCGTGCTGCCGGTGGCCTGGTCGCTCGTACTGTCCTTCCAGGTCGACGACCTGGTGACCCCGAGCCGCTGGGTGGGCCTGGACAACTACGCCGCGCTCGCCCAGGACCCGCACTTCGCCCAAGCCGTCGGGAACACCGTGCTGTACACGGTGTTGTACGTCCCGCTCAGCATCCTGTTCGGGTTCCTGCTGGCGCAGGCGCTGAACCGGCGCATCCGCTTCGCCGGCGTCTACCGGACGCTCGTGTTCGTCCCGTTCGTGCTGTCGGCGACGGCCCAGGGCGTGCTGTTCTCGTTCATCCTCGACCCGCAGTTCGGCGCGGCCAACTCAGCTCTGCACCACCTCGGCGTGTCGCCGCAGGGCTTCCTGACCGACCCGGCGCAGGCGCTGCTGGTGCTGGTCGGCATCACGCTGTGGAGCGGCACCGGCTTCTGCGTCGTGGTGTACCTGGCCGCGCTGCAGGACGTCCCGCCGTCGCTGGTCGAAGCCGCGCGGCTGGACGGCGCCGGGACGTGGCGCGTGCTGCGGCACGTGACGCTGCCCGCGGTGACCCCGGTGACGGCGTTCCTCCTGCTGTGGCAGCTGATCACCTCGCTGCAGGTGTTCGACCTGGTCTACGTGACGACCAAGGGCGGCCCGCTCGGGTCGACCACGGTGATCGTCTACTTCGTCTGGGAGCAGGCGTTCAAGAACTTCACCGCCGGCTACGGCGCGGCGTCGGCCTACGTGCTCGCGCTGGCCCTGCTGGTGGTCGTGGTCGCCGTCCGTGTGCTGCGCCGGCCCGGGAAGGCGCTGCGATGACCGCCCGGCTCGACGTGCCCGCGACCCGTGCCGTGCTGCCCGTGCTGCGCCGGCCCCGGTTGCTCTTCAGTCCCTGGCACCTGCTGCTCGTGCCGCTGGCGCTGCTGTTCGCGGCGCCGCTGGTCTGGCTGCTGCTCAGCTCCGTGATGAGCAACGCCGAGATCAACCGGTTCCCGCCCGCCCTGTGGCCGTCCCGGGTGGACTTCTCGGGGTACCGCTACGTCCTCGAGAACGCGCTGTTCGTGCGCTGGTTCTCGAATTCGCTGATCGTCTCGGCGGTGACCGTGGTGTCGAACCTGCTGTTCGGCACGCTGGGCGGGTACGCGTTCGCGCGGATGCGGTTCGCCGGCTCGCGGGCGTTGCTCGCGCTGATGATCGCGACGATGGCGATCCCCTTCCAGCTCACCATGATCCCGACGTTCCTGGTGATGAAGCGGCTCGGCCTGATCGACAGCCTCGGCGCGCTCATCGTGCCGTCGCTGGTGACGCCGTTCGCGGTGTTCCTGCTGCGCCAGTTCTTCCTGTTGCTGCCCCGGGAGCTCGAAGAAGCGGCGTGGATCGACGGCTGCTCGCGGCTGCGCGTGCTGTTCACCATCGTGGTGCCACTGTCGCGGCCGGCGCTGAGCACGGTGGCCGTGCTGACCTTCCTCAGCACGTGGAACGACCTGACCTGGCCGCTGATCGCGGTCAACCACGACACGACCTACACCTTGCAGCTGGGGCTCACGACGTTCCAGGGCCAGCACCACACGAACTGGGCCGCGGTGATGGCGGGCAACGTCATCACCGTGCTGCCGGTGCTGCTGGCCTTCCTCGGCGCGCAGAAGACCTTCATCCAGTCGGTCACCTCCAGCGGGCTCAAGGGCTGAGGCGTCCCCCCTTCGCACATCGGATCGGATTCGCATGACTGCCAAGATCACCTTCGTCGGCGCGGGCAGCGTCGTGTTCACCCAGGCCTTGCTCGCCGACCTCTTCGCCTACCCGGAGCTGGCCGGCGTGCACGTCGCCCTGCACGACATCGACCCGGACCGGCTGGCCACCGCGCTGGCCGCGGCCCGGCGGATCGCCGCCGTGCGGGGCGCCAAGCCCGTGCTCACCGCGCACGCGGACCGCCGGGAAGCGTTGTCGGGCGCGGACTTCGTCGTCAACACGGTCCAGATCGGGATGGCGGCGGCGACGCGCACCGACTTCGAGGTCCCCGAGCGCCACGGCCTGCACCAGACCATCGGCGACACCCTCGGCATCGGCGGGATCTTCCGCGCGCTGCGGACGTTCCCCTTCCTGAAGGCACTCGGGGACGACATCGCCGACGTCTGCCCGGAGGCGTGGCTGCTGAACTACACGAACCCGATGGCGATGAACGTCCAGTTCCTGGGCGAGGCCACCGGGCTGACGCGGGTCGTCGGGCTGTGCCACTCGGTGTACTGGACCGTGCACGGGCTCGCGGAGCTCGTCGGGGTGCCGTTCGACGAGGTCACCTACCTCGCGGCCGGCGTCAACCACCAGGCGTGGGTGCTGCGGTTCGAGCACGGGGGCGCCGACCTCTACCCGCGGCTGCGGGAGCTGGCCGAGTCGGACGGGCAGTTGCGGCGGCGCGTCCGGTTCGACATGCTGCGGCGGCTCGGCTACTACCCGACGGAGACCAGCGAGCACTCCGCCGAGTACGTGCCCTGGTACCTCAAGCACGACACCGAGATCGACCGCCTCCGCCTGCCGATCGGTGCCTACCTCGGCATCGTCGCGGAGAACGAAGCCGAGTACGAACGGACCCGGCGGGCGATCGCGGCCGACGAGCCGCTGCCCGTCGAAGGCGCCGGCGAGTACGCACCGCAGATCGTGCACAGTGTGGTGACCGGCACCCCGCGGACCGTCTACGGCAACGTCGTCAACCGCGGCCTGATCGAGAACCTGCCGTCCGGCGGCGTGGTCGAGGTGCCGTGCCTGGTCGACGGCACCGGCGTCCGGCCGACCCGGATCGGCGCGCTGCCACCGCAGCTCGCGGCGCTCAACCGGACGTACCTGAGCGTCGCCGGCCTGGTCGTGCGCGCGGCGGTCGAGGACGATCCGCGCAACATCCGCCACGCGGCGATGACCGACCCCGCGACGGCGGCCACGCTGCCGGTCGAGCAGATCTTCGAGCTGTGCGACGACCTCGTCCGCGCCCACGGCGACCGGCTCCAGCCCGGCCTGCGCGCCGTCCTCGGCGGCTGACCGCGCCCGGAGTCGGGCGAACCGCACCCGCGGCACCGGCGAACCTGGCACGATTGCCGGTATGCCCGACGACACCGAGCTGCGCCTGCGCATCATCGGCGAAGACGCCGCCTCGCGGCTGCGTTCCCTGCACCACTGGCTGGGTCACGAGGACGACCTTCGCGGCCGCGTCGAGCTGCGGAACCGGCCGATCGCACCCGGGGAGATGGGCGGCGTCGTGGACGTGCTCACCGTGGCCCTCGGCTCCAGTGGCGCCGGGGCCGTGCTGATCCGCTCGCTCGCCCGGTCGGTGTCGACGTGGCTGACCCAGTCCCGCGCCGACGTTAGTGTCACCGTGACCACCACCGGGGAGACGCGGGAAGTCAAGGTGGACGTCCGGCGGGCCCGCGACCCCGAGGCTGTCCTGCGCAGCGTCGAGCAGCTGCTCGAGCCGGGCCGGTCCGGCCAGGCGTGACCCGGCCCCGGTTTCCGGACGCGGCCTCCTCGCGCGCGGTGCTGATCGGCGTCAGCCACTACGAGTCCGGGGAACTGCCGCCGCTCCCCGCCGTGCGCGCCAACCTGGCCGACCTGCGGGCCGCGCTCACCGACCCGGACGTCGGCACGGTCACCGGGAGCGGCTGCCGGGTCCTCGGCGACGACGCCGTGCCGGCCGACGTCGGCAGCGCCCTGGCCGCGGCCGGCCGGGAGGCGGACGACCTGCTGCTCGTGTATTACGCCGGGCACGGCGTGCTCGACGTCGACGGGGTGCTGCACCTGGCGCTGCGCACGACCAGCGAGGAGCAGCCCGGCTGGACCGCCGTCTCGATCAACCTGATCAAGCGAGAACTCGGGCGGGCCAGGGCCCGGACGCGGGTGCTCGTGGTGGACTGTTGTTTCTCCGGCCGGGCGGTCGAGGCGATGGCCGCCCCGGCCGGCCTGGTCGCCGGGCAGCTGCGGCTGACCGGCGGGGTCACGCTGGCCTCGGGCCCGGCCAACGAGCCGTCGAGGGCACCGGTCGGCTGGCGCCACACGGCGTTCACCGGCGCGTTGCTGAGCGCGCTGGCGAACCCGGAGCCGCTGACCCTGAACGGCATCTACCGGCACACCGACGCCACGCTGGACGGCCTCGGGCTGCCCCGCCCGCGGTACGAAGCGGTCGACTCGGCCCAGGACCTGGCGCTGGTCCGCGGCCCGGCAGCGCGCCCGGAGCCGCCCGAATCCAGGCCGACCGCGGGATCGCAGCCGGGCTTGCGCCCCGAACCCGCGCCGGCCACAGCCCCCGATCCCGGGCCAAGCCGCGCCGCACCCCATCGGAACGAACCCGAAGCCGCGCCAAGCCTGGACCCCGAACCCACCTCGAGCCCCGCCACCGCGCCCGAACCCGCGCCAAGCCCGACCACGCCCCGCCGGAACGAACCCGAAGCCGCGCCAAGCCCGCACCCCGAACCCACCCCAAGCATCGCCACCGCGCCCGAACCCGCGCCAAGCCCCACCACACCCCATCGGAACGAACCCGAAGCCGCGCCCAACCCGCACCCCGACCCCACGCGGGCCCCGGCCACAGCGCCCCCAACCATTCTCAGCCCGGCTCCCCCGGCCGGGCGGCGAGCCGTCACCACGCCGCCGGGCGTCGCGACGTCGGCCCCGCCGGAACCCGCCGCGTCCTTCGCCCTCGAGTCCGGCCGCCGTCCGGCCGTGGCCAAAGCCGCCCTGTGCGTTCCCGCGGGTGTGGGGGCGGCCGTCCTTTCCTGGATCAGCTTCACCGACCCGTTCCGCAACGCCGGGCCGGGGTTCTGGGACATCACGATCGGCGCGCTGTTCGGGCTGTTCTTCGCCGTGGTCGCCGTCTCGGCCGCGGTCGTGGCGGTCGCCGGCCTGCGCTCGTCCTCGGCCGGCTGGACCTCGGCGGGGTTCGACCGGACCAGGATCGTGCTGCTGGGGCCGGGCGGGATGCAGACGGTGCCGTGGCAGCAGATCGCCCGCCTGGCCGTCACCCGGCGCGCGGCGGAGCCACCGACCGTCGTGCTCGTCCTTCGCCCGGCTGCCGCCCTCCCGGCCGGTGTCAAGGCCAGGAACGGCCGCGTGGTTCTCGGACGGTGCCGGAAGTGGTCGGAGCTCTCGGCCGCCGCGCGGCGCGTCGCCCCGCCGTCGGTGGCGGTCGATCGCGGAGTTCGCAAGCTGCCGCGCTGAATCAGCGCAGCACGGCCTGAAGCCGCGCGGCGCGCGCCTGGGCACCGGGCGCGGCGGGGGTGCAGAACTCCGTCACCATCGCCAGGATCCGGGTCGCCGCCGCGGCGGGCGAAGCGGTCAGGTCGGGGCTGGACGCGACCGTGATCCCGCGGGTGCCGGCCTCGTCGCTCATGCTCCACGTGTTGTACCCGGGCACGTCCCCGCCGTGCCCCCAGACATCGGGCGCGCCGGGACCGCAGATTCCGTTCAGGGAAAGGCGCATCAGCCCGAGCCCGTAGCCGACCAGCCCACCCTCGCCCGGCCACGGAACGGTGGTCTTCATCTGGCCGAGCAGATCGGCCGGCAGGAGTTCGCCGCCGAGCAACGCGTCGAAGAAGCGGTTCAGGTCGGCCGCGCTCGAGATGACGTTCCCGGCCCCGAAGTACCGGCTGAGGTTGTAGACGGTGACGTCCGTCAGCCCCCGCGGCGCCGGGTAGAGCTGCTCGTAGCCGCGGATGGCCGGGCGCGGCACCAGCGGGAAGTCCCGTGGCAGGAACGTGTCCGTCAGGTGCAGCGGGCCGGTGATCCAGTCGGTGAGCACCTGCTCGAACCGGCGGCCGGTGAGCTTCTCCACCAGCAGCGCCAGCACGTTGTAGCCGGTGTTGGAGTACGACCAGCTCGTGCCCGGCGGGAACAGCAGCGGTTGCCCGGTGCTGTCGTGGATCGCCTCGACCTCGCCGAAGTGCACGAAGCGCTCGGTGTCCACCTCCTCCAGGGTCGTCCAGGTGTACTGCGGCGCCAGGTCCCGCGGCACGCCACTGGTGTGCTGCAGCAGCTGGCGGACGGTGATCGGCTCCGGGTAGGGCAGCAGCCCGGGCAGGTACTTCGCGATCGGGTCGTCCAGCCGCAGCCGGCCCTTCGCCGCGAGCTTCAGCACGAGTGTCGCCGTGAACGTCTTGGACACGCTCCCGATCCGGAACCGCCCGCCGGTGTCCGGCTTCGCCCCGGTGACGACGTCACCGACGCCGGCGCGTCCCCGCCACCGCCCGGCCGGATCCGCCGCGATCGCGATCATCCCCACGTTCCCGGCCTGCACGGCGGTGTCCAGGGCGGTCTGCCGCGGGTCGGCCACCGCGGCGCCGGTACCGGTACCGGCGACCAGAAGCACGGCGCAAGTGACGGAAACGACCAGTCGACGCATGATTCCCCCCGGTGTCTGCAGTCGCCTACGACGGTAGCGCAGAACCACCGGCCACGTCCCGATTCGAGGGCGAACAAAGGTCTTGAATGACTCATTCAGGACCTCGGAGGTCCTGAATGAGTCATTCAAGACCTACGCGATCACCGTCGAGCCGGGCCGCGGCTCCGGCTGTCCGGCACTCGTTGACCGCCACGCCCCGCACTCCGTAGGTTCGACACTGAACGAGGAGGTCCGGAATGAGCCATCTGGTGCGATTCGCCGACGGAACCGGCACCATCCGGGTCGGCGTGCTCACCGATGAGCAGGTGCGGCCGCTCGCGGTGGCGTCGATGAGCGACCTGCTGCGCCGGCCCGTGGCGGAGATCCGCGAGCTGACCGAGACCGCCGGGGAGCCCGTCTCCCCGGCCGGGATCCGCCTGCTGCCGCCGCTGGACGGGCGGATGGAGGTGTGGGCCGCCGGGGTGACGTACCTGCGGTCCGAGGAGGCCCGTCGCGAGGAAAGCGCCGACGAGGACGTCTACGCGCGGGTGTACCGCGCGCAGCGGCCGGAGTTGTTCTTCAAGTCGCCCGCGTGGCGCGTGGTCACCGACGGCGAGCCGGTCGCCATCCGCGCCGATTCCGCCAACAACGTGCCGGAGCCGGAACTGGGCCTGCTGCTGACCGCCACCGGCGAGATCGCCGGGTACGTGGTGGTCGACGACGTCAGCTCGCGCAGCATCGAAGGCGAGAACCCGTTATACCTCCCGCAGGCCAAGATCTACACCGGTTCGTGCGCGGTGTCGGCGCGGGTGCGGCCGGCGTGGGAGGTGCCGGACCCGCTGTCGCTCGACCTCCGCATGCGCATCCTGCGCGACGGTCACGAGGTGTTCGCCGGCGAGGCCAGCACCACCCAGCTGAACCGCGAACCGGCCGCACTGGTCGAGTACCTGTGGCGGGACAACGACTTCCCCGACGGCGCCGTGCTCTCCACCGGCACGTCCGTCGTGCCGGGGCTCGATCTCGGGCTGCGACCGGGAGACGTCGTCGAGATCGAGATCGGCGAGGTCGGATCGCTGCACTGCCCCGTGGTGCTGGGCGCGGACGAGGTGCGCCGCGTGCTCGCGGCCCGCTGAGAGTCCGGCGGCCCGCGGAAACGCGGCCGGGTGCCGTTCGCTCACGCCGGTGTCAGCTGCCACTGCTGGTTGGGCCCGTTGTTGGCCGTCCACTGGACGACCTGCGCGCCGTCGGTGGTCGCTTGGCCGTACACGTCGGCGACCAGGCCGCTGTCGTGGCTGACGATCGAGTAGTAGCCGTCACCGGTGGCGCGCAGGTACCACTGCTGGTTGGTGCCGCCGTTGGCGGTCCACTGCTGCAGTTGCAGCCCGGCGGTGGTGGCGGAACCGTTGACGTCGAGGGCTTTCCCGCTCGCGGTGTAGCGCAGGGTGTACGCCCCGCCCTGGACGGTGCCGACGGTCCAGGTGGCGGTCCCGGTCTGCTGGACCGCCTTGGCACCGTCCGAAGTGGAATTGCCGGCGATGGCGAGCGGCTTGCCGCTGTTGCGGTTGACGATGCGGTAGGTGCCGGGCGCGGGGCCGGTGCCCGTGCCACCCAGCGTGAAGTACTCGACCGCGTCGCTGAACGTCGCCGTGCCGGCCTTGCCGGTCGAGAGCACGAGGTACACCCGCGAGCCGGTCGCCGGGGCGGTGAACGACACGGGCTGGGCCACCCGCGCCCCCTGCGGAATCGAGAGGGTCGCCCCTCCGGACGCGAGCACCGCGCCGGCCGGGCTGTCGAGCCGGGCGCTCCAGGCGAAGTCCACGGCGGTGCCGGCGAGGTCGTCGTTGAAGACGGTGACGGTCCGGTTCACCGAGGCGCCGGCGGCGTAGCCCGGCACCGCCTGCGGCAGGGGGAAGGTGCCGCCCGCGTCCGAACCGCCGGACGCCGACCAGTACGGCAGGTCGATCGCGGCGACCGGGTTGAACGCGGCCTGGACCCGCTGGAACTGCGGGTTGCTCCACGGGTCGGTCAGGTTGTCCGCGCCGTAGAGCGGATGGCCGCCCTCCTCGGGCGTGAAGTCCGTGGACCGCACCCCCGGGATGACGCCCGCCCAGGCGGACAGCAGCGTGTAGGGGCGCAGGTCGTTGGCGCCCTTGCCGCGCTTGGCGGCCGTTGCCGTGGCGAACCATTCGAAGCCTTGCTTGGTGTTGCACTTCGGCCAGATGTACTCGCCTTCGCCGTCGGGCCGGCCGGGCACCGACGGCACCCGCTCGCCGTACTGGCCGGTGCCGTCGAGGTAGTGCGCGAAGACGGCGAAGTTGGGCTGGTTCATGTTCGGGTACCGGCTGGGCGAGTCGGCGCCGGGCGCGGCGTCCACGCTGATCGGGCGGGTGCCGTCGGCGCCGTTCACCGCCGCGTAGAGATCCTGCTCGAACTGCTCGGAGTCGTTGCCGAAGCTGGGTTCGTTCGCCTGGCTCCAGCGGACGACCGCGGGGTGGTTGCGATCCCGCAGCGTCAATCCCCGGACGTGGTCGACCATGTTGTCGTGCCCGCCGGCGAAGTCCTCCGCCCCGCCGCGGATCCCGCTCTCGTCGATGATCATCAGGCCGAGCTCGTCGGCGACGTCCAGCATGTACGGGCTGGCCGGTTCCTGGTGGATCCGCACGACGTCGAAGTTCAGCCGCTGGTAGTTGTCGACCGCTTGGGGCCAGCCGGGATTTCCCGGTGACGGCGGGAGAAAGCCGGGCAGCGTGTCGTAGGCGTCCCCCTTGCCGCCATTGTCGATCCGGTCGTAGTCGGCGCCCTGGAGATTGTCGCCGCGGTAGTTCACGCGCACGCCGTTGAGCTCGAAGTACTCGCCGTTCTGCGTGCTCTCGCGGAACCCGAACCGGTACTCGGCGTCGCTCGTGCGCCCGTCGTCGGTGGTCGCGTGCACCGACAGCCGGTGCAGCTGTGCCCGGTACCCCTGGCGGTAAGGCACGTTCGGCCACCAGTACGACGTCGTGCCGAGGTTCCACGCGACCGGGCCGACGGTCGCCTTGGCCGTCGAGTGGGCGGGCACGCTGACCGTGCGGCCCGGCAGCGCCGGATAGGCGAACGAGCCGCCGCCGTCCGAGGCGAGCGCCCCGGTGAGGGTCACCGACCGGGCGACGGCGGAGGTGTTCGTCACGGACACGTCGTAGGTGAGGGACCGGTTCGCCACCGACGTGCGGACGAACGTGTCGCTGACGTACACCGCCGGGTACGTCCGCAGGAACGCCGACCGGAAGATGCCCTGCGGTACGGCCTCCGACCAGTCGGCGGCCACCGGCACCAGGTACTTGCCCGCGCTGTTCCGCAACGCGCCGCGGCCCTTCACCGCCACGCTGATCGTGTGCGTGGTGCCGGGCGCGGCGTACGCGGTGATGTCGAAGTTCGACGGCGTGAAGGCCGTGGTCCGGGTGGCGACCACCCGCCCGTCCACGGACAGCGTCGCCTGGTGGTTGACCGCACCGAACTCGATCCACGCCGACTGCGGCTGCCCCGAGTCCGGGACGGTCACACTGCGCGAGTACACCGCCTCGTTCACGTCGGTGAAACCCTGCTTGTACCAGCCGCCACCGGGCACGGTGATCGACGTCGCCGCCCGCCCCGCCGGGGTGAAGCTCCACGTCCCGGCCAGGTCGACCGACCCGATCGCGGCGTTGCCCGCGGTGACGCCGTCGACCTGCGGCGTCGAGGTGGCCGGAACCGGCCCGGCGGGTCGCGCACCCGCCGCGGCGGCCGGGTGCGTTCCCACGACCGCGGTGAGCAGCGCCGCGACGGCCGCGAGCACCGGCGTGCAGCGTCGACGGCGCGGCAGCCGGAGGTGTCGTCGCATGACGCGAGCCTTTCGTCGGGAATGGCGCCACCGTCACGGAACCGGCGGAGTTCGCAGTACCGGGGAAAGGCACGCGGTCGGCACAAGCAGGCATCAAGGACAGCACTCCGCCGCGCGCGACGTCAAGAAACAGGCCGCATTTTCACGGCGTTTCCTGGGATATCCGGACGCGACCGACCCTTTTGAAAGTTTCACCCGCCACGAAAGTTCGTGAAGGCCACCTTGAGGAACTTGAAGTTCCTCAAGGTGGCCTTCACGAACTTGGCCGGAAAAGCGCGAGCCGGAATTTCTCAGGCGGCGTGGCGGCCTGTCGGCCGTTGCGGGAAGCGCCGCCGCTGCGGTGGGTCACCGGCCCGCGGCGAAGAAGTCTCCGGAGAGCTCGTGGCGTCGTCCCCCGGGACGGGCAGGCGGTCCGCGGAATGCGGCGCGGGCCGGCGCTTGTGCTGCCGGCGCACCGCGACGAGCAGGGCGACGCCGACGACGACGAGCCCGTGGGAGGCCACCCGGTCCAGCGCCACCTCCCCCGTGGTCAGGTCGACGCCGGAGATGATGCCCAGCACGACCACGAACCCGCCCAGCGCCGGCAGGAGCCCGGCGGCCGTGGCGGGCCGGAGGGCGGCCCACAGCAGCCCGATGCCCACGGCGACGTTCCAGGCGGCGCTCTCGTTGCCGAGGTGCACCGCGGCCGCGAGCGTGCCGTGACCGGCGTGGCCGACGTCCGCGCCCAGCAGCTCGGCCAGCCCGAGCCCGCTCTGCACGAGCGCGACCAGGCCGAGCGCCACCCGCAGGCCCCAGCGCTGCGGCCGCGACACCGGCGCCTCGGCCAGGATCTTCGCCGTGAGGTCCGGCACCTGGGGCGCTTCCCGGACCAGCGTCAGCCGGCGCAGCGCGGTCGCGCGCTCCTGCCAGGCGCGGCAGTCCGGGCAGCCGGTCAGGTGCCGGTCGAGGACGTCCTCCGGCACCACCGGCTGCTCCCCGTCGACGCGGGCCGAAATCGATTCGCGCAGTTCCGAGCAGTCCACACTCCCATAGTCGCTCACCGGGCGATCCCGGTTCCCGCGGGTGTCGGCTGCGGGCCCGTTCGTGGCTTCCGGCCGGGACCGCGGCGAGCGGGCCTTCGAGGCGTCCGGGACACTTCAGCCCACGAGCGGGTAGCGCGCCGACCGGCCGGCCAGGGCCGCGAGCAGGTCCTCCCGTGCTCGCGCGACGCGGGACCGAATGGTGCCGACCGGGCACCCGCACACCGCGGCGGCGTCCGCATAGGACAGTCCGAGCGTCTGGGTCAGCACGAAGGCCGTGCGGCGATCCTCGTCGAGCGCCGCCACCAGCTCGTCGAGCACGACCTGCTCGTCGAGCCGCTCGGGCGGGACGACGCTGTCGGCCGCGGCCTGCCAGTCCGCCCCGGTGGTGCGGGGACGGACCCGCGCCGCGCGGATGTGGTCGGCCACGACGCGGCGGGCGATGGCCAGCACCCAGGTGCGGGCCGAGGAGTCACCTCGGAACCCCGGCAGGCTGCTCAGCACCCGCAGGAACGTCTCCTGGGTGAGGTCGTCGGCCGTCCGCGGACTGTCCAACGCGGCGACGAACCGCCAGACGTGCGGCTGGGCGGCACGGAGGAACTGTTCGAGCGCCACCTGATCGCCGCGCCCGGCTCGCAGCGCCCAGCCGGTCAGTTCGGGATCTTCCGCGCGTTGTGCGGTCACATCCCGTACTACGCGCCCGCGCCGCGTCCGGTTGAAAATGATCTTGTAAAAACCCGCGGGAACCGATCACCCGCCGGCACCGACCTTGTCACCACGAGGCCACGAACAGGGCACGAAAGGTGAGGCGATGATCCGGACACAGTACGAGGTCACCGGGATGACCTGCGGACACTGCGCCAGCTCGGTCCGCGAGGAGCTCGGCGAGCTGCCGGGCGTGCGCACCGTCGACGTCGACGTCCCGAGCGGCGCGGTCGAGATCGCGAGCGACGCCGCCCTCGACCCGGGACAGGTGGCCGAAGCGATCCGCGCCGCCGGCTACCAGCTCGTCCGATGACCACGACCGGCCACCGCGCGCCGAAAGCGCCGAGAGCGCCGAGCCGGGAGGTCGAGCTGCTGATCGGCGGCATGACCTGCGGGTCGTGCGCCGCGCGGATCGAACGCAAGCTCAACCGGCTCGACGGTGTCCGCGCGGGCGTCAACTACGCGACCGCCAAGGCCCTGGTGCACGTGCCGCCGACGCTGACCGTCGAGGACGTGGTGCACGCCGTGCAGGCCGCGGGCTACACGGCGACGCTGCCGGAAGACCAGCCGGTCGAAGAAGGACCGGACGCGGTGCGCCGGCGGCTGCGGCTCTCCGCCGTGCTCGCGATCCCCGTCATCGCGTTCGCGATGGTGCCGCCGACGCAGTTCCCCGGCTGGCAATGGCTCTCCCTCGTGCTGGCCACGCCCGTGGTCACCTGGGGCGCCTGGCCGCTGCACCGGGCGGCACTGGCCAACCTGCGGCACCGCACCGCCACCATGGACACCCTGGTGTCGATCGGCGTCTCCGCCGCCTACCTGTGGTCGCTGTACGCGCTGTTCCTCGGCGGTGCCGGGGAGATCGGGATGCGGCACGAGTTCGAGCTGACGCTGTCGGCCGAGCAGGGCGACGGGATCTACCTCGAGGTCGCCACCGGCGTGACGCTGTTCATCCTGGCCGGGCGCTTCTTCGAGGCCCGCTCGCGCCGCCGCTCCGGGGCCGCGCTGCGCGCCCTGCTCGACCTCGGCGCGAAGGACGTCACGATCCTGCGCGACGGCCGCGAGGAGCGGCTGCCGATCGAGCAGCTGCGCGCCGGTGACCTGTTCGTCGTGCGGCCGGGTGAGAAGGTCGCGACCGACGGCGTCGTGGTCGACGGCGCCTCCGCGGTCGACCTGAGCCTGGTGACCGGCGAGGCGGTGCCCGTCGAGGTCGCCGCCGGCGCCGAGGTCGTCGGCGCGACCGTGAACCTCAGTGGCCGCCTGCTGGTCCGGGCCGGCCGCGTCGGCGCCGAGACCCAGCTCGCCCGCATCGCCGCGATGGTCGAACGCGCGCAGAACGGCAAGGCACAGGTCCAGCGGCTCGCCGATCGGGTCTCGGCGGTGTTCGTCCCCATCGTGATCGGGCTTTCGCTGGCCACGCTGGGGTTCTGGCTGGCCACCGGTGCCGGTGGCGACGAAGCGTTCACGGCCGCGGTGGCGGTCCTGATCATCGCCTGCCCGTGCGCGCTCGGTCTCGCCACGCCCACCGCGCTGCTCGTCGGCACCGGCCGCGGTGCCCAGCTCGGTGTGCTGGTCAAGGGCCCGGAGATGCTGGAGTCCACCCGCCGCGTCGACACCGTCGTGCTCGACAAGACCGGCACGATCACCACGGGCAAGATGACCCTGACCGCCGTCCGGACCGCCGACGGGGTGCCCGCGGACGTGGCCCTGGAGCTGGCTGCCGCGCTGGAAAGCGCGTCGGAGCACCCGATCGCGGCCGCGATCACCGACGCGGCACGTCGTCGGTTCGGCCGGGTCGGGCAGGTCCACGAGTTCCGGACGGTCGCCGGCTTCGGTGTGCTCGGCCGGGTCGGTGGGCACCGGGTCGTCGTCGGCCGCCCGGAGCTGCTGCAGCGGTTCTCGATCGGCGTGCCGGCCGTGCTGGCCCGGGCGAAGGAGACGGCCGAGCAGGCCGGGAACACCGCCGTGGTGCTGGCCTGGGACGGCTTCGCCCGCGCGGTGCTGGTCGTCGCCGACACCGTCAAGCCGACCTCCGCGCCGGCGGTCTTCCAGCTGCGGCGCCTCGGGCTCACGCCGGTCCTGCTCACCGGCGACAACCAGGCCGTGGCCCGGGCCATCGCCCGGGAAGCCGGGATCACCGAGGTGGTCGCCGAGGTCTCCCCCGAACAGAAAGTCGCCGTGATCGAGGACCTCAAGGCCCAGGGCCGGGTGGTCGCGATGATCGGCGACGGCGTCAACGACGCGGCCGCGCTCGCGGCGGCCGACCTCGGGCTGGCGATCGGCACCGGGACCGACGCGGCCATCGAAGCCGCCGACCTGACGCTCGTGCGCGGCGATCTGCTGGCCGCGGTGGACGCGATCCGGCTCTCGCGGCGGACCCTGAGCACGATCAAGGCCACCTGTTCTGGGCGCTGGCCTACAACGTCGCGGCGTTGCCGCTGGCTGCCGCCGGGTTGCTGAACCCGATGATCGCCGGTGCGGCGATGGCGCTGTCGAGCTGCCTGGTCGTGTCCAACAGCCTGCGGCTCACCCGGTTCCGCGGCACGACGGCGCGGGCGGCACTGGCCGGATCATGAGAGCTCCGCGCAACGCCCGGGTCGCACGGGCGTTGCGCGGGGCCGCCGGCCTACTGCCGGGACCGCCGCAGGCGCAGCCCGGCCACTCCCGCGGCCACGACGACCACGGCCGCGACCAGGATCCACCCCCACCCCGGGATCCCGCCGCCGGTGTCGCTCACCGCGGCCGGGGCCGGCGAGGTCGTCGTGGCGGGCGCTGCCGCCGAGGACGACGCGGGCGCGGCGGAGCCGGCGGTGGTGGGCGGCGACGCGGGCTTGCCACGAGGGTGCCCCGCATGAACCAGCACCTCGGCCGTCATCCGATCAGCTGACCCGGGAACCATCCCGCGGGCGCGTCCGACTACTGGAGCGGTGGCAGCCCGGCGAGCCGAGGAGAACGACCATGGACCCTTCCCTGCGTCACGTCGCGACGTTCTGCGGACAGTGCAACTGCGGCTGTCCGGAGCTGTACGTGGCGGAAAACGCGCCCGCCGAGCGGTGCATCGTCATCACCGACGACTTCGGCCAGAAGATCGAAATGAGCGTGGCACAGCTCGAAGTCCTGGTCGCCGACATCAAGACCGGGGTGCTCGACCAGCTCGTCACCCCGGCCTGACGGTCACAGCATCGCCAGCAGCACCACGGAGGTGCCGAGGCCCATCAGGGCGTCGGCGCCCCATCCGGCCGTGCGCACCGACGGCGGCGCGACACGTGCCCCGTCGACCACCCGGGCCAGGAACACGGTCCCCGCCAGGCAGAACGCGATCGCGAGCGTGAGCGCGACGATCACGACGTCGGCGGGCACTCCCCCGCCGGCCGACGGGAGGGCCATCGCCATGCCCTCCATCCCCGGCATGTCCATGGTCGTCGCCGCCCCGCTGCCGATCATGGCGCGGGGCATGGCGAACACCATCCAGACCATCGCGAGCATCATCGCCGCGTGGTAACCGGGGTGCCACCGGCCCTCGTGGGCGGTGCCCCGCGCCGCCGCCACGGCGAACCACGCCGCGGCGAACCCGAACAGCACCACCTGCGGCAAGCCGGCCACGCCCATCGTGGCCGGCCACACCATCGCGACCATGGCCGCGCACATCGCCGCGTGCAGCAGGTCACCGATCCGGCACGACACGGTGCCCTGCCGGACGCAGCGGTAGAGGCAGAACGCCCCGGCCGCCACGAACACCGCGGTCAGGATCCATCGCAACCCGGTCGCCTCGATCACGCCTTCACCTCCGCCCGGCGCGCGCCGACGATCAGGTCCACGACCAGGAAAGCCAGCAGCGACAACCCGAACACCGGCAGGTAGTAGCCCACGACCGCGGTCACCACCAGGAACGGCGCCACCACCCGCCCCGGAATCCGGCGCCATGTCCCGCGCTTCGGCGGACGTCCGACGCGAGCTTCGCTCCGGGTCGGGCGGCGCAGCCACCACATCCGATACCCCCAGAAGATCACCGCGATCAACCCGACGGCCAACCCGGTGAGCACGATCTGGTTCGCCACCCCGAACAGCAGGCCCATGTGGGCGTCGATCCCCCAGCGGGACAGCTTGGCGGCCACCGAATAGTCGGCGAACCGCAGGGTGTCGGTGATCCGGCCGGTCGCCGGGTCGACGGCCATCGAGTCCGCCTTCGTCGGCCACTCCCGGCCGACCTGCGCCACGACGTACGCCTTGCCCGGCGCGGACGGCGGCCGGATCTCCACCGGGTCCGCCAGACCGGCCTGCAGCGTCGCCGCGCGCACGGCGTCGATGCCGACGTCCGCGCCCGGAGGGGCGGCCGTGGGGAGTGCGGTCGACACCGACGGCGTCGTCCAGTCCAGCTGCGCACGAAGCTCGCTGATGTTGTCGCCGGCGTGCTCGGACCACGTCAGTCCGGTGGCCGAGAGGACCAGCAGCCCGGCCGCGATCACCAGCCCGGTCATGCGGTGCCAGGACAAGAGCCGTCCGCGCGCGCTCTCCGACTTCTTCCGCTTGCGGCTCCCGATCCAGAGCCCGATCCCGGCCAGCACGACCACCCACAGCCAGCTGGCCGCGAGTTCGCTGTACCAGCGGCCGAAGTCACCCAGCTGCAGGTTGGCGTGGAGCCCGTCGATCCAGCCGCGCAACGGCATCGCCTGGCCCGAACCGTAGGTCTCGAGTTGCCCACGGATCTCACCGGTGTGCGGGTCGACGAACACGGTGTGGTGATAGCTCGGCTCGAGCCCCGGGCGGGTGAAGATCACCTGCGTGGAGTCGGTGGGATCCGGCCCGGGCCGGATCCCGGTGACCGTCCCGTCCGGCACCGCCGCCTTCGCGACGGCCGCCTGCTGGGCCAGCGGGACGACGCCGGGCGCGGCCGGGACGTGCAACTCGTGGTCGTAGACGGCCCGCTCCACCTGCGGAGTCCAGGTGTACGCCAGCCCGGTCACCGCCGCGACCAGCAGAAACGGGCCGACGAACACCCCGGCGTAGAAGTGCAGCCGCACCAACAGCGGCCGGACGGCGGCCCACGCGAACCGCGGTTGCGCGGCCGGCTCGGCCGGCTCGGCCGTCCGCTCGTCGCTCTGGTCGATCGACATCGAGCTCCCTTCACCTCCGCGACGCCCGGTTCGGTCGCTCCAGGAGAAGGTCGGCCCGGAAGAGTGAACGGTTCCCGCAATTTCGGGTGAAGGCTCACACGTCGATGTGGGAGCCGATGATCAGGGTGCGGTCGCGGGGCAGGCCGAAGTACTCCGCGGCGTCCGCGGTGATGTAGGACGTGGCGATGAACAGCCGCTTGCGCCAGTCCGCCATGGTCGGTTCCGTACCGCGCCGCAGCTCGATCTTGGACAGGAAGTACGACGCGTCGTCCAGCTGCAGCCGTCCCTCGGTCTGCGCCGGGTCGAGCAGGGCGAGTGCGCCCGGGACGTCCGGGGTCTCCATGTAGCCGTAGCGGGCGGTGACGAAGACGATGCCGTCGTCGGTGTGGCCCAGGTCTTCGACGGTGACCCGCTGCTCGACCGGAACCCGCGGCACCGGCTCGGTCTCCAACGCCATGATCACGACCTGTTCGTGCCGCACGTGGTTGTGCTCGGCGTTCGCCCGCAGCGCCAGCGGGGCGGTCCGGCCGCCGCGGTTGAGGAAGACGGCCGTCCCCGGCACCCGCTGCACCGGCGACGTGCGGAGTCCTTCGATGAACTCCGGCAGCGCGCCTTCCCGGCGCTCCCGCTCGGCGGTGACGATCCGGCGGCCCCGCTGCCAGGTCGTCATGATCGTGAACGCCGTGAGCCCGATCAGCAGCGGCAGCCACGCGCCGTGGACCAGCTTGGTCAGGTTGGCCGCGACGAACAGCAGGTCCACGGCCAGCAGCACGGTCGCGCCGACGCCGATCAGCCACGCCGGCGTCCCCCACCGCGACCGGGCGACGTAGAAGAACAGCAACGTCGTGATCGTGATCGTGCCGGTCACCGCCATGCCGAACGCGAACGCCAGCGCCGCCGAACTGCGGAAGGCGAACACCAGCGTGAGCACCGAGACCAGGAGCAGCCAGTTGATCCACGGGACGTAGATCTGGCCCCGCTCGGTCTCCGAGGTGTGCGCGACCCGCAGCCGGGGCAGATATCCGAGCTGGGCGGCCTGGGCCGCGACCGAGTACGCGCCGGTGATCACCGCCTGGGACGCGATCACCGTCGCCGCCGTGGCCAGCACCACCAGCGGCAGCCGGGCCCAGGAGGGCACGAGCAGGAAGAACGGGCTGCTGATGTTGGCCGGGTCTTCGAGGATCAGCGCGCCCTGGCCGAGGTAGCTGAGCACGCACGCGGGCAGCACCAGCAGCAGCCACCCGCGCGTGATCGCCCGGCGGCCGAAGTGGCCCATGTCGGCGTACAACGCTTCGGCGCCGGTGACCGACAGCACGACCGCCGCCAGCGCGAAGAACGCGATGTCGAAGTGGCCGGCCAGGAACCCGATCGCATACGTCGGCGAGAGCGCCTTGAGGATGTCCGGGTGCCCGGCGATGCCGGCCACGCCGAACCCGCCGATCGTCACGAACCAGGCGATCATGACCGGCCCGAACACCCGGCCGACCGCGGCGGTTCCCCGCCGCTGCACCAGGAACAGCCCGATGATGATCACGGCGGTGATCGGGACGATCCAGTCGTCGAGGCCGTCGGAGACGACCTTCAGGCCCTCCACCGCGGAGAGCACGGAGATCGCCGGCGTGATCATGCTGTCGCCGAAGAACAGCGCCGCACCGAAGATGCCCAGGCCGGCCAGGACGACGGCCGCGCGGTTGCCGCGTTGCGCGCCCCAGCGGCGCAGCAGGGTGATCAGCGCCATGATGCCGCCCTCGCCGTCGTTGTCGGCGCGCATCGCCAGCAGCACGTAGGTGACGGTCACGATGATCATCACCGACCAGAAGATCAGCGACACCACCCCGAACACGTTGTCCGGGTTCACCGGTACGGGGTGCGGGTCGGCGGGGCTGAACACCGTCTGCAGGGTGTAGATGGGGCTGGTGCCGATGTCGCCGAAGACGACGCCGAGCGCCCCGATCACGAGCCCCAGCCGCACCACGTCCCGCGCGGGCGACGGCGGGCGCTCCGCCGTGGTGGTCTCCTGGCTCACGTGTCCCTCCTCCGCCCAGGCAACCGGATCGCCTGGCGCACCGAAGCGCGACCCTACCGGTCCACTGTGGCCGGACGCCGTCCATCGCGGCGGGTTCGAGGGGAGCTTTACCCGTATTTACGAAACTTTAGCGTCGCTCAGTCCTCGAGGCCGGCGTGTTCCAGGTCCAGCAGCCGCTGGATGCGCCGCCGGGTGCCGTCGGTGATCTCACCCGCCTCGAACAGCCGCGTCAGCTCGGCCGCCTCGATGTCGATCAGCTCCCGCCGCAGGGCACGGTAGTCGATGCCGCGCACCCAGTCCGCCGCCTCCTCGCCGAGGTCACCGCGGACGTGCTCGAGCCGCGCCTGCCAGCCCGCCCGCAGCTGGCCGACCACGAACGCCGGCGCGGACTCGGTCTCGGCCAGGTGATCCAGGTGCGACAAGCCCGCTTCGGCCAGCTTCCGGCGCGCGGTGCCGTACTCGGTCCGCAGGTCGGCGGGGTCGAGGGCGATCCCCGCCCGCCGGACCAGCGGCGCCAGCGTGAAGCCCTGGACCACGAGCGTCAGCACGATCACCGCCGTGGTCAGCACCAGGACCAGATCGCGCCCGGGCAGCTCCGAACCGTCCATAGTGGCCACCGGCAGGGACAGCGCCGCCGCCAGCGGCACCACACCCCGCGCCCCCGCCCAGGAAACGACCGCGGGCACCTGCCAGGAGATCCGGCCGTCCACCCGCCGTTGCCGCAGCGCCGAAAGCACGAACACCAGCAGCAGCCGCGCGAGCACCAACGTCGCCGCGATGGCCAGCGCCTGCAGCAGCCACCACGCCCCGCCGCCGGCCACCCGCCGCACCAGCGCGGGCAGCTGCAGCCCGATCAGGCCGAACACGACGCTCTCCAGCAGGAACACCACGGTCTGGTACACCGCGCCGACCTGCAGCCGGATCCGCGCGGTCGTCAGTCGCTCGGCCTGGGTCCCGAGGATCACGCTCGCCACCACGACCGCCGTCACGCCCGACCCGCCGACCGACTCCGCGACCACGTACCCCGCGTACGGCGTGACCAGGGAGATCACCGTCTCCAGCACCGGGTCCTCGGTGCGCCGCCGGACGAGGAACGCGCCGAGCGCCGTCAGCACGCCGACCGCCACCCCGCCGCCCGCGAGCACGCCGAACTCCGCGAGCGTCCGGCCCCAGGACGCGGCCCCGCCGGCGACGGCCAGGAACAGCGCCACCCGGAACAGCAGCAGGCTGGTCGCGTCGTTGAACAGGCTTTCGGCCTGGATCAGGGCCTGCACCCGCGGCGGCAGCGCGAGCCGACGCGCCAGCGCCGTCACCGCGACCGGGTCGGTGCTCGCCAGTACCGCGCCCAGCACGAACGCCATCCCGACCGGCAACGGCGTCACGGCGACCGCGACCCCGATCACCGCCGCGGCCGACAACAGCACCAGCCCCACCGACAGCACCGCGACCGGACGCCCCACCGCCCGCAGATCCCGCCACGGCAGCTCCTCCCCCGCCGCGAACAGCAGCGGCGGAAGCACGACCAGGCTGATCACCTCCGGCGTCACCTGCACCACCGGAACACCGGGCAGCAGCCCCACGACCACGCCGACGGCGACCAGCAGCGACGGCGCCGGAACCCGCCACCGCCGGGCGAACGTGGCCACCACGGTCGCCACGACCACGAGGAACAGGACGGTTTCCACCCCGCGCATCAGCCGGTCCTTCCGATCCGAAATCCGGATGCCGACCAGACTTCCCGGCGCGCCGGGGATCAGCCTACGCGAGCCGGCCCCCAAGCGCCCCAATGTGGCCTTCGGTGCGTCAGACGCACCCAAGGCGGCCTTCGGTGCGTCACACGCACCGAAGGCCGCCTTGGGGCGCTCGGCTTGGTGAGCGTCAACGAACCTGCGACGCGGGCCACTAACCCGGGCCGGATTCGCCGTTGATCGACTCCTGGTAGCGGTCGGCGTAGGTGCGCGAATCCTTGATCAGGTCGTCGCAGAAGGCAGCGACGTCCTCGCCGATCACTTCCAGGACTCCCCGGCCGGTCGCGGCGCCTTCGGCGAAGAAGTCGACGATCTCCGGGAGCAGGTTCCCCTCGAGCAGGTCGACCGGGCCGACCTTGAACAGGTACTTCTGCATTTCCTTGTAGACGATCTGGTAGTCGGGCGGCAGCGCCTTCACCCGGGCCAGGTGCGCCCGCCACTGCTTCTTGCCCTCGATGATGTCCTGGATGCCCATCTCAGCCTCCCAGCCGGCCCAGTTTTCTCGCCACATTCCGGTTCAGCTGCTTGCGCCACCGGTCGCGGAAGGTCCGGGCCCCTTCCCCGCCGGCCAAAGCCGCGCAGAAGCCCTCGATGTCGTCCCCCAGCACGTCGTGGACGCTCTGCCCCTCCGCCGCGGTTTCCTCCAGCAGCCCCAGTGCACCGTCGAGGATCGGCATCAGGTTGCGGCCGGTGAAGCTCCCGTACGGGAAGAGGTGCGCCTTGATCTGCTCCCACGCCGCCCGGTGGTCCTCCGGCAATACCCCGGCTCTGGTTTCGAACGCCTGGTAGTCCCGGGTGAGGTCGCTGCCGGTGATGGTCTCCCAGAAGTTCATTTCCCGCCCTCCTTCAGTTTTCCGATCCGCGACGAGACGTAGTCCCACTTCGCCCAGAACCGCCCGAGCTCTTCGCGACCCGCGTCGTTGAGCCGGTAGAACTTGCGTGGCGGCCCCTTCTCGGACGGCCGCTTCGTCACCTGGACGAGCTCGTTCTTCTCCAGCCGCAACAGAATCGTGTACACGGTTCCCTCGACGACGTCGCCGAAGCCGAGGTCGTTCAGCCGGCGCGTGATGGCGTAGCCGTAGGTCTCCTCGCCGCCGATGATCTCGAGCACGCAGCCCTCGAGGGTGCCCTTCAGCATCTCGGTCAGGTCGTCCATCGTTCCTCCGGGCTTGCCCCTGGCGTCACTAGTCAGTACTACTGTATACCAGTACTCAGCAGCGCTGAGTAGTCCGATGAGGGGATGACGATGACAGCGATTCACGTTCGCGGCCTCGAGAAGTCGTACAAGACACTGCGGGTCCTGCGCGGGGTGGACTTCGACGTCGAGCGGGGCAGCATCTTCGCCCTGCTCGGCTCGAACGGCGCGGGCAAGACCACCGCCGTGCGCATCCTGTCCACGCTGCTGAAAGCGGACGCGGGCACGGCCACCGTCAACGGCTTCGACGTCGTCACCCAGGCCGACGACGTGCGCGCGGCGATCAGCCTCACCGGCCAGTTCGCCGCCGTCGACGAGATCCTCAGCGGCCGGGAGAACCTCGTGCTCGTCGCCCGGCTGCGGCGCCTGAAGCACCCCGGCAGGATCGCCGACGACCTGCTGGCGCGCTTCTCCCTGACCGACGCGGCCACGCGACGGGTGTCGACGTACTCCGGGGGCATGCGCCGCCGCCTGGACATCGCGATGAGCCTCATCGGCGATCCACCGGTGATCTTCCTCGACGAGCCGACCACCGGCCTCGATCCCGAAGCCCGCCTTGAGGTGTGGGACACCGTGAAGGGCCTCGCCGCCCGCGGCACCACCGTTTTGCTCACCACCCAGTACCTGGACGAGGCGGAGCAGCTCGCCGACCGGATCGCGATCCTGCACGAGGGCCGGATCATCGTGAACGGCACCCTCGCCGAACTCAAGCAGCTGCTCCCGCCCGCCCAGGTCGAGTACGTGGAGAAGCAGCCAACCCTCGAAGACGTCTTCCTCGCCGTCGTCGGCTCCCGAACGGAGAAATGAGAAACGATGACCACGCACACTTTCGGCGACACCACCGTCCTGCTGGGACGATCGATGCGCCACGTCACCCGCAGCCTGGACACCATCATCACGACCGTGATCACGCCGGTCGCCATGATGCTGATGTTCGTCTATGTCTTCGGCGGCGCGATCGACACCGGATCCGGCGCCTACATCGACTACATGCTGCCCGGCATCCTGCTGATCACGATCGCGTCGGGCGTCGCCTACACCGCCCTGCGGCTGTTCACCGACCTCAAGAGCGGGATCTTCGAGCGCTTCCACTCCATGCCGATCGCCCGGCCGGCCGTGCTGTGGGCGCACGTGCTGACCTCGCTGGTCGCCAACCTGATCTCGCTGGTGATCGTGGTGGGCGTCGCGCTGCTGATGGGCTTCCGCTCCGGAGCGGGACCACTGGCGTGGCTGGCGGTCACCGGCATCCTGCTCCTGTTCACCCTGGCCCTGACCTGGATCGCGGTCCTCGCCGGCCTCACCGCGAAGACGGCCGAAGGCGGCGGCGCGTTCTCCTACCCGCTCATCTTCCTGCCGTTCCTCAGCTCCGCGTTCGTGCCGACGGCGACGATGCCCGGCCCGGTGCGCTGGTTCGCCGAACACCAGCCGGTGACGTCCATCGTCAACACCATCCGCGCCCTGTTCACGCAAGCGCCGGTCGGCGCCGACATCCGGACGGCCCTCGCGTGGTGCGCCGGCATCCTCGTCGCCGCCTTCGTCTTCGCCACCGCGGCCTACCGCCGCAAGATCTCCTGAACTTCGAAACTCCCCCGTGACGCTTACGGTTTCCCTGCGCCGCTGCCCGCATCTTGACGTTTTTCCTACGCCGGTCGCGGGCGGCACCAGGCACGCTGCGGTACGTGCCGGCACCCACCTCATGGCTGAAGCGGCTGGTCCTGGGCCGGCCGTTCCGCAGCGACACCCTCGGCGAAACCTCCTGCCGAAGTGGCTCGCGCTGCCCATCTTCGCCAGCGACCGCTCTCCTCGGTCGCCTACGCCACCCAGGAAATCCTGCTCATCCTGAGCATCGGCGGCCTTGCCTACTTCACCCTCGCGCCGTGGGTGGGCCTGGGCGTGGCCGTGCTGCTCACCGTGGTGGTGATCTCCTACCGGCAGGTCGTGAAGGCCTACCCCAGCGGGGGCGGCTCCTACGAGGTCGCCTCCCGCAACCTCGGGTCCCACGCCGGACTCGTCGTGGCCGGGGCGCTGATGGTCGACTACATCATGACCGTCGCCGTCTCGGTCGCCTCCGGCGTCGACAACATCATCTCGGCCGTGCCCGAGCTGAACGGCCGGCGGATCCTGCTGGACATCGGCTTCATCGTGCTGCTGATGGCGATGAACCTGCGCGGCGTCCGCGAATCCGGCCGCGCCTTCGCCGCGCCGACCTACCTGTTCATCGCCACGGTGATGCTGATGATCGTGGCCGGCTTCACCCGAGTCCTCACCGGACACCCACCGGTCTCCGAAAGCGCCGGCTACGAGGTCCGGCCCGAACAGGTCGGGCTGACCGGCTTCGCGCTGGTGTTCCTGCTGCTGCGGTCGTTCTCCTCCGGCTGCACCGCGCTCACCGGCGTCGAAGCCATCTCCAACGGTGTCCCGGCGTTCCGCAAGCCCAAGGCGCTCAACGCCGCCCGCACCATGACCGCCATGGGCGTCACCGCCGCGGTCATGTTCGCCGGCATCACCGCGCTGACACTGATCACCAAGGTCCACATCGCCGAGAACACCTGCGACCTGGCCGGCTTCCGCGGCGACTGCACCACCGACCCCCAGCGCACCGTCATCAGCCAGATCGGCGCGGCCGTCTTCGGCGGCGACCACGCGCTGCTGTTCTACATCCTGCAGGCCGCCACGGCGCTCATCCTCATCCTCGCCGCGAACACCGCGTTCAACGGATTCCCGTTGCCGGCCTCGATCCTGGCGCAGGACCGCTACCTGCCCCGGCAGCTGCACACCCGCGGCGACCGGCTCACCTTCTCCAACGGCATCATCGCCCTGTCACTGGTCGCCGGGATCCTGATCTTCGCCTTCGACGGCTCGACCACCCGCCTCATCCAGCTCTACATCCTCGGCGTGTTCACCTCGTTCACCCTGTGCCAGGCCGGGATGGTCCGGCGCTGGAACCGGGCACTGGCCACCGCCACCACCGGCCGTGCCGCCATCCAGCGATCGCGGCTGATCAACGCCGTCGGCGCGGTACTCACCGCGATCGTGCTCGTCGTCGTGCTGATCACCAAGTTCACCCACGGCGCCTACCTGGTCGTCATCGCCATCCCCCTGCTGTACGTCCTCATGCGCGCGATCCACCGGCACTACACGCACGTCCGCGAAGAACTCCAGCCCGACGAGGAAAGCGAGCTGCTGCCCAGCCGCGTCCACGCGATCGTCCTGGTGTCCACTTTGCACAAACCGAGCCAGCGCGCGAACTGCAGCACCAGTGGGAACAGCGCGGGATGAAGCTCCCGCTCAAGGTGATCGAGTCCCCGTACCGCGAGATCACCCGGCCGGTCGTGCACTACGTCGAGAACCTCCGGCGCGGCAGCCCCCGCGACGTCGTCTGCATCTACCTCCCCGAGTACGTCGTCGGCCGCTGGTGGGAAAACGTCCTGCACAACCAAAGCTCCCTGCGCCTGAAGGGGCGCCTGCTGTTCGAACCCGGCGTGATGGTGACGAGCGTGCCGTGGCAACTGCACTCCACCACCCGCCGCGACCTGCACCGCGTCCGCCGCTGCCCGGCGACATCCGCCGCGGCGTCACGACCCAGCGACGCTCCGGCTGACCCGGCGGCAGTTGGATACCCGCTCACCGGCCTTGTCCGCGGCCAACAATTTGCGCTACGGTGACCTGGGAGCGCTCCCAGCTGCGCGGGCTCGGCGCTTGCGACGCTCAGCACCCTGCTCGCAAGGAGGCGACGCATGGCTTTCCGTGCGCAGAAGCCGGATGCCCCGGCCATTCTCCGCGCCCGAACCGGTCCGGCTCCCGCCGTGAACACTTCCGGCCACCCAGCCGGTCACCTCGCATTCCGTGAGAGGAACCCCATGCGAGCCATCCCGGGAACGAACCGCCCGGCTCTCCGGACGCTGTGCACAGTGGTGCTGGTGGCCGTGGGTGTCGTGCTTCCGGCACCGGCCGCGTCGGCCACCGCCGTGGACACCGGCGCCTCCTACGTGGTGGTCAACCGCAACAGCGGCAAGGCGCTCGAAGTAGCCGGCGGCGCCACCTACGACGGGGCCAGGATCACCCAGCGCACCCGCGACGACCGCAGCTCGCAGCAGTGGCAGTTCGTCGACTCCGGCGGTGGCCACTACCGCATCAAGTCCAAGCACAGCGGCATGGTCCTGAACTTTCCGTCCACCGCCGACCGGGCCGGCCTGGTGCAGAGCACCGACGCCGGCAGCGCCGACCGGCAGTTCCGGCTGGCCGACTCCCCCGGGGGCGACGTGCGCCTGCTCAACCGGGCCAGCGGCAAGGCCGTGGACGTGCTGGGCTCCGCCACCACCGACGGCGCGCGGGTCGGCCAGCTGCCCGACTCCGGCGGCGCCAGCCAGCGGTGGCAGCTGATCAGGATCGGCGCCGACACGACGCCGCCGACCGCACCGGCCAACCCGCGCACCTCGAACCTGACCTGCACCGGGGTGGTGTTGTCGTGGTCGGCATCGTCCGACGACGTCGGGGTGGCCTTCTACGACGTCTACCACGACGGGCAGCTCATGACCTCGGTGCCGGGCACGGCGCTGTCGGCCGAGCTGACCGTCGTACCGGGAGCCACCTGGGGCCTCTACGTCAACGCGCGCGACGCCGCGGGCAACGTCTCCCAGGCCAGCACCACGGTCACCGTCGCCGTGCCGCAGTGCCAGGCCGACACCGAGCCGCCCACCACCCCGGCCGGCGTGACGGCGGCCGCGTCGGGCACCACGGTCACCGTGCGCTGGACACCGGCCACCGACAACGTCGGCGTCACGGGCTACGAGGTGCTCCGCGACGGCACCGTCGCGGGCTCGACCAGCGGCGCGGCCACGACGTCGTTCACCGACAGCGGCCTGGCCGCCAACACCCGCTACCAGTACCAGGTGCGGGCGCGCGACGCACAGGGCAACCGGTCGGCCCCGAGCACGGCGGTCGCGGTCACCACCGGCTCCGCCTGCGCCACGGCGTTGTGCTCGGTCACCAAGGTCGCCACCGAAACCGACCTGCCGTGGGGATTGACCACCCTGCCCGACGGACAGGTGCTCTACGGCCGCCGCGACACTTTCGAACTCGTCCGCCTCGACCCCGGCACCGGCACGAAGACCGTGGCCGGGCGGCTGCCGAACGTGTCGGGAACCGACGGTGAGGGCGGGGTCCTCGGACTCGCCGTGGCCACCGACTTCGCGGCCGACCCGTGGCTGTACGTCATGCACACCAGCGCAACCGACAACCGGGTGGTGCGCATCCGCTACACCGGCGGCGTCCTCACCGGCACTCCGCAGGTGCTGCTCACCGGCATTCCGCGCAACAAGTACCACAATGGTGGCCGGCTGCGCTTCGGGCCGGACGGCAAGCTCTACATCGCGGCCGGCGACGGCCAGAACGGCAACTGGGCCCAGGACCTCGCGAACCTCGCCGGCAAGGTGCTGCGGATCAACCGCGACGGCACCGTCCCCTCGGACAACCCCTTCGGCACGCCGGTGTGGAGCTACGGGCACCGCAATCCGCAGGGCCTGGCCTTCGACGCCCAGGGCCGGCTCTGGGAACAGGAGTTCGGCAACTCCGTCATGGACGAGACGAACTTGATCGTGCGCGGCGGCAACTACGGCTGGCCCCTCTGCGAAGGCACCACGGGCAGCTGCGGCCAGCCCGGCTTCGTCGCACCCAAGCGCACCTACCCCGTCGCCGACGGTTCGTGCAGCGGCATCGCCGTGGTCCGCGGCGCCCTCTACATCGCCTGCCTGCGCGGCGCCCGGCTGTACCGGGCGGAGATTTCCGGCGACACCCTGACGAACGTTCAGCAGTACCTCAACGGCACGTACGGGCGGCTGCGCACCGTCGAGCCCTCCGCCGACGGCGGTTTGTGGCTGACCACCAGCAACTACGGCGACAAGGACAGCATCCCGAACAACAGCAACGAAAGCATCTTCAAGGTCGAGCTCGGACGCTGAACCCCCGCTCACGAAAGGAGAGCCGCCATGGCTCACCGCAGGACACCGCGTCACCGTCGCATGTGGACGGTGACGGCGGCGGCGATCGTCATCGCGGGCGGGGTGGCGCCGGCGGCGTCCGGCGCCACGACGGCCGCACCGTGCACACCGGGCGCGACCTACGGTTCGCCGTTGCCGAGCCAGACGGTGGCGGCCCAGCTCATCCGGAGCGGCTTCACCTTCCTCGAAGGGCCCACCTGGGACCGGGGAACGGGCACCCTGCTGCTGTCGCACATGCAGAACCCCACGGGTCCTCAGGGCGTGCAGCCATCGGCGGTGCTCCGGTACACCCCGCCGGCCACCTTCGAGACGTTCATCGCCGGCTCCGGCAGCAACGGCCTGGCGATCACCGCCGACGGCACCCGGGTGCTCGCCGCCACCCACGACAACCGCACCGTTTCCGCCTACCGCCTGACCGACCGGAGCCGGACCACCATCGCGGCCGGCTACCTCGGCCACGCGTTCAACTCGCCGAACGACCTGACCACCGGCCGGGACGGCACCACCTACTTCACCGACCCGAACTACCAGCGCGGCAACCGCGCCGACGAGCAAGGCGGCCGGACCAGCGTCTTCCGCGTCCGCGACGGTGTGGTCAGCCTCGTCGACGACACACTGCCGCAGCCGAACGGCATCGTCCTGTCCCCTGACGGCAAGACGCTCTACGTGGGGTCCACCGGCGCCAACGCGATCATGAAGTACACCGTCTTCGCCGACGGCACCACCGGCAACCGCACGACGTTCGCGAGCATGCGAACCCCCGACGGCGCGACCATCGACTGCGCGGGCAACCTGTACTGGGCCTCCTACGACGAAGGGCTCGTTTACGTCTTCTCGCCGTCAGGCGCCCGGCTCGGCACCATTTCGGCCGGCCGCAACACCACCAACGCGGCGTTCGGCGGACCGGACGGGCGGACGCTGTACCTCACCTCCGGCGTTTCCGGCGGCGGGTTCGGCCTCTACCGGACACAGCTCAACGTGTCCGGCAACCCTTATTGATGCCGCTTACGTCGCGCTGCTCGAAACTGCAGCGGCTTCGTCAGCGCGTCCCAGCCTCGCTTGATCAGGTTTCCGAGGCCGACGACGAGGAGGATCGCCGCTGTCAGTACGGTCGCGAAGATCAGGGAGAACACGAGATCACTGAGACCGAAAGGCAAGGTCATCAGAAAACAGGTAACCCAGGTGATGGCCAGCACGGTGGCCACGTTCGCGACTCGCTTCACCAGCGCACCACTCACCTGAAGAACCTCCGACGGTGCCGGGTTCTGGCCAGGTATCAGGTTATCTGGGCGTGGTGCCTCCACCGGCACCGGACGCCGAACCGAGACGGTGGACCAGCCCGCCCTGCCCACCTCCCGCCGCCGGCCTTCGGCCCTGCCCTTTGCGTGGTCGCCAGCCGACATCGACGGTGTGACATCGACGCAGTGCAGGACCGGCTGCGGCAGGAGCTGTCGGCGCGCTGGCGGATGACCTCGACCAGCCGGGCGGCGAGCGAGGCCGGGCAGTCCATCGTGACGGCTCAGTTCGCCTGGATCGAGCCCGAAGTCGCGCAGTGGGCCGCGACAGTGCCCGATGGGTTGCTCGATGCGGATGTGTGGCTGACACCGACCGCGCTCTGACCACGCCCTTGCAGCGTCTCCCGCCGACGATCCAGCGGACAAAGCGTGCTCACAGGTCCCGCACAACAGGTGCTTACCTTCCCATTACATGCTCAAAACCATGAGCAAACCCGAACCGGCCTACCAGGGCCGCCCGCTTCCCCGGCCGCACGACGACGTCGAGGACCAGGGTCTCGGCTTCGACATCACGACCCTCTTCGACCGCCGCCGCGCGCTGCGGCTTCTCGGGCTCGGTGCGGCCGGTGCCGTGCTGACCGCGTGCGGCGCGGCCTCGGGTGGTTCCTCGACCACCACGACGGCCACGTCGGCTTCGACCACCTCGGGCGAGATCCCGGACGAGACCGCGGGCCCCTACCCCGGCGACGGCTCGAACGGGCCGGACGTGCTCGAACAGAGCGGCGTCGTGCGCGGTGACATCCGGTCCAGCTTCGGCACCGGCAGCGGCACCGCCGAAGGCGTGCCCATGACCTTGGAACTGGTGATCGCCGACCTCGCCAACGGCGGCTCCCCGTTTGCCGGGTGGCCGTCTACGTCTGGCACGCCGACCGCGCCGGCCGGTACTCCCTCTATTCGCAGGGTGTCGAGAACGAGAACTACCTGCGCGGCGTCCAGATCGCCGACGCCACCGGCCGAGTGCGCTTCACCAGCATCTTCCCCGCCTGCTACGACGGCCGCTGGCCGCACATCCACTTCGAGGTCTACCCCGACCAGGCCGGCATCACCGACGCCACCAAGGCCATCGCCACCTCGCAGGTCGCCCTGCCGCAGAACGTCTGCGAAACGGTCTACGGCCAGAGCGGCTACGAGCAGTCCGTGGCCAACCTCAAGAAGGTGAGCCTGAGCACCGACAACGTCTTCGGCGACGACAGCGGCGCCCGGCAGCTGGCCACCGTGACCGGAGACGTCACCGGCGGCTACACCGTAACCCTCAACGTCGGGGTGGACACCACGACGAAACCGTCCGGCGGTGGCGCGCCCCCTACCGGAAACGGGGGCGGGCCGGGTGGGACCCCACCGTCTCGTTGAGCGGCGGACGAAGTCCTGCCGCGGCCTGGAAGTGCTCGCTGCCGGAGGGTGCGCCGCTCGGCGACCGACATCTTCGTTCACAGTCCTCTGGTGCGTTCAGACGCACCGCCGGTCGACCAACTGCCCCTCCCTGTCCGCCACTTTGCCCCCGAACCGCCCGGCAACAATATGTGTCCAACGGCAAGCACGTCGTCTACGCCACGACACACGACACCGGGACGAGCTGGAAATCCACCAGCTTCAGCCCGTTCACGAACTGGTCCGACATGGCCACCGCGAGCCAGAGCACGATGTCCTTCGGAGCCGTCGCGCCGACGCTGTTCTACTTCGCCCCGAAGAACATCTGGGTGCTCGCCTACCAGTGGGGCTGGCCCGACACCTTCTCCTACCGCACCTCGAGCGACCCCACCAACCCCAACGGCTGGTCCGCGCAGCAGACGCTGTTCACGGGCACCCTCCCCAGCGGGGCCCCGATCGACCAGACCAAGACCATCGACCCCTGCAACCTGCAATTCCTCTACCAGGGCCGCGACCCCGCCTCCGACGGCGTCGACTACGGCCTCCTGCCCTACAAGCCGGGGGTGCTGACCCTGCAGCGTTAGCGTCGAGGGGCGGGTTCGGCGCACGGCCGAGCCCGCCTCCCGCAGGTCTCCGTCCGGCGAGAATGCGGACCCTTGCGCCGACGAGCAGACTGGGGCGATGGTCTCCTCCCCGGGCGAAGCCCCCGGCTCGCCGGCGCCCCCGGCTGCGCCGGTCGTCGCGCTGGTCGCGTCCGCGGGTGGGCTCGGGGCGATCAGTTCCGTGCTCAGCGCGTTGCCCGCCGAGTTCGGGTTCCCGGTGGTGGTCGCCCAGCACCTGGGCGGGCACGGCCAGAAGCTGGTCGACATCCTGCGCCGCCGGCTGCCGGTGCGCGTCGAATGGGCCGCCGACGGCGCGTCGCTTCGGCCTGGCACCGTGACCGTGTGTCCCGCTCGGACGGTGCTGGAGCTGCTGCCGGACGGCACGCTGTCGCTGGCGCCGGCCACCGGCCCCGGGTCCGGTGGCGTCCTCGACGCGTTGCTGAACTCCCTCGCCGGTTCGCTCGGCGAGCGCGCGGTGGCCGTGGTGCTGTCGGGGATGGGCCAGGACGGCCTCGCCGGCGCCCGGGCGATCAAGCAGGCCGGCGGCACCGTCATCGCGCAGAGCGAGCACTCCGCCGAACACGCGTCGATGCCCCTGGCCGTGACGAACGCCGGCGTGGCGAACCTGGTGCTGGACCTGTCCGACATCGGGCCGGTGCTGTGGGACATCGCGCAGGGCGGCCCGCTGCCCCGCAACGCCGGGGACCGCCCCGGCGCCGACGTCGTGTTCGCCGGAACCGGCGAAGTCGCCACGCTCTCGAGGAAGGTCGACTGGAGCCAGACGCCGCTGGGGCCGGTGCGGCAGTGGCCGGCGCAGCTGGTCACCCTGGTGCGGACGATGCTCGACAGCCCGGTGGGGATGTGCCTGCTGTGGGGCCCGGACCTGCTGCAGTTCTACAACGACACCTACCGGCTGGTGATGGGGGCCAAGCACCCCGCCGGCCTCGGCCAGGCCAACCGCGAGTGCTGGCCGGAGGTGTGGCACCTCAACGAACCGCGCTACCGGCGCGCGCTGGCCGGGGAAGCCGTCTCGCTCAAGGACTCGCTGTACCCGATCACCCGGCACGGCGACACCGAGAACGCCTGGTTCGACCTGACCTTCAGCCCGCTGCGCGGTGACGGCCCGGCACCGGTGGGTGTGCTGGTCACGGCCATCGAGAAGACGCACGAAGTGCTCGGCCGCCGCCGGCTGGACCTGCTGAGCACCTTGGCCGGGCGGACGCGGAAAGCCACGTCCGGGCGAGCGGCGCTCGAGTCGTTCGTCGGCGCGCTCGGCGACGACGCCCCGGACATTCCCTTCGCGGCCGGTTACCTCGCCGACCCGACGCGGCAGCGGGCGGAACTCGTGGCCGCCGTGGGCACCGCCGCCGGCGGGCCGCTGGCGCCGCACACGGCGTTGCTGTCCTGGCAGCGGCCGAAGTGGCCGCTGGCCGAACTGGTGGCGACCGGCGAACCCGTCCTCGCGACGGACCTGGCGCACACCTTCCGCGGGGTGACCGTCGGCGCGGACGACGACGAACCCGGCTGCGCGATGCTCTTCCCGCTGGGCGAAACCCCCGCTCGCGCGCCCGCGGGGGTGCTGATCCTCGGCGTGAGTCCCCGGCTGCCACTGGACGAGACCTACCGGCACTTCCTCGGCCTGGTCGCCGCGCAGGCCACCGCGGCACTCACCGACGCGGTGCACCGCCGGCACCAGAGCGACCGGATCGACCAGCTCGCCGAACTCGACCGCACCAAGACCCAGTTCCTCTCCACCGTCAGCCACGAGTTCCGCACCCCGCTCACCCTGCTGCTCGCCCCGCTCGACGACCTCGCCGCACCCCTGACCGGCTTGCCCGCGCGGCTGCGCGACCAGGTCGACATCGCCTCCCGCAACGCCCGCCGGCTGCTGGGGATGGTCGAAACCCTGCTCGACTTCTCGCAGATCGAGGCGGGCCGGATGCGGGCCCGGTCCGAACCCACCGACCTCGCCCAGCTCACCGAAGACATCGCCGGCACGTTCCGCGGCGCGACCGACCACGCCGGGATCACCCTGCGCGTCGACTGCCCCGCCCTGAGCACGCCGGTCCCGATCGACCCGGAGATGTGGGAGAAGATCGTCGCGAACCTGCTGTCGAACGCCGTGAAGTTCACCTTCACCGGCACGATCACCGTCACCGTGCGCGAGCTGCCCCAGCACGTCCAGCTGGTCGTGCGCGACACCGGCGTCGGCATCCCGGAAGACGAACTGGCCAAGGTGTTCACCCGCTTCCACCGCGCCCCCGCCACCCGCTCCCGCACGCACGACGGCGCCGGCATCGGCCTGGCCCTGGTCAACGAGCTCACGCGGCTCCTCCACGGCCGGGTCAAGGTGCGCAGCACCGTGGGCGAGGGCAGCGAATTCACCGTGTGGGTCCCGCGCCGGCCGGTGCGGCCCGCCGAACGGCCCGAACCGGGCCCCATCCCCCGCGCCACCGCCGTCACCCTCGCCGAAGCCGCGGAGCACTGGGACACCCACAGCGGCGGCGCCCCGGCCCCGGCTCGGGCGGACCGCGAGCGGCTGCTGGTAGTCGACGACAACCGCGACATGCGCGACTACCTCACCCGGCTGCTGTCGCCGAACTGGCAGGTCCACGCCGTCGGCGACGCGCAGCAGACGCTCGAATCGGCGCGCCGCGACCCGCCCGGCCTGATCGTCGCCGACGTGATGATGCCGGGGATGGACGGGCTGGAACTGGCGCGCCGCCTGCGTGCCGACCCCGTGCTGCGGGACGTGCCGCTGATCATGCTCAGCGCCCGCGCCGGCGAGGAAGCCACCGTCGAAGGCCTCACCGCGGGCGCCGACGACTACCTGGTCAAGCCGTTCGCGCCCAGCGAGCTCGTCGCCCGCATCGCCGCCCGGCTCGAACGCCGCCGCGTCCGGGAAACCGGCGACCGCCGGTTCCGCGCCCTCGTCGAGGCGGCCTTCGACGCGGTCTACCGGATGAACCCCGACTGGAGCGAGATGCGCGAGCTCGACGGCCGCGGGTTCATCGCCGACACCACCGCTCCCAGCCACTCCTGGCTGGACAGCTACATCGCTCCGCACGACCAGCCCGCGGTGCTCGCCGTGATCGCCGAGGCGGTCCGCACCAAGAGCGTGTTCGACACGGTCCACCGCGTCCGGCGCACCGACGGCACCCTGGCCTGGACCCACTCCCGCGCCGTTCCCCTCTGCGACGACACCGGCGAAGTCGTCGAGTGGGTCGGGACCGCGACCGAAGTCCCCGGCCCGATGACTCACCCCGGAGAGCGTCATGCGTGGTGAACTCGAGGACCGCCGACCCGGCTGGGACGGCGAGCGCGCCGCCTACCTCGCCCGGGCCGCGGCCAAGGCGGACAGCTTCGAGGAGCAGGCGGGCCGGCGGGCGGCCACCGCGGGACGGGCGTTTGCGGAAGCGGAAGCCGCCCGGCAGCGCGCCGAAAAGCTGCAGACCCAAACCTGGGCACGACTGCGTCCGGCTCCGCCGGCGCGGTGAGCGGTCCGGCCTTCCGACCGTTCACGCTATTGTGTGATCCAACTCACAGCTCTAGCCTGGGATGGCTCCCACCACCGAGCAGCAGCCCGGAGGCAGTACCGCGATGTCGTGGTCACCGAATCACCCGGACTCCGTCGACGCCCTCTTCGAGCGCCGGAAGGCGCCGGTGCTCGCGCTGGCCGACGACGCGCACACGGTCGCCGAGGCGTGCCGCGACATGGCCCGCCGCTTCCAGCGCGGCGGCAAGCTCGTGGTGTTCGGCAACGGCGGTCCCAGCACCGACGCCCAGCACGTGGCGGTGGAGTTCGTCCACCCGGTGATCGTCGGCAAGCGCGCACTGCCGGCGATTTCACTGACCGCCGACGTCGCGACCGTCACCGGGGTCGCCAACCGCGTCGGCCTCGAAGACGTCTTCGCCCACCAGCTGCGGATCATCGGCGAACCGGCCGACATCGCCTTGGGCATCTCGGCCGACGGCGAGTGCGCCAACGTCCGCCGCGCTCTCGAAACGGCCCGGGACCTGGGGATGCTCACCGTCGCGCTGACCGGTCGTAACGGCGGCGCGATCGCCGCGACTACTGGGCTGGGCCACGTCTTCATCGCCCGCTCGGCCGACCCGCGGATCGTCAAGGAGGTGCACGTGACCACCTACCACGTGCTGTGGGAGCTGGTGCACGTCTTCTTCGAACACCCCGGCGCGCTGACCTCGGAGGTGGCGTCGTGAGCGCCGGTGACGCCGACAGAGAAGGCGGCCCCGTCTGTCCCGACGGGGTGTGCATCACCTGCTCCGACACCGCGGTCGAAGTGACCGTGGTCGAGCTCCTCGAACACGAGCTCGCTGTCGTGGACACCGGAATTACCCGGGAAGAGGTCAGTGTCGCGCTGGTCGAGGCCGGCGTCGGCGACCGAATCCTGGTGCACGCCGGAGAAGCCATCGCACGCTTGGCGAAGTCCTAGCCGCGGGAGTTGAGCGCCGGATGACCCGGGAACACCCGGTCGACGGTCTCGAAGCGCTGTACCCGTTCCTCTACGCGGGTTCCAGCGACGTCGACGCCGTCCTCCGCCAGGTGGAGCAGTCCACTGTGGACAAGGTGCACGAGATCGTCGCGCTGCGGGCCGAGGTGCTCGCGGCCGACGGCGAGCGCCTGTTCGCCTGCGCGCAGGACGTCGCGCGCGCGTTCGCCGGTGGCGGCCGGCTGCTCGCGTTCGGCAACGGTGGCAGTTCGACCGACGCGCAGGACTTGGCCAGCCTGTTCCTGAGCCCGGCGGGCGATGCCCGGCCGTTGCCCGCCTTCGGGTTGACGAACGACATCGCCGTGGTGACCGCCCTTTCCAACGACATCGGGTTCGACGTCGTGTTCGCCCGGCAGATCGGCGCGTTCGGCCGGCCCGGCGACATCGCGGTGGGCCTGTCCACCAGCGGGAACTCCGCGAATCTGGTGCGTGCCTTCGACGAAGCCGCCCGGCGCGGCCTGGTGACCGTCGGCATTGCCGGCTACGACGGCGGGAAGATGGCCGAGCTGGACAGCATCGACCACCTCTTCGTCGTCCCGTCACCGTCCGTGCACCGCATCCAGGAAGCCCAGACGACCCTCTACCACGCGCTGTGGGAACTGACCCTCGGCGCACTCGACGAACTCGGGGTTGACCAGCCGTGACACAGACCGAGACCGAAGAGCAGCCCATCCACATCCTCTGGATCAACGCCGGTCTGTCCTGCGACGGCGACTCCGTCGCGCTGACCGCCGCCACCCAGCCGAGCATCGAGGAAATCGTCCTCGGCGCGTTGCCCGGCCTGCCGAAGATCGCGGTCCACTGGCCGCTGATCGACTTCGAATGCGGCCCCGACAAGGGGGCCGACACGTTCATCGAGTGGTTCCACAAGGCCGACCGCGGCGAACTGGAACCGTTCGTGCTGGTCGTCGAGGGCTCGATCCCGAACGAGGCGATCAAGGATGAAGGCTACTGGTGCGGGTTCGGCAACAACCCCGAGACCGGCCAGCCGATGACCACCAGCGAGTGGCTGGACCGGCTGACGCCGAAGGCACTCGCCGTGCTGGCCGTCGGCACCTGCGCCACCTACGGCGGCATCCACGCGATGGAGGGCAACCCGACCGGCGCCATGGGGGTGCCCGACTACCTGGGCTGGGACTGGCGCTCCGGCGCCGGCATCCCGATCGTCTGCGTGCCCGGCTGCCCGACCCACCCGGACAACCTGTCCGAGACCATCACCTACCTGCTCTACCAGGCCGCCGGGCAGGCGCCGATGATCCCGCTCGACGACCACCTGCGGCCGCAGTGGCTCTTCGGCGCGACCGTGCACGAGGGCTGCGACCGCGGCGGCTACTACGAGCAGGGCCAGTTCGCCGACACCTACGACTCCCCCAAGTGCCTGGTGAAGCTGGGGTGCTGGGGTCCCGTCGTCAAGTGCAACGTGCCCAAGCGCGGCTGGATCAACGGCGTCGGCGGCTGCCCGAACGTCGGCGGGATCTGCATCGGCTGCACGATGCCGGGCTTCCCGGACAAGTTCATGCCGTTCATGGACGAGCCCCCGGGCGCCCAGGTGTCTTCGCTGGCCAGCGGCGCGTACGGGTCGGTGATCCGGCGGCTGCGGAAGATCACCGAGCGCAAGCTCGACAAGGAGCCCAGGTGGCGGCACCCGGGCAAGAAGCTCAAGACCGGCTACCAGTCCTCGTGGCGCTGAAAGGGATCGGACGATGACGGACAAGGGCGTCAGCACCAAGGGCCGGACCGACCTCGTCGAGATGGCGTGGGACCCGATCACCCGGATCGTCGGCAGCCTCGGCATCTACACGAAGATCGACTGGGCCGCCAAGCGCGTCGTCGAGTGCCACAGCACGTCGTCGGTCTTCCGCGGCTACAGCATCTTCATGAAGGGCAAGGACCCGCGCGACGCGCACTTCATCACCAGCCGGATCTGCGGGATCTGCGGCGACAACCACGCGACCTGCTCGGTGTACGCCCAGAACATGGCCTACGGTGTCCGCCCACCGCACCTCGGCGAGTGGATCCTCAACCTCGGCGAGGCCGCCGAGTACATGTTCGACCACAACATCTTCCAGGAGAACCTGGTCGGGGTCGACTACTGCGAACGGATGGTCCGCGAGACCAACCCCGGCGTCCTGGAGCTCGCCAACCGCACCGAGGCACCGCACGCGGGTGACCACGGCTACCGGACCATCGGCGACATCATGCGCTCGCTGAACCCGCTCGAAGGCGAGTTCTACCGCGAGGCGCTGCAGGTCAGCCGCAGCACGCGCGAGATGTTCTGCCTGATGGAGGGCAGGCACGTTCACCCGTCCACCCTGTACCCCGGCGGCGTCGGCACGGTCGCCACCGTGCAGCTGTTCACCGACTACCTGACCCGGCTGATGCGCTACGTCGAGTTCATGAAGCGCTGCCTGCCGATGCACGACGACCTGTTCGACTTCTTCTACGAAGCCCTGCCCGGCTACGAAGAGGTCGGCCGGCGGCGGGTCCTGCTCGGCTGCTGGGGCAGCCTGAACGACCCGGAGTACTGCGACTTCAGCTACGAGAACATGGAGTCCTGGGGCCGGAAGATGTTCGTGACGCCCGGCGTGGTCGTCGACGGCAAGCTCGTCACCACCAGCCTGCTCGACATCAACCTCGGCATCCGGATCCTGCTCGGCAGCTCGTTCTACGAAGACTGGGCGGACCAGCCGATGTTCGTCACCCAGGACCCGCTCGGCAACCCGGTCGACCAGCGCCACCCGTGGAACCAGCACACCATCCCGCGACCGGCCAAGCGCGACTTCGACGGCAAGTACTCGTGGACGATGTCGCCGCGCTGGTTCGACGGCACGGACCACCTGGCCCTCGACACCGGTGGCGGCCCGATCGCGCGACTGTGGGTCACCGCGCTCGCCGGGCTCGTCGACACGCCGTACGTCAAGTCGACCGGGCACAGCGTCACGATCACCCTGCCGCGCACGGCGACCAAACCCGAAGCCGCCTTCGAGTGGAAGATCCCGCAGTGGAGCAACGCCCTCGAGCGCAACCGCGCCCGGACGTACTTCCAGGCGTACGCGGCCGCGATGGCGCTGCACTTCGGCGAGCAGGCGCTGGGCGAGGTCCGCAAGGGCAACACCAAGACGTGGGAGCCGTTCAAGGTCCCGGACGAAGGCGTCAGCTGCGGCTTCACCGAAGCCGTCCGCGGGGTGCTCTCGCACCACATGGTGATCAAGGGCGGCAAGATCGCGAACTACCACCCGTACCCGCCGACGCCGTGGAACGGCAGCGTGCGCGACAGCTTCGGCACGCCGGGGCCGTACGAGGACGCCGTGCAGAACACCCCGATCTTCGAGGAGAACACCCAGGAGAACTTCAAGGGCATCGACATCATGCGCGCGGTCCGCAGCTTCGACCCCTGCCTGCCCTGCGGCGTCCACATGTACACCGGCAAGGGCAAGGTGATCGAGCGGCTGCACACCCCGCACGCGTTCGGCGGGGAGCTCGGCTGATGTCCGACGTCGACCGGGTCGGCGAGCGCATCGAGCAGCTCCTGGGCGAGTTCGACGGTGCCGACGCCGAGCTCGCCGAGGACCTCGTCCACACGCTGATCGAGTTCTACGGCGCCGGTCTCGCGCGGATCGTGGAGATCGTCGACCGGCCGTTGCTCGACCGGCTCGCGGAGGACGACCACATCCGCGGCCTGCTCGTGCTGCACGACCTGCACCCCCGGTCGACGCACGAGCGTGTCACCGAAGCGCTCGACAAGGTCCGGCCGTACCTGGGTTCGCACGCCGGCGACGTCGAGTTCGTCGGCATCGACGACGGCGTCCTGCGGCTCCGGCTGAAAGGTTCCTGCGACGGTTGCCCGTCCTCGACGGTCACCGCGAAGTACGCCATCGAGCGGATGGTGCGGGAGATCGCGCCGGAGATCTCCGACGTCATCGTCGAAGGAGTGGTGGAAGAGACCGGCCCGGGTGGCCGGCCGCTGCTCCCCCTGTGCCCGGTGGAGGTCCCGTGACCGGCGGCCTGCGCAGGTTCCGCACCCCCGTCCGGCGCACCGCGCCGGGCGAGAAGTGCGAGATGTGCGCGGAACCGATCGGAAGCGAGCACGGGCACGTCATCGACCTCGAGTCCCGGACGATCCTGTGCACCTGCCGGGGCTGCTATCTGCTCTTCACCCACCGCGGGGCGGGCGGGAAGCGGCACCGGGCGGTGCCCGACCGGTTCCGGCACCTGCCCCGCTTCGGCCCGGGCCCGGCGCTGTGGGAGTCCGCCGGGATCCCGGTCAAGACGGCGTTCCTGTTCCGGAACTCCGTGCAGGACCGCACCGTCGCGTTCTACCCGAGCCCGGCCGGCGCGACGGAGTCCCTGCTCCCGCTGGGCACGGGCGACGACCTGCTCGCCTCGGCCGGTGTCGCCGACGACGTCGAGGCCCTGCTGCTGAACCAGCTCGACCTGGGTTTCGAGTGCTTCCTGGTGCCGATCGACGTCTGCTACGAGCTGGTCGGGCTCGTCCGGACGACGTGGCGTGGCTTCGACGGCGGCTCCGAAGCGCACGAAGCCATCGACGGGTTCTTCGCGCGGCTGAGGGAACGCAGCGAGGTCGTGGCGGATGGCTGAGCTGACCTTCGACTGCATCGACGTCCGGCCGCTGAAGTACGCCGCGTCGCCGACGCTGGCGTTCAAGCTGCGGATCTCCGAGCTGACCGGGCAGCCGGTGCACGCGATGGTGCTGCGCGTCCAGATCCGCATCGAGCCGCAGCGCCGCCGGTACGCCGACGACGAGTCGGAGCTGCTCACCCACCTCTTCGGCGACCGGTCCCGATGGGGCGAGACGCTGAAGCCGTTCCAGTTCACCACGATTTCGGTGACCGTGCCGGCGTTCACCGGCGCCACCGAGGTGGACGCCGAGGTGCCGTGCACTTACGACCTCGAAGTCGCGGCCGGCAAGTACTTCCACGCGCTGTCCGAGGGTGTCGTGCCGATGGTGCTGCTGTTCAGCGGCACCGTGTTCGGCAAGGGCGGGCCGGGGTTCTGGGTCGAGCAGGTGCCGTGGCACACGCAGGCCGAGTGCCGGATGCCGGTGGCCGTCTGGGACGAGCTGGTGTCCCGCTACTTCCCGAACGTCGCGTGGATCAAGCTGCCCCGGGACACGGTGGACGCGCTGCTCAAGTACAAGGCGCAGCACGCGATCCCGACCTGGGAAGCCGCGATCGAGCACCTGCTGGCCGGTGGGCCGTGAACGTTCTCGACCAAGCTCGCGCGGTCGGTGACGCCGTGCTCTACGAGGGCTATCTCCTCTACCCGTACCGCGCGTCGGCGCCGAAGAACCGGGTGCGCTGGCAGTGGGGCGTGCTGGTGCCGCCGTCGTACGCGTCGGCCGAGATCGGCGAGCACGCCTCGGCGCGTGCCGAGTGCGTCCTCGAACCCCTCACGCACACGATCCTGCACGTCAAGCTGCGGTTCCTGCAGGCCCGGACCCGGCTCGGCACGACGTGGGACGAAGCCGACGAGCACGAGATCGACTTCGAACTGCCGCTTTCCGCGCTCCCGGCCGAGAGACCGTTCCACGTGCAGGAGCTGTCCGGCGTCCTCATCGCCCGGGCCGACCCGCTCGACGGGCCGTTCGGCGGCACCCGGCTGCACGTCGAAGTGCACAACACGAAGTTGTGGCATTCGGACGGCGTCCGCGAGCACGCTCTGCGGCACTCACTGCTCGCCGCCCACCTGGTGTTCAGCGTCGACTCCGGGCACTTCCTGTCGATGCTGGACCCGCCGGAATGGGCGAAACCGGCCGTCGAAGCCTGCCGGCAGGAACGGCTGTGGCCGGTGCTGATCGGCGACACCTCGCGCAGCACGGTGGTGCTCGCCTCGCCGATCATCCTCTACGACGACCCGTCGATCGCGCCGGAAAGCCCGGGCGACCTGTTCGACGGCACCGAGATCGACGAGATCCTGACGCTGCGCACGATGACGCTCACCGCCGAGGAGAAGCGCGAGGCCCGGGCCACCGACCCCCGCGCGGCGGCCATCGTGGACCGCGTCGACTCGATGCCGCCGGAGCTGCTGGAGCGGCTGCACGGCGCGGTCCGGTCCCTCCGGCCGGTCGAGCCTGCGGTGACCGTCGCCGGCGTCCGCATCGCCGGCGGATCCCGGGTGCGGCTCCGGCCGAACCTGCGGGGGACCGACGCCCAGGACATGTTCCTGGTCGGCAAGACCGCCACCGTGCGGGTCGTGCTGTCCGATGTGGACGGTGTCGCGTACCTCGCGGTGACCCTCGACGACGACCCCGGCGCCGACCTGCAGCATGCGCACGGCCGGTACCGGTACTTCTCCCCCGACGAGATCGAGCCCTGGGAAGGTGCGGAATGAGGCCACGGGTCCTGGTCGCCGGAATCGGCAACATCTTCCTCGGCGACGACGGCTTCGGTGTCGAAGTCATCAAGGAACTGGAAGGCACCGACCTGCCGGACTGGGTGCAGATCGCCGACTACGGCATCGCCGGCCTGCACCTCGCCTACGACCTGCTGGGCGGCTACGACACGACGATCCTGCTCGACGCGACACCGCACGGACGGCCTCCCGGCACGCTCTCGCTCATCGAGGCCGACACCGAAGATCTGGCGGCGTCGGCGTCGATCGACGCGCACGGCATGCAGCCCGAAGCGGTGTTCCGGCTGCTGCGGCTGCTCGGCGGGGACGCCGGCCGGGTGCTGATCGTCGGCTGCGAGCCCGCGTGCGTCGACGAAGGGATCGGGCTGTCCCCCGAAGTGACCGCGGCCGTCCCGGCCGCCGTCCGCGCCGTCACCGAGCTGGCCTGGGGCACGAGCCCGCGGCTGGAAACCACGGAGGTCTGAGCCATGTGCCTCGGCATCCCGGGCGAGATCATCGAGATCAGTGAGGAGCGGCCGGACCTCGCGAAGGTCTCGGTCAGCGGGGTCAAGCGGCTCATCAACATCGGCCTGCTCGAAGACGACCCACCGGTGCCGGGCGACTGGATCCTCATCCACGTCGGCTTTGCACTGTCCAAAATAGACGAAGCGGAAGCGGCGGCCGCGCTGGACTTCCTCGAAAGCATCGGCAAGGCGTACGAGGACGAGATGGCCGCACTGCTCGAATCACAGATCGAATAAGGAGTCGTCATGCGTTTCGTCGACGAGTTCCGCGACGCCGAAAAGGCGCGGGCACTGTCCGCGAAGATCACGTCGTTGTGCGAGCCGGGCCGCCACTACAAGTTCATGGAGGTCTGCGGCGGGCACACGCACACCATCTACAAACACGGCCTCGAGGACTACCTGCCGGAGAGCATCACGCTGGTGCACGGGCCGGGTTGTCCGGTGTGCGTGATCCCGATGGGCCGCATCGACGACGCCATCCACATCGCCCGGCAGCCCGGGGTGCTCATGACGTCCTTCGGCGACATGATGCGCGTACCCGGCTCCGGCGGGAACTTCTTCGACTCCAACGCCGAAGGCACCAATATCCGCATGGTGTATTCGCCGCTGGACTCGCTGAAGATCGCGCGGCAGAACCCGGACCTGCGCGTCGTGTTCATGGCGATCGGGTTCGAGACGACCACGCCGTCCACCGCGATGACGTTGCTGCGCGCGGCGGCCGAGGGCATCGGGAACTTCTCGGTGTTCGGCAACCACGTCACGATCATCCCGGCGATCAAGGCCATCCTCGACTCCCCCGACCTGCGGCTCGACGGCTTCATCGGGCCGGGGCACGTCTCCACGGTGATCGGCTGCCGGCCGTACGAGTTCATCGCCCGCGACTACGGCAAGCCCGTGGTCGTCGCCGGGTTCGAGCCCCTGGACATCCTGCAGTCGATCTACCTGCTGATGCTGCAGCTCTCCTCCGGGCGGTGCGAGGTCGAGAACCAGTACTCGCGGGTCGTGCCGTGGAACGGGAACATGGTCGCGCTGAGGGTGATCAACGAGGTGCTGGAGCTGCGGCCGTACTTCGAGTGGCGCGGTCTCGGGTTCATCACGCACTCGGCGATGGCGATCCGCGAAAAGTACGCCGCCTTCGACGCCGAACGGATCTTCGAGATCCCCGGCCTGCGCGTCGCCGACCCGAAGGCGTGCCAGTGCGGCGAGGTGCTCAAGGGCGTGCTGAAACCGTGGGAGTGCAAGGTGTTCGGCACCGCGTGCACCCCGGAGACGCCGATCGGGACGTGCATGGTCTCGCCCGAAGGCGCCTGCGCGGCGTACTACAACTTCGGCCGGTTCAGCCGGCAGCGCGTCCGGGAGGCGAGCCGCACATGACGACCACCGAGCGCGAGCAGCAGGTCCTCGACCGCATCGAACGAGCGCGGCGCCGGCGCGCGAAGGTGCGCGAAGAGCGCATCACGCTGTCCCACGGCGCCGGCGGCAAGGCGACGCACACGCTCATCGAGGCCGTGTTCCTCGACGCGTTCCGCAATCCGCTGCTCGAGCCGCTGGAAGACGCGGCGTCGCTGACCATCGGCGACGCCCGGCTGGCCCTGACAACGGACTCCTACGTCGTCTCGCCGCTGTTCTTCCCCGGCGGGAACATCGGCGACCTGGCGGTCAACGGCACGGTCAACGACCTCGCCGTCTCCGGCGCGCGGCCGCTGTACCTGACCGCCGGGTTCATCCTCGAAGAAGGCTTCCCCGTCGAAGACCTGCTGAAGATCGTCGAGTCGATGAAGACGGCCGCCGAGGCGGCCGACGTCCGGATCGTCACCGGCGACACGAAGGTCGTGCAGCGCGGCAAGGCCGACGGCGTCTACATCAACACCGCCGGGGTCGGGGCGCTCACCCGCACCGGGCTCGGCGTCGCCACCGCGAAACCCGGCGACGCCGTCCTCGTCTCCGGGCCGATCGGCGACCACGGCGTCACGATCATGCTGGCCCGCGGCGAGCTGGACATCGACGCCGACCTCGAGTCCGACACCGCACCGGTGCACGAGCTGGTGGCCGGGCTGCTGGCCGCGGTGCCCGGCGTGCGCGCGATGCGCGACGCGACCCGCGGCGGCGTCGCGACGATCCTCAACGAGATCGCGAAGGCCGCGGAGGTCGCCGTGGTCGTCGACGAGAAGGCCGTCCCGGTGCGCGAGGAGGTCCGCGGCGCGTCGGAGCTGCTGGGCATCGACCCGCTGTACGTCGCCTGCGAAGGCCGGATCGTGGTCGTCGTCGACGGCTCACAGGCTTCGGACGCGCTCGCCGCGTTGCGCGCGCACCCGCTCGGCGCGGACGCCGCGGTGATCGGCCGGATCGCCGACGACCCGCCCGGGATCGTGCTGCTGAACACCGCGTTCGGCGGCACCCGGATCGTGGACCTGCTGGTCGGGGACCCGCTGCCGAGGATCTGCTAGCAACCGGTCGTGAGTGGTAATTCGGGTTAGAACCCTAATTACCACTCACGAGGAGGTGACCCATGCACGAAATGGCGATCACGCAGTCGGTCGTCGACGCGATCGTCGCCAGACTGGGCGACGCGACGGTGACGAGCGTGCGGCTGGAGATCGGGCGGCTGTCCGGGGTGGTGCCGGACAGCGTCCGCTTCTGCTTCGACGTGCTGTGCACGGGGACCTCGCTGGAAGGCGCCCGGCTGGACATCGCCGAGCCGATGGGCCGGGCGCGCTGCCGCGACTGCGGCGACGAGTTCACCCTCGACGACTTCATCCTGCTGTGCCCGTGCGGCAGCGCCGACGTGTCGGTGCTCGCGGGGCGAGAACTACGCATCACCTCGGTGGAGGTCGGCCATGTGTGACACCTGCGGCTGCTCGGATTCGGACGTCCGGATCACCGACCACGCCCACACGGTGGTCATGGAGCAGGACATCCTGGCGAAGAACGACGAACTCGCGTCGCACAACCGCGCGCACCTGCGCGACGGGGACGTCTTCGCGATCAACCTGATGAGCTCGCCCGGCGCCGGGAAGACGACGCTGCTGGAACGGACCATCCGGGACTTGGACACCCCCTGCGCGGTGATCGAGGGCGACCAGGAGACGCTGCTGGACGCCGAGCGGATCAAGGCCACGGGCGCACCGGTGGTGCAGATCAACACCGGCGCCGGCTGCCACCTCGACGCGTCGATGCTGCACCGGGCGCTGCATTCGCTGGCGCCCGCGCCCGGCTCGACGCTGTTCATCGAGAACGTCGGCAACCTGGTCTGCCCGGCGTTGTTCGACCTCGGCGAGGCGGCGCGGGTCGTGGTCCTGTCGGTGACCGAGGGGCCCGGGAAGCCGCTGAAGTACCCGCACATGTTCGCCGCGACGGACCTCGTGCTGCTGAACAAGGTCGACCTACTGCCCTACGTCGACTTCGACGTCGGCGAGTTCGAGCGGGACACGCGGCGAGTCAACCCCTCGGCGACGATCCTCCAGGTCAGCGCGACGCGCGGCGACGGCCTCACCGGGTGGTACGACTGGCTACGGCGACCTGACCGAAGCTGATCCCGCCGTCGTTCGTGGGCACGCTCCGGTGGGTGAGGACCTCGAAACCGGCCTCTTCGAGGGCTTCGACGGTCCGGTCGAGCAGCAGGACGTTCTGGAAGACCCCGCCCGACAGCGCGACCGTGGCGCTGTGGTCCCGGAAGCGGTCGCAGGTCCGCACGATCGCGTCGGCGACCCCGTTGTGGAACCGCGCGGCTCTCGTCGCCGGGGTGCCGGGGTCGTCCAGCAGCGCGGCGATCAGGTCCTCGCCGTGGACGACGTCGTCGATGCGGGCCCGGTAGGCGGACCTTTCGGTGGGATCGGCCAGCTGCTCCAGCTCGATGGCGGCCTGGCCTTCGTAGGTGACGGTGTCCCGGACGCCGAGCAGCGCGGCGGCGGCGTCGAAGAGCCGTCCGGCACTGGAGGTCAGAGGTGAGTTGAGGCCGCTGCGCTTGAGCTTCACGATGTCTTCCCGGGCCGGCCGTCCGAGTTCGTCCACATAGGACACGGCCATCCGCCACGGGTGCCGGATGGCCATCACACCTCCGGGCATGGCGACCGGCCGGAGGTGGCTCAGCCGCTGATAGCCCACGAGGTCGGCGAGGAGGAACTCGCCGCCCCAGACGGTGCCGTCGGGGCCGAAGCCGGTGCCGTCGAAGGCGACGCCGAGGACCGGGCCGTCCCGTCCGTTGTCGGCCAGGCACGCGGCGATGTGGGCGTGGTGGTGCTGGACGCCGAGCAGCTCGGCTTCCTGATCGAGCGCGTATTTCGTCGACAGGTACTCGGGGTGCAGATCGTGTGCGACGACGACGGGATCGACGGCGAAGAGGTGCTTGAAGTGCTCGATGCCTTCGGTGAAGGCCGTGAAGGTCTCGTAGTTCTCGAGGTCGCCGATGTGGTGCGAGACGAAGGCGTGGCGGCCCTTGGCGAGGCAGAACGTGTTCTTGAGTTCGGCGCCGCAGCCGAGCAGGTGCTTCTTCGTTTCGAGGCGGACCGGCTCGGGCGCGTAGCCGCGTGATCGCCGTTGGAGCTGCTCCCGTCCTCGGACGATCCGCACCACGGAGTCATCGGTCCTGGTGTGGATCGGCCGGTCGTGGCCGAGGAAGGCATCGGCGACGCCCTTCAGCCGGTCCAGGTCTTCGTCGCGGTACACGATCGGCTCGTCGGAGACGTTCGCGCTGGTCAGCACGATCGGCCCGGTGCGCTCCAGCAGGAGGTGGTGCAGCGGGGTGTAGGGCAGCACGAGGCCGATCCGCCGGTTCCCCGGCGCGACGGCCCGGGCGAGTTCGCTCTTCTTCGGCAGCAGCACGATGGGCCGCCGCCGGCTCGTGAGCGCAGCTTCGGCCGCCGGGTCCACTTCGGCCAGTTCCCTGGCCCCCGCCAGGTCGGCGACCATGACGGCGAACGGTTTGTCCGCACGGTGTTTCCGCCTGCGCAGTCGCTCGGCCGCTTCCTCGTGCCGTGCCCCGACAGCGAGGTGATAGCCGCCCAGCCCTTTCACGGCCACGATCGCGCCCTCGCGCAGGGCTTCGACGGCCGCCGGGATCGCCTCCCCGCCACCGGGCCCGAACCGCAGCGTGGGCCCGCAGGCCGGACAGCAGACGGGCTGGGCGTGGAACCGCCGGTCGGCCGGGTCCTCGTACTCCTGCTTGCACTCGGCGCACATCGCGAAGGCGGCCATGGTGGTGAGCGGCCGGTCGTAGGGCACGCCCCGGACGACGGTGAACCGCGGGCCGCAGTTCGTGCAGTTCACGAAGGGGTACCGGAACCGCCGGTCGCCCGGGTCGTGCAGCTCCCGCAGGCAGTCGTCACAGGTGGCGGAATCGGCGGAGACCAGCGTGTCGGCACCGCCACCGGGAGGACTCCCGACAATCCTGAACCCGGCCCCACCCGCGGCGGGAATCTCCCGCACCCGCACGTCATCGACCAGGGCCAGGGGCGGCGCTTCGGCCTCGAGCGCGCCGACAAACCGGTCAACCCCCGACGGCGTTCCTTCCACCTCGGCGAAGACCCCGTGCACGTCGTTCCCGACGAACCCGCTGAGCCCGAGCCGCACCGCCAGCTGATGGACGAAGGGCCGGAACCCCACGCCCTGCACCACCCCGACGACCCGGACCGCCACCCGCACGCGCCCAGTCTGCGCCCGGGTCACCTCATCCGGCCAGGGCGCTACCGCAGGGGCCGGGCACGCTGTTCGATCTCCGCGAACAGCTCGCCGACGCGTTCGTGCACCTCGGGGCCGCCGTCGCCGCCGGTCCAGTACCGGCGGACCGCGCCGGCCAGCCGGTAGCACACGTCGACGGGCACGAGGAAGCAGTCCGTCCCCCACCCACGCCCGCGGAACACGATCGCCTCGACGTCCGGCTCGGCCGTGGCCAGCAGCGGGTGCGCCGCGGCGAGCTCCGCCCAGAGGCCGGACGGAAGGGGCGTCTCGGCCGCGCCGGCCGGTCCGGGCTGGAACGCGGTGACGCGGGTGCCGCGGCGGACGAAGAACGCGAAGCGCGCCGGGATGTCCAGGCCCCGCCAGTCGAGGCAGGCGATCGGGCGACGGGGGTCCCACAGGTAGCGCTCCGGTACCGCGCGGTAGCGCGCTTCTCCGGTCGGGCACCCGGTGCACAGCAGGAAGCAAGCGCGGCACGCGCACAGCAGGCCACGGCGGCCGGTGTCGACCAAGTGGCAGTGCCGCGCCGCCACCGGTGTCCCACAGAGCTCGCACCGCTCCTGCCGCGCGGAGCGGCTGTCCCGGGCGAACGCGGGGTAGGACACACTCATGACGCTCTCCCCTCCGGTGCGGCGCCGGGTGGTCCCATGCCGATCTGGTACAGCGCCGGAGCGGCGACGATCTCCACGCCGGTGAGTTCCGGAGCGGCGTCCCGGACGGCGGCTGCGACCGTCGCACGAGCCGCCGACGAGCAGCCACGGCTCGCGCCGAGGCTCAGCCGGACCACGCCGTCGTCGGTGCCCAGGTACCCGACCGCGCCCACCTGCGGACGGATCCGGTCCAGGGCTCCCCGGACCCGCGCCGGCGCGTCGAGGGGGTGCAGGTCGTGGAGCGCCAGCAGGCTCGCGACGACGTCGTCGGCGGCGAGCGCACCGACCAGCCCCGGGGCGTGCTCGCGCAGCGTGCCGACGATCCGGGTCAGGCCTTCGCCGTACAGGTCCGTCAGCTGCCGGACGATCTCTTCGACGGGCCACCGGCCCGGCCCGGCGAGCAGGGCACCCAGAAGTGTCTCGAGGCGTTCTCCGGGGCTCGGGGCGGTGGGGTCGCCGAGGTCGCTCACCGGTCGGCCGCCGTCCGGATCTCCCGCAGGATCCGGATCGCGGACCCGGACACGCGGCTCGCCGGAGCCGGGCCGCCGACGCCGGCCGGGTCCTCCATGAACGGCATGAACTTGTCCGGGAAGCCCGGCATCGTGCAGCCGATGCAGATGCCCCCGACGTTCGGGCACCCGCCGACGCCGTTGATCCAGCCCCGCTTGGGCACGTTGCACTTGACCACCTGGCCCCAGCACCCCAGCTTGACCAGGCACTTGGGCGAATCGTGCTGATCGGCGAACTCGTCCTGCTCGTAGTACCCGGCCCGGTCGCACCCTTCGTGGACGGTGTTCCCGAACAGCCACTTCGGGCGCAGTGCCTCGTCGACGTCGATCTCCGGTGCCCGCCCGGCCACCTGGAACAGCAGGTGCAGGATGGTCTCCGAGAGGTTGTCCGGCTGGACCGGGCAACCCGGCACGCACACGATGGGCAGCCCGGCCCACGACCGCCAGTCCCGGCCGAGGTACTCGGGCACGCCCATGGCCCCGGTGGGGTTGCCGGCCATGGCGTGCACGCCGCCGTAGCTCGCGCAGGTGCCGACGGCCAGGATCGCCATCGCCTTGGGGGCCAGCCGGTCGAGCCACTCACTCGCCGTCACCGGCTGACCGGTCGCGGGGTCCGTGCCGAACCCGCACCAGTAGCCCTCGGCCTTGTTCGTCTCGTCGGCGATCGAACCCTCGACGATCAGGACGAACGGCTCGAGCTCGCCGCGGTCCGCGCGGTGCCACCATTCGATGAAGCTGTCGGAACCCCCGTCGGGCCCGCTGTGGAAATCGAGGAACGGCCAGTGCATGGCGACCTCGGGCAGCCCGGGAAGACCGCCGAGAACGATCTCTTCGATACTGGGCTGAGTGGCCGCGGTCAGCGCGACCGATTCGCCGTCACAGCTCAGTCCGCCATTCATCCACAGAATATGGACGGTCGGTGGGTTGTTCTCCGAGTCGTCCGCCGGGCCGTTGCCGGTCTGCGGGGCCCTGACCATCGATGGCACCTTCCCTGCGGCCGCGGGCCGCACGCGAAGTCGGCAGTTCTTCCTCGGAAACAGGCTGTCCCCCGAATGACCGGCCCGAAGGACGCCTACCGTAGACCCGTCCGGCAGCAGCGGCAAGGCTGCCGGGCCGGCGTCCCGGACACAGCTGGCCCCCGGGCGGCGGACAATACCGGCGGCCTGCGCCTCAGCGTTCGGAGGACAGCCGGAAATCGCGCGGAAGACTACACTGGACCCTCTGTGGAAGGGGCATTGATCGTGGTGGAATCGGCGGGCCGGTCAGCAGGCAATTCGATCGAGGTCGTACCGGTCGAAATCATCACGAAGATCTTTCCTGCCCGCCCGTCCGCCGTTCCGGGAATCCGGGAATTCGTCCAGGGGTGCCTCGCCGGTGCGCCGCTCGCCGAGGCCGAAGAGCGCGAGGTGGGCAACACGATCCTCCGGGCCCTGCTGACCGCGGCCGGCCCATCCGGCGTGCTCGAGGTCTCCTGCCGGAAATATCCCCAGCGCGTCGAGTTCGACGTGCTCCCGTCCCGCGGCCAGGAGCCACCCCCGGTGCCCCCGCAGCCGGGCGGACCGGACGCGCCCGCCGCCAGCTTCGCCGAGTGGCTGGCCGAAGCCCTGCGCAGCCGCGGGATCACGAAGGAGACCGCTGCCGAAGAGCTGGGCGTGTCCCCGAAAACGGTGAACCGCTGGCTCGGCGGGCAGACCGAGCCCCGGCTGCGCGACTTGCGCCGCATCGAAGACCGCTTCGGCGACGTGCGGTTGCACTGACGGACAGATGTGTCCCGGCCGGCGAGCCACGGCGTCTTGAATGACTCATTCACCGCATCCGGCCGGCCCTACCCCGAATCCACTGGCGCCGGTCAGGGTGCGCCCCCACCGGCGGGCCGTTCCCGCATGGCCAGCTCGATGGTGCAGCCGGCCGTGTCGGAGCTGACGTCGAGCCACTCACAGATCTGGTCGGTCATCCACAACGTGGTGCCGGGGCGGGCAGCCGCCCGGGGCCCGTAGAACGCCGGGCCGTCGACGGGCCGTTCGCTGTGCAGGGTGCACACCACCCGGCCCGCCGCCGCCCGCATCCACACGGCCGCCCGGTCGATGTCGTGCTCGACCAGGTAGGCCATGGCCTCGCCGACGGCGACGCCGAACAGCGTCGCGGTGTCTTCGGAGCGCAGCAGGACGCTCGCCCGCTCCAGCACGTGACGCCGCACGGCGACCAGGTCGCCTTCGAAGTGGAAGGGGTCCTCGGCGGGGTGCGCCGGCATGGCCGCCGCGGGTCCGTCTGCTTCCTCGGGGGCCTTGAACTGCGCGGACGGCCGCACCTCGCCGTCCACGACGTACTCGGGATGCGTGCGGCGTGCCACCTCGACCACACCGGGACCGGTGGTCCGGGTGTCGTAGGGGCAGATCATCCAGATCCGGGTACCCGTCAGCGCCACGTTGAACTCCGCCTCGGCCAGCTGCCAGGCGGCTTCGTCGCGGGCACCGCCGGCCCGGGCCGGTTCGGCGAGGATGCGGACCGTGCCGGTCGGCGCGGTGGACCGGTGGCGGCCCCAGTAGCGCTGCAGCGCTTCGGCCAGCTGCGACGGCCGCCGGCCGAAGTAGTCCGACTCCGCGAAGGCGATCCGGTCGGCATCCGCGCCCATCACCGCGTGCAGCAGGTCGAGGTTGGCCCCCGTCGTGGTGACCAGCACCGGCTCACCCCGGCGCAACCCGTCCCCCGCGAACGGGACGGCCATCGCGAGGAACTCGGCGTCGCTGGCGTAGAGGCAGCCCTGGTGCCGGAAACCTGGCTTCACCGCGCTTTCCGGTGCCGCAGCAGCTGCCGGGGTGTTCATGCACACCGAGCCTCCTGAGTATTTCTTAGCCGGTTGTCCATTCGATCGCGTTTCCCCGGGGAACGCATGCGGACCGCTGGGAGCGTACCCGAAACAGCTCGGTTCAGCCATCACGCGACGAATTTATTGCACCCGTTCGGACTATTTGACACCGCCATCCCCCGCGGCGGACACAACCGTCATTTGCGAGACCCGCCGGCACCCCGGTCACGGCCCGGCGAAACCCCTGTCACGCAGGGATATCAGGCCAGATGTGTCCCCTCCATCAGGACGCCTGACAGTACTGTCCGAACCTCGCCGGGAAAGATCCGGCGCCCACCTGTTCGAAACAATTCACCTTCATTCCGGACAGGCTATGGGAATTGTTCGAAAGTCGCACAGCGGTCGGCTACCAGGAGAGGACGAATAAATTTCGCCTTTCACGTCGACACCGCCGTTCGGTCAGACGCCCAGCTCGAAGCGGAAGCGCTGGGCCGCGGCGTCGCTACCGGGCTGCCGGCTGGCTTCCGCTCCCGAAGCGGTGTCGCCGATGCCGATGCAGAAATCGGTTCGTGCTCGCCGCAGGCGGTAGTCCTCGGCGGTGCCGTCGAAATGCTCGATCCGGAAGAGCTGCGCCTCGTCCTTGACCCGGCAGTGACAACCTGGAGTACGAGGCAGGTCCAGCTCACGGCCGACCAGACGGAAACCGACCACTAAGGCACCCCACGCCCCCGCGACGTCCGCGACGCCGACCCGAGTTCGGTCTCGCCGCCGTGGGTTTCCTCCTGGTGTTCGCCACTGCCTCACCGGTCGTCGTCACCGTCGGCGCGGTCTTCACCGGCTTCGGCACCGGCATGCTCCTGCCCACCCTGCTGACCTGGGCGGTCAACCGGCTGACGTTCGACCAGCGAGGTCGCGGCACCGGCCTGTGGACCGGCACACTGTTCCTCGGTGAGTTCGTGTGCCCGCTCGCCCTCGCCGCCATCGGTACCGGCGCCGGCGGCTCCAAGGCGCGCTGGCGGTCCTCGGCATCGCGTCCGCCCTCGCCGGCGTCCTGACCGCATTCCTGCTGCGCCGGAACAACCAGCCGCTCAACGTCACCGAAGGCTGACCGGGCGACGGCTGGTCACGGTAGGTCAGCTCCGGGTCCACTGCTGGGTGGTTCCGTGGGTGCAGGTTCCCAGCCGCACGGCGGTGCCGTTCACGGTGGCGCCCGCGAGCTCCAGGCAGAGCCCCGACTGCGTCGCGGTGACGGTGCCGTCGGAGCCGATCCGCCACTTCTGGTTGGCTCCGCCGTGGCACGCCCAGATGATCGCGGCCGTGCCCGGGGCGGTGGCGCCGCCCTCGGCGTCCAGGCAGCGCTGCGTGCCGCCGGAATAGACGGTCAGCTCCCCGGCCGCGGTGGCCGTCCACGTCTGGTTCGCGCCGCCGTGGCAGTCCCAGACCTGGGTTCGCGTGCCCTGGGTGGTCGACTGGCCCGGCACGTCGAGGCAGCGGCCCGCGGCGACCGAGCGCACCGGGCCGCCGGTGGTCGTGCTCCCGCCGCGGTCGAGGCCGAGGAAGGAGAGGGCGTACGCGAGCATCCCCGCCTGCGGCAGGGTGTGGCCGGTACCCGCGATGGTGATGCCCTCGACGGTCGCCTGGGTGCCGGTGTCGCCGTAGCGGTTGCGGGTCCACGACGACTGCGGGTGGTCGGTGAAGGACGGCGTCTGGCTCAGCCCGCGCAGCGCGGTCCACTGCTTGATCTCCTCGCCGTAGTTCGGGTACGCCAGGGTGGTGTCCTGGTTCCCGTGCCACAGCTGCATCCGCGGGTAGGTGCCGGTGTAGCCGGGGTACATGGCGTGGGCTTGGTCGGCCCACTGCTGCGCGGACTTGCTGACGTTGCCGCCGGCGCACTGGCTGTTCCAGAGCGAGCCGTCGGTGGTGGCGAAGCACCCGGCGGGCACGCCGGAGAACGCGGCACCGGCGGCGAAGACGTCCGGGTACTGCGCGGCCAGGACGTTCGTCATCATGGCGCCCGAGGAGAAGCCGCTGACCACGATCCGGCCCGGATCCACGTCGTAGTGCTGGCGGGTCCAAGCCACCATCGCCATGATGCCGGTGGTGTCGCTGCCACCGTCGCGGGTCAGGCCCGCTTTCGTGGAGACGTCGAAGCAGTGGCCGTCCCGGGTCGCTTCGGGGACGACGACGAGGTAGCCGTAGCGGTCGGCGGCCGTCGCGTAGTCGTGCCCGTTGCCGTTGAAGATCCCGCTCGCCGAACCACCGCAGTAGTGCACCAGGACCAGCAGGGCCGGCTTGGGTGCCACGTTGTCCGGCGCGTACAGGTACATGCCGAGGTTGGTCGGGTTGGTGCCGAAGCCGGTGACGCGGGTCAACGCGGCGGCCTCGGCCGGACGAGCGGTGGAGACCACCCCGGCGACGGCCAGGGGCAGCAGGAGAAGGAGCGCGAGCAGCCGTTTCACCGTAGGCTCCATTGCTGGTTGGCCTGGCCGCCGCAGGACCAGAGGATGATCTTCGTGCCGTTGGCCGTGCCCTGCGCGTTCGCGTCGAGGCACAAGCCCGATTGGACGCCGGTGATGGTGCCGTTGGCGTTGACGTTCCACTGCTGGTTCACCTGGTTGTGGCAGTCCCAGATGATCACCTGCGTGCCGTTGGCGGTGCCCTGCCCGGACGCGTCCAGGCACTTGTTCCCGTAGACCGTCAGCTGCTTTCCGCTGGTGTAGGTCCACTGCTGGTTCGCGGCCGGACTGGCGCAGTCCCGCAGCTGCACCTGCGTCCCGTTGGCGGTCGACGAGTTCGGCACCTCCACGCACCGGCTGGACGGCTTCCCCACGATCTGCTTGCCCGACGGCGGGGTGCCGGGCTGGCCGACGCCGGCGCCGTCGAAGTGGACCCAGTTGACGTTGAACAGGTAGGCGGCACCGCTCTGGCTGGCGGGGTTGCGGGCCACGAAGTAGAGCTTCCCGGTGCCGGCGGGCGGGCTCGACAGGCCGACCGTGAAGTCCTGCCAGTTCTGCCAGCCGCCGGTGCCGGTGATCGGCACCGAGGTGACCAAGGCGCCGTCCGGCGCGTTGCGGCGCACTTCCAGGGTGCCGCCGGAGCCGCCCGAGGACGCCCGGACGTGCAGACCGGTGATGTTGTCGAGAGCCAGCGGGTCGAAGGACCACCAGTCCCCGTCCTGGACGAACGCGGCGCTGCCGCCGCCGCCCATCGGGTCCGTCGAGGCTTCCACCGTGACCCCCGCGGTGTCGGTGCCCTTCCCGTCCGCGGTGCGGCCGGTGGCGCTGAAGAACTCGGCCTGCTTCATCTTGGGCTGCAGGATCACCTGGGCGCGCCCGGTGACCGGGCCGGCTCCCCCGGCGCCGCCCTTGTCGGTGTAGGACGCCTCGAGGACGTAGAAGAGGTTATCGTTCTCGCTGTGCCCCGACGAAAGGGTGGTCTGCACCTGGCCGGTGCACCCGGGGTACTGGTCGAGCGGGTGCCCGTGCTCGTCGTGGCCGAGGTAGGCCTGGACGGTCACCTGCGAGCAGTCGATCGTCCCGTCCTCCGGATCGCTGACCGTGACGGCGAAGTTCACCTTGTCGCCCCACTCGAACAGCCCGCCCGTCGGCGGGGTCGTGACGGTGATCGTCGGTGCGGTGTTGCCCGAGGTGACCGCGACGCTCGCCGTCCCGGTGGCGCCGGCCGAGTTGGTCACGGTCAGCACCGCGGTGTAATTGCCGGCCGCGTAGGTGTGGCTGGGGTTCGCCGCGGTGGAGGTGGTGCCGTCCCCGAAGGTCCAACTGTACCGCAACGCGGACCCGCCCGGATCGGCCGAGCCGGCGCTGGAGAAGTTCACGGTGAGCGGGGCGGGCCCGCTGGTGCGGTCCGCGGCGGCCTTCGCGACCGGCGCGGCCGAGCCGCCGCCGAGGTAGTCGACCCGGACGATGGCCGCGTCGCTGTTGCCGCCGCCGTACCCGGTGCCCCACTCGATGACGTAGAGCGCGCCGTCCGGGCCGAACTCGAAGTCCATCGGCCGGGTGAACTTCACCGACGGCAGCAGCGGGTCGATCGAGGTGACGTTCGTGCCGCCGCTGTCGAGCTGGAAGGTGTACATCGCGCTGGTGTTCCACTCGGCGAAGACCGCGCGGCCGTCGAAGTCCACCGGCCACTTGCGCGCCGACGCGAGGTCGGGGTCGAACCGGTAGACCGGCCCGGCCATCGGCGCCCCGCCGGACAGCTGCGGGAAGTGCGCCGGGTCGGCCTGGTAGTGGTAGTAGATCTGGGCCGGGATGGCCGGCGGCAGCTTCGTCAGCCCGGTGTTGTTGGGCGAGCTGTTGGTCGGGCCGCCGGCGCAGTCGAACTTCGCACCGGACGCGCCGGTGGCGAAGTTGTACTGGTTGTAGGGCAGGTTCGGGCCGATGCAGAACGGCCACCCGGCGTTGCCCGGCTTGCTGACGACGTCCCATTCCACGGTGTTCTGGGGTCCGCGGTTCGGGTTGGCCGACCCGGCGTCCGGGCCGTAGTTGGCGACCAGGGGGTAGCCGGTCTTCGGGTCGAGGCCGATCCGGAACGGGTTGCGCTGACCCATCGAGTAGATCTCCGGGCGCGTACCGGCCGTGCCGGGCGCGAACAAGTTGCCCGAAGGGATCGTGTAGGTCCCGGTGGTTTCCGGGTGGATCCGCAGCAGCTTCCCGGACAAGCTGTTGGTGTTGCCCGCGGTGCGTTCGGAGTCCCAGTTGGCGCGCCCGGAGCGCTGGTCGAGCGGGCTGTAGCCGTCCGAGGCGAACGGGTTGGTGTTGTCACCCAGCGCCAGCCACAGGTTCCCGTTCTTCTTGTCGATGACCAGGCCCGCGCCGTGGTGGCAGCACTCGGCGCGCTGCACCGGCACGTCCAGCACGACCTTCTCGGTCGACTGGTCGATGGTGTCGCCGCCGACGGTGAACCGGCTCAGGCGGTCGACGTTGCCGGCGTTGTTCGGCGAGTAATAGACGTACACCCACTGGTTGGTGGCGAACCCCGGGTCCAGCGCGATGTTGAGGCCGCCGGACTCGTTGGCCGTGAAAACGTTCAGGTGCGTCGAGAGAACCGTCGTTCCGTTGGGTTTGACGACCTTCACGTCACCGAGCCGGTCGATGTAGAACACCCGCCCGTCCGGCGCCACGTCCAGCGCCATCGGGTTGGACGTCTCGGTGTGCAGGATGACCTTCTGGAACTTCGAGTCCGGCGGCAGCGCCGCCGCGGCGACCGGGCTCACGGCAGCCGTGAACACCGGAACCGATGCGGCGGCCAGTACCGCGGCCACCGCCAAAGCGCCGCGGCGCAGCGCCGAAAATCCGGACATGGCTCTCCTCGGGGCGAAGGGGTGGCGAGAACGGGTCAGCGCAGGGTCCACTGCTGGTTGGCCTGCCCACCGCAGGACCACAGGATGAGCTTCGTGCCGTTGGCCGTGCCCCGTCCGGAAGCGTCCAGGCACAGGTTCGACTGGACACCGGTGATCGTGTTCGCGGTGACGTTCCACTGCTGGTTGGGCTGCCCGGTGCAGTCCCAGATGATCACCGGCGTGCCGTTGGCCGTGCCGCGGCCGGAGGCGTCCAGGCACTTGTTCCCGTACACCGTCAGCTGCTTGCCCGCGGTGTAGGTCCAGGTCTGGTTCGCCTGCCCGGCGACGCAGTCCCGCAGCTGCACCTGCGTGCCGTTCGCCGTCGAGGCGTTCGGCACCTCCACGCACCGGCCCGACTGCGCGCCCACGATCTGCTTGCCCGTCGGCGGGGGTGTGGTGGCGACCGAGCAGTCCGCGGGGACCGCCCCGGCCGCGGTCCGGATCCCGCCCAGCAGCAGGTGCAGGAAGTTCGGTTCGCTGAAGCTCGCGACGGTGTGACCCATGCCGGTGTACCAGGCGCGGCCGCCGTCGAAGTCGTGGCACCACGTGGTGGGGTGGTCCGCGCCCATCGTGGCACCCGAGTAGGTGGATTCGTCCACAGTGGTCAGGACGTGCACGGACGAACGCGGGTTCGCCCGGTAGTCGTACCACTCGTCGTAATGGGTGTACTGCGCGGGCAGCCCCTGGGTGGACGGGTGGACCGCGTCCTCGACCTTCACGAGTGCGTTCTGCAGCGCGGGGTGCTGCTTGAAGTAGGCGCCGACCAGCTGGCCGTACCAGGCCCAGTCGTACCCGCTGTCGGAGGCCGCGTGGACGCCGGCGAACCCGCCGCCGCGCTCGATGTACCGCCGGAAGGCGTCCTTCCCGGCCTGCGTGCTGACCGGGTCGCCGGTCGTGGAGAGGAAGACCACGGCGGCGTACGGGGCCAGGCCGGCATCGGTGAACACCGCGCTGTCCTCGGTGGCGTCGACCGCGAAGTCGTTCTGCTGACCCAGTTGGCGGATCGCCGCGATCCCGGCCGGGATGGAGTCGTGCCGGAAGGCGGTGGTCTTGGAGAACACCAGGACCTTGAACGCCGCCGCAGGCGCGGCCGACACGGGCGTCGCGACCGCCAGCAGCAACAGCACGGCGAGCGCGGTGGCCGCGCGCAGAGTACGAGACAGCGTCGTCACGGGTACTCCTCTTCAGGAGCGCAAGGAGCGCGCGGGGTGCGCGCTGTGAAGTCGCCCGGTCACCGAACGGGCAAAGCCAAGATAAGTTTGTCCGGCGGCAACGTCAATGCACGATGAAACTTACTTGCCCGCAACGGATGGCGAGCCCGGCAGAGTCATCGGTCAGTCCACAAAGGAACGATGGCGGGAATCGGCGAGCCGCCGCCTCCCGCGCCGGGCTGCTTCTCCCCCGTCGCGACCAGAGCGACGCGCGGCACCTCGGCCACCCAACCGCCGCGGTCCGGTGGACGACCGGCTCCACGCGGCGCAGGGGTGCACAGGTTGTAGCTCAGAGTCACGGCGCCTTTGCCCGCGACACCCGGAATTCGGCCACGGACCGGGGCGATCGAGGTAGCCTGACGACCTGTGGCCTCGATCGAGGGAGATGCCGGTGGACGTTTCCTCAGCGGTACCCGAGGAGCTGCGCCCAGTGGTGACGACGTCGTCCGGAACGTGGCGGCTGGTGTTCGTGCCGCGCGTCACGCGCCTGCTGACCAAGACGTGGGCCGGCAGCCTGGCCATCCCGTTCGCGGTGGCGGGCCCCCTGCTCGTCGTCGTTGTCCTGCCCGTGGTCGCCGTCTTCTTCGGATGGACCGCGATGTGGCACACCGCCCTCGTGCTCGGCGGCGTCCTCGCTGCCCTCGGGCTGGTGCTGTCGGTCGTCATGCCGTGGAGCCTGCGTTCCGACGCACGGTGGGTGGAGCTGAAGCTCGGGGAAAACCCGACGCGGGTGCTCGTCAAACGAGTGTCCGGGGCAACGCGGACCAGTGCGTTGCGGTCGATCGCCGTCATCGAACACGTGAAGCTCGCCGAACCCGCCGGTGTCGAACTGGAACTGCGCACGACCGGCGAGACCGTCCGGGGCGCGGAGCGGATCGACGTGGACGCCCAGCTCCTGACGGCGTGGCTGAGCGACCTGCCCGGTGTCGAGGTCGAACACCGGAAGGTCGTCGACCGGGTGAATCCGACCCGCGACCGCTGGTGGCGGCCCCCGCAGGTCGCGGCCGTGTGGAAAGTACCCGCCGACGCCGTCCCCGTGATCGCGGACGAACTCGGCGTCCGCTGCGATGCCTTCGTGCCCCGGGCCGCCGCCAGGAACGGGAACACCCACGCGATCGACGTCTACGACCCGGACGACGTCCAGGAGATCACCGACCAGCTCACCGGCGAAACCGTCGCGGCATTCATGCTGCGCCGGCTGACCGGCTTCACCCGTGAAGCGAGGCTCCCCGCCGGCGACGACCCGCTGCTCCACCTCGTCGAGGACACCGAACTCGCCGAGCGGTACCGCACCGCGCTGCGGCTTCTCCGCGATCCCGGCCCGGAAACCCACCCCTACGTCACATTCGCGCAGTACTCGCTGTGCCAGGCCGTCCACGGCAATCCCATCCCGGCTGCAGGTCCACCACAATGGACACCGCCGCCCGACTTCGAAGCGGTCCTCGCCACCTCGATGGCCGCCCCGTTTCCCAGACCGACCCGATACGCCTGACCGAACATCTCAGCCGAGCCGTTCCGGTACCGCACGGCTCAGGCGCGGTCCGACCGGCGTCGGTGCGGGCTCGGCGAGGAGCCAGAGACGTCGCTGAATCACGGCTAATCACACTCCCCTGTGGGGAAGTGACGAAACCCGGCAAGGAAGGAAAAGCACTCCCCTGCCCGAATGGATCACCATCGGGAAACGGCGGCCCATGAACTACCGGTTGCCGACTTCCGTCCACAGTGGACTACTCCGGGCCGTTGCCCTGGGATCACCCGACGTACGGCGCGATCGCCGTGTAACCGCCGTCAACCGCCAGCTCCGCGCCGGTCACGAACGAAGCGCGGTCCGACAGCAGCCACGCCGCCGCCTCGGCCACTTCCTCCGGCCGGGCCAGCCGCTTCAGCGCGTTCCACCCGGCGACCCGGTCACGCTCACCGGGAACCGAATCGAGCCACGGCCCGGTCTGCGGGGTTTCGGTGACACCGGGATTCACGACGTTGACCCGGATCCCCGCCGGGCCGTATTCGGCGGCCGCGGCCTTCGACAGCCCGACCACGCCGTGCTTGGACGCGGAGTAGGCGGCCGAGAACGCGGTCCCGAAGAACGCCGCGGTGCTGGCGTTGCTGACGATCGCGCCGCCGCCGGTCGCCAGCATCGCCCGGATCTCGTGCCGCAGGCACTGCGCGACGCCGATGAGGTTGGTCGCGAGCGCCGCCTGCCACGCCTCCGGTGACGTGTCCGCGAGCGGGGTTCCCTCCGGACCGACACCGGCGTTGTTGAAAGCCACGTCGAGCCGCCCGAACCGCTCGACCGCCGCGGCGACGGCCGCTTCGCAGTCCGCGTCCCGGGCAACGTCGGCGACCACCGCGGCGGCCTGCCCGCCCGCCGCCCGGATCTCCTCGACCAGCGCGGCGAGCTTGTCCGCCGAACGCGCGCACAGCACGACGGCCGCGCCTTCCCGGGCGAAGAGCCGTGCGGACGCGGCGCCGATCCCGGTGCTCGCTCCGGTGATCAGGGCGACCTTCTCGGCCAGCAGCATGACGCGACCTTAAATCACCGCGCCGCGCGAATCCACGGTTCGCGCCAAGGGCTTTTCCCACACGGGCCTCGCCCAGTCCCACGCCCGCCGGCTCCGCTCACGCGGCGGAAGTGCTGGGCTCCGTCCGATGGGCCGCGTAGTGCGCGGTGCCGATCGCCCCGGCGACAGCCAGGACGAATCCTGCCCCGGCCGCGGCGGTGAAGCCCTCGCGGACGCGGTCGTTCAGCGCCACCACGCCGATGAGCGAGGACACCGCCGTGTTGGTGGTGAACATGATGGCGGTGACCGCGGTCGCCCGGCCGCGTTGCAGGGCCATCGCGAACGCCACCGCCGCGACGAGCCCGTTGGCGATCATCGCCCACAGCGCCGGTTCCAGGACGAGGTGCCAGAGCGGCCCGGACACGTCGAGCGTCCGTGCCGCGATCCCGACGGTGCTGAACCCCAGCCCGGCGCAGAACCCCAGCACGATCGGCGACCAGCGGCCGTCCCCGCGCTGGGCGGCGAACGCGATCGCCGCTATCACCACCGCCACGCCCACCAGCAGCAGTTGCCACCCGGGCGACAGCAGGCGTGCCGGGCCCGGCTCCGCGGACAGGCCGAGCAGGACCAGGCCGGTCGCACCCACCCCCAGCGCGGCCCAGCCGGCGCCGGCCAGCCGGACGCCGAGGATGGCGGAGATCGTCGCGGTCACGCCGACGCTGAACGCGAGCACCGACTGGACCAGGAACAGCGGCAGGCGGTGCAGGGCGGCGGCGGCGAAGACGAACCCGAGCAGATCGACCCCCACCCCGAGGAAGTAGAGCGGCTGACGGCGCAGCGCGACCAGGTCCTGGGGCGAGCCGCCGAAGGCACCGGCCCGCCGGACTCCGGCCGACTCCAGAATGGAGCCGCTACCCGAGGCGACGGCGGCCAGCACGGCGAGGACGTATCCGAGGAGCACCGCCTGAGTGTGCCAGCCCGGCTACGACCGGCGTCCCGGGACCGGGGCCACACCGACGTGCCGGCCGCAGGTCACGGTTGAGCAACGGTCATTCACCGGTGTATCAAGCCGTGAAACAGCTCGCTCCCCTTTCCGCGACACCTCCGCCGAGCACGCCTGTCGTCGGCGCACTCGTCTCGGCCACCGGCCCGGGGAAGGAAGCCATGCATCCGCTTCTGCCGATCATGCGCAACGGGCTGGATCCGCACGAGGAACTCGGCCGCCTGCGCCACGAACATCCGGTGGTGGCATTTCCCATGCTCGGCCTGGGCAAGGCATGGCTGGTGACTCGGCACGAAGACGTGCGAGCCGTGCTCGGCGATGCCGGCACATTCGGCAACGAACTCTCCCTGGCTCGGGACGTGACCATGCCGCACACGGCCGGGCAGTGGCGACCGGGTGGCCTCGGCTTCCACGACTCTCCCGTGCACACCCGACGCCGGCGGCTGCTCGCCCCCGCGTTCCGCACCCGGGTCATCCGGGACATGGCGCGCCGGCTCGAGGACATCGTCGCCACGCAACTCGAGCGCATGGCGCAAGCCGGGCCTCCGGCCGACCTGGTGCGGGCACTGGCAGAACCCGTCGCGTCGGCGGTGATGAGCGAGCTGATCGGGGTTCCCGACGCTGACCGGCGGGCCACCGGCAGCGGCCGGTTCGACCTGTCCGGCGAACTCGGTACGTCGATCGCCGCCGCCGACCGGTCGTTGGAGGACGTGGTCGAGCTCGTCGCCCGCCAGCGTGCGGGCCGGCGGGCCGGTCTGCTCGGCAGGCTGATCAGCGAGCACGGTGACCAGCTGGATGATCGTGAGCTGGCCGGCCTGATCGACGGGCTGCTGACCGGCGGGCTCGGCACCACCGCGAGCATGATCGCGACCGGTTGCCTGGTGTTGCTGAGGGACGACCGTCTCGTGACGTCGCTCCGCCGCGAGGATGCCCCGATCGACCGGCTACTGGACGAGTTGCTGCGCTACGTGTGCGTGGCTCAGCTCGCGTTCCCCCGGTTCGCCCGGCGCGACGTGATCCTGAGGGGACAGCGAATCAGGGCGGGTGACGCCGTTTTCTGCTCGTTGCCCACGGCCAATCGCGATCCGGCACTCGGCACGGACATGGACGAGGTGGATCCCCACCGAAGGACCACAGCTCACCTCGCGTTCGGGTTCGGCGTCCACCGCTGCCTCGGTGCGCCACTCGCCCGGCTGGAGATGCGCGTCGTGTTCCCCGCACTGTTGCGCCGGTTTCCCGGCATACGATTGGCGGTACCCGCCGAGCGCATCGAATTCAAGCGCTTCTCCGTCATTCACGGCGTCGAGTCGTTGCCGGTCACATGGTGACGGGCGGGAGCGCGATGAGCCGGCGGGCCGAGCTCCGGGACGGTGTGCACGTCGTCGAGCTGATGCCGAGCCACCACGGGGACAGCACGTTCCTCCTCCTGCACGGACTGGGCGGAACACTCAGGTTCTGGAGTGGGGTGGCACCGGCACTGGGCGCCGTCGGTCGGACGCTGGTGATCGATGTGCCGGGGTTCGGGCGCAGCGCGCTGCCCGGCGACCAGGTGACCCTCGACGGGGTGGCCGACGCCATCATCGAATTCTGCCACCGTGCGAAGGCCACGAGGTGCACTGTGGTCGCACACTCGCTGAGCGGCATGGTCGCCCTCAGAGTGGCGGCGAAGAATCCCGGCGTGTGCCGGCGCCTCGTGCTGGTCGACGCCACACCGGTGACCGGCATCGAGATGCTGCACCATCCGGCGCGCGCGTTGCGGGCACCGGCGCTCGCCGCCACACTCGCCGCCCAGTTCGCCGGCGGCCTGGTGCCGCTGCGACCCTGGTCGGCCGGATTGATCGCCAGGTCGAAAGTCCTGCGCTCGATCGCGCTGGGGGCGTTCGTCGCGGAGCCATCGCGGCTTGACCCCGTGCTCACCGCGGAGGCCCTCTCCTACACGGGTGGCGCCCGCACCGTGCTGCGCGCACTGCGGCAGGCCCGCGGTATCGACCTCCCCGCGTTGCTCGATGCCGCGCGAGTGCCCATCGACGTCGTACGTGGTGAGCGCGACACGATGAACACCGCGGCTGACTTCGAGATCGTGCGCCGGCACGCCGATGTGCGGCGCGAACTGATCGTCCGCAATTGCCGCCATTGGCCCCTCATCGAGGATCCGCAGGCCCTTGTCGACTTCATCCTCGCAAAGGAGTGACACATGCCGGACAGCCCCGCCCGTGCATCGGCAGTCGACGTCGCTGCATTCGATCCCTATTCCGCCGCGATTCCCCTCCGATGGTTGCGGAAGGTGCCGGGCGGTGCGCTCCTGCTCCTGGCTCCGATCGTGGCCGTGGTGCTCGTGGTGAGCGCCGCGGCAGGCGGCATGCTGGGCGGCGCCCACGACTTCCAGCCCCTCGAAGACTTCTGGCGGGCGGTCGGACGCAACGACCTCACGGTTGCCCAAGGGCTGCGGTACCCGCTCGTGCGAGACACCCTGGTGTGGCTGTTCGCGGCCATCATGATCACCGAGGTGATGATCATGCACCGGCAGTGGCGGCTGTTCAAGACGTGCATTCCGAAACTGATCGCCAACAAGGTGATCAAACCACGGCACGGCCTCACCACCGAGAACCCGGACGACCCGCCGATCCTGCGCTGGGCGGCGAGTTTCCCTCCGGAACAGCGGCTGGCCAGGTACCTCGAGAGAACAAACGACCGCAACCGCCGGCACGCCGCGGTGATCACGACCGCGTTCGCGGTGTCCGCGTTCGTACTGGCCTTGCTCCTGTCGCTGGGACAGTACTACGGGCTGTTCCGCATCTTCATGCCCACCAACGGCAGTCCGGCGGAGCGGGAGCAGTGGCGGCATGACGCGTACGCGCACTGGTGGGCGGGCATCGACCACCCCATCGGTGCGATCACGTACTTCCTGCTGGCGGCACTCGCCATCTACATGATCCTCGCCCAGACGCACGTCGGGGTGAGCATCGCGCGCATCGCCGCCGCGCTGCCCCGCCTGGTGCAGCTCGACGCCAACTGGATCAACCCGGACGGCCACTACGGCTGGGAACCGGTCCGGCAGATCTTTCGCAGTGTGTGGCTCTCCATGGCGCTCTACGGGATCATGGTTTCCGGTCTGGCGGTCGTCCTTGGACTGGGCAGCGGCGGTTGGATCCCGGCCGCGTTCTGGTTCGTCCTGTTGTGGATCTACGTCGGCCTGCCGTGGCTCGGGATCCGCAGGATCGAAACCGCCGCACGGGAGCGCCACATCGCGATCGCCGAGGCAGAGGCGGAGGGCGCCTCGACCAAGGAACTGGACGAGCTCGAGACGCGAGTGCAGCGTTACCGCACTGCCCGGATCCGGCCGATGCGCCTGGGCAACTTCGCGCGCATCCCGGTCCTGTTCTCCGTCGCGCTGCCGGTGTTGCTGAACATCTTCCAGCCCTACGTGGAGAAGTGGCTCAGGAACTGACCGGAGGTGGCCGGGAACCGGCCGCCAGAGATCCGATGAACGGAACACTCAGGCGCGAAATAGTCCGCTTTACGGCTTTTTCGGCCTAAGTCATCCGATCATTAGTTGACAGTTCTTCGTCAGCCCGGTCAGACTCTGAGCCGCCCAAAGCCTCCGACGAAGGACGGTCATCGGTGCGCACACGACTCAAGGCGGCACTCTTCGCGACCGGTCTCGCGCTGGCGGCGACCGGGGTACTGGTGACCCCGGCGACGTCGGCGCCACCGCAGGTCGTCCACGTCGCCCCGAACGGCGACGACACCCACGACGGCACGAGCGAGGCCCAGGCCGTCCGGACGCTGCACCGCGCTCAGCAGCTCGTGCGCGGGCTGATCCCCGGCATGACCGGCGATGTCTCCGTCAGCCTCGCCGACGGTACCTACGCGTTGAGCGCGCCACTGCAGCTGACCGCCGCCGACTCCGGCGCCGACGGCCACCGCGTGCTCTGGACCGCCGCGCCCGGCGCCCGGCCGGTCATCAGCGGCGGCGTCCCGATCACCGGCTGGAAGGTGGCCGACAGCGGCAAGAACATCTGGTCCGCGCCCGCCCCCGCGACACTGCGGACGCGCCAGCTGTACGTCAACGGTGCCCGCGTCCCGCGCGCGACCGGCACCCTTCCGGTGACGCTGACCAGGATCACCGGTGGCTACACGACGTCGTCGGCCGCGATGGACAACTGGCGCAACCCCAAGGACATCGACTTCGTCTACACCGGGGGCCTCGGCGCGTGGACGCAGCCACGGTGCCCAGTGAACACGATCTCCCCGACGACGATCAAGATGGCGCAGCCGTGCTGGGACAACTCGACGAAGCGGGTGATGCGCACCGACGACTCCGGCCGCACGGTCGAACTGGTCGGCCGCCAGGCCATCACCGAACTGCCCACCGCGGTGGAAAACGCCTACGAGCTGCTCTCCGCCGGTGAGTGGTACCTCGACAACAGCGCGCACACCGTCTTCTACGTGCCGAAACCCGGTGAGGACATCACCAAGGAGACGGTGACCGCGCCCGCACTGGAGACCCTGGTGTCCGGTATCGGGACGGCTTCCGCGCCGGTCCACGACATCACGTTCACCGGCCTCCAGTTCTCCTACGCCACCTGGAACTTCCCGAGCACGCCCGAGGGATTCTCGGAGATCCAGGCGAACTACACGCTGACCGGCGCGCACGGCTTCGACCAGCAAGGGCTGTGCCAGTTCATCGACGGCGGCAAATGCCCGTACGGCAACTGGACCAAGGAACCGGGCAACGTCTCCTTCGCCTATGACAAGAACATCAGCTTCACGCGGGACGCGTTCGTCCACCTGGGCGCGGCGGGGCTCGACCTGGGCACCGGCTCGCAGAACGATCTGGTGCAGGGCAGCGTGTTCACCGACATCTCCGGCAACGGGCTGGAACTCGGCGGCGTCGACATCACCTTGCCCGCCACGGCCGCGCAGCACACCAGCGGCAACCGGCTGCTCGACAACCACGTGTTCGCCACGTCGGTGGAGTACGCGGGCGGCATCGGGATGGACATCGGCTACACCGAGCGCACCACGGTCTCGCACAACCAGATCGACCACACCCCCTACAGCGGGATCTCGATCGGCTGGGGCGGCTGGCCGGACAAGGTGAAGATCAAGGCGGAACCCAACTACAGCAACAACAACACACTGTCGAACAACCTGATCTTCGACCACATGCAGCTGCTCGCCGACGGCGCCGGGATCTACACCAACGGCAACACCGGGCCGAACATGGCCGGCGGCGAGAAGATCACCGGCAACGTGATCCACGACCAGAAGGGCGCGGGCAAGGCTGTCTACACCGACAACGGCGCGGGGAACATCACCATCACCGGCAACGGCCTGTACAACGCCGCTCTCGCATGGGGCTCCAAGCACACCGACTACACGCTGAACAAGGGCACCTACGACCCACTCGACATCGAGAACAACTACTGGGAGAACGGCAGCGCCGACTACAACCAGAAATCCGTGGTCATCAAGAACAACCACGCGATCACCGACGCCAGTGGCATCCCGGCGAGCATCCGCACCAACGCAGGCCTGGAAGCGGCGTACGCCGACATCCTCGACTGGACCTCGGCCGGCTGATCGGTCACCGTAAATCCACCTCCGCCGCCGCGGCGAAACCGCCGCGGCGGCCTGCTTCCTCGACGCCGTGGCGGCTGGACGGGCCCTGTCCGGCGCGCCGGACAGGGCACCACTCGCCGGTCTTGGTCTGATCGCCGGGCGTCACACCCGCACGCCGGCCAGCCGCTCGATGTGGCCGGCGCACAGCTCCCCCGCGTCGAGCCCGCGGTACTCCGCGGCCAGTTCCTCCGCGCGCCGCCGGTGCGACCCGCCGTCGAGCAGCTTGCGCACCGCCGCCTTGAGCGCCTTCTCCGACGGCGTCGCCGTGCGCAGGTTGAGACCGGCGCCGAACCGTTCGACACGGGCAGCGACCTCGGGCTTGTCCTCGGTGGTGCCGGCGACGACGAGCGGCACGCCCTGGGCGAGGGCCAGCTGCACCCCGCCGAAGCCGCCGTTGGTCACCATCGCGGAGATCTCCGGAAGCAGCCGGTCGTAGGGCAGGAAGGGCGCGGTGAACGCATTGCCGGGCAACGGACCGACGTCGTGCGCACCGGTACTCGCCACGACCGTGACGTCTTCGCCCGCCAGCGCCCGGATGGCAGGCAGCACGAGCTGCGCCAGATCCGTGTCCGCGACCGTGCCCTGGGTGACGTGCACGATCGGGCGACCGGCGCCGATCATCCGGTCCCACCACGCGGGCAGCTCCGCCGCCGGCGCTGGATCCACCAGCGCCCCGACGAACTTCACCTGCGGCGGCAGCTGTTCGCGCGGGTGTTCCAGCCCGGCGACACCGTTCTGCAGGTGCAGGTGCGGCGAAACGCCCGCCATCCCGTGTTCCCCGGCCGGCAGGCCGAGCCCGGCGAGGATCCGGTCGCGGTGGTCGTACACCGGCTTGAAGACGACGTTGTCCAGCAGCCGGCGCACCACGCCGTTGCGCAGGCGGGCGAGCGCCCCGCGCCGGTACTTGAGCCCGGGCCCGAACGGAGGTACCTCCGGCGCCGGCAGCATCAGCGGCGTGACCCCGACACTGACCGCGCGCGGGCCGCCCAGCTGTTCCAGGACAGCGGCGCCGACATGGGCCGCGTCGTGCAGCACCAGGTCGGCCGGCCGCCGGTCGAGCTCCCGCCGCAGGTCCGCGACCTGCGCCGGAATGGGTTCGAGGAACACCGAGCGGATGTCGTAGCGCAGTTTCGCGACCCCGTTGAGCCGGGTGCGCTGCGGGAAAAGCTCGTCGACGTTGCGGCCCAGATGGTCGATGGCCGGGTCCATCGCCACGAACTCCGCGCCGGTGGCCCGGATCCGATCCGCGAACACCTGTCCGGAGCACCACCGCACCCGGTGCCCTCGTGCGGTGAGGGTGCGGGCGATGGGCAGCAACGGGCCGACGTGGCCGGGCACGGGCATGGTCGCGAACAGGAGATCCAACGGCATGCGGTGATCCAACCAGGCTCCGCTCGAGCGGTGGCGGACAGGCGAGATCCGAACCGCGGTGGCGAGTTCGGCGCCCGTCGGCCCCGGTCACCTGGACAGGAAGATCTGGCGCTCCTCCGCGGTCGTCTCGAACAGGTCGAGGCTGGCCTGCTGGTCGGTCGGGGTGGCGCCGAGCACCGTGTGCAGCAGCGCCGTGCACAGCACGGTCGCCGCGGCGTGCGAGTCGAACGCGAAGTCCGAGCAGACCGGCGCGGCCAGCACGACGTCCGCGTACTCGGCCAGCGGGTTGAGCTGCTGGTCGGTGACCAGGGCGATCGTCAGGCCGACCCGCCGTGCCCAGAGCATCGCCTTCTTGGTCTCCTCCGGCTGGCGGGGCAGCGCGAAGACGAGTACCCATTCGGCGCCGGTCTCGGCTGCCCGGGTCAGGCCGTCTTCGAGCGTCGAACCGGGAACGTCGAGCACCCGGACGTCGGGCAGTACCTTCGCCGCGAAATAGCCGAAAAGCTGCGCCAGCGGCGCCGACACCCGCAGCCCGATCACGGGCAACGGGCGGGACGCCGCCAGCGCGGCCGATACGGTACGCAGCGGACCGAGGTCCGCCATTGTGTCCCGCAGGGTTTCCAGGTTCCGGATCTCGGCGTCGATCAGCAGCTGGATCTCGTTGCGCACACCGGCGGCGGGCTGGTCGGCCGGCCGGGCCAGCAGCGCCGACTGCAGCGCGCTGCGGAACTCCGGGAAGCCGTCGAAGCCGAGCGCGGTGGCGAACCTCGTCACCGACGGCTGGCTGACGCCCACCTTCTCCGCGATGTCGACGCTGCTGAGGAACACCGCCTCCCGCGGATGGTCGAGCAGGTACTGCGCGATCCGCCGTTGCGCCGGGGACAGCCGATGCCCGCCGAACAGCTCGTGCATCCTGGCGATCATCCATCCGGTGTCCGGTGCCGACCCGAGATCCGGTTGGGTCACGAAGTGATTCCCTCCTGCTTCAGCCAGTCGGCGGCGACCTGGTCCGGGTCCGCCTTGTCGTTGTCCACTTTGGAGTCCAATTGACTGAGGGCGTCGGTGGTCAGCTTGTCGTTGAGCTGGGCCAGCGCGCTTTCCACCGTCGGATTGGGCTTGGCCGAGCTGATCAGCGGCACGATGTGCTGAGCGGCGATGAGGTGCTTCGGGTCGGTGAGCACGACCCAGCCGTTGCGCTGGATGTCCACGTCCGTGCTGAACAGGTTGGCCACGTCGATGTCACCTTTGCCCAGTGCTCCCTTGGTCAGCGGCCCGTCCGCGTCCAGGGCCTTGAACTCCTTGAACTGCGCCCCGTACACCTGTTGAAGGCCGACGATTCCAGCGTACCGGGTCTGGTCCTCGGCCGGTCCACCGAACACGAGCTTGCCGTTGTGCGCGGCCAGGTCGGCCAGCGAGTGCAGGTTGTACTTGTCGGCGGTGGCCTTGGTGACCGCGTACACGTCGGCGTCCTCGGCGGCCGCATACGGAAGCACCTTCAGCCCGGCGGGCAGCGCGGCGGCCAGTGCCTGCTGCACGTCCGCGGCGCTGCTCTGCTTGGCGTCCGGCTTCAGGTAGGCGAGCAGGCTGCCCTGGTACTCCGGCAGCAGGTCGATGTCGCCGTGCTGCAACGCCGGGATGATCACTTCACGGGAACCGAGGTTGGGCTTGACGGTGACGTTCACCCCCTTGGCCTTGAGCACGCCGGCGTAGAGGTAGCCGAGTACGACGTTTTCGGTGTAGTTGGCGGTGCCGACGGTGATGGCGCCGCCGCCGCTGTTCGAAGCGGGCCCGCCGGCGGGCTGGTCGAGCGAGCTGACGCCACCGGAGCAACCGGCGAGCAGGACAGCGGTGATGGCGGTGGTGGCGATCAAGCAGATGCGGTTTTTCACGGGGCTCCTCGACGAACGCGAACGGTGAGGTGGGTCGGGTCGAGCTCGGCCGGCTAGGCGTCGTTGTTTTGACGTCGCCGCATCGCAATGCCCCGTGGTACGAGACTCCGCTGCAGCCCGGTGAACGCGAGGTCCACCGTGATGGCCAGGACGGCGACGAGCACAGCGCCGGCGAGCACCTGGGTGAGGTCGCGCTGGGCAAGGCCGTCGAACAGGTAGCGGCCGAGGCCGCCGAAGCTGATGTACGCGGCGATGGTCGCGGTGGCGATCACCTGCACCGCGGCCAGCCGGATGCCGGTGATGATGAGAGGCAGTGCCAGGGGGATCTCGATCTCCCACAGCACCTGGAGGCCGGTCATCCCGACACCGCGCGCCGCGTCGCGCACCTCCCGATCGACCGAGGCCATGCCGGCGTAGGTGTTGGTGATGATCACGGGAACGGCCAGCACCACCAGCGCGACGTACACCGGCCACAGGCTCAGCCCGCTGACCAGGAACACCAGGGTGACGAGCCCGACGGTGGGCAGCGCCCGGCCGAAGCCGCTGATGTTGATGGCCAGGAACGCCCCGCGGCCGGTGTGCCCGATGAGCAGGCCGATCGGCAGCGCGACGACCATCGCGGCGAGCGTGGAGAGCAGGGAGTACTGCAGGTGCTCCAGCACCCGGTTGGCCACCCCGCCGGTGCCCGCCCAGTGCGCACCGCTGGTCAGCCAGCCGAAGACCGAGCCGAAGATATCGAACATGACGCGGCTCCTACTTCCTGGTCCACGGGGTGAGCACGCGCTGCACACCGACCAGCACCCCGTCGGCGACCAGCGCGAGCAGCAGCGTCAGCACCACGCCGACGACGATCGGGGTGGGAAAGTTGCGCTGGAAGCCGTCGATGAACAACTGGCCGAGCGCGCCGTAGCCGATGAACCCGGCGACGCTGACCAGGCTGATCGTCATCACGGTCGCCATCCGGACCCCGGCCATGATCACCGGCAGGGCGAGCGGCAGTTCCACCGCGAACAGGGTGTGCAGCCGGGTGTAGCCCATCGCCCTGGCCGCCTGGCGGACCTGCGGGGACACCCCGGCCAGCCCCTCGACGATGTTGCGTACCAGCACGACCAGGGTGTAGACGGTCAGTCCGGCGATGGCGGTCGTCTCGGTCAGCCCGGTGATCGGCAGCAGCAGGATGAACAGCGCCAGCGAGGGCACCGTGAACAGCACGCCGCTGATCGCCGTGATCGGGCCGCGCAGCACGGGCATCCGGTGCGCGAGCACCCCGAGCGGCAGCGCGATCACCAGCCCGAGCAGCACCGCGATCGCGGTCATCTCGGTGTGGGTGAGCACCAGCGTCCACAGTGCACTGACGTGGCCGGGAATCCACGACCACATCACGATGACGGCACCTCGTGCACGGCGACCTCGGCGACGATCCCGGCCCGGAAGCCGGCCGCGAGCTCGCCGATCTCCCGCTGATCGGACACACCGGCCACCGCACCGTGTTCGTCGAGCCGGACGGCGAGCCCGGTCGGCGCGGACATCGCGTTGTCCAATGCGGACAGCAAAGACGCGTCGGGCCGCAGGCCGCCGGCCGGGAAGATCTCGCCGTCCGCGACCACCCCGCTCGCCGGCAGCCCTTGCCGGTCGACCCAGCCGACCGGCCGGCCATTCACTGTCACGGCGAGCAGCCACCGCTGGTCACCGGCCGCCGACCGCGCTTCGGCGACCGGGGTGTCGGCGCGGACCGTGGTGACCGGCCGGATCGGCACGCCGTCCAGCGAGCGCAGGGACAGCAGTTTCAGCCCGCGCTGCTCGCCGAGGAAGTCGGCGACGAACTCGTCGGCCGGGTGGGCGAGCAGTTCGGCCGGCGCCGCGTACTGGGCGAGCTTGCCGCCGGTGCGGAAGATCGCGATCCGGTCGCCCAGCTTCACCGCCTCGTCGATGTCGTGCGTGACGAACACGATCGTCTTTTGCAGCCGGCGCTGCAGGCTGAGCAATTCCTCCTGCAGGCGGCCGCGGACCACCGGATCGACCGCGCCGAACGGTTCGTCCATCAGCAGGACCGGTGGGTCGGCGGCCAGCGCGCGGGCCACCCCGACGCGCTGCTGCTGCCCACCGGAGAGCTGATGCGGGTACCGGTCGGCCAGTTGCTCCGCCAGCCCGACCGTCTCCAGCAGCTCGTCGGTGCGGTCCCGGATCTTGCGTTTCGGCCAGCCGAGCAGCCGCGGCACCGTGCCGATGTTGTCCCGGACCGTCCGATGTGGAAACAGCCCGGATTGCTGGATCACATAGCCGATACCCCTTCGCAGGGCGGCTTCCGGCAGCTCGCGCACGTTGCGTCCGTCCACTGTGACCGCACCGGAGGTCGCCTCGACCATCCGGTTGATCATCCGGAGCGTGGTGGTCTTCCCACACCCTGACGTGCCGACGAGCACGGTGAGCTGTCCCGCCGGCATGGTCATGTCCAACTCGTGCACCGCCGTGGCACCGCCCGGGAAGCGCTTCGTCACCGACTCGAATCTGATCAACTATCTTCACCCCTTGAAGTGAGTGAATATCTTCATGCATAGTTCGTAGCGAATACGCGTATGTCAAGGTTCAGTCTCGGGCGTTAACCGACCGGAAACACGAGCCGGTCCCGGCCACCGTCCGCGATGACCCGTGTCCGGAGGAGATCGACATGACGTCGGTGATCGGGACCGTCGCACCCGTGGTGCTCGACGGCCGCACGTTGAGCGCCGACCAGCTCTTCAGCGTGGCTTGTGAACGGGCAACGGTCGTGCTCGACGACACCGGCCGCAAGCGGATGGCCGCCTCGGCCCGCGCCTCGCGGGAAATCGTCGACCGGCAACTCGTCTACGGACGCAACACGGGGGTCGGCGCCAACCGGACCGAGAGCGTGTCCGTGCACGACCGCGCCGAGCACGGGCTCCGGCTCCTGCGCAGCCACGCCGGCGGGATCGGCGACCTGCTGCCGGAGGAACAGGCCCGCGCGATGCTGGCGGTCCGGGTCAACCAGCTGCTGGCCGGCGGTGCCGGACTGCCGCCGGCCATCGCCGAAACGCTGACCGCCGCGCTCAACGCCGGCGCCTACCCGGCGGTGCACGAGTTCGGCGCGATCGGCACCGGCGATCTGACCGCGCTCGCCGAAACCGGGCTCGTCCTGCTCGGCGAACGGCCGTGGCTCGGCGCCCTCACCACCCCGCCGCCGATCACCCTCGAACCGGGCGACGCCCTCGCGCTGATCAGCAGCAACGCGCTGACCATCGGCCTGGCGTCCCTGGCCTGGCGGATGGTGCGGGACCTGGTGGCCGCCACCAGCCTGGTCGCGGGACTGTCCTTTTTGGCCGTCGACGCGTCGCTGGACCCTTGGCCGAGCGGGTCCACCGCGCCCGGCCGCACCCCGGCCAGGTGCTCGCCGCCGCGCGGATGCGGCGCTTGATCGGCACGCCGCCGCGGCAGCGGGCGAGAATCCAGGATCCCTACGGCTACCGGTGTTTCCCCCAGATCACCGGGCTCGCCGTGGATGCCGTCGACGGGCTGGATCGGGTGCTGTCCGTCGAGCTCAACGCGGCCGCGGAGAACCCGCTGATCTCGGCCGAGGACGACGCCGCGTACCACCACGGCGGTTTCCACTGCGCCTATCTGGGCATGGCCCTGGACACGACGAAACTCGCGCTGCTGCACACCGGGCAGCTGTCCACCGCGCGGCTGGCCACGCTGAGCGAACCGGGATTCACCGCACAGCGGCCTTTCCTCGCCGAGGGCGCGACCGGCAGTTCCGGGATCATGATCCTCGAATACAGCGCGCACTCGGCGCTGGCCGAGGTACGCAGCATGGCCCAGCCGGCCGGCCTCGGCCACGCGGTCGTCTCCCGGGGCGTCGAGGACCATTCGAGCTTCGCGTTCCAGTCGGCCGGCCAGGCGTTGCGCGCGGCCCGCGCGTTCCGGCTGGTGCTGGCGTGCGAACTCGTGGCGGCCATGCGGACGCTGCGCCAGCGATCCATCGAGCCGGACCCGGCCAGTCCCCTCGCCGCCGCCTACCGGCTCGCCGACCGCGCACTGGACGCGGACATGGCCGACCGTTCCCTGACCCCGGACGTCATGGCGGCCGCCATCCTGCTCGACCGGCTGGCCGGCAGCGGAGAAATCGAGGGGTCATCGATCACGTGACGCGAACCGGTCTCATTCTCCTGCGGTGTCGCTGGAGACGACCAGTGCGCTGCCGATTTCGTCGCGGCCGCGGATGCGGAGTTTGCGGTAGGTGTTGCTGAGGTGCCATTCGACGGCTTTCACGGTGATGAACAGGGAATCCGCGATCTGGCGGTTCGTGCGGCCGTCGGCGGCGAGCCGGGCCACCCGGCTTTCGCTGGGCGTCAGCTCGGCGGTGGTGTCGCGGCGGGACGGCGCCCGGCCGCCGGCGAGCTGTACCTCCGCGCGTGCTCGGCGCGCAAGGTGAGTCGCACCCAGCGGTTCGGCTAGTGCCAGTGCGTCGCGCAGGATGCCGCGGGCTTCGGCCGGGCGGCCGGCGCGGCGGACGGCGGCGCCGAGTTCGACGAGCGTGGTGGCGTGCTCGAGGTGTGCCGCACAGCCGTGGTGGAGGTCGGCGGCGGAGCGGAGCAGTTCGATCGCCTGCTCGCCGCGAGCGAGCAGGCCGGCGGCGCGGCGGGCGACGCCGATGGCCCGTGGGGCGCCGAAGCTTTCGGCGAGGGCGAGCTCCTCGTCGATGAGCGTCTCGGCGGCATCGCGCCGGCCGAGGCGCAGCGCGGCCAGCCCGGCCTCCGAGCGCCAGGACAGCATCACCGGGTTGAGCTGGACGATCCCGGCGAGGTGCTGCCCGCAGGCGGTGAACGCCCGCAGCGCCTCGGTGTCCTGGCCGCGCCGGGCGGCGACCCGGCCGGTCGCCGCGAGCCGCCAGGCCGCGAAGAGCCCGAACGGCGTGGCCTGCTCCTCGACCGCCGCGAGCACGGTCCCGGCCTGGTCGATGTCGTCCTGCTCGAGAAGCGCGGAGACCAGGCAGAGACCGGCCGCCGAGACGTACATGTGCCCGACACCGTGCCAGACGTCGAACGCAGTGCGGGCGTCGTGCTCGGCCTCGGCGACCGGCCCGGTCCACAGGATCTGCCGGGCCCGGAACACCGACGCGCCGGCGAGTGCGATCGTCGCCCCGCGCTGCCGCGCGTCCGCCAAGGCGAGCTGGAAGGCGTGCTCGGCCGTCGCGTAGTCGTCGCAGTAGCTCAGCGCGCCCATGGTGTGCCACAGCGCCTGGGAGTCGGCGCCGCCCTCGGTGGCCAGGCGTCCCCCGGCGAACAGGTCCCTCGCGACGGTCAGCAGTTCGTCGCGGTTCCCGCCCGCGCCCATCCGCATGATCATCGCCTTGCTGGTCAGTGCCCGATCGGCCGGGCTGTCCAGCCGGGCCGGCCGGTCGAGGATCGCCCGAACCCGCTGGTGAGCCTCGGCCGCCTGCTTCGGGCTCAGCATCGCCGAGGTCAGGTAGGCCGCGTCCAGACCGGCGGCGAGCTCGTCGGTCAGCCCGTCGCCGTCGCTCTCGAGCTCCGCCCGCCCGCGCAGGCATGCCTCGCATGCCTCGTCAAGCCGCCCCCGGTCGTGCAGGAGCCGGCTCAGTTCGAGCAACAGCGTCGCGCGGGTACGGGCGTCGCCGGCCAGTTCGACAGCCTCCGTCAGATGCGCGACGGCCTCCTGCCCGCCGGTGGCACCTTCGGCGCGCCCCAGCTCGGCGAGCAGAGCCGGCCGCACCGCCGCCGGGGCGGGTTCCCGCAACGCCCGGTCCAGGTACCGCACCGCGGACGCGGGCGCGCCACGGCCGAAGGCCCGGCGAGCCGACGCGCGCAGCGTGGCGACCACCTCGCCGTCCTCCGCCGGCGGCGACTCCAGCAGGTGGGCGGAGACGCACTCGTCCGCCGCGCCGTCCCCGGCCAGCAAGGCGGCGGCCCGGCGGTGCAGCTGAGAGCGCCTGCGGGGCAGCAGCTCGTGGTAGACGGCGGTGCGCAGCAACGGGTGGATGAACTCCAGCGGGTCACCCGGCCTGAGCAGGTCCGCGCGGGTCAGCTCGTCCGCGGCGTGCACCGCCGCCGAGGTGTCGATCTCTGCCAGCTCCGCGGCCATCATCAGCGGGGCGTCGTTCTCGAACACGGCGACCGCCCGCGCCAGCTGGTACGCGTCCTGGGACAGGGCCGCCAGCCGGCGCCGCACCGAGCGGGCCAGCGAACGCGAGGCGAGCGCCACACTCCCGGCCAAGATCTCCGCGTCGGTGCCACCGGGTTGCGCCTCGATGGCCGCCAGCAGCTCCCGGAGGTGCAGCGGGTTGCCGCCGGTCAGCTCCAGGCAGCGGCGGCAGAAGCCGTCGTCGGCCTCCGGACGGCGACGGCGGACGAGTTGGGCGACGGCGTCCGGTCCCAGCGGCTCGAGCCGGCACACCAGCACGTCGGGATCGCCGGCCAGCTGGGCGAGCACGCCGCCCTCGCCCCGGGTCCCCGGCCGGGTGGCGACCACGACGGCGATCGGCAGGTCGGTCAGGCGGCCGAGCAGGAACGTCAGCCAGCGCAGCGACGGACCGTCCGCCCACTGGGCATCGTCGACCGTGATCAGCAGCGGCGTCCGTTCGGCCAGCCGCACCGCCAGCCAGTAGAGCCCGTGCAGGATCGCGAACGCCGCATCGGACACCGGCAGGTCGCCCGGCTCCTCGGCGGCACCGAACACCAGCCGGGCAGCAACCGCCGGGCCGGTCAGCAGCTCCGCTTGCGGACCGCCATCCGCCCACCGTTCGAAGAGGGTCCGCGTGACGCCCCAGGCGAACGCCCGTTCCAGCTCGTGGCCGCGCGCCCGCAGCACCAGGTGCCCCTGGTCGCGAGCCAGCGCGGCGGCGTGGTCGAGCAGCGTCGACTTCCCCAGCCCCGCGGTGGCCTCGACCAGCAGCAAACCACCCCGGCCCGCGTCGGCGGCGGCCACCAGCGCGGCCACCGCGGTCAGCTCACCGGCACGCTCCAGGAGTTCCGCCGGCCGTGGCCGGGTGTCCGGTTCGGGTAGCACAGTCCCGAATTCTGGCACGGTGACCGCCCGGGGTACACCTCGTAAACCTGGGGTGGTGCCTGGGGTCTCGCCCTAGTGCCCGCGAACGTGCCCGGCACGCAGGCTGCCTGTCATGAGCTTGTTCGTCCGGACCTTCGCCATCACCTCGTCGGCGTGGTTCCTCTTCGCACTGGACCGCCTGGCGGTCACCACCGCCCTGCCGGTGATCAGGACCGACCTCGGCGCCGGCCTCGCGGGCGCCGAGTGGACGGTCAACGCCTACACCCTGCCCTTCGCCGTGCTGCTGCTGGCCGGGGCGGCGCTGGGCGACCGCTTCGGCCGTCGTCGCATGTTCGCGATCGGCCTGGCGCTCTTCACCGCCGGGTCGGCCGCGGCGGCGCTCGCGCCGGACGTCGGGGCCCTGGTGACGGCCCGCGCGGTCCAGGGTGCCGGTGGGGCGATCTTCGCGCCGCTGTCCATGACCATGCTCAGCGCGGCCGCCCCGGCGGCCCGCCGCGGCGCGGTGCTCGGCGCGTGGGGCGGGGTCGGCGGCCTGGGTGTGGCCGCCGGGCCGCTTCTGGGCGGTGCGCTCACGAGTTTAGCCGGCTGGCAGTGGATCTTCTGGCTGAACGTTCCGCTCGGTCTGGTGCTGGTGCCGGTGGCCTGGCGGTGCCTGCGGGAGAGCCATGGCCCGCACGACCGGCTCGACCTGCGTGGCGTCGCACTCAGCGGCGCCGGCGTGTCCGGCGTGGTGTGGGCCGTGATCCAGGCGGGCGGCGATGGCTGGGCTCGCCCCGACGTGGTGGTGGCGCTGGCGTTCGGCGTACTGGCACTTGTGCTGTTCGTGGTCTGGGAGACGCGGGCGCCGGCGCCGATGCTGCCGATGCGCTTCTTCCGCCACCGGGCCTTCGCCGCGGCCAATCTCACCGCGCTGTTGAAGTACGCGGCGCTGTTCGGCGCGCTGTTCCTGGTCACCCAATTGCTCCAGACCGGGTTGAGTGCCTCGCCGCTCCAGGCGGGGTTGCGCATGCTGCCGATGGTCGTGATGCCGATGCTGCTGGCGCCGCTGGCCGGTGTCCTCTCCGACCGGTGGGGCGCGCGTCCGTTGATGGCGCTCGGGGTGGGGCTGGTCGCCACCGGCCTGGCCTGGCTCGCGGCGGTGACCGCGCCGGGCGTGGCCTACGGCGCGCTGGTGCCGGGGTTGATCATGCTGGGTACGGGTTCGGCGCTGTTCTTCGCGCCGGCGGCCGCCACCGTCCTCGGCGCGGTGGCGCCGGGTGAGCAGGGGCAGGCTTCCGGTGCGGCGACCGCCGTGCGGGAGATCGCCGTGGTCCTGGGGGTCGCGGCGATCTCCTCCATCTTCGCCGCCCACGGTGATCTCGGTTCCCCCGCCCGGCTCGTCGCCGGCTTCGTGCCGGCACTGTGGGTCGGCGCGGCGCTCGCCGGTACCGGGGTACTGGCCGCGCTCGCCCTTCCCCGCCCCGCCGGTGTGCGGGTGCGGACGGCCGGGCGCGGCGACCACGCGGCGATCCGCCGCGTGCTCAGCGCCGCCTATGCCCAGTACGCGGGCAAAGTCGCCCCCGAGGTCTGGGACGCCTACCGCGCCGATCTGCTCGACCTCGATCGGCACGCCTGCCACGGGCAACTGCTCGTCGCAGAGGTCGACGGGAAGATCGCCGGCTACGCGGCGTTCTACCCGGACGCCACCGTGCAGAACCTCGGCTGGCCGGGTGGCTGGGCCGGCGGCCGGGGCATGGGCGTGCATCCCGACTTCCGCGGCCGGGGCGTGGCCAACGCGCTGATGGCCGCGCTGGAACACCGGGCCCGCGAGTCGGGCGCCCCCGTCTTCGCCTTCCACACCTCCGGCTTCATGACCGCGGCACTGGCGCTCTACGCGCGCCTCGGCTACCGCCGCGCGCCGGAGTTCGACCGCGACATGAACGCCTACTACGGCCACGAAGCCTGCCGTCCCTGGGCGGCACTCGCCTACCTCAAGTACCTGCCCGCAGCACACGGAGGAACACGATGACCACCCTGTCCCACATCCTCGGCGCGACCGATCTCCCGCTGCTGGAGGAGACGATCGGCGACAACTTCGACCGCACCGCCGCCATGCACGGCGATCGCGACGCTCTCATCGAGCACGCGACCGGCCGCCGCTGGACCTACACCCACCTCAAGGCCGAGGTCGACGCGCTCGCGCACGGCCTGATCCGGCTGGGCGTCGAGAAGGGCGACCGGGTCGCCATCTGGGCGCCCAACTGTCCCGAATGGACACTGGTGCAGTTCGCCACCGCCAAGATCGGCGCGATCCTGGTGTGCGTCAACCCGGCGTACCGGAAACACGAACTGTCCTACGTGCTCAACCAGGCCGAGGTGCGCACGGTCGTTGCCGCGCCGGGCTTCAGGGGTGCCGACTACGCCGCGATGATCGACGAGGTGCGGCCGGGCTTGCCGAACCTGCACGACGTGGTGGTGATCGGCAGTCCGGAGTGGAACGCGCTGGCCGACCACGACGGCGATCCGCAGGTCCTGGCGCGGCGGCAAGCCGCGCTGTCCCCGCACGACGCGATCAACATCCAGTACACCTCGGGCACCACCGGCCACCCCAAGGGCGCCACCCTGACCCACCACAACATCCTCAACAACAGTTTCCTGACCGCCGAGGTCTGCGAAATCACCGAAGCCGACCGGATCTGCATACCCGTCCCGCTGTTCCACACGTTCGGCATGGTGATCGGGAACCTCGGCGCCACCACGCACGGCGCGTGCATGGTCTACCCCGCACCGGGTTTCGACCCGGCGGCGACCCTGGCCGCGATCGCCGAGCACCGGTGCACGGCCCTCTACGGAGTGCCGACGATGTTCATCGCCGAGCTCAACCACCCGGATTTCGCGAGCTTCGACCTTTCGTCGCTGCGCACCGGCATCATGGGCGGCTCGCCGTGCCCGATCGAGGTGATGAAGCAGGTCGTGACGCGGATGGGCATGACCGAGGTGACGATCATCTACGGCATGACCGAGACCTCGCCGGTGTCCACCCAGACCCGCGTCGACGACCCGCTCGACCGCCGGGTGTCCACCGTGGGCAGGGTGCACCCGCACGTCGAGATCAAGATCATCGACCCGGAGACCGGCCGGACCGTCCCCCGCGGCGAGCCCGGCGAGCTGTGCACCCGCGGCTATTCGGTGATGCTCGGCTACTGGGACCAGCCGGACAAGACCGCCGAGGCGATCGACACCGCCGGCTGGATGCACACCGGCGACCTCGCCACGATGGACGAGGACGGCTACCTCAACATCACCGGGCGGATCAAGGACATGGTGATCCGCGGTGGCGAGAACGTCTACCCACGGGAAATCGAGGAGTTCCTCCACACCCACCCCGACATCCACGACGTCCACGTCATCGGCGTCCCCGACGAACGGTACGGCGAGGAGATCATGGCCTGGATCAAACCGCGTCCCGGCGCCGCCGAGCTCAGCGCCGAGACCATCCGGTCGTTCGCCGGCGGGAAACTCGCGCACTACAAGATCCCCCGCTACGTCAACCTCGTCGACGACTTCCCGATGACCGTCAGCGGCAAGGTCCGCAAGGTCGAAATGCGCGCCACGGCGATCGAACTCCTCGGCCTCGACACCGCCGCGGCGATCGAACACGCTTGAAGACCTCGGCTCAGCACCGAACGACGGCAGGCGAGGATCAGCCGAGGTCGCGCAGGTACACGTTGGGGGTCCACATATCGGTGCCGGTCGCGAAGTTGGTGGCGACGGACTGGAACGCGACGTGCTTGCCGTCGGCCGAGATCGACGGCGTCGCGGAGTTTCCGTTGCCCTCCGTGCCGTTCCCGGCGACGCTGGCCCGGGTCGTGGTCGCGGTGTCGCGGTCGCGGACGAACACGTCCCCCACGCTGTTGCGGTCGAACGGCACGAGTCTCCACGCGAAGGAGTCGAACGCCGTGTACCGGCCGTCGGCCGAGATCGACGGCCGGACGCCCTGGGTGGTGCCGTCGCTGTCCTGCGCGCCCGTGGAGAGGACGTTCAGCCGGGTGACCGTCGACGTCTGCCGGTCGACCAGGAAGTTGTCGACCTTGCCGTTGGTGTCCCCCGGATTCGGCAGCAGGTTCCCCGCGGCCGACTGGTAGGCGACGTAACGCCCGTCGGCCGACATCGCGGCGAAATTGCTGGTGCCTTGCCCTTGGTCACCGTGGGCGTTGACGCTCACCCGATCGGTCAGCCCGGTCAGCTTGTCGTGCACGAACACGTCGGTCGCCTGGTTCGTGTCGGAGCTGGTCAGGGTCGTGGCGTCGGATTCGAACGTGACGTAGCGGCCGTCGGCCGAGATCGACGGCAGCTGGCTCGCGCCCCTGACCTCCACGCTGCTCGAATCGACGCTGACGCGGACGGTACGGTCCGACTGCTGGTCGTACTCGAAGACGTCCCGGACGCGGTTCGTGTCGCCGGGAACGAGATTGCCGGCGAACGAGTCGTACGCGATGAACCGCCCGTCGGCCGAGATCGCCGGGTGGAGGCTGTCGTCGTTGCCCGGGGCGCCCAGCAACCCGCCGCTGACCCGGCTCGTCCACCCGATCAACCGGTCGTGGACGAACACGTCCCGGAACACGTTGGTGTCGCCCGGAACCAGGTTCGTCGAGTCCGACACGAACGCGACGTAACGGCCGTCGGCCGAAATGGACGGTGCCCAGCTGGCGCCGTTCCCCCCGACGCCGTTGCGGTCGACACTGACGCGGGTGGTCACCCCGGCCACCCGGTCCCGCACGAACACGTCGTCGACCCCGTTGGTGTCGCCGCCGACGAGGTTCCGGGCCGAGGACCGGAAGGCCACGTACCGTCCGTCGGCGGACACCGACGGCTCCCCGCTCGCCCCGGTGCCCGGCTTGCCGTCGACGGCGACGCTGATCAACGTGGTGGAGGCCGCGGTTGCGGCGTCCGCAGTGCCACCGATGCCACCCGGTACCAGCGCCGCGATGGCCGCCGCGCACAGGGCGAGTCCGACTGTGCCGCGGCCGGTTCTCTGACTTCTCATCATTGCCCTTCTTTGTCCAAAAGATTCAGCGAGCCGGCTGGACCGGCTGGAACCGTTCGTTGATGAAGCCGTAGCAGGGGTTCTGCACCAACCGGCGATAGTTGTCGGTGTTGATGGCGTCCACCGAAAGGCACAGGCCGCTGTGCACGTTCTGGAACTCCGCGACCCCGTTGTAGTAGTCCCAGAGCATCCGCCACTGCTGGTTCGTGCCGACGAGGCAGGTGTACTGGATGATGGGGTTTCCCTGGTTCGTTCCGTAGGCGTAGTCGTCCAGGCACTTGCCGGTGCGCACGTTCTGCAGCCAGAACACGTTCGGGTCGTCCGTGGCCTGCCCCATCCGCCATCGCTGGTTGTTGCCGTAGTCGCAGGCGAGCTGGTCGACCGGGGCGAAGTCGTCGAGACGTCCCTTGTCGACCTGCACGCACTTGGGACCGCCGAGCCAGCTGCCTTCATTGGTCTGCCAGGCCAGCACGTCGCCGCTCACCGGCGGGTAGATGGTCCGGTCGGCGTAGGCGGGCGCGGCACCGCTCAGCACGAGTGCGGCGGTCGCGAGCGGAACCAGCACGGCGGTGCGGAGCACGCGAGGTAGCTGAAGCATGCGCGAACCCTAGGGATCACCACCCGTCCGGCTCCAGGCGGAACCGGCGGAAAAGTCGGCAGAACCGACTGTTTCCGCACCGATCAGCGGTCCGCGGCCATCGCGGGGTGCGCGCGGACGCGGGCCTGGTCCGGCAGGCCGATGGGGAACGTCAGCGCCTCGTGGAACAGCCGGGCGGCGCCACCCGCGTCGCCGCCGGCGGCGGCCGTCTCGCCGAGGGCGAGCAGCGCGAGCCCGGTCGCCTGGGCGTGTTCGGCCCGCCGGGCCAGCTCCAAGGCCCGCCGGCCGGTGGTGGTGGCGTCGTCCCAGCGGGCCAGGCCTGCCTGGGATTGGGCCAGCAGGGCCAGCGCGAACGCCTCCGAGCCCGGTTCGCCGAGAGCGGCGAACGTGGCGGCGGCCTCGGTCAGCAGGGTGGCCGCGCCGGCGTGGTCGCCGGTGTCGTTCCGCACGGCGCCGAGGTTGAGCTGGGCCACCGCGACGCCGCGCCGGTCGCCCAGCTCGCGCTTACGGCGCAGGGCAGCGGCGTGGTATTCGATCGCTTCGGCGTACGCGCCGCGGTCGTGCGCCAGCGCGCCCAGGTTGTTCAGCGCGATCGTCTCGCGGCGCGCGTCGCCCATGGTCATCGCCTGGTCCAGCACGCCGGTGTACGCGGCCGCGGCGTCGTCGTAGCGGCCGGCGAACTTGTGGGCGTTGCCGATCAGGGTCAGCGTCGCGGCCCGGCCGTCCGGGTCGGCGCCGAACGCCTCGGCGGCCGACGCGGCCAGCGCCAGCGCCACCTCCGGTTCGCCACTCTCGTTGGCGGTGACCGCGGCGCCGTGCCACGCCCACGCCCGGGCCTGCTCGGTGAGCGCGGCACCGGCCGCACCCGTGAGCATCCGCCGTCCCTCGGCGAACCGCCCCCGGGCCACGTAGTGCCTGGTCAGTGCGCGCACGGTTGCCACGCACAACAGGGCCGGCGCGGCGTCGACGGCGTGCTGGATCGCGGCCCGGACGTTGTCCTGCTCATCGCCCAGCCGGGGATCGCCATCGCGAACCAGGCGCAGGAAGTGCCCGGCGTGCGCCTCGCGATCGCCCACTCCGGTGAGCTGGTCCTCGACGACCTCGCGGATGGTGTCCAGCATGCCGATCCGGGGGTGGCCGGCCCGTTCGGTGACGGTGACCAGGCTGTGCGCGGCCAGCGTCGCCAGCGAAAGCGGCGGTGCGCCCAGCACGGCCTCGACGTCGACCGGGTCGGCGCCGCCGGAGAACGCGCCCAGCAGGCCGAACAACCGCCGGTCGGGATCGGTGAGCCCGCGCGTGCTCCACTCGACCGTGCGGCGCAGGCTCACGTGCCGGTCGGCCAGGTCCACGGTGTCGCCGTGCAGGTCGCGGACCTGGGCGAGCACCTGAGCCGGTGCCTGGGTGCGCAGCCGCGCGGCGGCCAGCTCCAGTGCGAGCGGCAGGCCGTCGAGACGGCGGCACAGCGCCGCGACCGCGACCGCGTTGTCCCTGGTGAGCGCGAACCCGGGCCGGACCGCGGCGGTGCGTTCGACCAGCAGCTGCACGGCCGCGTTGCCGGCCAGGCCCGCCGGGTCGTCGCTGTCCGGAGTGGACAGCGGGGCCAGTGGCCAGAGGTGTTCCCCCCGCAGTCGCACCGGCGACCGGCTGGTCACCAGGACGGTCAGCCCCGGGCATCCGGCCAGCAGCGTGGCCACGGTGGTGGCCGCCGCGGCCACGTGCTCGAAGCTGTCGAGCACCAGCAACCACCGCCCGTCGCCGATCAGCGTGACCGGGTCGGGCGTCCGCAGGGACTCGGCCAGCGCCTGCGGGACGTCGTCGGCGTCCCGCAGGGCACTCAGGTCGAGGCCGTGCACGGATTCGAACCGGCTCGCCACCCGCCAGCCGACCTCGAGCGCGAGGCGGGTCTTGCCGACCCCGCCGGTGCCGGTGATCGTGACCAGCCGCACCGGCGGATCCTGGACCAGGCGGAGCACCGCGGCGAGATCGCCGGACCGGCCGACGATCGAGGTGACCGGCGCGGGCAACGCCGGGCGGGCCGCGGTCCGCCTGCGGCGGGTGTCCGGCGGCGGCGCCGTCCGGGCGGACCGGCCGAACGCCTCCTGCTCCTCCGGCGTCAGGCCCAGCGCCCCGATGAGCGCACGCAGTGTTTCGCGCTGCGGACGCCGGGTGGCGCCCCGCTCGATCTCCCCGATCGCGCGGACGCTGATCCCGCTCGACTCCGCCAACTGCTCCTGCGAGAGGCCGCGGCTGCTCCGCAGCCCTGCCAGCATCTCGGCCAACGCCATCTTCCCCCCGTGCACCGCCACATAGTAAAGACGGCTGCGGAAGCGCCGCGGTTCGCTCCCAGGACTCGTCACCGGCAAAGCCGGTTCTTGAGCAAAGTGGCCGTTCTCGCCGCGCCAACTGGACAAATCGGGCAGTGCATGCGCGATGACAGACATCACGGAGTTGCGCGGATGGTTCACCCGACTGCGCGGCGCGGGAGCGCCCGCGCTCGAAGCCCGACCTGCGGCGGCCGCGTTCGGCCGTCGAGAACGCGAAGCAGGAGAGGAATTTTCCGACAATGTGTCGATATGGAGAACTCGAAATTGATCACCGTCGGACCGTTCATTCACATCACTCAGGTGTCGTAGCATCGGCCCTCTACAGGGAGCCTCACCCCCACTAGTATCGATCGCCGTGAACGTCTCCTGGGGTGGCAACCAAGTCGATGGCGCGGTTCCAGGTGCGGTCGTGCAGACCCAAGCGGTCAACGGAGACATCCACCTGCATCAAGCCGCGTCAGCCGGCGAATTGGTCCCACGACAGGTTCCGCCGTCGGCGGATCACTTCGTCGGCCGCATCGGCGAGCTCGACATTCTGGACAGTCTGCTGACCACCGACAATGAGCGAGCTCATTCCTGCGTGGTGAACGGCATGCCCGGAGTCGGCAAATCCACGTTGGTCTTTCATTGGGCGCATTCGCGGTCGGGCTGTTTTCCGGACGGTCAGCTCTACGTCGATCTTCGTGGAGCGGATCCGTCAGCGCCGCCGATGCCTCCCGGTGAAGCGCTTCGGACCTTCCTCGACGCTCTCGGCCTCGCTCCCGATTCGTGGCCGGGCGATTTATCCAGGCAGAGTGCATTGTTTCGGAGCCTCACCGCCGGCCGACGGATGCTCATCGTCCTGGACAACGCCAGTGACAGCCGGCAGGTCGAGCCACTGCTACCGGGAGGTTCGGCTTGCCGCGTCGTAGTGACCAGCCGTCGCCTCCTGACCAACTTCATCGCCCGATTCGGCGCGCGGCGCATCGCGCTCGAACCCCCTTCCCTGGACGAGGCGAAGGACATGCTCACCCGCATGCTCGGCGCCGAACGTGCCGCCGCGGAGCCCTCGGCGGTCGCGCGGTTCATCGACTACGCCGACCGGTTGCCGCTGGCCGTCGCGATCCTCGGCGGGAGGCTCGTCGAGGAGAGACTCTCTCTGGCAGCGTTGTCCGTGCAGGTGTGCGAGCAACGTTCGTGCTTGGACGGGCTGGACACAGGTGAGCCGGGATTGGGGGTGAGGGCGGTGATCTCCTGGTCGTACCGGGCGTTGACCCCGACAGCGGCGACCGTCTTCCGGATGACGAGCATGCATCCTGGCCCCGACTTCACCCCGCGATCGGCGGCCGCGTTGTCCGGGGTCGATCTTGCGGCGACGCGCGTGGCATTGACCGAACTTGTCCGAACGCACCTCATCGAACAGCTTTCCCCGGGCCGGTATCGCATGCACGACCTTCTCCGGCGGTACGCCCGAGAATTGACCACTGAAGCCACGGTGGCCGAAACCGCAATCGCAGGTCTGGCGGATTACTACTTGCACGCGGCCTGCGCCGCGAACGAACACCTCGGCTCGCCGTGGGACTCGTTGCCGCTCGCGCCGCCGCGCGCACCCGGACTCGCCGAGGGGTTCGCCAGTTCCACCGAGGCGTTGGCCTGGCTGGACACCGAACGTGCCGGCATCCTCGCCACGACGTCGATGCACCACGATGTGGTTCCGGACGCTTACGTGTGGCGGTTGGCCATGACGCTCGTCACCTACCTCGATCGGCAGGGACACCGGTACGACTTCCTGCAGTCACAACGATCGGCATTGATCGCCGCGCGACGTACCGGCGACGGCTGGGCCATCGCCATGACGCAGCGCCTGCTCGGCCGGGCCCACATCCGGCTCGAACAACTCTCGGAAGCCGTCGAACACCTTGAATCGGCGCTGGTGTACTTCGAGAGCTCCGGCGATCGCGTCGGGCAAGCCCACACCTGCTACGCCTTGAGCTACATCGCAGTGGTCCAGAGGCGACGTGACGACGCGCTCGTACTCGCCCGACGTACGCTTGACCTCGCCGACGGGTGCGGACGCCGGGTGTGGCTGGCAAAAGCCACCGGCAACCTCGGTTGGTGGCACCTGGAATTCGGCGAACCGGACCAGGCACTGGTCCTCATCCGCAGGGCACTCGACTTGTTCCGCACCCTCCGCACGGAACCCGACGGCGAGGCCCACACCCTCGAATGCCTGGGACGCGTGTACGCCGAACTGGAACTCCCGGACCTCGCCCTCAATTCCTATGCCGAAGCACTGCACCATCGACGCCACCACGGCAGCTTCTTCTGGCAGGTGCGAACTCATCGGCTGATCGCAGACACCCAGCGAGCCATCGGTGACCGGACCGCCGAGCGACAGGCCCTCGAAGAGGCCCTGCGGATCCTGGTGCGGTTGAGTGATCCCGAAGCCGGCACCGTCCGTAGCCGGCTCGCCGGGCTGGACACAGCGTAGAAAAGTTCCCGGCGAACCTCCTTGATCTCATCGACCGGAAGCCGGCGCCGCCGAAGTATCCGGCCGGGGCGTCCTCGCCCCGGCCGGAACTCCGCTCAGGTGTACCAGGTCGGAGTGGGATACCGGCCCAGCAGCGCGTACTCCCCCACCTCGCGGCGCTTGTAGGGCAACGGATCGTGCAGTGAGTGGGTCCGGAGGTTGCGCCAGAAGCGGTCCAGGCCGTGCTTCGACGCGGTCGCCCGGGCCCCGGTCAGCTCGAAGATCTTCGTCGCGATCTCCAGGCCGGTGTCCACCGTGCGTTGTTTGGCCGCGGCGATCAGGACGGCGACTTCGCCGCGCGCTTCGGGCGTCAGTTCCTCGCGCGGTGCGTGCAGCACGCGGGAAATCGCCACGCCCGCCTTGTCGGCCAGGGCTTCCGCGGCCCACAGCTTCGACTGCAGGTCGCCATAGCCGTCGAGGATGTACCACTCCTCCGAAGCGGCCCGCTTGTCGTCGCCGCCGTAGGGCCAGGCCCGGGTCCGGTCCTTGGTGTACGCGAGCGCGGTCTCCAGTGCGCCTTGGGCGATGCCGAGGTAGAAGTTGGTGAAGACGAGCTGGATGGCCGGCACGTTGAGTGTGTTGTAGACGAGCGGCTGGAACTTCCGGTCGACGTACCCGGCGGCCGACGCCCACGGCACTCGCACGTTTTCGATCGTGACGCTGCCGGATTCGGTGAGGCGCTGGCCGATGTTGTCCCAGTCGTCGTGGAAGGTGATGCCTTCCTGCTGCGACGGGACGATCGCGAAGATGTGGTCTTCGGTTCCTTCGAGGACGCCTTCCAGGACGGTGAGATCGGAGACCTTGCTGCCGGTGGAGAAGGACTTGTGTCCGGTGTAGACGATCGAGTCGCCGTCTTCGGTGATCGTCAGGTCGGAGTCGCGCGGGTTCACCGCGCCGCCGAAGAACAGGTTGCCGCTGGTGTAGAGCTCCTCGACGGCGGCCACCTGGGCATCGGTGGCCACCAGCCGCGCCGCCCAGGCCCACAGGTAGTGGTAGCCCAGCAGCTGGCCGATCGAGCCGTCGGCCCTGGCGATCTCGCGGATCACCCGGTACGCGGTGTCCCAGGTCTGCCCACCGCCGCCGTGCTCGACGGGGCCGAGCAGGGTGACCAGTCCATTGTCCTTCAGCAGCTGGACTTCCTGGTACGGGGTTCCGCCACGGTGGTCGCGTTCGACGGCGTCGACGGCGAGTTTGGCGGCGACCTCGCGGGCGCGTTCGATCCAGTCGGTCATGCCAGGCTCCTCACGGGTTCGGGTGTCGCGGCGCTGTGGTCGAGGTCCTTTTCGAGTTCCCTGATGATCGGCAGCACGTGCTTGCCGAAGTACTCGACCTCCTCCTGGAAGTGCAGGAAGCCGAGCAGCAGCAGGCTCGCGCCCCTCCGCTTGTATTCGATGGCGCGTTCGGCGATCTGCTCCGGGGTGCCGATGAGCCGGGTGCGGAAGCCGTCGTTGTACTGCACGAGGTCGGCGAACTCCGAGTCCGCCCACATGCCCTTCTTGTCGGCGGTGGAGCTGCCGGCCTGCTGCACGGCGGAACGGAAACCCTCGACCGCTTCCACGTTGGCTTTGGCGACGATCTCACGCAACACGTCCCGCGCTTCGGACTCGCTTTCGCGGGCGATCACGAAACCGTTCAGACCGAACCGGACGGCGTGGTCGTTCTCGGCGGCGTACCCGCGGACCTCGGCCACCTGCTCGCTGAACCCGTCGTAATCCTTGCCGTTGCTGAAGTACCAGTCCGACACCCGACCGGCCAGCTTGCGGGCGGCCGTGGAGTTACCGCCTTGGAAGATTTCCGGATGCGGGCGACCCTCGCTCGAATGCGGCTTCGGCTTGACGTCGAAATCGTGGATCCGGTAGAAGTCGCCGGCGAACTCGGCGTGGTCGTCCGTCCACACTTCCTTGAGGACCCGGATGAACTCTTCGGAGCGGCGGTAGCGTTCGTCGTGTTCCAGCCAGGGTTCGCCGAGCCCGGTGAACTCGTCCTTGAACCAGCCGCTGACGACGTTCACCGCGGCGCGCCCGCCGGACAGGACGTCCGCGCTCGCCACGAACTTGGCCAGCACACCGGGGTGCCACAGCCCGGGGTGCACGGCCGCGATCACTTTCAGCCGTTGCGTGGCCAGGAGAAGGGCGAGGCTGAAGCCAGTCGATTCGTGTTGGTAGGCGGCGCCGTAGCTTGCGGTGTAGCGCACCTGCGTGAGCGCGTATTCGAACCCGTTGTTCTCGGCGATGACCGCGAGATCCCGGTTGTATTCGTACCCCCAGTCGGTGCGCTGCTCGATTTCACTGGTGACGAGCCCGCCACTGACGTTCGGCACCCAATAGGCGAATTTCAGAGGTTCGTGGAGCTGGGTCATGATCGGCAGCGTGGGGTACGGCAGCACAGCACGGCAACGGCATCCACGAGATGAGAACCGGGTTTCCCAAGCACTGGAAGAACTGCCGCCGCGCTGTCCCGACGGCGCAGCGGGGTTTACAGTCCTCCGCGCGGGGCCCGTTCGCACTGGGCGACCTGGCCGAGCTCGGCGGCCTGATCCTCGTCGGCACGGCGGTGGCCACCACGGTGACCCTCCCCGTGGGCAGGCTGTTCGGGCTCGGCGGAAAGCCATCGTCGCTCCTTGCGATCGCCGTGCTCGCCGCGTACGACGCGCTGCCGCCGATCACCAGCAGATACGCGTGCGGGTGTCGGCCGCGACGCCCCCGCCCGCCGGCAACGCGCCCAGCGCGATGCCGAGATTGTTCCAGCTCCTCCCGCACCGTCTCGGCAACACCGACATCGCCCGGCGTCTGCTGAGCCGGTTCACTTCCGGGGCAGACCCTGCGGATTGATCTCCGAGGCCGGCAGCGCCTCCGAGGTGAGGTTCCAGCGCTTGAGGACCTCCGCGTACTGCCCGTTCTTGATCACCGTGTCCAGTGCCTGCTGCAGGGCCTTCACCAGGCCGTCGTCCTTCTTGGTCATCGCCGCGATGTCCGCCGGGACGGCGCCGCCGCCGGACACCGTGCCGACGACCTTGGTCTTCCCGTCGACGGCGACGTGGTAGGCCGAGGTCGGGTTCGGGCCGACGTAGAGGTCGATGCGGCCGGACTGCAGCGCCAGGTAGTAGTCGGAGGGCGCCTGGTAGTACTGGAACTTCACCGGCGCCAGCCCGGCCGCCTTGTTCCGCTGGTCCCAGCGCAGCAGGATCTGCTCCTGGTTCGTGCCGGCGCCGACCCCGACGGTGAGCCCCGCGATGTCCTTCGGCTCCTTCACCGCCAGGTTCTTCTCGCTCTTCACCTCGAACGCGATGGTGTCCTTGCGGTAGGTCGCGAAGTCGTACTTGTCCTTGCGTTCCTCGGTCACCGTGACGTTCGAGAACCCGGCGTCGAACTGCCGGTTCTCCACCGACAGGAACAGGTTCTCCCACGACGAGGCCCGCAGGTCGAGCTCGAGGCCGAGGACGTCGGCGACCAGCTGGGCGAGGTCGGGCTCGACCCCGATGACCGTTTTGTCGTCGTCGGCGCGGAACGACAGCGGCGGGGTGCCGTTGCCGGTGGTCCCGACGACCAGGGTGCCGCGGGCCCGGATGTCGGCGGGGACGAGCGCGGCGACCGCGTCGACCTTCTGCGTCCGGACGCGGTCCTGGTTCGCGGTGATGTTGACGCCGCCGGGCCGGTCGGCGGCGGGAGCGGTCGCTGCTTCGGGGCTGCCGCACGCGGCGAGCGCGAACACCGAAGCGAGCAGGAGGGTTTTCAGTTTCATGACTCTCCTCAAAGGACTGTTTCGACGAAGGCGCGGGTGCGGGCGTGGCGGGGGTTGTCGAGGACGTCGGCGGGCGGGCCTTGTTCGACCACGCGGCCTTCGTCGAGGAAGACGACGGTGTCGGCGACTTCGCGGGCGAAGCCCAGCTCGTGGGTGACGACGACCATGGTCGTGCCGGCCCGCGCCAGCTCACGGATCACGTCCAGGACTTCGCCGACCAGCTCCGGGTCGAGTGCGGAGGTGGGCTCGTCGAAGAGCAGGACGTCCGGTTCGAGCGCCAGCGCCCGCGCGATCGCCACCCGCTGCTGCTGGCCGCCGGACAACCGCCGCGGATACTCGGAGACCTTGTCTTCGAGGCCGACGCGGGCCAGCAGTTCGCGTGCCTTGGCCTCGGCTTCGGCGCGCGGACGGCGTTGCGCGGAGATCGGTGCCTCGACGACGTTCTCCAGCACGGTCAGGTGCCCGAACAGGTTGAAGTTCTGGAAAACGAACCCGATCCGGGTGCGCTGCTTGAGGATCTCGCGTTCGTTGAGTTCGTGCAGGCGGTCGCCGGAGCGGCGGTAGCCCATCAGTTCGCCGCCGACGCTGATGAAACCGCGGTCGGCGCGTTCGAGGTGGTTGATCAGCCGCAGCAGCGTCGACTTCCCGGACCCGGACGGCCCCAGCAGCACGGTGACCTCGCCGCGGCGCACCCGCAGGTCGACGCCGTCAAGCACGCTCAGCGCACCGAAGCTCTTGTGAACGCCTCGGACGTCTACCATGTAGTCCGCGCTCATGCCCGCCGCCAAGCTGCTCGCAGGCGTTGCAGCGGCGTCGGGGGCAGCGCCCGCCGGTCGCCCCGGCCGAAGTGGCGTTCGACGGAGAACTGCGCGACCGACAGGACGGTGGTCAGCGCGAGGTACCACGCGGTGGCCACCAGCAGCAATGGAATCACCCGGCCGCTGCGCGTGTAGATCACTTGCACCTGGTAGAAGAGCTCCGGCAACGCCATGACGTAGACCTGGGAGGTCGCCTTGAGGAGGCCGACGATCTCGTTGGCCGCGGTCGGCACGATCGTGCGCATCGCCTGCGGCAGCACGATCCGGCGGAACTGCCGCCCGGCCGGAATGCCCAGCGCCGCGGCCGCTTCACGCTGCCCCGCGTCCACCGAGAGGAAGCCCGCGCGCACGATCTCCGCGGCATAGGCGCCCTGGTGCAGGGCGAGACCGAGACCGGCGGCGAGGAACGGCGGGATCAGGCTCATCGTCCCCACCGAGACGAACGACGGCCCGAACGGGATGCCGAACGAGATCTCGTTGTAGAGGATGGCGAGGTTGTACCAGAACAGCAGCTGCAGGATCAGCGGAACCGACCGGAAGATCCACGTGTAGGTCCAGCTGACCGCGCGCAGCAGCGGATTCCGGGAGATGCGCATCAACGCCAGCACGGTACCGAGGAGGAAACCGGCCACGACGCCGAACAAGGTCAGTTCGAGCGTCAGCGCGACCGCTTCCAGGATCGATTTCTGGAAGACGAACCGGGTGAACGTCGGCCAGTCGAACGCCTTGTTGGTCACCAGCGCATGACCGGCCATCGCGACGAGAACCGCCACGACCGCAGCGGCGATCCAGGTCAGCGGGTGCCGCGCGGGAACGATCTTCAGAGCTTCTTCGGGTATCGCGGAGGGAGCGGGTCGCGTTCCGAGATCGCTGGTCATCTGGCCCCCACCGCGGCCGGAAGTGCTTTCGAGAACGACAACCGCGTCCGGGGCACCGCGTGGACGTCGAAGTGCGGCGTGTAGCCGGTGGCCAGGTAGAGCCCGCGAGCCTCGGGCTGGTTCGGGCCGGTGGTGAGGAAGATGCGGGTGTACCCGCGACGGCCGGCTTCGGCCTCCAGTTCGGCGACGACACGGCGGGCGAAGCCGTGGCCGCGGTGCGCGCGATGGGTCCAGATCCGCTTGAATTCCGCGGTTTCCCCGTCGTAGCGCTGGAAGGCACCGCCGGCGACGGCCTGGCCGTCCTGCACGAGCAGCAGCAGGCCACCCTCGGGCGGCGAGAAATGTTCGTCCGAGTATTCCCGGAGCTTGTGGTGCTCGTCGATGAGCGCGCGGTGGTACCGCGTCGCGTATTCGCGGGCGAGGTCGGCGAGCAGTGGCCGGACCCGCGGATCAGACTGGGCGACCCAGACGGATTCGGGCATGGGGGTACCTGTTCCGGAAAAAGAAAGGGAAGAAAAGCGCGGGCGCTTTCCGCGGACACGACGAACTCTAGGAAGCGTGCCGAGGCGGGTCAACGAACTGCCCGCGGATTCCAGATCCTGGACGAAGCGCCCGGCAGTCCGCAATGGATGGTCTCCCAGGTCGTGGGCACAGTTGCGGATGACCGCACGAGCGCGTCCACTCGGTCCACCCCACTACGCGAAAGGGACCACCATGTCGGTCACCGACGAGCTTCTGGCCAACAACGCCGACTACGCCGCGAACTTCACCGGACCGTTGCCGCTGCCACCGGCCAAGCACGTCGCCGTGCTCGCCTGCATGGACGCCCGCATCAACGTCTACGGCGTCCTCGGTCTCAACGAGGGCGAAGCCCACGTCATCCGCAACGCCGGCGGCGTCGTCACCGAGGACGAGATCCGCTCGCTCGCCATCAGCCAGCGGCTGCTGGGCACCGAGGAGATCATCCTCATCCACCACACCGACTGCGGGATGCTCACCTTCACCGACGACGGCTTCAAGAAGTCCATCCAGGAGGACGTCGGGGTCAAGCCCGCTTGGGCCGCGGAAGCCTTCACCGATCTCGACGAAGACGTCCGCCAGTCGATCGCGCGGATCAGGAACAGCCCGTTCATCCCGGAGAAGGACTCCGTGCGGGGCTTCGTCTTCGACGTCGCCACCGGAAAGCTGAACGAGGTGAAGTGACGATCCCGGGCTTCAGTCCCGCGCCACGGCGTTGGCCCGGTCGATCGCCGGCATGTTCTCCTCCGCCCAGGTGCGCAGGCCGGCGAGCGGCACTTCGAGGGAGTGGCCCAGGCCGGTGAGGCGGTAGTGCACCTTCGGGGGGACCGCCGGCTCCACCCGGCGCTCCACCAGGCCGTCGCGGGTGAGGCTCTGCAGGGTCACCGACAGCATCTTCTGCGAGACGCCGGGCATCCGGCGTTGCAGTTCGGCGAACCGCACCTCGTCCGGACCGGCCTCGGCCAGCACCTTGACCACCATGGACGTCCACTTCGTGCCGATCCGGTCCAGCAGCTTGCGGGTCGGGCAGGCGGGGTCGAAGAGGTCGCCGCGCGTGCCCTTCGGCGAGGGGGTCACCTGGAGCTCACCACCTGTCGGGAAAGTGCCGTCTTGGCCTGGCCGGGCCGGTTACCTAGCCTCATCTGGTAACCAATGGTAACCACCAGGAGGCACTGTGCGCGAGCAGCGGGTCACGGCGAACGGCATCGACATCACCGTGGCCATCACCGGGCACGGGCCCGCGGTCCTCCTCCTGCACGGCTTCCCGCACACCTGGCGGCTGTGGACCGCCGTCATCCCGCACCTGGCCCGCCACCACCGGGTCATCGCCCCGGACCTGCGTGGTCTCGGCGCGACCACCCGCGCCGCCGACGGCTACGACGCCGGCACCCTCGCGGCCGACGCCGAAGCGCTCCTCGATGCCTTGGCCGAACCGGAGGCGACCGTCGTGGGCATCGACGCCGGTACTCCGCCCGCGTTCCTGCTCGCCATGCGGCGCCCCGAGCGGGTCCGCCGGCTCGTCCTCATGGAGTCGCTGCTCGGGCGCCTGCCCGGAGCCGAGGACTTCCTCGCCGGCGGGCCGCCGTGGTGGTTCGGCTTCCACGCCGTCCCCGGCCTCGCCGAGACGGTCCTGGCCGGGCACGAGGCCGGCTATATCAGCTGGTTCCTCGACGCCGGCACCCGCGGCCGTGGCGTGCCGCCCGCGATCCGGGACCACTTCATCGCCGCGTACACCGGGCGGGACGCCCTGCGGAGCGCCTTCGGCCACTACCGGGCCATGCCCGAAAGCGCGGCGCAGATCGCGCACGCCACCGCGGCCGGCCGGCTCACCGTGCCCACCGTCGCGATCGGCGCACACCCGGTCGGCGACACCCTCGCCCGCCAGCTGCGCCCGGTGACCGACGACCTCACGGCTCACCTCATCGAGGACTGCGGGCACATCATCCCGTTGGACCGCCCCGATGCCCTCGTCCCCCTGCTGACGAGCGCCGCATCAGGCGAGGCATTGCCGTGACGGCGCCTCAGGACTTCCCGGTCACAGCACGGCCCCCTCGATGCTTGCCGCCGCATCCGGGACCGTGCGCCCGTGCACCGCAGGGCGCCCGCCGTACGGGTCCTGGTCCGTCCACAGTGTCGTCGGCACGGCCTTGCGCACCACGGGCACGACCTCGGAGGCGAACCGTTCGAGCATGTCCAGCTGCTGCTCGTGCGGGATCATCGTGGGCAGGCTGAACGACTGCAGGTCGTGTCCGTAGGCCTCGTGCCACCACAGGATCTTCTCGGCGATCTGCTGGGGACTGCCGACCAGGACCGGCCCGCGCTCGATGGCGTCGTCGACCGTCGGGAACTCCATCGGGTTTCCCGGCGTGTGGTTCCCCGGCTGGTTGAAGAACTCGACGATCTTCTCGTAGGTCGGGCCGAAGGCCTCGCGGGCTTCCTGCGTGGTGTCCGCCAGGTACAGGAATCCGGCACCCGCACCGACGAACGCGAAGCGCGGGTCGTGGCCGTGCTCGGCGTAATGCTTGCGGTAGTGCTCGATCAGCACCGTGTACCGGTCCCGCGGCTGCAGGGCGTTGGCCGAGAACAGCGGATCACCCCACTTCGCCGCCAGCTCCGCCGACGTCACCGTGGTCGCCGAACCGTGCCACACCCGCGGCGCGCCGGCGAACGGCCGCGGCAGGCTGCTCACCCCGTCCAGCGGCCCCCGGAAACGACCCGACCAGGTGACGTCCTCCTCACGCCAGAGCCGCCGCAGCAGCTCGTACTTCTCGGCGAGCGCGTCCCACTGATCGCCGTTCCCGATCCCGAACATCGGCAGCTGGCGCAGCTCGTTGCCCTTGCCGATCACCAGCTCCAGCCGCCCGCGGGACACCTGGTCGACCGTCGCGTAGTCCTCCGCCACTCGCAGCGGGTCGTGGATCGACAGCACCGACACCCCGGTCTGGATCCGCACCCGGCTGGTCGTCGCCGCGATCGCCCCCAGCAGCACGGTGACGCCGCTGCTCAAGAACTGCCCCGCGTGCCGCTCGCCGAGCGCGACGGCGTCGAACCCGAACTCCTCCGCATACCGCGCGGACGTCAACGACTGGGCGAAGCGCTCGTCCGTCCGGACCCGGCGACCGGTCACCGGATTCGTGAGGTGGGGCAGGATGTCCAGGACCTGGAATCTCATCACGCGGCTCCGTCCGCTTCGTGCAATGCCGTCATCGTGCCGCCGTCGAGCCGGGTGCCGTCAAGTCGTTCCACCCGCCGGGCATCCTTCACGCCGCGGCTAACCCGCTCAGCCCGAAACGATTCTGCGGAAAGTTTCCCTTTCCCTTCGCGAAAGCGGCACCCGCGGGACGTCGGCCACGGGCCGCGGCACCGGCACCGCCACCCCGGGTTCGAACGGCGGGACTGGCAGCACCAGCACCCAGCCCACGCCGGTCAACGCCCGGGTCAGTGCGCGAACCAGCCGCTTCATGCCGCACCGACCGTGACCGGGTGCCGGACCACCGCGCCGAACAGGTACCCCTGCGTGTTGTACGGCGCGACGTCCGGTTGACGCACGCCGGTGATGTCGGTGGCGCGCGCCCGCAGCGTGTACTCGCCCGCCTCGCGCGGCCGCCACGGGAACTCCCACCGCAGCCACCCGCGGTCGAGCGCGGGGCTGATCGGCTTCGCCGGCTGCCAGGTCACGCCGTCCGTGCTCACCTCGACCCGCCGGATCCGGCCGTGGCCCGACCAGGAGCGGCCGCGCAGCACGTGCCGCCCGGCCGTCAGCGTCGCGCCCCACGGCAGCTCGAACGCGCTCTTCACCACTTGCTCGGTGACGAGCGTGCCCTCGGCCGGGTAGTCCGGGCCCAGCAACCGGTAGTACTGCGTGTTCCACGGCGACACCAGCGGCGTCGCCGACACCTCGATCCGGCCCAGCCACTTGATCGACGCGATCCCGGCCCACGACGGCACCACCAGCCGCACCGGAAACCCGTGGTCGGGCGGCAGCGGCTGCCCGTTCATCTCGTACGCCAGCAGGACGTCTTCCAGCGCCTTCGCCACCGGCAGCGGCCGGCGCACCTTGCCGAGGTTCACCCCGCCCGTCACGTAGTCCGCGTCGAGGCCCTCCGGCAGGACGTCGACGGCGTGGCGGGACAGCCCGGCCCGGGCGAGCACCGTCGCCAGCCGGACGCCACGCCAGCGGGCGACCCCGACCGCGCCGAGCTTCCACGCCGTCCCGCTGACGGTCTGGCCCTGCTGGCTGGTGAAGAAGCTCCGCCCGTTGCCCGCACATTCGATGAACGCGGTGAGCGTCTCGGACGGCAGTGCGCGCAGGTCCCGGTAGGTGAACTCGACCGGCCCGCCGCGCAGCCCGGAGCCGAACAGCTTCAGCCGCCAGCCGGCGGCATCCAGCACCGGCGTCGACGTGTGGTCACGGACGAAGAACCGATCGACCGGCGTCAGGTACCCCTGCCCGCTCATCGCTTCCCAGCGCGTCTCGGCGTTGCTGCCGTGGACGTCGAACAGCTCCGGCGGCAGGGGTTTCACGATCGGGCCCGCGGCCATCGCCGGGCCGGCCGCCGTGCCCGCCGCGGCCAGGGCGAGCCCACCGGCCGCCGTCAGCCGCAGCAGGCCGCGCCGGCTCAATCCCGGCATGCGAGCTTGTCCCGCCTGCCACTGCGCGACGCGCACCCGGTCGTAGGCGGTCTCTTCGTTCAACGCCGTCATGCAGGCATTCTCGGGACCCGGTTCCCGGACGGCCAGCACGTCCACACAGCGGAACAAGACCCGGCAACGGAGGGTTTCTCCCGCCCTGCTCGACGGCCGGGGATTCAGCCCGGATTCGCCTCCGGCGGTCGATCACGGCCACCGGCCGGTGCCGCGGCGAGCCCGCCGGGTTCACCACCCCGTGGTCCGGCCAGCCGCCGCCGGAGGTCGAGCACGGCCTTGGCCCTCGCGAACTCCACCGGGGTGAACGGCAGCGACGGCCGGGTCACCACCACCACAACGCCGTCGGTGTCCACCAGCCTCAGCACCGTTCCGTCGATGCCTTCACCGGCCCTCTTTCCGCGACGCCCGGCGGGTTTCCGTTCGATGCCGCAAGCCCCCAGCACCGCCGTCAGCAACCGGGCCAGGTCCGGTTCCTCCGCAGCCGCGATCGTCAGCACGCGGGTCGGCAGGTCGACGAACTCGTGCACGTCCGCCGGGACGACCCGCACGTCCCGGCCACCGCCCAGTTCGGTGACCGTGGCGATGTCCGCCGCCGCCGCGCCGTCCGGCGCGCGGACGAGGAACTCGTCGACCACGCCGTCCGGAACCGCGAGCACCTGCAACGAGACGATGTCGTAGCGGTGCGCCGCCAACGCGGCCGTCACCCCCGCCAAACTCCCCGGCACGTCACGCACCGTGGCGCGCACCCGCCACGCCACCCCGGTCCGCAGTGGATCTTCGTCCGCGGTGCCGCGCGCCCGCTCCGGCCGCGGACGGTGGGTCCACCACCGGCGCCACCCGGCGGTGGCCACCAGCAGCCCACCCAACGCGAACAGCACGACCGGCCCGACGCTGTTGTGGGACAACGTGCTGACGAACAGATCCGCGACCCCGGTGGCGATGAACAGCGCCGCAAGCTCGATCAGCTCACGGCTGATCGAGGTCCTCGCTCGCTTGCCGGTCTTCGGCGGTACCTCGGCTTCGGTCATGCAGCCAGCGTCCGGGCTTTCCTTTACCCCGCCCTCGCCGTTCTGTCACGATCCAGTTAAACCGTCGGTGGTGTGCGGGCGAGCCGTTCGCGCAGGCGCGCCGCGACCTCCGCCTCGTCGGCCGTGACCAGCCGGTAGTCCCGCACGACAACACGTCCCCCGACGACCACGTGCTTCGGCCGCCGGCCGGGCGACGCCCACAGCAGTCCCGCGATCGGATCGTGCACGCCCGCATCGGCGACACCGGACACGTCCCACACGCACAGGTCACCCGCCGACCCGGCACCCAGCTGCCCGAGCTCGGGCCGGCCCAGCCCCGCGGCGGAACCCGCCGTGGCCATCCCGAGCACGGTGCGCGCGGGAAGCTGTGCCCCCACGAGACCGGACACTTGAAGGGCGAGCCGCGCATCGGCGAGCAGGTGCCCGGCGTCGTTGCTTCCCCCGCCACTGGTCCCCAGGCCGACGACGACGCCCGCCTCGATCAGCGCGGCGACCGGCGCCACGCCCCACCCCATGGGCACGTCGCACCCCGGCGCGTGGGTCGCGGTCACCCCCGCCCGCGCGAGCAGGCGGATCTCCCCCGGCGTGACGTCGCACAGGTGTGCAACGGTGACGTCCGGTGCCAGCCAGCCCCATTCGTGGAGGAGCTGGAGCGGCCTGCGCCCGTAGCGCTCGACGGCGATCGCGGTGTCGACCTGCTCGTTGGCCTGAGTCCGGCGGCGCAGGCCGTAGCGGGCCGCGACCGCACCAAGGGCCGCGAACGTCTCCCGCGCGTCGGAATGGACCCCGGCGGGGCCGACCGCGACCTGGAGCATGCCGTCCGGCGAGATCCCGCAGGCGGCCCCGGGAACGAGCGCGGTCACGATGGCGTCGGCGGACTCGCCCGCCCACTCCGGATCGTCCCGCGCCGAGCCGCGCACGAAGACGAGCCGGGCACCGAGGGACCGGACGGCCTCGGCCGTCGCCCTCGCGAGGGCGACCGTGTCCGCGATCGCGGCGCCGTGCGGCCAGTTCAGATGGTGGTCCGCGATGGTCGTGACACCGCACAGGAGGCTTTCGGCGGCACCCACCGAGGCGGCGACGGCGTAGGCCTCCGGGTCGTGGCCCACCCGCCCGTAGGCGGCGGCCATCGCGGGCAGCCAGTCGGCCATCGGCACCCCCCGCGTTCCGGGCAGGGTGCGGAACGCGCTCTGCAGGAGGTGGTGGTGGGCATTGACGAGCCCCGGCGTCACCACGCACCCTGAGGCGTCGAGTACCGTCCGGTGCGGGGAACCGTCGTCGAGCGCGAGATCACCACTGTCCTCAGTGGACGAATCGACGAGAATGCGGTCGGCGCCCCGGATCGTCAGCACGCCTGTTTCACCACGACGAGGTGGAACCGTGATCCGTCGGGCGAGCACCAGCGGTGTGCCGTGCCGCCCGGGTAGTAGACGGAGTCCCCCACGTCGAGCCGGACCGTCCCGTCCTTCTCGAGGTCCAGCAGGAGCGCCCCGCCGACGACGTGGACGAACTCGTCCTCGGGGTGGCGGAAGTAGTCCCCGAATTCGGAGCTGGTCCCGGTCCACTCGATCGGATCGAACGCCCGCCTGCCGCGCGTGAGCAGCCTGACCTCGCCGTGGGGGAACCGGTTGCGGGCGCCCTCACCGGCGCGCAGCACGTCGGCTCGCCCGCTCTCGGCGTCCGGCAGACCCGGGGCACCGGCCGCGATGAGCTCGACCTGGGTCGTGCCGAGCGCCTTCGCGATGCGGTCGAGCGAAACCATGCTCGGCCGGGTGTGGCCCCGCTCCAGCTGGCTGAGGAACGGGTGCGAAAGTCCGGTGCGCCCCGCCAGCTGGACGAGCGTGAGGCCACGAGAGCGGCGCAGCTCGCGGATGCGCGCGCCGACTCGCTCGGACTGCTCGTCCACGACGCGTGACGGCGCGGGGTCGGCTTCCTTCACGGTGAGCGCCGCACCGGGTCGCAGGGGCAACACAAAGAACACGGGGTTTTACACATCGGCAATCTCGGCTCCGTACTGTCGGCCAATGTTGATGCGGTCAACATTTACACCATCCCCGCGGTTCCGCACCACCCCGACACCGGAGAGCACATGGCCGACTCGCTGCCCCGCCCGATTGCCGCGGTGTGCAACGCGAAGCTGCCCGACGGGCGCGTCGTCGACCTCTCGATCGCCTCGGGCGTGGTCACCGGGATCGCCGCCGCGGGCACGGCCGAGCCGCTCGGGCCGACGCTCGATCTGCGTGGCCGGCTGCTGCTCCCCGCCCCGGCCGAGCCGCACGCGCATCTCGACAAAGCCCGGAGCTTCGACGCCGTCAACCCGAAGCTCGGTGACCTCGGCTCCGCGATCGACGCGTGGCGGCGCCATGCGTCGGCGATGAGCGTCGAGTCGATCGTCGAGCGCGCCCGCGCGCAGGCCCTCGCGATGCTCGCCGCGGGCACCACCGCGATCCGGTCCCACGTCGACGTCCTCGGCGACGGCGGCGCGGGCCTCGAAGACGTGACGCGCGGAGCCCGTGCCCTGGTACAGGTCCGGGACGAGCTCGCGGGCCTGATGGACATCGAACTCGTGGCGCTCGCCGCACCGGACTGCCCCGACCAGCACGTGGAAGCGGTCCTGGACGCCGGCGTCGACCTCGTCGGCGGCGCTCCGCACCTCGCTCCCGATCCCGCGGCGGACCTCGCGCGGCTGCTCGCGCTCGCGCAGCGGCGCGGGATCGGTGCCGACCTCCACGCCGACGAGAACCTTTCCGGCCCCGTCACCCTCGACGCCTATGCCCGCGCGGTGCGCGACTGGCCGGCCGGCCGCTCGCGCACGGCAGGCCACTGCGTGCGGCTCGGCACCCTCGAAGCCGCGCGCCGGGACGCGATCATCGCGGACGTCAAGGCCGCGGACGTCGGCATCGTCACCCTTCCCATCACGAATCTCTACCTCCAGGGCTGGGAGCACCCCGTCTCGACGCCGCGCGGTCTCGCGCCGCTGCGCGAGCTTCTCGACGCGGGCGTCCGCCTGGGGGCCGGGGCGGACAACGTGCGCGATCCGTTCAACCCCGTGGGCCGCGGCGACGCACTCGAAACCGCGTCGCTGCTCGTCACGGCGGGCCATCTCTCCCCGGAGGAGGCCTACGGCCTCGTGAGCACCGGTGCGAGATCCGTCATGGGGCTGCCACCCGCGGGGGCGGTGGTCGGCGCCCAAGCCGACTTCCTCGCCATCCGGGCCGTGAACCTCGTCGACGCGATCGCCACCGCGCCCGCCGACCGCATCGTCATCCACCGCGGCCGCGTCGTCGCGATCACCGAGGCACACCGCGAACTCCCGGCACTGCCGGTCTTCGTCCCCGCATCCTGAAGGGAATCGCATGTCCACCACGACCGCGGCCGAGCCCGCCGTCCGTTCGACCCTGCTGGACTTCCGCGACGTCGACCTCGTCTTCCCCGACGGCACGGCGGCGCTCGGCGGCGTCGACCTCACCGTGGACCGCGGCGAATTCGTCTCGATCGTGGGCCCGAGCGGCTGCGGCAAGTCGACGCTGCTGCGCATCGCGTCGGGCCTCGAATCGGCTTCGGGCGGAACGACCGACGTGAACACGAGCCGGATCGGCTACGTCTTCCAGGACGCGACGCTCCTTCCGTGGCGGTCGGTCCGGGGCAACGTCGAACTCCTCGCCGAGCTCAACCGGGCGTCCAAAATGGACCGGACCGCGAAGGCGGCCGCCGCGATCGGCCTCGTCGGCCTCGACGGCTTCGAGAAGCACCTTCCGAAACAGCTCTCGGGCGGCATGAAGATGCGCGTCTCCCTCGCGCGCTCGCTCACGCTCGACCCCGAACTGTTCCTGTTCGACGAGCCGTTCGGGGCGCTCGACGAGATCACACGCGAACGCCTCAACGACGAACTGCTGCGGCTGTTCACCGAGCAGCGCTTCGCGGGGCTGTTCGTCACGCACTCGGTCTCCGAGGCCGTCTACCTCTCGACCAAGGTCGTCGTCATGTCCGGGAGGCCGGGCTCCATCGTCGCGCGGTTCGACGTGCCGTTCCCGATGCCGCGGGATCCCGACATCCGCTTCACCCCCGAGTTCGCGGAGCTCGTCGGCGATGTCTCGCACGCGCTCAGGAAGGGGCACCGCTGATGCCCACGCTGCAGGAAACCGCGGTACGCCGCACCACCGCCGCACGCTCCGGCCTGAAGCCCCGCCGCAGCCGGAAACCGGCGTCGTGGTGGCAGCCCGTCGTGGCCTTCGGCGTCTTCGCCGGGCTGTGGTACGCGGCGGCGGCGTATTACGACCAGGTGGTCGAGTCGCCCTACCTCGTGCCGTACCCGCACCTCGTGCTGACGGCGATCATCAACGACACCCGCCCCGATGGCGCCCCGACCGGGTTCAACGCGGAACTGTGGACCGCACTCGGCCGCACGACGGTCGTCTCGCTCGCCGGGCTCGGCGCCGCCATCGTCCTCGGGATCCTGTGGGCCACCGTCATGGCCCAGGCCAAGGGCCTCGAGAAGGCGCTGTATCCGTACGCTGTCGTGCTTCAGTGCGTGCCGATCCTCGCGCTCGTGCCGCTCATCGGGGCGCTGTTCGGCTACGCCTTCCTCTCCCGCGTGATCGTCACCGTGATGATCGCGCTGTTCCCCATGGTCTCGAACACCCTCTTCGGCCTGCATTCCACCGACCGTGCGCAACGCGAGCTGTTCGCGCTCCAAGGCGCCGGTCGGCTGACCCGCCTGGTCAAGCTGCAGATCCCGGCCGCGCTCCCCTCGATCTTCGTCGGCCTCCGCACGTCCGCGGGCCTGTCCGTGATCGGCGCGATCGTGGGCGACCAGTTCTTCCAGCGCGGCGATCCCGGCCTGGGCGTCCTGATCCAGGTCACGGCGTCCCGGCTGATGGGTCCCGAGCTGTACGCGACGATCATCATCGCCTCGCTCTACGGCATCGCCGTCTTCCTCGCCTTCGGGCTCATCGGCCGGCTCGCGGTCGGCCGCTGGTTCGACTTCACCTGACCCACCCCGCACCCCCGAAACGGAGTTCCATGCGCACCCGATCCCGCACTGCCGCCGCCATCCTGTCCGTCGCCACGCTCGCCGTCGCCCTCACCGCCTGCGGCGCGAGCGGATCGGCCGACGCCGGCGCAGCGCCCGCGGCGCCCGTCCCGACCGGACCCACCGTCGACCTCGCCGGCGTGTGCCCGTCGACGGTCGTCGTCCAGACCGACTGGAACCCCGAGGCCGACCACGGGCACCTCTACCAAATGCTCGGCCCCAACCCCGCGATCGATGCCGGCCAGAAGTCCGTGACGAGCGACCTCTACGCCAACGGCCGGCCGACCGGCGTCAAGCTCCAGGTCCGCGCCGGCGGGCCGGCGATCGGCTTCTCGAAGGTCTCGGCCCAGATGAACCAGGACAAGTCGATCACCCTCGGCTACGTCTCCACCGACGAGGCCGTCCAGTTCTCCGGGGACATGCCGACCACGGCCGTGTTCGCCCAGAACGACAAGTCGCCGATGATGATCATGTGGGACCCGAAGACCTACCCGGACGTCGCCACGATCAAGGACCTCGGCACCAAGCTCCAGGCGAACGGCGGCGTCGTCCGGTACTTCAACGGCGCCGCCTACATGGCCTACCTCACCGACGCGGGCTACCTGCCCGCCGGCATCCTCGACGGGAGCTACGACGGCGCCCCGGCGAAGTTCGTGACCGCCAAGGGCAAGGACGCGCAGCAGGGCTTCGCGACCGCTGAGCCGTACGTCTACCAGAACGAAGTCGCCGCGTGGGGCAAGCCGCTGAAGTTCCAGCTCGTCGCGGACACCGGGTGGTCCCCGTACCCCCAGACGATGTCGGTCCGCACCACCGAACTGGCCTCGCTCTCGCCGTGCCTCAAGAAGCTCGTGCCCGTCATGCAGCAGGCCGATGTCGACTTCCTGAAGAACCCGGCGGCGACGAACGACCTCATCGTCAAGCTCGTGCAGGCCTACAACAACGGCTGGACCTACGACGCCGCCGTGGGCAAGGCGGCCGTCGCGCAGATGAAGGACCTCAAGATCGCCACCGACGCCGGCAACGAGCACGTCGGCGCGATGGACGACCAGCGCGTGTCCGAGTTCATCAAGATCGCGGCGCCGGTCTTTTCCAAGACGGGCGGTCACGTCAAGAGCGGCCTCGTCCCCGGCGACCTCGTCACGAACCAGTTCCTCGACCCGAAAATCGGCCTCGGCTGGTGAACAGGAGCGCCATGACCAGCACTGAGACCATCGAGGCGCTGCGCGCCGAACTCGCCGGGCTGCTCGGCGAGCGCGGCGTGAGCGCCGACCTCAAGACCCGCGAGCGCGCCTCGGTCGACGAAGCCACGATGAGCCCCATCCTTTCCGAGCAGCTCCCGCTCGGCCTCGCCGACCTCGTGGCCTACCCGGCGAACGCGGAGCAGATCGCGGCGGTCGTGGCCGCCGCGACCCGCCACCGCGTCCCCGTCACGGCCCGTGGCAAGGGCACGGGCAACTACGGGCAGGGCATCCCGCTGCACGGCGGCCTGATCCTCGACACGACGCGCGCCCGCGCCGTCGTCGAAGTGGGCGACGGCGTCATCACGGCCGAAGCCGGCGCCTCCCTGGCACTCCTGGAACGAGCGGCCGATGCGAGCGGCCAGCAGCTCTGGATGTATCCGTCGACCGCGCAGTCCACCCTGGGCGGTTTCCTCTCCGGGGGCTCGGGCGGCACGGGGTCGATCGCGCACGGCACGAACTGGGAGGGCTTCGTCGTCGCGCTCGACGTCGCCCTCCCGGGTACCACGCCGGCCCTCACCCACGTCGAGGGCGACGACGCGCGGACCTTCGTGCACACCTACGGCACCGCGGGGGTGATCGCCCGCGCGACGGTCCGGCTCGAAACGGCCCAGGACTGGCGGGCCGTGTACGCGAGCTTCCCCACCTTCGAGGAGGCGCTCGGCGCGGTACGGACGCTCCGCGAGATCGAGCCGCTGCCCCGGCTGGTGAGCGCGGACCGGGCCGCCGTGGCGGAACGGCTCCCCACGGACCCGGCGATCCCCGCCGGGCGCGCGAGCCTGCGCGCGATCATCGACGTGACGGCGCTCGATACGGCGTCGTCGCTCATCGCAAGAGCCCGCGGCTCGGTCGAAGACGTGCGCGCAGGGGTCCAGCAGACGATCCGGGTTTCGATGCTCTCCTACAACCACCCCATCTGGTGGCTCAAGAAGAAAAGCCCCGGCAAGGACTACTTCCACGTCGAGGTCGGCGGCGAGGCGCTGATCGACCGCATCCACGAGGTCGAGGCCGTGTACCCCGGCGGTATCCTGCACATCGAAGCCGCGCACCGCTTCCCCATCGGGATGCTCGTCGCGGAATACACGGGCGCGGCAGACGTCTACGCGGGGTACGCGAAGCTCGTCGAACTCGGCGTACGCGTCCACAGCCCGCACCAGTTCTACGTCGATCACGGCGTCGAGGAGCTCCTCGCGCTCAAAGAACGCACCGACCCGGACGGGCTGCTCAACCCCGGCCACCTGGGCGTGCCCGAGCTCGCCGTGACGCTGCCCGCGCAGGCCAAGATATGAACCGCGCCCTCGCCGAACTCGCGGGCCCGTCCCTCGCGGACCGGATCGGCCGGGAATCGATCATCGTCCTCCCCACCGGCGCGATCGAGCACCACGGGCCGCACCTGCCGCTCAGCACCGACGCCCTGATCGCGGAAGCAGTGGCCGGCGCCGCCGTCGAAAGCGCTGCCGCCGAGGGCATCGACGTCTGGCAGCTCCCCACGCTGACCTACACGAAATCCGACGAGCACAGCTGGGCGCCCGGCACGGTTTGGCTCGACGCCGAGACCCTGCTGCGCACCACCGTCGAAATCGGACGGTCGGTAGCGCTCATGGGCGCCGGGACGCTCGTGTTCCTCAACGGGCACGGCGGGAACGTCGCGCTCCTGCAAGTGGCGTTGCGGGAAATCCGCAAATGCTCCGGGCTCAAGACCTTCCTCATGCCCTCGCTCGTCCGCGCGGCCCCGCCCGCGGGCGAAGGGCTCGACGAGCGGGAGCTCGGCATCCACGGCGGCGCCGCGGAAACCTCCCTCGTCCTGCACCTGCGCCCCGACCTCGTGGACCTCTCGCGGGCCGAGCGCTGGGTGCCCGAACACCTCGCGGCCTTCGAGCACATCGGCTTCAACGGCCGCCCCGTGAGCTTCGGCTGGCTCTCGAACGACTTCGGCACCCCCGGTGTCGTCGGAGACCCCACGCAGGCGACCCCGGGCTACGGCGAGGTGCTGTGGGAAGCGTCCGTGCGCCAGGCAGTCGAGTCCCTCCGCGAGATCGCCCGCTTCGAGCACCACCCCGCGGCAGGCGCACGGTAGATTTCGAATCGACTGGTTTCCGCCCCATTGTCAACGATGACAGCTCGTCGTGCTGGCCGCCGCAGCCACACTTCCCCTGACCACGAGCGGTACGGCATGGGCCGACATTCCTTTCGACCAGCCGGTCAATGGCCGCGCCACCTACTACAACGACGCCGGCTTCGGCGCCTGCGGCACGCAGATCAACGTCGCCACCCAGCTGCTCGTCGCGGCGCCGACCGCGTACTGGACCACGACCAACCCGAACAACGACCCGCTGTGCCGGGGCGTGTCCATCCGGGTGTCGTACAACGGCCGGACCATCACCGTGCCCGTGGCCGACAAGTGCCCGAGCTGCGACAGCGCGCACATCGACCTCAGCCAGCCGGCGTTCGCCCAGCTGGCGGACACCGATCTGGGCACCATCCCGGTGACCTGGACGTTCGTGCGCTCGTGACACCGTGACCGGCCTTCGACGCCATGGCCGGAGGCCGGTCGGAACATGCCGATCAGGGTCGTGATCACCCTGGCACGTGAGCGGGACCCGGCTGCGCGCACCAGGTGCCGGTCGCGTCGAGGCAGGCGGTGAAGGCCGCGGGGTGCCACACCTTGGCCGGTCGGCCGGCCGGTGCCGGATCGAGGTCCAGTGTGGTGGCCGGCGTGACGAAGCCGACCGGCACGGGCAGCCCGTGCGTGCGCCGGGCATGGTTCCAGCGGATGATCAGACGGTGGGCGGCCTCGGTGTCACCCAGGTCGGCCGCGATGAGTGCCGCGCACAGCGGGGCGGCGAAGGTGTGCTTGAAGTCCGACCGGCCGCGGGCACTCAGCAGGACGTCCTGCAGGGTGTGGCGGGCGGTCGTGGGGTCGCCGCACTGTCGTTGCGCCTCGGCCAGCAGGATCTGCAGCGGGACGAACCGCGAGGTCAGCAGCGGTAGCGCCGTGCTCAGCGTGGTGAGGGCCTCGTCGAGGAAGCGCCGCGCCCGGTCGGGTTCCTGGCATACCAGGTAGTGGGAGGCGATCACCCGGCGCGGAGCGGCTTGCTCCGCGGCGTGGGTGACCCGGCCGGCCAGGCCGATGAGGTCGTCGATCAGCGCGGTGGCACAGGCGAGGTCACCGAGGCCGAGCAGGGCCTCGACCATCACGGTGAGCTTCGCGGCCATCGAGGAACTGCTGAGGTCGAGCTTGCACTGGTCGTAGGCCGCACCGATTTCCAACGTTCGGGAGTAGCGGCCCCAGGTGTTCATCGTGCTGCCGGCGGAATTGAACACCATCCGGGCGTCGTCGCTGTTCGGCCAATCCAGCGCAGCAGCGACCGCGGGCTCCACGTCGTCCAGCACCGAGGGGTCGAGCGCGAGCATCTTGGCGTTGAGCACGCCCGCCCGCGCCTCGAGGTGTTCACGACGCCGGTGGGTGGCCAGTTCGCCGACCACCGGGCACAACAGCGTCAGGCTGCCGGGAATGTCGCCGAGCATCTTGACGACGAGCCCGCGGTGGAACCGCAACAGCGCGCGGATCTCGGGACGGGCGGCCAGGCCGGGCAGTGCCAGCATCCGTTGCAGCCAGGCGCGTCCCTCGGTGAGATAACCCTTGTTCACCAGCCAGAACTCGAATGACTTGGCGACGATCTCGGCCGCGTCGAGCGCGTGGTCGGTGTCGAGGCCGAACTGCAGGCATTGGCGCAGGTTCGCCGCGTCCGGCTCCATGGCCGCCCACCGCAGCTCGCGATCGGAGTAGCGGGGCAGCCGGTCGATGTCCCTGGCGAGCGCGAGCCACCGATCGAGGTGGTGGCGCATCGTGGTTTCGAACTCTCCGAGGCCGACGAGCCGGGATCCGGCGAACGTCCGGATCACGTTGAGCAGCCGGTACCGTCGGATCCCGGCCACGTCGCAGGGCTGCACGAGCGAGCGATCGACGAGCGCGGCGAGTTTCGCCGCGACCGTACCGGAGCGCAGCGGCGCGAACCCGCACACCTCTGCGGCGTCCTCGGCGGTGAACCCGGCTGCGAACACCGACATCCGCGCGAAGAGGCGCTGCTGATCGGGCGGCAGCAGCCGGAAGGACCAATCGAGGGTCGCGTCCAGGGTCGTGTGCCGCGAGTCACCACTCGACGACGTGCGGAACAGCAGCGTCAAGTCGCGGCCGACCCGCTCGACGAGTTCGTGCAGCGGGAAGGCGCGAGCCCGGGCAGCAACGAGTTCGAGCGCCAACGGCAGCCCATCGAGCCTGCGGCACAGTTCCGCAACGTGGTCGACGTCCGCGCCGGTGATGGTGATCGATGGCGCGGCGCGGTGGACGCGTTCGGCGAAAAGCTCGACCGACGGGACGCCCAGCACCGCCTCGTCCGGTGCACCGGGTACCGGAACGGGCAGCGGTTCCAGCGCGAACACGGCCTCGCCCGGTACGCCGAGCGGCTGCCGGGAAGTCGTCAGCACGACCAGTTCGGGGCAAGTGCTCAACATCCGGGTCACCAAGTCCGCGACGTCGCCGACGAGGTGCTCACAGCTGTCGAGCACCAGCAGCCGCGGTCCGGCCGCGAGCGCCCGCTCGACAGCCGCGTACGCGCCGTCGAGGTCGTCCCCGCCATCGCCGGCGCGAAGCAGCGCGGCCAGGGCGTGCACGACCTGTTCGACCGACCTGACCGTGGCAAGGGCCAACGCGAGACCCGCCAGCTGCCTCCGGCATGCTGATTCGTACGCGACATGCACCGCCAGCGCCGTTTTGCCACAACCACCGGCCCCGGTCACCGAAACCAGACGTTCGCGGTCGAGGAGTGCGGCCAACCGGGCCGCGTCGCCCGCGCGCCCGACCAGCCGGGTGAGGTGCGGGCGCAGACCGACCCAGTCCTGCTCGACCGGGGACGGCGGTGACACCCTGCCGGCGGCCACTTCCCCGTCGATCGAGCGCCGCACGACCAGGTCTCGCGCGTTTCGCAGTGCAGGGAACTCGACGGTCTGGGTCGGGGGCGGGGTGGCGGCAAGGACCCGCGCGTAGACATCCGCGGCAACCTCGGCCAGCGAGCTGCCGGGGCGGGTCGCGGCCTGGCGGGTGGTGAAAGACAAGGCCGGCGGGTAGCCGCCGCACAACTCGACCAGCTCGTCGACCGCGTCGGGCTCGGCAGCCACCCGGTCGGCGCCCAAGCGTGCCGACAGCAGGGCGCAGGCCTCGGCGCGGGGCAGGACGTCCAGCTGCAGGTGGCGGGCGCCGTGCCGGTCGATCAAGGAGGCGAGCCTGGTGCGGCCGGTGACCAGCACGGTGCACGCCGGACCACCAGGCAGCAGCGGGATCACCTGGTCGGCGGTGGCGGCGTTGTCCAGCACCACCACCATTTCCCGCCCCGCGACCAGGCTCCGGTACAGCGCCGCTCTGGCGTCCAGGCCGGCAGGAACGCGGTCCGGGGCGACTCCCAGTGCGGTGAGGAAGCCGAACAGCGCCGTGCCGGGCGCGACGGGCGGTGCGGTGGGATGGAACCCGTGCAGGTCCACGAACAGCTGCCCGTCCGCGAACCGGTCCAGCCGGCGGTGCGCCCACGCCAGGGCCAGCCAGGTCTTGCCGATCCCTCCGGCCCCGCCGATCGCGGCGATCGGCACTGCGCCGGACGTTTCGGCCAGTGTCTCGTCCAGCAGCGTCAGTTCGGCGGTGCGGCCCGTGAACGCTGGGGGCGCAGGCAGTTGCCGCGGCACGTCAGGCGCGGCGATGTGCGCAAGAGCGGGGTCCGTGTTCAGGATTCGCCGGTGCAGGTCGCGCAGTTCCCGACTCGGATCGGCACCCACCTCGTCGGCCAAGCGGGCGCGGATGCTGTCGAATCGCAGGAGGGCCTCGGCTTGGCGGCCGTTGCGGTACAAGGCGAGCATCAACTGCCTGGCGACCCGTTCGTCCAGCGGATGCGCATCTGCTCGCTCGGCCAGCTCGGCGCACAAGGCCGCGTGTCTCCCCTGCGCGAGCGCCAGGTCCACGCGGTCGAGGTCGGCGGCGAACCGCTCCCGTGTCAGGCTTTCCCGGACCGCGGCGATCCACGGCGTGTCCAGCCCGTCGAAAACCTCGCCCTGCCAGAGTCCGGCTGCCTCCTCCAGCAACACCAGCGCCCGCGCCCCGCGCCGCCCGCGTGCCCGCTTCACCAACAGGCGGAACCGATGCAGGTCCACAGCCTCCGGATCCACCTGCAGGACGTATCCGCCGCCCTGCCGCACGATGGCGACTTCGCCCGCCAGCACCCGCCGCAGCCGTGACACGTAGTTGCTCGCCACCTGCCGTGCCTTGCAGGGCAACCGCTCCGCCCACACGCGGTCCAGCAGTTGCTCCACCGTGACGACCCGGTTCGCCTCCACCAGCAGCACCGCCAGCACACACCGCTGCCGCGCATGACCGACCTCCACCAGCCGATCGTCGACCCGCAACTCGACCGGCCCGAGCACCCGCAGCTCTACCCCCACGATGCCTACCTCCCCGCCCCCCTTACTACTCCGCCTCCACCCGCCGTGCGACCGCTGACCAGGCGATTGCCGGAACGCGGTGTGGTCATGACGAACCGGTGGCCCACCGTCTGCACTGCAGCGGGGCCGACCGCCGGACCGGGTCGGCTGCAGCACGCCGATGAATCAGAAGAAATTGCACACGAAATCATCAATTGCTCTGAATCAGGGGAGATCAATGCGTACAGGTCTACGTAAATTCGGTTTTGGTATCGCGGCCACCACGCTGGCCATCGCCGGCTTCTCCGTCGCCACCGCCTCGCCCGCCCTCGCCACCGCCTCGCCCGCCGTCGCCGCGGTGACCTGCGGGCCGTCCGCGCCGGACTACGACCCCTACTCCGCCCAGGCAGTCAACCAGGTGTCGGGCTACAGCGGGCCGGCGATGCGGACCGGGCCCGGCGGCAATTGCCAGCTCCTCACCCGGGTACCCTGGGGCAACTGGGTCTCGCTCAACTGCTACCGCTTCGGCGACACGGTCAATGGTGTCTCGACGTGGTCCGCCGTGCATTATGGCGGGTATTTCGGCTGGGTTTCCGACTACTACCTTTCCGGTAGGGGCAGTAACTACGCGTGCTAGTACTACAGGGACACTTGTGCGCGCGACCTGGCAAAACCCGGCTGGCCGGTCTGCCGCGGCTGGTCGTGAGCGGTAAGGCACGTTAGGCCAACAGTCACGTGACTACCTACAGCGGGGAGCCCGCAGCGGCCAACTCACCAACCGCAACAGCCAACTCACCAACCGCAACGGCCAACTCACCCGCGTGCCCGGTGAGTTGGCCGTTCCGGTGTGTGAGTTGGCCGCTGTGAGCGGTGAGTTGGCCGTTCCTGTCCCGGCAGACCAGCCACCACTGCCACGCCGACCGAAGAACTGTCCCTGCACTAGTAGGCGTAGGTCGGTGAGCCGTGGCTTCTCGATCAGGTCGAGGGTGCCGTTCCGGCACCCTCGACCTGGGAGCTGCCTGCGCCGTCGCATCATCCACGAGGACACCGGGGGATGTCGGTGCTCATGACCGGCGGCCGGGCACCACGTGGGCTCAACCAGGTGGTCGCGCGTCGCCACCGCGCTGAACCGGGCCACGGCTCTCTCCGGGCGGCTCCTCACCGGCAGCCAGCTCGGTCGAGAGTATCTCCTCGACTTGAGCGGCGGCGCGCGAACACCGCCGCCACAGCCCGCCGAACACCCCGGCCGCCGCGGCCACCACACTCACCGCGACGAACACACCCGGGCTGTCGGCGATCGCGATGACGGCGGCCACGATCAGCAACGCCGGCAGCAGCCACCACCGCGGCTGCACGCGGGCGTGCCGCGCCCGGTACGTCAACGCTCCGAGCAACGGGTGTTGTGCGTTCATTCCGGCCGCCTCCCGACTGCTCCAGCGGCCCTGTCGGCCTCCCCGCCGAGCGCCCGCTCCGACGTGACAACGGTCGCTATCCGTTATCCGGTTCGGTCGAGATTCCGGCGGGTCGGGTTACCTCGAACCCCAAAGATCAACACTCTCGTGTACCCGTCGTCACCCGTGTAGCGCAACCGGCGCTGCGATGACGTGCTGCCGGTAGCCCAGCCGTAATCCCTTCGTGCCTTACCGTGCGCACCGGCGTGGCGAGCATGGAGCACCCCGGCTTCCGCCTCACGCGGCATCGGAACCACCCCTCCCCCGCCATCGTCCTCCACCGCGACCCCGCCATCCAGGACGCCGGACGTCGCTCAGAGCGGCTTGTCCAGGGGTGGTCGGCAGCTCCCGCACCCGGTTGCCGGTCGCGTGGTGGACGGCGTTCGCCACGGCGAGGATGTTCTCGGCGGCGTAGCGATGCCGGGCCGGCGGCCTGCGCGAAATTGCCGCCGATGCGACCGCAACGGGTGTGCACCGGCGAGGTCAGCTGGTGATGCCGCGCGTGGGCAACTCGGCCACCGGCGAACGGATCGCCGCCTTGCCCGCGTCGCCAGGCAAACCGGTCACAGGCCCCGGTAGAAAGCCCGGTGGGCTTCGGCGGCCGCGGCCCACGTGTAGCGCCGGGCCAGTGCCCGCCCGGGCGCCGGGTCGGCGCCGTCGAGCGCCGCGCGTAGCTCCCGGGCGAAGCCGGGCGGGTCGGCGGCGAACCGCACGGCTCCGCCGAAGACCTCTCTCAGCACGGGTAGGTCGCGGGTCACCACCGGCACCCCGGCGGCGAGGGCCTCCATCGCGGCCAGTCCGAAGCCCTCTTTGGTGGAGGGGAACGCGAACACCGCCGCCGACGCGATCAGCGACGGCAGCTCGTCATGTGCGACCGGGCCGAGGACGACTGGCTCGATGCCCAGCTCGGCGGCGCGTTTCTCCCAGCGGGTGCGGTATTCGCGGTAGTCGAAGAGTGTCTCGCCGCCGGCGATCAGCAGGGGGAGGTCCGGCTCGGCCAGCAGCGCGTATGCCTCCAACAGGTCCAGTGAGCCCTTCCGCGGCTCGATCCCGCCCACGGCCAGGACATACCGCCCCCGTGCCGAAGAACGGCGAGCCGTCGCGAAGCGGTCGTAGTCGACGCCGTTGGGGATCACCGCCGCCTCGATCCCCCAGCCGGCGCGGACCTCGGTGGCGACCGACGCCGACACGCAGACGTGCGCGTACGGCCGGACGATCGCGCGTTCGTGGCACGCGGCCAGCTCGGGCGTGGTGAAGGTGTCGAGGTGGTGGATCGTGCGGACGCAAGCGTCGACGGCGTTCGCGCTGATGCAGTCCTGTGCGTGCACGACGTCGTAGGCGTCCGGGGTGAACGCCGCGCGCAGCACCGCGATGGACCGCAGGATCCGCTCGCCGACACCTTCGCCGGGCACGTCGGGGAACGGGACGATCGCCAGGCGGACCCGCGGGTCGACCGGCCGGAAGAACGCCGCGTCGCCGCCGCGGCCGAGCGTCCACACGGTGACGTCCTCGCCGAGTTCCGCCAACGCCTCGGCCAGGGCGAGCGTGTGCACGACCCCGCCGCGGGGCTTGGTCGAGTAGCTCAGCAGGGCGATCCGCATCAAGCCTCCCGGTACACCGACGGTTTCCGTTCCCCCAGGTGGTGCAGGACGCGCCGGGCGTTGGCGATCTCCTGCGCGACGTCCAGCTCGGCCACCGCGATCCCGGCCTTCGACCACGTCCGGGCGAGGATCTCGCCGCCGGGCCCGACGACCTTGGCCTGGCCGAGGAACCGCATTCCGCCCATCGCGCCGGTCTGGTTGGACGAGACCAGCACAACCTGGTTCTCCGCCGCCCGGGCCTGGTCGTAGAGGTCGAAGAGGCGGGACTGGCGGTCTTGGGCCATTCGCGGCGCCCGGTTGGTGATGCTGGTCGGCCACGCGCTCAGGCAAGCGACGACGTCAGCGCCGTCGAGGGCGAGGGAACGGGCCGACTCGGGGAACGTCTTGTCGTAGTCGATCAGCATGCCCAGCCGTCCGATCGGGGTGTCGAACGCGGCGAAGCGGTCACCGGGCTCGTAGGCGACGCTCTCCCCCGGCGGCTGGTGGACCTTGCGGTGCCGGCCGAGCACGCCGTCACCGGTGACGCACACCGCCGAGTTGTAGCGCCGCGGCCCGTCGGCCTCGCAGTAGCCCACGCAGACGACCATCTCCGCGGCCAGGGACCGGATGGTCTTCAGCTCGGCGCAGTCCGGGTCGAGCGCCGGTGGCAGCGCGTCCGGGTCCGGGTGGCGCAGGTCGGCGAGGTAGCCGCCGAGGGCCGCGTCCGGCAGCACCAGCAGCGCGGCGCCGGACGAGCGCGCGTGGTCGATCAGCGTCGCGATGCGCTGGAGGTCGAAGTCGAGGTCGCGGCCGAAGTGCGCGGCCACGGCCCCTATGCGGATCTGCCCCATCCACGTGACACTAACGCGTAGGCATCGGGCCGTCGGTCGGCCAGGTGTCCCATCGAGCGCCGGGCGGTGGCCAGCGCCTCGTGGACGTCGAGTTCGGCGATGGCCATGCCCTCGGCGACGCCGGTGTCGGCGAGGATCTCGCCGCCGGGGTCGACGACCTTGGCGCTCGCGACGAACCGCAGGTCGCCGAAGGCGCCGGACTGGTTGGCCGAGAGCCAGACGATCTGGTTCTCCAGCGCGCGAGCTCGGTCGAACAGGTCGAACCGGCGTTTCCAGCGGTCTTCGGCGAGGTCGGCGGCCGGGTGGGTCCGGCTGCCGGGCCAGGCGGACATGCAGATGACGATCGCGGCACCGTCGAGGGCCAGGGCCCGCGCGGACTCGGGGAACGCCTTGTCGTAGCAGATGAGCATGCCCAGCCGCCCGACCGGCGTGTCGAAGGCGGCGAACTCCCCGCCCGCGCCGTAACTGGCGTTCTCGGCCAGGGGCTGGTGGACCTTGCGGTGGTGACCGAGGACGCCGTCGCCGCTGACGCACACCGCGGAGTTGTAGCGCCGGCCGCCGTCGAGTTCGCAGTACCCGGCGGTGACCACCAGGTCGCCGGCCAGTGCGGCCAGCCGTCTCAGCTCGGGACCGTCGGCGGCCAGTGCGGGCGGCCCCTCGGCGCCGCCGTCGAGGTTGGCCAGGTAGCCGCCGAGCGCGGCCTCGGGCAGGGCCAGCAGCCGGACGCCTTCGGCCTTCGCTTCGCCGATCAGCTTCTCGATGCGGGCGAAGTCGGCTTCGAGATCGCGGTCGAACGGCGCGGCCACCGCGGCCATCCTGAGCGTGGTCATGAGTTCCCCAATCCGGTGACGCCGCCGTCGATGGCGGCCGTCGTTTCGCCGTCGGGCCAGCGCAGCGTGACGCCGGTGCCCGGGACCAGTTCACCGCAGTTCGCCGTGACCGCGGGGCTCGCGGGTGCGGGTGCCCCCGTGGTCAGCATCGCGAAGCCCGGGAAGCAGGTCAGCCAGTCCCCTGTGGACGCTCCCCGCGGTCGCGGCACCCGTTCGACGTCCAGCACCGCGCCGCAGCCGGACGCTTCGGCGAGCATGCCGAGGGTGCCCGCGATCCCGGCCATCGAGACGTCCTTGGCCGCGGCCGGTCGCGCGGCCGCGACCGAGCCGAGCAGTGCGCGCAGCTCGGGTGTGCGGCGGAAGCTCGTCGAGTCCCACTGGCGGCCGGTGTAGCCGGGCCGCCAGCCGCCGCCGAGGTCGGCGGTGAGCCAGACGCCTTGGCCCGGCTGTCCGCCGCCACCGGGGACCGGGTCGGTGGTCCGGCCCAGTGCCGTCACCGACAGCGAAGCCGGGACGCCGAACTGGGTGTGCCCGCCGAGCACCGGCACGCCGTACGCCTCGCTCGCCTTCCGTAGTCCACGGAGGACACGGGCGGCGAACGACGCGTCCCGGGCGCCGAGTGCGTCGAGCAACCCGGTGGGCGTGGCGCCCATGGCGGCCAGGTCGTTGAGGTTGACCAGCACCGAGCACCAGCCCGCCCACTCCGGGTCGCGCTCGACCATGGCCGGGATGATCGCGTCGCAGGCCGCGACGACATCGGTGCCGGGCAGCGGGACGCCGTCGTCGCCGACGAAGCCGGGCACACCGGTCAGCCCGCGCAGCAGCGGCCCGAGCGCGGCCTTCGTCGACCGGGCCAGCTCGGCGATCCGGCCGATCGGCCACCGCATCAGCACGTGGCCGCGGCCGGCGACGGTCACCGGCCGCACCCGCTGCCAGCCGAGCCGGGTGAACAGGCGCTCGGTGCGGGTCTGGACGGTGGCCTCGAAGCGCAGCGCACCCTCGGTCTCGGCCCGCGCGCAGGCCGCGCGGACCAGCGCCGAGCCGATCCCGGGCAGCGAGCCGGGCGCGACGACCAGCCGCCCGCCCCGCCACCAGCCGAGGTCGGGCCCGTCGGTCGCCGGGCCGAGCCGGACGCCGCCGAGCACGGCTCCGGCGGTGTCCCGCGCGACCAGGACGATCGTGCGCGAGTCGCTGTCGTGGTCGTCGAGGTCGTGCCCGGCGAACAGGCCCTGCCGCGCCACGAACGCGTCGTGCCGCAACGCGCGGTACGCCGCCAGTCCACTGTGGTCGGCCTCTTCGATGTGCAACGCCGGGCGGGCGGCGACGCTGCGGACGTCGCCGAGCAGCGCGAGGATGTCGTGGTCCACGTCAGCCTCCCGCCGCACTGAGCAGCCCGCAGGCGCCGCACGCGGCACAGCCCGCGCCCTGACCGGCCCCGGTCATCCCGGCGGCCCGCAGCAGCGCCGCGACTCGGCCGGTGACCTCGGCGACCAGCGACGGCGAAGGGGCGGTGGCGCCGTCACGGCGAGCGAGAGTGCCGAGCATCGGCCGCATCGGGACGACGAACGGGTACACGCCCATGCCGATCAGCCGCCCGGCCCCGGCGATCAGGTCGTCCGGGTCCTCGCCGAGCCCGATCAGCAGGTACGTCGAGACGCGGTTGCGGCCGAACACCCGGACCGCCTCCGCCCACGCGGCCTCGTACTCGGCCAGCGGCACGGTCGACTTGCCCGGCATCCAGCGCCGCCGGACGTCGTCGTCGAGGGACTCGACGTGGACGCCGATCGACGTCGCTCCGGCTTCGTGCAGTTCGCTGAGCACGCCGAGGTCCCCCGGCGGTTCGATCTGCACCTGGATCGGCAGGCCCGGCACGGCGTCGAGCACCGCCCGGACGCACCGGACGAGGTGCCGGGCCCCGCGGTCGGGCCCGGCCGTGGTGCCGGTCGTCATCACCATCTGCCGGACGCCGTCGAGGCGCACCGCCGCTTCGGCGACCTCCGCGAGCTGCTGCGGGGTCTTCGCGGCCACGGTGGCTCCGGCCCGCAGCGACTCCTCGATGGTGCAGAACCGGCAGCGCTGGTCCTCCGGGTACCGGACGCACGTCTGCACGACGGTCGTCGCGAGGACGTCCTTGCCGTGCAGCAGCGCGATCTTCCGGTACGGCACCCCGTCCGAAGTGGACAGATCGTAGAACCGCGGCCGCGCCACCGGTGTCACGCTCAGGCCGAGGTCGACGCTGCCGCGGTGGATGCGGCCGTCGCGAACCTCGTACGGGCTGTCGTCGTTCAGCGGCAGGGTCGCGTTGGCACCGTCGACGACCAGGTGGCCGTCGTCGCTCGGCCCGGCGCCCTTGCTGCGCTGCACAGGTGCGTCCACCCGCACCCCGCGGACGGCGATGTCGGCGCGGATGTCCAACTCTTGATCGATGCCAACGCGCACTACCGCTCCTAGAACATGTAGGTGGAGTTGATGATCGCGCCCTTGCGCGCGTAGTGGATCAGCGCGTCCTGCACATCCAGGGGGTGGGTCGGGATGACGCCCTCGATGAGGTCCTCCTCGCGTGCGCCGTGCAGCGACAGGCCGAACCGGCAGCAGTAGGCCTTGCCGCCTTCGCTGATGAACGTCTTGAGCTGGTCGTTGATGTTCAGCTCGCCGGGGAACGCGGCGTTGCCGGTGGTCGGGAAGCCGCGGGTGGCCAGGCAGTTCAGCGAACCCGGGCCGTAGAAGTAGATCGCGGCTTCGAAGCCCTTCCGCAGCGCGCGGGTGGCCTGCAGGATCGCCACGAAGCTCACCGACGACTCGTGCGCGATGCCGTGCACGAGCGTGAAGTAGCTCTGGCCGGGTTCGGCCTGGTAGTCCGGGAAGACCTTGGTCCCGCCGTAGAGGCTCGACCCCTGCGGCAGCGACGGGTGCGGGATCTCGTCGAGGCTGGTCTTCTCGGTTTCGGTCAGCTCTGCCATCGGTCTATTTCCCTTTCTTCGGTCCGTACAGCACGTCGAACGTGCCGCGGAAAACCAGGTCGGCGAACTCGCCGTCGCCGGCCGCGGCGGCCAGCTTCGCGAGTTCGCCCTCGTGATCGCCCCACGGCTGGTCGGAGGCGAACAGCACGCGGTCGTGGCCGAGACCCCGGCGCGAGATCTCCTCGACGAGCCAGCGCGGCGTGAAGCCGATCGCCCAGGACAGGTCCGTGTAGACCTGCTTGCCGGCGGCGATCCAGTCGAAGAACCGGCCGCCGACGAGCTTGATGTGCCCGCTCATCCCGCCGCCGAAGTGGACGAGGTGCAGCTTGTTCACGTCGGCGTAGGCGTCGACGAGCTTGCCGACCTCGTCGATGTCCGACGCCGCGCCGGGCGAGGTGTGGACGTGCACGACGAGGTCGTGCTCCCGCGCGGTGGCGAAGATCCGGTCCAGCTGCGGCTTGCAGGCGGGGTCGGACGCTTTGCCGCCCAGCAGGAAGCTGAGCTTGAGCGCCCGCACGCCTTCCTCGCCCGCGAGTTTCAGGGCGTCTTCGGTGCGGTCGGCGTCTTCGGCACGCGGGGACACCCAGAGCGCGGCGCTGATCCGGTCGTCCTCGCTCGCCGCCTCGACGCAGAGTTCGTTGAAGGAGAACGCGATCGCCGGGTCCGGGACACCGTAGTTGGGGATCACCAGCGCCCGTTCGGTGCCCTCGCGGTCCAGGTCGGCCAGCAGTTCGCCGATCGTCGCGCGGCTGCCGATGGCCGGGGCCACCGGCGGACCGCCGTAGAACGGGTACGCGGGCAGCACGCCCAGGTGCCGGTGGGCGTCGTTGGTCCAGCGCATCACGCCACCGTCCGGGGCGCGACCCAGTCGTCGTCGGCCGGGTAGGTGCTCACCGGCGTGCCGGAGAGCCACCGGACGTCCGCGCGACCGCCGCCGGTGATCCGCCGGGTCAGGTACTCCGCGTCCGCCGCGACCCCGCAGAACCGCCCGGACCCCCAGGTGTGCTGCCACGGCAGGCCGAGGAAGTACAGGCCGGGACAGCTGGTGACGCCGCGGTGGTGGGTCGGGTAACCCTTGCCGTCGAACACCGGGACGTCGATCCAGCGGTGGTCGCGGCCGAACCCGGTGCTCCAGACGACGGCCGAAAGCGCTTCCGCGTCGAGGGTGCGCGAGCCCTCCGGCGGTTGCCACACCGGCTGGTAGCGCGCTTCCCGCGGTGCCGCGATCCCGCGGTGCGCGACGAAGGTGTCGATCGAATCCTTGATGCCCTCGGAGACCGCGTCGGCCGCGTCCAGGTTGCGCCGCAGGTCGTCCCCGAAGTTCAATTGTCCACTTCGGACACCAGTCAGCCTGCCGTAGAGCTGCATGCCGTCCGCGGCGAACGCGCGCAGGTCGATGTCGTGCCCACCGTCGCGACCGGTGACGTAGTGGTTCGCCCGGAACCGGACGGCATCCGCGTCGGCGAACTCGTCGATCCCCCGGGCGTAGTAGCCCATGGCGTCGAGCCAGGCGACGACGTCCCGGCCGCGGTAGCGCCGGGCCACCCGCGGCGCCGACCCGACGGCGAGGTGCACCCGGCGCCCGGCCAGGTGCAGGTCCTCGGCGATCTGGCAGCCGGACTGCCCGGTGCCGACCACCAGGACCTCGCCATCCGGCAGCTGCGCCGGGTTGCGGTACTCGGCCGAATGCAGCTGGAGCACGTGCTCGGGCAGCCGCTCGGCCGTCCGCGGCTTCAGCGGCACTTGATAGGGACCGGTGGCCAGCACGACGTGATCGGCGGTCAGCTCACCGGCCGAGGTCGCGAGCCGGAACCCGCCGCCGGGCAGCGCCCGCAGCCGAGTCGCTTCGACTCCCTCGTACAGCGGGGCGTCGAACTCCCTCGCGTACGCCTCGAGGTAGGCGACGATGTCGTCCCGGACCATGAACCCGTCCGGATCGTCGCCCGGGTAGGGGAACCCGGGCAGCCGGCATTGCCAATTCGGCGTGACCAGGCAGAAACTGTCCCAGCGGCGGGTCCGCCATTCGTGCCCCGCGCGCTCGCGTTCGAGCACCACGTGCCCGACCCCGGCACTGGTCAGGCAGTGGGACATCGACAGTCCCGCCTGGCCACCGCCGACCACGATCACCGGCCGGTGCAGGCCGTCGAGCTGGAAGGTCATGCCGATCAGTGCACCGGCGAACCATTTCCGGACGGTTTCCTCCGGAACACCGGCGGGTTACCAGGCCGCTGCCGCGTGACAACTTTCCCCGGCGCTGCTTAACATCCGCCGTCCCGCGGTCTCCGGGGCGTCGGACCAGCGCGGCCAGGGCCAACACACACCCGGTAGCCGACCAGTGCTCCGGTGAAACCGCCGGTCGCCGGCTGACACCGCGCCGGGGGAACGTGGGATCGTCGTCGGATGGACGCCTCGGTCGATCCTGGCGCGGTCGCCGCGGAGGCCGCGCGCCTCGCCGCGGAGCGCGTGGACGACCTCCGCCGGCGGCGAGCGGACCTTGCCACCCACCGGCGCTCCGGCGACGCCGACGCGGGGAAGCAGCGCGCGAACTCTGCGCTCCAGGCGGCGCAGCAGCGGGAACGGGCCGCGCGTGCCCGCCTGCAGGCCGCGCTGCGACGCGCGGCACAAGCTCACGATCGCGCCGCCGAGCGACACGAAGATGCCGCGCACGGCCGCGGCGCCGCCGCGCAGGAACATCGCCGCAAGGCCGCCGACCACCGATCCGCGGCAAGTGCCGATCGCCGGCGCGCCGGCGACCTCACGTAACCGACGACTGCCCGAAGCCGTCGTCTCCGCCTCCAGCGAAATCGCGCCGTCGGCGGCGACCAGGTCCGGCACCGCGCGCGACAACGGTCATCGCTCCTTATCCCTTCCTGCGTGACGAGCCGAAGTGCCCACTCGCCGCCGGGGTGAACCACAGTGTCGGGATTCGCACACGGGCGCAGCCGGCGCCCGTTCGGCGACGTAGGGTCGGAGGCCTTGCGCGGTTCAGCCCAGCAGCCGTAGTCCGGTGCCGTGCCGACGCCCGCGGCCGGTGTTCCTGCTCGCCCGCGGAGGTCCATCCCACGCCCGGCCCACTGCCCTCGCCCCGAGCGATCAGGGGTGTCCATGCTCGGTGAGCCCGCCGGAGACGACCCCCTGACGTCGCCGCGGTTTTCGGTCGATGCAGCCGGCGTCCCGCCGTGGTGCTCTCCCGCCGATGCCCCTGAGCTGATCGCGGGCCGCTACGAGGTGGCCGGGCTGATCGGCCGCGGCGGCACGGCCCGGGTCTACCAGGCCCAGCGGCCCACGGCCGAGGAGGTCCTGCAGCTGCTACGACAGCCGGTCGAGACCGTGCCGGTGCGCCGGAGGCGGGGACGGGTCGTGGCCGGCAGCGTCGCGACCGCCGCCACCGCGGTAACGCTCACCCTGCTGGCGGTCCGCGCGGAGAAGGTCAGCGAGGTGGCCGCGGATCATCGAGGCGATCGAACACGGCCTGAAGCGCTAGCAAGTCCGAGGTCTGCCGCAGCTCGTCGTGAGTGGTAATTCGGGTTCTAACCCTAATTACCACTCACGACCGGGCCCCTCGGCCGGCCCGACCTCCCGGAACCGGGACCGGGGCGGGAGCCCGCCGCCGAATCGGCCACTCCCCCCAGTCCGGCACCCGCGACCTCCGAGAGGCCACCCGAGTCGACGGTGAGGGCGGGGTCACCGCAGGGTTCTGCCTCGCTGCCGCCACCGAAGGCGTCCCGGCCCACCGACGCGACCGGACCGGACCTCGTGCGCACCGCCGGCGCCGAGAACGGCAAGGCCAAGGGCAAGACTCGAGGCAACGGCCAGAACAAGGGCAAAGGCAAGAGGCTTCCGCTACAACCGCCGAGCTGAACCGGCGCCGCGTTGGTCGGAGCCATCGGGAAAACGCTGTGCTCCAGGGCCGTGGGTCACAGATGTTTGAGCAGTGGCTCGACTGGGTAACGTACCCAGGGCAAGCGGGCATCCGCCTCACTCGCGCGGAAGAAGGACCTCATGGCGCCGATGATGGAGAGCGCTGCGTGAGCGCAGACCCCGGGCTACCCGACGATGCGGTGCGCATCAGCTCGAACGTCGTCGAAGGCCCCGAAGGGGTACTGGTCATCGCCCTGCACGGCGAAGTCGACTTGCTGACCGCGCCGCTGGTGAGCGAAACCGTCACCGCCGCAACCGCCCGGCACCCCACAACGCTGATCATCGATCTGACCGCGGTCACCTTCCTGGACTCCTCCGGGCTGTCGATCCTGGCCGACGCCCACACGGCGGCATCCGCGGGAAGCCAGGTCCGCGTGGTGGCCCCCGCCGACGGCATGCCGTACCGGGCCATGGCCCTGACCTGCCTCGACAAGATCCTGACGATCGTCCCCAGCCGGACCGACGCTCTGTCCTCGCCCTGATCCGCGATGCCCACCCCGAATTCCCCAGCCGGCGATTCCGGCAACGAAAGCGTTCCCTGCTCCGCCACGAGCGAATCCGACGTCTTGGATCTTTACCATCCCGCTGCACCGGCGAACCCGGCGCAGCTCGCCCACTTGCGCGAAGAGATCGCCGCCTGGGCCGCCCGCGCCGGCCTGCATCCCGATCGGATTCCCGGACTGCAGCTGGCGGTCTACGAGGCCATGGCCAACGTCGTCGTGCACGCCTACCCCGGACAGCTCGGCACCTTCTCGCTGCTCGCCCGCAGCCGCGACCAGAGCCTCACCGTGACCGTCGCCGACCACGGCCGGTGGCAACCCGCCGCGCGCCCCGGTCTGCTGCACGGCCGCGGACTCCCGCTCATCCACACGCTGGCCGACCACGCCACGATCGACAAGGGAACCGAGGGCACCAGTGTCACCATGACCTGGTCTCGGTGATCAACCCGGCTCCCGCGCCGAGGAAACAAGTTCCGGCGCAACCAGTGTTTCTCTCCGGCACCCTCGACCGGCGGTCACGGATCGTGGCCAGAAGGACGAGTAACTACCTGCACCGGGGGTAGCCCGAAGAGATGGAGTGCCGCGCTCGCAGCAGCCGGCGCGGCACAGTTAAGGAGCCGCACGGTGCTCGTCACATGGAGTACATACGGTCAGGACGGCTGGCAGGTCCTGGAGCTGGCCGGCACGACCCCCTCGGCCCTGACCGCCGCCCGTCGATGGATCGAGGGCCGACTGACTACATTGAGTGAAAACGATCGCCTCGACACGGTGATGGTCGCCGAAGAACTACTGGAGAACGCCTACCGGCACGCCGATGGACCGGATCAGCTTCGGATCCACCACGCACACGACCCGTGCAAGGTCACGGTGGCGGTCGCCGACGTCGGTGCCGGCGAGCCACGGATCCGCGTTCCCGACCACAGCGGCGGCCGCGGACTGCTGGTCGTCGATCAAGTGTGTGCCGAGTGGGGGGCGAGCGCCCACGATGACGGCAAGCTCGTCTGGGGACGCGTCGACTGCGATGATCCCGACAGTTCGTAGCCGGACCTGGGAATTCAGCGGATGTCCTGCCCCGCTCAGCCGGGCAGAAACGCCAGCCAGGCGAGCGCGTCGGCGGTGCTGCTGTGAAGCGGTAAGGCCTGGTTGAGGCCGAGCACGTCGATCGGGCGCCGCAACGGCCGGCCCCGGCCGCAGATCGCGAACGGCACTCCGGCGATGACAGCGTCGGCCGTCGCGTCGAGCAACACGGTGAGCCCGCGCGCGGCGCAGAACGTGAGCTCGGTGGCGTCGATCAGCAGCGCCCGCGGACTCGAGCGAAGTTCCTGGTTGATGAGTGCGGCGAAGCGGCCGGCGACGGCGAGGTCGACCTCGCCGGCGACCGCGACCACGGTCGACTCGGCTGTCCTGGTGACGGTGAACGACGCGGTCTGCGCGTGCGCTGATCCGTTGCGGGGCAAGGGAAGAAACATCGGTGGCATGACGGCTCGGCTCTCGGCTCACTGGTGAGGCCAAACCGCCCGTGCTCCAGTCCAGTCCCACGCCGGCCCCTCGGTGAAAGGGGCTGCGGGTGTGGTGCAACGGCTCTGTCCTGAACCGCTCCACCACAACGGTACGACCGATGAGCAAACGATGCAGCGCCGTCTCGAAGATGTTTGATGCGCACCCAGCTGCCCTGAGCGATCACAGGGAGAATCGATCGCGGCGACCTGGCACGGCTTTGCCCGGCAGGAGAAGGACTGTGCAGTTCAGGCCGCCGACCCGCAATCCGGTCCCCTGGTCGCTTCGGGAAAGCACTCGTGCCGAAGGACCGATGTCACCGGCGGGCGCGGCGGCCGGACGGGTCGTGCGCCCACTTGCCGGGTGCGGCAGGCCGGCGGCGCGGAGAGCGTTCGGCCTCGTCTTCGGCGGCGGGGGCCGGGCTGTACACCGGCTGGCGGAACAAGCCGCCGTACCGGCTCTCCTGGGGTGCGGTGAGCGTTCCGGGGCGGGATTGCTCCGCGATGGGATGGCTGAACAACGAGCTGTCCATGGTGGGAGTACTGATGGGAAATCCTTTCGTGCAACGCCGCCGGAGGGGCGACGTCAGGCAGGCAAGCGGCAAGGGCCGGCGAGTCACCGATGCGGGGTCACCAGTCGACGAGCCCGGGCGTGAGCTTCAGCGCGGCCGCACTTCGGTGAGAGTGGTTTTCGGGCCCGACGACATGTCGGTGCTCCCGTCCCCGGCTACTGGCAGCACCGGATTTGGGCCGAGGACGGCGCAGGTTCGACCACTTGCGCACGAAATGCTCTCGGACAGCACCCAGCGTACACGACGGCTGCGCTGGGTGTGTTAAGACTGGGTTCTAGCAAAGGGGCCCTCGTGGACCAGCTCAGTCTCGGCGTCGTCGCGCGTTCCCGCAAGGAGAACGAACGGCGGCTACCGATCCACCCGCACCACCTCGACCGGATCGACGCCGATCTCCGGGACCGCATCTACCTCGAACACGGCTACGGCGAACCTTTCGGTGTGCCGGACGAACACCTGGCGCGTGCGGTCGCGGGGCTGCGCACGCGGGAGCAGCTGATCGCCGAGTGCGACGTCGTCCTGCTGGCCAAACCGCTGCGGGAAGACGTCGCCGAATTGCGGCCCGGCCAGGTGCTGTGGGGGTGGCCGCACTGCGTGCAGGACGCCGAGCTGACCCAGCTGGCGATCGACCGGCGGCTGACCGTGATCGCCTTCGAGGCGATGAACCACTGGCGGCGCGACGGCTCGTTCGAGCTGCACGTCTTCCACAAGAACAACGAACTGGCCGGCTACTGCTCGGTCCTGCACGCCCTGCAGCTGATGGGCTCGACCGGCGACTACGGTCGCCGGCTGCGGGCGGTCGTGATCGGCTTCGGCGCGACCGCGCGCGGCTCGGTGACCGCGCTGAACGCCCACGGGATCCACGACGTCGAAGTCCTCACCGCCCGCGGCCTCAGCGCGGTCGGGTCGCCGATCCACTCCGCGACGATGGTGCACTTCGACCACGACAAGAACAACCCGGGCGATCCTCGGCGCAGCCACGCGCACACCGGTCACGGCCGGGTGCCGCTGGCCGGGTTCCTCGCCGAGCACGACATCGTCGTCAACTGCGTGCTGCAGGACACCGATGCGCCGCTGACCTTCCTCATCGAGGACGACGTCGCCGCGTTCCGCCCCGGCAGCCTCGTCGTCGACGTCTCCTGCGACGAAGGCATGGGCTTCAGCTGGGCCCGGCCCACGACGTTCGCCCGGCCGACCTTCCCGGTCGGCGACGGCATCACCTACTACGCCGTCGACCACAGCCCGTCCTACTTGTGGAACTCCGCGACCTGGGAGATCAGCGAAGCCCTGCTCCCCCACCTGCGTCCAGTCCTTTCCGGACACTCCACATGGGACGACAACGAGACCGTGCGACGGGCCATCGAGATCCAGGACGGCGTCGTCCGCAACCCCGCGATCCTGTCCTTCCAGGACCGTGCACCGGACTACCCGCACCACTCCCGGCGGCTCACGGCACCGGGACCGTCCACCTGAGACAGGTGCCGCCGCCGTCCGGGCGTTCGAGCCGCAACGAACCGCCCGCTTCCGCGGCACGCTGCTCGAGGTTGCGCAGCCCGCTGCGCGCCACGGCTTCCGGTATCCCGATCCCGGTGTCGGAGACCTCGACCATCAGATCGTCGTCCAGGGACACGGTGACCGCCAGCTCCGCCGCACGCGCGTGCCTCAGGACGTTGCTGACCGCTTCGCGCACCACCGCCTCGGCGTGTTCGGCCAGCCCGGCGGGCACCCGGTCGAACGCTCCCGACAGCCGGACCGTGGTGCGGATGGCGGAGTCGGCGCATCCGTCGGTGATCGCGTTCTGCAGGCGTGCCCGCAGGCCACGGCCGGCTCCCGGCCGGCCGTGCAGGGCGAAGATCGCGCTGCGGATCTCTTCGATGACGTCCTGGAGCTGGTCGATGTGCTGGGTGAGCCGGGCGGTGACCGCGGGCGAGTCCGCCCGGCGGCGGGTGCCCTCGATTCCCATGCCGACCGCGAACAGCCGCTGGATGACGTGATCGTGCAGGTCGCGGGCGATCCGGTCGCGGTCCACCGCCACGTCCAGCTCGCGGCGGGCGGTCTGGCTTTCGGCGTCCCTCAGCGCCAGCGCGGCTTGGTCGGCGAAGGCGGACACGAGCTGCAGTTCGTGCTCGTCGAACAGCGCCGCGCCGGGAGCGCGGATCGCCACGAGCACGCCCGCGGTGGACTCGCCGGAGCGCAACCGCACCGCGAGCGCCGGCCCGAGGTCTACGCCGAGGCCGTAGGCCAGGTTCGGCACGCTGCGCGGGACGTGGTCGCGCAGCACCGCTCCCGAGGTCGACCCGTCGAGCGGGATCCGGCGGCCGGTCAGCACCTCGGCGTCGGGGCCGGCGCACACCGTGACGGCCAGCGCCCCACCGGGTGACACGGGCAGCGCGATGAGGGCGTCGTCGGCGCCGGTCAGCTCGGCGGCCCGGGTCGCCACCAGGCGCAGCACCTCGTGGACCTCGGTGCCGCCCAGCAGTTCGGCGGAGATCTCCCCGGTGGCTTCCAGCCACCGCTGCCTGCTCCGGCTCTCCTCGTAGAGCCGCGCGTTGTCCACCGCGATCCCGGCCGCCGCCGCCAGCGCGTCGATCGCCCGTTCGTCGTCGGCGGTGAACGGCTGCTCGCCGCCGAGGCACAGCCGGCCGAGGACCACGCCCCGAACCAGGAGCGGGACGTCGAGGACGGCCGGCACCGGGGTGGCGTCGTCGACGCCGGTCACAGCGAACCCGGTGGTCCGGCCGTCCTCGTCGAGCAGGGCCAGTGCGCCGTACCGGGCGCCGACCAGGCCGGTGGCGGCGACGACGATCCGGTGCAGCGTGGTCTCGAGCTCCAGACCGGCGGAGAAGGCGAGGACGGCCGCCGGCAACGCGTCCATCCGATCCCGGCCCGACGTCGTTTCCGCGGGCATGCCTCCACAGTGACACAACTGCCCGGCCCGCGGCGGGATCCCGGCGTACACCGAACCGGTTCGCAACCGGCGACCTTCGCCGCCGGGTGAAGGTCGTTCGGCACTTGGCCGGGCCGCCGCCCCGGGCGAACGGTGGAGAACAGCCAGGAGTCCAGGAGTTCGGAGCCGTCCATGAAGACCGGTGTCATGCCCGTCGGGCACCTCAGCGCCACCCAGATGCGATCCGTGCTCCTCGCGGCCACCGCGCCGCCACCCCTGCGAAACGCGCGGCCGTGGCGGTTCCAGTGCACACCGGACGCCGTCGAGCTGTACGCCGATTCGCTGACCACCGACACCGACAGCCGGCACCGGGAACGGCTCCTGGACTGCGGAGCCGCCCTGCTGAACCTCCGGCTGGCGATCAAGGCGCAGAACAGCCACGCCGATACGCGCCTGTTCCCCACCGCGGATCGGCCCGACCTGCTCGCCGTCGTGCGACCGAACGGCTACGAGACGATCGCCCCGCACGACCGGGAACTCGTGGCGGCCATCGCCGACCGGCAGAGCAACCGGCGCCCGTTCACCGCCGCCGTCGTCCCCGACGCGGTGCAGCGGCAGCTCCGGCGGGCAGCCGAAGTGGAACGCGCCTGGCTGGCCACCATCACCGACGACCAGGTGCCCCAGCTGCGCGACATCATGCACCGCACCGAAACCCCGCCGGCGACACCCGGGCCCGGCGGCGGAGCCGACCTCGACATCGAACCCGGCCGGCTGGTCGTGGTCATCGGCTCGCTGCACGACACCGCCGTCGGCCGGCTCCAGGCCGGCCAGGCCCTGCAGCGGGTCCTTCTCACCGCTACCGCCGCCGGGCTGTCGGCGACGCTCTCCACACAGGCGATGGCGATTCCGGCGACCCGGCGTGACCTGCGCCGGCTGCTCGGCGGCGGGCTCTGGCCGCAGATCATGCTGCGCCTCGGCCACGGCACCGCTGTGCCGTCCGTGGCGCAGCCGGAGCTCGAGGACGTCGTGATCAGCGACGCCCACCCGTTCGGCCGTTAACCGCCCGGACGCCGCTGCGCGCCGTGGATCCCGGTGACCAGGACCGCCGCCTGCGACCGCCGCTCCAGCCCGAGCTTCGCCAGCAGGCGGGACACGTAGTTCTTGACGGTCTTCTCGGCCAGGAACATCCGCTCGGCGATCTGCCGGTTCGTCAAGCTCTCCCCCAGCAGGTCCAGCAGCACCAGCTCCTGCTCGCTCAACCCCGCCAGCGGACCCGGTGCCCCGGTCTTCGCACGCAGTTCGGCCACCAGGGCGGTGACCGCCCGGCCGTCCAGCAGCGTCTCACCCGACCCCACCCGGCGAATCGCGTCGACCAGCTGCAGCCCCTTCACATCCTTGATCACATACCCCTCGGCACCGGCCAGGACCGCGTCGACCATGGAATCCGCGTCGGTGAAGGAGGTCAGCATCAGGCACCGCAGACCGGGCAGCGCCTCGCGCAGGTCGTGGCACAACTGCACGCCGCTGCCGTCGGGGAGCCGGACATCCAGCACCGCCACGTCCGGGCGCAGCGCGGGCACCCTGGCCAGGGCTTCGGCCACCGACGAAGCCTGCCCGACGACGATCAGGCCGGGTTCGTCGCCGACGAGTTCGGCGACGCCGCGCCGTACGAGTTCGTGGTCGTCGACCAGGAAGACCGTGATGACGGGCAGAGCGCGCTGCGGGCTGTCATCCACCGCTCCAGGCTACGCCCGCCGCGCCGAACGACCCCCGGACAAGGGTCCCGCGACTCTAGGCCGCGCGGCGCGGGCGGGCCGTCACCGCCGAGAATCAGGCGGGAGGCGGCGGTGGCGTGGCGGCGAGGCGGGCGTGCAGGCGTTCCCGGACCTCGTCCGGGGTGTAGGCCCGGCGCCGTCGTTCCTGACGCGCGATCACCACCCCGGTCGCGGCGACCCCGACCAGCCCGGCCAGTCCCACTGTCTTCCACCAGCGCATCAGCCTAGGCTACAGCCGTGCCGGGGACCGAGCTCGATCTCGACGAAGCCGTGGCCATGACGCGCACCGGCGACCTGTGGCTGTTCCGGGGCCGGTCCGCGGCCGACCGCACGATCCGCGTCGTCACGAACAGCCCGGTCAACCACGTCGGCATGGCCGTGGTGATCGAGGACCTGCCGCCGCTGATGTGGCACGCGGAGCTGGGGCGGAGCCTGCCGGACGTGTGGACGGGAACCCACCACCGCGGCGCCCAGCTGCACGACCTGCGCCAAGCCGTGCTCGTCTGGACCGAGCGATACCACCAGCAGGTCTGGCTGCGCCAGCTCGACCACCCGATCACCGCGGACCTGGAAGACGCCGCCCTGCGCACGATCGCGCGGCTCGACGGCACACCGTTCCCCTCCACCGCGCGCCTCGCGTCCCGGTGGCTCGGCGGACGGCTGCCGTCCAGGAAGCGGGACGCCGCCCGGGACACCGGCCTCGAGTCCGGTTACTGCGCCGAGATCGTCGCGCTGACCTACGAAGCCATGGGCCTGCTGCCGCCGGGCCGCCGGCCGAACTGGTACGACCCGGGCCGCTTCTGGAGCGGCGACCACCTCGACCTGACCAGCGGCGCCACCCTGAGTGCCGAAATCGCCGTGCGCCTGCCGGACTGAACTCGGTGGCCCATCGTGGACGTCACCGGCGGACCTCGTCCGGCAGGCGGGGTTCGCGGTGCAGCAGTTCGAGCGCCTCCGTGCCGTCCACCGCCGGGAACTTCCGGTAGCTGTTGCGGACCGCGTGCAGCCAGGGCAGCGGACGCAGGCAGACGAACTGGTCGACCTCGCGGGCGAGCCGATCGAGGACCGGTGCCTGGGCGACCGGGACCGCGAGCACGATCCGGCGCACCTGGCGGGCGCGCAGGACACCGACAGCCGTGTGCGCGGTCATGCCGCTGGCGGCCCCGTCATCGACGAGCACAACCGTGCGGCCCGCGATCGGCACCGGCGCGACGTCGCGCCGGTAGACGGCGACCTGCCGGGCCAAGCCGCCCCGCGCCCCGTCGGCGAGCCGGGTGAGCCCGTCCGCCGAGATGTCGAACCGGCGGATCGCGCCGTGGTCCCAGACGACCAAGCCGCCCTCACCGACGGCACCGAGCAGCACCGGTGGCGGCCCGGCGGCCTCGATCCGGGAGGTGAGCAGGATGTCCAGCGGCGCCCCGAGGACGTCGGCGACCTCGGCGGCCACCACGAGCCCGCCCTCGGACAGCCCGAGGACCACGGCGCGGTCGCCGCGCAGCTGGCGCAATCGCAGCGCCAGTCGCTCGCCCGCCTCCCGGCGATCACGGAACCGCATGGCGCACTCCTGCCGTCGGAAGCCGGTCGGCCGTCTCCCAGCATGACCGGATCACGTCCGCGGGCGTGAGGGCCGTTGGTCACCACAAGCGGACCGTTCGGCACCTTTCACTCCGGAGTCCACAAAGGATTGCTCAGCGCGGGCGGCGCACCCCCGGCGAGGGCGGGTGCGGTCCTGACCTGCTCCCGGGTGCTGCCTGTCCGATGTCTCGCCGCTCCGGCTTACCGAAACCAGCGGGGGACTGCCGGGTAGCCGGGGTTGAGCTTGCGGGCCAGGCGTTCGGGCTTGGGCCAGCGGACCTCGGTGGCCCAGCCGAGCTTTTCGAAGAGCCAGATCAGGCGCGCGGACATGTCGAGCTGGCCGCGGCGGACGCCGTGGCGGGCGCCGGTGGGGTCGGCGTGGTGGGAGTTGTGCCAGGACTCGCCCATGGACGCGATGGCCAGCGGCCAGAAGTTCGCGGACTTGTCGCGAGCTGCATAGGGGCGCTCGCCGATCAGGTGACACAGGGAGTTCACCGACCAGGTGACGTGGTGCAGCACCGCCACCCGCACCAGGCTCGCCCAGAAGAACGCGGTGATCGCGCCCCACCAGGACATCGTCACCAGCCCGCCGATCAGCGCGGGGCTGAGCAGGGTGAGGACGGTCAGCGCCGGGAACCAGCGGTCGATCCGGGCGATGTCGCGGTCGGCGAGCAGATCGGGAGCGAAACGCTGCGCGTTGGTCTTCTCCCGGTCGAACAACCAGCCCAGGTGGGCATACCAGAAGCCCTTGGCCAGGGCGGCGGCGGACGTGCCGTAGCGCCACGGCGAATGCGGGTCGCCGTCGCGGTCGGCGTAGGCGTGGTGGCGGCGGTGGTCGGCGACCCAGCCGATCACCGGGCCCTGCATGGCCATGCTGCCGGTGAGAGCGAGCGCGATCCGCAGCCCGCGGTTCGCCTTGAACGCGCCGTGGGTGAAGTAGCGGTGGAACCCGATGGTGACACCGAGGCCGGTCAGGAAGTAGAACCCGACGGCCAGGCCGAGGTCGAGCCAGCCGAGGCCCCAGCCCCACGCGACGGGCACCGCCGCGGCCAACGCCAGCAGCGGCACGACCGCGAACAGCTTGACCAGGAAGGTTTCGGTGCCCGACTTTTCGCCCGCCAGCATCGGCTCCGCGGCTTGGGGTGGACGTGGCAGCGTTTGCGTCATGTCGATCGCTCTTTCCGTGACGTACCTGTCCGCCGGGGTCTGGGGCGATCGAGTTCCGGATAGCCCGCTGACTGCGGTCTAAACCCGGGGGACGGTGGAGGCTGCCGAGAGATCTCGGCGCACCGCTTCGTTGCGCCACGCAAGCGCGACGGCTCGTAGCGGCTCGGCGCCCCCGCGGACTACGTTGGTCGTCGCGATGGTTGAGAACGCAGCCGTCTTCCGCAGCAACCCAGGGAGACCGGCGTGGACACCGAGCAGGATTGGCAACGTGACAAGGACGTGTTCGTCGCGAACGACGGGCCCGACCGGCTCGCCCCCGGGCCCCTGGCCCGGCAGTTCGCCCAGCTAACGAGCAGCCTGCTCGCCGCTCCGACCCTGGAAGACGTGCTCCAGCGCGTCCTCGACGCCACCACGGTAATGGTCCCGGCCGCCGACCTCGCCAGCTTCACCCTGCTCGACGCCGACGGCCACTTCCACACCCCCGCCGAAACCGACGAGGTCGCCACCGAACTCGACCGGCTGCAGTACCGGTTCCGGGAAGGCCCCTGCGTCGAAGCCGCCACCCCCGGCGGCCCCGCCGTGGCGATCGCCCCGGAGCTCGCAACCGAACCGCGCTGGCCCCGGTGGGCGCCGGCCGCCGCCGAACTCGGCATGGGCTCCGTCGTGTCCACCGCCCTCATCAGCGGACCGCCCACCGGCGAGTCCAGCGGCGCCCTCAACGTCTACTCCCGGTCCCGGCACGGGCTCGACGCCGCCGACCGCGATGTCCTGCTGCTGCTGGCCACCCACGCCTCCCTCGCCGTGGCCACCACCGACGCCGTCACCCGAGCGGAGCTCCAGGCGGCCCACCTGCGAAAAGCCATCGACAGCCGCGACGTGATCGGGCAGGCGAAAGGCATCATCATGGCCCGCCGGGGCGTCGACGCGGAAACCGCGTTCGACGTCCTTCGGCGGACGTCCCAGAGCCTCAACGTCAAGCTGGCCGAACTCGCCCGGACGCTCGCCGGCCGCCACACCGAGATCGACCTGCCCGCCCGCTGAGCGTCCTGCGGTGCGCGCAACCGCGCGAAGGAGCTGAGCGCCCGCCGCCTCGGCCCATCGCGGGCAGATTCCCCGATCGGCCCCATCCAGGCCCCGCTGTGCGGCGAATGCAGTGCGGTGGACCGGAGGGAAGCGACGGCGTGATCGTGAACGAACTGGTGCTCTGCGCGCACCCGGACGATCGTTTCGGCGCGGTGCTGCGCTCCGGTGCGTTGATCATCCCCGTGGCCGACGACGACCCCCGGCCCGCGGTGGTGCGCGAGGGCGAACCGTAGGCGGCACGCCCGTCGGCAGTCCTCTAGCGTGGCGGGCATGGAGCACCCCGAATCCGACACCCGGACCCTCGAACGCGGCCTGGCGCAGTACGTCCGGGCGGTCGCGAGCGCGGTCGGCGTCCCGGTCGAAAGCACCACGGTGGAGATCAGCGACACCGCCACCGCCTACCTCGGGTTGCCCCGGCGCTGGCTCGACCGGCCCGACCACGACGTCATGCTGGTGTGGAGTGAACGGCGAGGCTGGTCGCTCGCCGTGGAAACGGAGCCCACTGCCGCTCCGGAAGTCATCGCGCACCACGGCGGCGAGGACCTCGTGCCGACGCCGGCCGTGGTCGCGCGGTTCGTCGCCGACGCGGCCGCCGGACAGCACCTCGGCCCGGCGAATCCAGTCGCCGTGACCACGGCGACACGCACGTCGCTGACCCGGCAGCTGCGACCTTACCTCGGCTCCGAACCGGAATCGCCGGCCTGACTTCCCCGGGCGCTACGCGTTTTCCGTGACGAGCTCGTCGGCGAACCGCAGTTTCGCCTGCACTGCCGGGGAAAACGCGAACGGGTACAGGTCGGCTTTGCCCATGCTGCGGTTGAGCTGGTTGACCGCGCGCGACAGGGGGATCCAGGTCGCGACAAGCGCGTCGAAACTGCCACCACTCTCCTCGGGCACGGCGTCGACCGGGCTGCCGGGGTGCGGCGCGATCGGTGTTCCGGCGACGAGGACACCGAACGACGCGGCCGTCTGGACGGTGTCGCGGATGTGCAGCAGGTGAGCGAACGTCTCGGCCCAGTCCTCCCACGGGTGAGCGGCCGCGTAGTGGCTGACGTGGCTTTCGTTCCAGTCCGCGTCCGGTGCGGTCGCATAGTGCTCGGCCAGCGCCTGCCGGTAGTCGGCGCGCTCGTCACCGAAGAGGCTCCGGAACCGTTCGAGCACCGGACGGCCGGCGATGAGCCGATCCCAGTACCAGTGGCCGATTTCGTGCCGGAAGTGACCGAGCAACGTGCGGTACGGCTCCGCCAGCCGCACCCGCAGCTCTTCGCGGTAGCCGTCGTCGCCTTCGGCGAGGTCGATCGTGACGACCCCGGCGGCGTGCCCGGTGGTCACCGGCTGCTCGGCGCTGGACAGCAGGTCGAACGCCAGGCCGTGCTCAGGGTCGTCGGTGCGGGACACCACCGCGAGGCCGAGGTCGTCGAGCTGGTGGACCAGCCGCCGCTTGGCGGCCTCGGCGGCGCGGAACGCCGGACGGGCCCGGTCGTCCTCGTCGTGCGGGCGGGTCCGGGTCAACGCGCAGCAGCCGCACAGCGGGCCGCCGGCGGCGACCCAGTTGCAGCCGGCAAGCTCGGCGTTGGCGCACGCCACGGCTTCGGCCGCTCTGGTCATCGACCGGGTCGCGCGGTCGTAGGCGACACCGGTCCCGCACACCACGCACTCGGAGTTTTCGAAGAACAACAGGTTGGCGCATTCCGGGCAGGTGAACGTGCGCACCGCCGGCTCCTTCGTGCTCGAGCGCTTTTCGCGCGGTCCGGTTGTTCCGGGTCATGACGTCGGTGACGGCTGACGGAACCTGAGACTAGGGGACGGGCCTTTCGGCGGCAGGATCAAGCCACCACGGTCAGGCTCCGGCCGCCAAGAGTTCGGCGAGCAGTTCACGCACCCGGCGGTCGATCTCGTCGCGGATCGGCCGCACGGCGTCGACGTCCTGGCCCGCGGGGTCCTCGAGCTGCCAGTCGAGGTACCGCTTGCCGGGGAAGATCGGGCAGGCGTCGCCGCAGCCCATCGTGATGACGACGTCGGAGGCCTCGACCGCGTCCGTCGTCAGCTTCTTCGGGACCTCGCGGGAGAGGTCGAGCCCCAGTTCGGCCATCGCCTCGCGGACGGCGGGGTTGATGGTGCCGGCCGGCGCGGAGCCGGCCGACCGGACCTCGACCGCGCCCTGGGCGTGGTGGGCCAGCAGGGCGGCGGCCATCTGGGACCGGCCCGCGTTGTGCACGCAGACGAAGAGGACTTCAGTCACCGAGGGCTCCTTGCGAAGCGGGGGCGGAGGGCGAGGGAGACGTAGACGAGGGCGACGAGCACGGGGACTTCGATCAGCGGCCCGACGACGCCGGCGAGCGCTTGGCCGCTCGTGGCCCCGAACGTCGCGATGGCCACGGCGATGGCGAGTTCGAAGTTGTTGCCCGCGGCGGTGAAGGCGAGCGTGGTCGTGCGTTCGTAGCTCAGCCCCATGGCCTTGCCGAGCGCGTAGGACCCGGCCCACATCAGCCCGAAGTAGAGCAGCAACGGCACGGCGATCCGGGCGACGTCCAGCGGCCGGCCGGTGATCTGCTCGCCCTGCAAGGCGAAGAGGACGACGATCGTGAACAGCAGCCCGTAAAGCGCGACCGGGCCGATCTTCGGCAGGAACTCCGACTCGTACCCATCCCGGCCCTTGCCCCGCTCGCCGAACCGGCGCGTCAGGTAGCCGGCCACCAGCGGGATACCGAGGAAGATCAGCACGCTCTTGGCGATCTGCCAGCCGGACACGGCGAGGTCCGCTCGCGGGAGGCCAAGCCAGCCGGGCAGCACGGAGAGGTAGAACCAGCCGAGCAGCCCGAAGGCGAGCACCTGGAACACGGAGTTCAGCGCGACGAGCACGGCGGCGGCTTCGCGGTCGCCGCCGGCGAGGTCGTTCCAGATGATGACCATGGCGATGCAGCGGGCGAGGCCGACGATGATCAGCCCGGTCCGGTACTCCGGCAAGTCCGGCAGGAGCAGCCAGGCGAGGGCGAACATGAGCGAGGGGCCGATGATCCAGTTCAGGACCAGGGCCGGCCACAGCAGCCGCCGATCGCGGGTGAAAGTGCCGAGCCGGTCGTAGCGGACCTTCGCCAGCACCGGGTACATCATGACCAGCAGCCCCAGCGCGATCGGCAGCGAGATCCCGTCCACCTCGACCGCGGACAGCGCGGTGTTCAAGCCAGGGATCCAGCGGCCGGCGAGCAGCCCGGCGACCATGGCGACCGCGATCCAGGCCGGCAGCAACTTGTCCGTGACGGACAGGCGAGGTGCCGTCCTGGTGTCGGCCGCGGTCACGCCGTGACTGCTTCGCCGGTGGTGGTGAGCACCGCCGACAGCCGCGCCAGCACCTCGGGGTGCACGCGGTAGTAGATCCAGGTGCCGCGCCGGTCCCCGGTGATGAGCCCGGATTCGCGCAGCACCTTCAGGTGGTGGGAGATGGTCGGGCCGGTCAGGTCGAAGGCGTCGGTCAGATCGCAGACGCACGCCTCGCCGCCCGCGTGGGAGGCGATCAGGGACAGTAAGCGCAGCCGGACCGGGTCCGCCATCGCCTTGAACAGGTGCGAAAGCTCGACCGCCTGGTCCTGCGTCAGCGGCTCCCGAGCCAAGGGCGCACAGCAGGCGTCCATCGCGACGAGCGGCAGTTGCTTCGACATGCCTCTATATTGACAGATTTGCATATAGAGGGCAATCTAACTTCGCCTAGTTAGACAACCATCTATCCAAGGAGGCGGCAAGGATGTCCAGGGTGCAACTGGCGCTGAGGGTCGGCGACCTCGCGGGCTCGATCGACTTCTACTCGAAGCTGTTCGGCACCGAACCGGCCAAGCTCCGGCCGGGCTACGCGAACTTCGCCGTCGAGGAGCCGGCACTGAAGCTGGTCCTGCTCGAAGGCGAGCCCGGCCAGGAAACAGTGATGGACCACCTCGGCGTCGAGGTCGAGTCGACCGACCAGGTCAACGCGGCGACCCGGCGACTCACCGGCGAGGGCCTGGAGACGCTCACCGAGGACGACACCACCTGCTGCTACGCGGTGCAGGACAAGGTGTGGGTGCACGGGCCCGGCAAGGAGCCGTGGGAGGTCTACACGGTGAAGGGCGACTCGGCGTCCTACGGCAGCGACAGCGCGGCGCTGGTCACCCCGGCGACGTGCTGCACGGCGGACGCCGAAACCGGTGCGACGGCCAAGCCGGCGGACTGCTGCAATTGAGGTCCGGAGCCGGTGCGCGATCGAGGGGCGCACCGGCTCGCCTTCCTACGAGCCGACGCTGGTGCTGCGGCGTTCGATCATGACGACGTCGCGCCAGACGCCGTGATGCCGGCCGACGCGTTCGCGAACACCGATCTCCCGGAAGCCCGCGTGGCGGTGCAGTTCCCGGCTCACCGTGTTCTCGGGGAACACGCCGCTCTGGATCGTCCAGATCCCCGCGCTCTCGGTCGAGGCGATCAACGCAGTCAGCAGGGCTCGCCCGGCTCCGCGGCCACGCGCCTCGGGATCGACGTAAACGCCGTGCTCTACGACCCCTTCGTAGACGCACCGCGAAGACACGGAGGTGATCGCGACCCAGCCGATGACCCGTCCCGCCGGATCGAGTGCGACGAGCCGGTGGTCCGGGAGATGGGCGGCGTCCCAGGTCTTCCAGTCCGGCGCGGCGGTCTCGAAACTCGCGTGGCCGGTGTCGAGCCCGGCCTGGTAGATCGCCAGCACCTGATCCGCGTGCTCAGCCGTCATCGCCGCGACCTCGACCGGTTTGCGGGCGCGGATGATCGCGGAGTGGAGCTTGTCGCCGACCTCGTGGGTCAGCTCGATCTCGATGTCGGCGAGGCCGGCTTCGCGCAGCAGCGTCCGATAGCGGTCGACGGTGAGCGCGCCGCCAAGGCACTCGACCGCACCGGCGCGCGCCACGCGTTCGGCATCGGTGAGGGTGTCGTCGGCGAGGATGTCGGTGACACCGAGGCGCCCACCGGCGCGCAGGACACGGGCGATGCCGGCGAAGACGGCCGGCTTGTCGGGCGAGAGCGCGATGACGCAGTTGGAGATGACGACGTCGACCGAGGCGTCCGGCAGCGGGATCTGCTCGATGGTGCCCTTGCGGAACTCGACGTTGGTCACGCCGGCCTGCTCGGCGTGCCGGCGAGCGAGGGTGAGCATCTCGTCGGTCATGTCCAGGCCGATGGCCTTGCCGTCCGGCCCGACGCGGCGGGCGGAGAGCAGGACGTCCAGCCCGCCGCCGGAGCCGAGGTCGAGCACGGACTCACCGGGCTTCAGCTCGGCGACCGCGAGGGGGTTGCCGCAGCCAAGGCTGGTCTTGGTCACCTCGACCGGGATTTCCGCGCCCGCATAGTGGACGGCTCCGAGCCGGTCGGCATCCTGGTCGCTGGTCAGCAGGCCGGTTCCCTCGCCGGCCAGGGCTCGCCGGGCGGCAGCGGCGTAGCGGTCGCGGACGGCGTCGCGGTCGGGATTCATCGGGCCCCCTCATCGGTGGTTTCGGCGAACGAGCGGACCCCGCGGCCCATGACGACGTCCGCAGCGCTCGGGAAGCAGGAGACGCACTCCTTGTTGACCCGGTAGAGCCGAGCGGTCCCCCGCGGCTCGACCAGCACGAACCCGGTATCGGCGAGCACCTTGAGGTGCGCGGAGACGGTCGACTGGCCCACACTGACCTGCTCGACGATCTCCCCCACCGTCATCGGGCCGCCGGTTTCGGCGAGCAGGTTGAGGATCTGCACCCGCGTCGGGTCGGCGAGCGTGCGGAACCACTCGGCGTAGGTCTTGGCAGTCTCCCGGTCCAGCACGGCGACTCCTTTCATCGCTGATCGACGATAGACGATGAATGCGGTTCAGGAAAGGGCGCAGCGGTCGAGTGCGGAAGCAGCGCGTCGACCGTCGCCGCCCGCACATCCGGGCAGCCAATCTGTCCACAATGGATCGGGGAAGGCGCCGTGAGATCGCTGCCGGTGCGCCCGTATCGCTTCCCTTCTGTCACCCGATCGGGGTGGGCCGGATCCGGCACGACCAATACTTCGGCAGCGCCGCATCGAATCCCCGTTATGACTGCCACCGAGCTCGACGCCCCGGAAGCTCCGCCGCGGGCCCGGCTGCGATTCTTCGCGGCCGCGTTCACCGGCGTCCTCGCGCTGGCCGCCGCACTGGCGGCCGGGCACCTGGTGGCCGGATTAATCAGCGTCAACGCCTCGCCCTACCTCGCGGTCGGCAACGGCGCCATCGACCTCACCCCGGTCGAACTGAAAGACTTCGCCGTCCGCACCTTCGGCACCTACGACAAGCTGGTACTGCTGGGCAGCATGGCCGTGGTCATGGTCGGGGCCGCCGCGCTCGCGGGCGTCCTTTCGCGACGGTCGCCGGCGCCGGGCACCGTGCTCATCGCCCTGTTCGGCCTCATCGGTGCCTTCGCCGTGTTCGAACGACCCGACCTGAGCCTGGTGGCGCTGCTCGCGCCGATCGCCAGCCTGGTTGTGGGCATCATAGTGTTCCTGCTGCTGCACCGGATCGCACCGCGCGCATGGCGGGAGCCGGACACCGGCGAGGAGTCCGGCACGTCACGGCGGGCGTTCCTGCTCGGCGGCGCCGGCGTAGTCGTCGGCGCCGGCGCGGCGGGCCTCGGCGGCCGGCTGATCAGCTCCTCCCGCGACGCCACCGCGTCCCGGGACGCGGTCGGCAGGCTGATCCCGGCACGCACCGCCCCGACGATCCCGGCCGACGCCGACTTCGCCAAGCTCGGCACCCCGCCGTTCCTCACCCCGAACAACAAATTCTACCGCGTCGACACCGCGCTGTCGGTGCCGCAGGTGCGCACCGAAGACTGGAGCCTGCGCCTGCACGGCATGGTCGAGCGCGAAATCCGGTACAGGTACGACGACATCCGCAACCGGCCACTGGTCGAGCGCACGGTCACGATGACCTGCGTGTCCAACGAAGTCGGCGGCGACTACGTGTCCACGTCGAACTTCATCGGCGTCGACCTGGCCGACCTGCTCGCCGAAGCCGGCGTGAAATCCGGCGCCGAGCAGCTGTTCTGCACCAGCGTCGACGGCTGGACCTCCGGCACACCGGTCGCCGCGGCGCAAGACCGCGGCCGCGGCGCGATGCTCGCGATCGGGATGAACGGCGAACCACTGCCGCTGGAACACGGGTTCCCGGCGCGGCTGGTCACGCCCGGGCTCTTCGGATACGTCTCGGCGACGAAATGGATCGTGGACATCGAAGTCACGACGTGGGCCGCGCGCCAGGCGTACTGGCTCAAGCGCGGCTGGAGCCAGGAAGCACCGATCAAAACCGAGTCCCGCATCGACTCCCACCGCGGCTTCGCGAACGTCCGACAGGGAAAGGTGCGCGTGGCAGGGGTCGCGTGGGCTCAGCACACGGGTATCGAGAAGGTCGAAGTCCGCGTCGATCAGGGCCCGTGGCAAGAAACCACGCTGTCGCAGGAGGTCACCCTGAACACGTGGCGGATGTGGTGGACCGAAGTGGCCATCCCGGCCGGGGTGCACCAGGTGTTCTGCCGGGCCACCGACAAGTCCGGGTACACCCAGACCGACCAGCGGGCGGGCACCGTGCCCGACGGCGCGACCGGGTGGCACAACGTCACGTTCACCGCAGCCTGAAAATTTCTTTCCCGATCGGCCAATCCGGTCTGACCGCGGCCGCCGCGCTCACCCTCACCGCGTGCGGCAGCTGCGACACGAGCGACACCCTGACCGCGAGCCACAGTCCAGCGACACCTTCGGTCGTCAGCATCGTCGTTCCCCCGGTGGTCGCGGCACAGGTGCATCGGTTTGTCAGCGAATTGACCGGGTAATCACCACACCTGGCCGGCAAGACCGACGCAAAGGAAGTGGCCGATGCCTGCGCTCACCCGCGTGCTCGGAGCGGCGACCGCCGCCTACAGCGTGACCATCATCGCCGCACCGAAGGTCCTGGCCAAACCGTGCGGCCTGACCACACCGGCCGGCGACGTCACCGAAGAGGTGCGGACGCTGATCGGCGGCATCGGCGCCCGGGACGCCGCGATCGGCCTCGCCATGATGTTCGCCGCACCCGGCCGACCGCTGCAGGTCGCCCTCGCCGCCCGGGTGGCCTCCGATACCGCGGACGCCCTCGTCTTCGGTAACGGCTTGCCCGACCGCTCCGCACGCAGAAAAGTCGCGATCTTCGCCGTGGCTTGGGCCGCATTGTGCGCCGCCTCCGCGCTTGTTCCCTGACTGCCGAACCTGAACGGAGCATCGTGCACAACCGCAGGAAAACAGGCTCAGCACGCACCGCCGGTCGACTCACCGAGCGGGTGGTGGTGATCGTCGGCGCCTCCAGCGGGATCGGTCTGGCCGCCGCGGTCGCCTTCGCGGCCCAGCCGGGCAAGCTCATCTTGGTTTCGCGCAGCGCCGAAGCGCTCGACACCGCCGAAGCGGCCTGCCGGCGAGCCGGAGCCGACGCGGTCGACACCGTGGCCGAGGACATCAGTGACCCCGACGCAGCCGGGAGGCTCGTCGCCCGGGTCCTGCACCGACACGGACGCATCGACGTCGTCGTGCACACCGCGGCGGTGATGGGGTACGGCAGTGTGGAAGGGATGCCGGCCGACGTGTTCACCGCCGTCGTCGACACCGCCGTGCACGGCACCCTCCACCTGGCCCGCGCGGTACTGCCGGTGATGCGCCGCCAGTACGCCGGCACGTTCATCGGCGTCAACTCGCTGCTGGGGTCGATCACCGTCCCGCAGATGGGCGCCTACGCGGTGTCGAAGTGGGGGCAGCGAGCCGTCCTTCGCACGCTGCAGCAGGAAACCCGCGACGAGCCCGGCGTGTCGGTCTGCATCGTCAGCCCCGGCAGCATCAACACCCCCATCTACCACCAAGCGGCCAACTACACCGGCCACGCCGCCCGGCCGCCCTGGCCGGTACTGGCACCGGAACGGGTGGCCGCGGCGATCACCCGGCTGGCCGACCGGCCCCGCCGCCACGTGTCCGTGCCGATCGGCCCGGGCAATCCCCTCGTCATCACCGGATTCCGGCTGCTTCCCCGGCTTTACGACCGGCTCGTCGGCCCCCTGCTCCGGCTGGCCGTGCTCACCCACGCGCGCCGGCCGCCCACACCGGGAACCGTCCACCACCCGGCCCCCGCGGGCGAACGCCTCCACGGCCACTGGCCCGCCCCTCCCACGGAACAGGTGACACCGATGACAGAACCCGCGACCGGCGACCTGGCCACGAGCTCATGACCGCGCCCGGACCGGAGCCCGACGACGTGCCGGGCCTGGAACCCGGCGGTTCGGTCACCCCGGGCGACACCCCGCCCGACGCCGGGCAGACATCCGGTCTGTCCCACCCGCAGCCGATGCCGTCGAAGAAGGCACCCATCCTTGCGCTCGTCGTCATCGCGATCATCGTGCTCGGGATGGCCGCGTTCTTCCTGCTGCGCGCTCTCGATCTGCTGGACTGACGCTCGGATGGCCTGGTGGGATCCGTCCGGGCCGAATCAACGGTTCCGGGTGACCGTGTTGCCTTGAGAGCCTGCGGTGTGGGTCAACCTCGCGGCTAGGCAGTCACTCGGACCGATACCCATGTTGTCGCACCACGTGTTGGCTCCGGCAGCGGTGGTGAACGGGATCGCGACCACGGTCACCCAGTAGTCCGGCAGCCGAAAAGTCTGGTAATCCTGGGATTTCAGCAGCAATGCCTGGGGATACACAGCCAGCAGGTGCCGATGTTCGGCCAGAATGGCGGGGTAGTCGAAGGTGGTCCCGCTGACGACGAGCCCGACCTTTTTTGCCGACACTTCGGGAACCCAGGACCCGACCAGTGCTTCCACAGAGGCGCGGTCCTCCACGACCCGCTGCTCGAGCTGCGTCCTCGCCGTGCCTTCAGGCTTGGAGTCCGAGGTGGAGGCGGGCAGCGCCGCGTTCGTGCTGAACACCGGGGTGGCCGCAGGCCACTGCTGCGCGCTGGAGACCTCCCGAGCCGGCCGGAGGAGGGGGATGACCGTCGCCAGCACCCCGACGAGGACCGTCGCCACAGCTGCGGCCGTGACAAGAGAACCCAGCCAGCGTGAACGCGGGGACAAGGGAGGGTACTTCCGCACCCGAACGGGTCCGGCCGTGCCGTCCACCGTGGTTCGCACGGTCGGCGGCCGGTTGGCCAGCTCCACACCCAGTACGATGGCCGCGGCTCGACGGGGCAAGGAGTGTCGCGCACGAATGGTCTTCACCGTGACGTCGACCATCGGATGGCCGGCACTGAGCAGGATGCCGAGCGACCTCTTCCACAGGGGTTCAGTCGCCACGGCGTACCTCCCCGCCGACGCCATCGCCCATCCGGTCTTCCAGGGGCGGGACCTGGTCGTCCGGCGTGCCGGCAACGAGATGCTGAGTCAGCCGGACTTCGCCCAGCTGAGCCAGGATGGCCGGGCCCGAGAGGCCGGCGAGGATCGCACCGGAGACACCGGTGACCGTACCGGCGTTCGTGAGGAAGAAGCCGACCAGAGCCCCGATGACGATTTGGGCGGCCATTCCGACGAGCTCGGCGGTCCAGTCGGCGGCTTCCGCGAACCGGGGCCGTGGAACTGGAGATGCGTGCACGGTCCGGCGTTGCTGCAACCAGGTGGTGATCCCCCGGTAAAGGGCGAGAATTCCGCGGATCGACCCGCCCACTCCTCCGCAGAGAGTGGCGATCCAGATCGTCATGGTCGTACTTTCTTATTCGATCTTGCCCTCCGGTTCGGTCTGCTCTTGTGTCGTCAGGCGGAAGATTCTGTTACAGGGCCAAGGCGCCGTTCCAGCGGTGAGCGGGACACTTTGAGCCGGCGCCTCAGAAAACAGACGGAGCAGCGAGCCGACCTCCGATTCGCTGGGGCCGCGGCGCGTTCTTCGTCACCGCATCGGCGACGGCGTCGGCGGCGATCACCGGAATCCGGTCGCGTTCGACGCCGTAGGCGGCCTTCGCGCGGCGGAAGATCTGCTCGACGAGCGCGGACGGCACCGTCCTGCTCAAGGAAGTGCGACGCGGCCGGGCCGGCCAGCAGCGCCGAACTCAGCACACCGAGGTCGACGCCGGCCTTGACGCCCATCGCGAGGACCTCGGACGGCGACACCAGGTGGCAGAACCACAGCCCGCCTCCGCTCCGCGGGCCATGCCACTGACCGGCGCGTCGAGCCGCCGCACACCCCGGGCATCGAGCGCCTCCTCGGCGACGCGGTCCGCCTCGGCAGGCGTCGAAGTCGACATGTCGATCCACAGCGAGCCGGGGCTCAGTGCCTCGGCGGCGCCGCCGCGCAGGAGGACCTCCTCGACGACCCGTGACGTGGGGAGCATGGTGATGAGCGGCGAGCGGCGGCGGCCGGCCGGCCTCCGATGAGTCAGATCCGCCACCGCCGCAACGCCTTTTCGTCCAGTTCGATGCCCGGTCCGGGCCACTGGGGCACCTCGACCTCACCCGCGGGGCCGATCATCACGGGCTCGGCGAGCATGAAGTCCCGGCGTTCGGACGTCCACCCCGGCGGGTCCCAGGGGAACTGGCCGCGGACCGGCCACGGTCCGAAGTGCATACCCTGCCCGAGCCGTGGGCGAAGATCCAGGAAAGCCGGCGCGACGGGTACGCGCGCGTTCGCGAAGAGTTCGAGGAGGGCCTGGTCGGTGTCTCGGCGCCGATCCGGGACTTCCGCGGCCGGGTCGTCGCCGCGCTGAACGTCTCCGCACCGGCGGCGCACCTCGGCTGGGAAGCACGCCCGAAACCACCGCCCACCTCCCGCCTGACCCGAGCTGCCCGGAGCGCACCTGCATCGGCGATATCAGTAAGTCGCGAACGTCGATAATACCTGTGATAACGTCATCTTGGTATCGGCGGAATCATCATGAAGGAGTGAGCCAGCGTGGGCAACGAGCTGCACATAGTCGGCGTCGAGGAGCACGTGCTCCTCCCTGTGCTGCGCGACGCGTGGGCGAGAGCGGGCGTCCAACCACATCGCTACGGCGACGACCACCCGGTCACGCGGCGCTTGCAGGACGTCGGCGACGGACGCCTCGCCGACATGGACGATCAGGGCATCGATGTCGCAGTGCTGTCGCTGACCAGTCCCGGCGTGCAGAACCTCCCCGCGGCCGACGCCGTGAGCGTGGCGCGCGAGGCCAACGACACTCTTGCCGAGATCGTCGCCGGCAACCCGCGACGGTTGCAGGCATTCGCGGCGATCCCGACCTCCGCACCCGAAGCCGCGGCCGCTGAACTGGAGCGCGCAGTCACCCGGCACGGCTTCCGCGGGGCCATGCTGTACGGCCGCACCGGCGACAAGCCGGCCGACGCGCCCGAGTTCGACGACCTCTACGCGGCCGCCGAACGGCTGCGCGTACCTCTTCACTTTCACCCGCAGGCGCCAGTGCAGGCCGTCCAGCAAGCCTATTACTCAGGACTGCCCGACGGCCTGGGGCCGGCCTTGGCGACCGCCGGCCTGGGTTGGTACTACGACCTCGGCGTGCAGTACCTGCGGATGATCTTCTCCGGAGTCTTCGACCGGCATCCCGACCTGCAAGTGATCGCCGGACACTGGGGCGAGGTGATCCTGTTCTACCTGGACCACGTTGGTGTCCTTCAGGGCATGGCCAACCTGCAGCGGCCCCTGGCGGACTACTTCCGGCAGAACTTCTGGGTGGCCGGCAGCGGCACCGTCAGCGAACGTTACCTGCGGTGGACAGCGGAGGTCGTCGGCACCGACCGCATGCTCTACTCGACCGACTACCCCTACACCTTCGGCACCCGGCCAGACGGCTTTCCCTTCCTCGACACCAGCCGCGGCGTCGCCAGATCTTTCCTCGAAAACGCACCGTTCACCGAAAAGGAAAAGGCCGACATCGGATCCGGCAACTGGGAGCGGCTGACCGGCCACCTCTCGGCCCATCCCTCAATTTGACGATCGCTGCCTGATGCCGTTACGACGGCAGAGCCGTAGCGCGCTTCCGCCGATGACGCCTGCTATCCCGCGGACCAGCCGAGAGCGGGTGCCACCGTGCGCGCGAGATCGGTGAGGAGCCGGACGTTCTCCGCGAGACCGAACGCGGGCGGCAGAAAGAACACGACCTCGTCGGCCCCGGCGAGGCCCGGGTCGGCCAGTACCGCTTCGACGACCTCGTCCGGGGTGCCGTGGAAAACCGGGCTGATGCGCATGCCTGCCGGGAGGTCGGCCTTGAGCACCGGCTCCAGCGCTCCCCCGGGCCGGGACGCGTGCATGCCCTCGGTGCGCCGCTGCCGGTCGTACGCGGCATAGGTCTCCCGCAGCTCCGCCGTGGGACCGGGCAAGATCGACGCGGCGACGGCCACCGGAGGTGGCTCGGTTCCGTACTTGGTGCGCCAGGTCGTGCGGTAGGCGTTGATGCAGCGCGCCTGGTATTCCCCGAACGTCTCGCCGTCGGCGAGGCCCTGCAGCACGGTCCCGGTGATCAGCCCGATCCCGAGCTCGGCGGCCCGGATCGCCGAACCGAGGCTGCCCGCGCCCTGCCGGACTCGCGACCGCAGGCCCGGGCTGTGCGGCGTGACCCTGAGCTCGGTCCCGGCCGGAGCGCCCTGGCCCGGCCCGTCGACGACGTGCAGCGTCTCGCCGCCGATCGCGGCGAGGAACCGGAGTTGCCGGCGCTCGGCCTCGGTCCGGGGATCCGTTTCCACCGCGCCGAAGACCGCGTCGAAGGCCGCATTGGCGCCGGTCGCGACGGCGAGCTGAAGACGCCCGCCGACCAGGAGATCCGTGACGCCGGCGGCTTCAGCCAGCAGGATCGGGTCCTGGTAGCGCATCGGGAGTACCGCGGTCCCCAGCGTGATGCGGCTCGTGTGCTGCCCGGCGGCAGCCAGGAACGGCAGCGGCGACGACAGGTAGTGGTCGAAGTGCCGCTGGTAGACCCAGCCGGACTGGTACCCCAGTGCCTCGGCCGCGCGGAACAGCTCGATACCGTCGGCCAGGCCCTGCGCCGGGCCGCCGTCGTCGCTGAAGGACACCCGGGTGTTGAAGCCGAGCCTGGTCATGAGACGCCGGCGGGGATCGACTCGAGGAGCTCGCGCGTGTAGGGCTGCCGCGGGTCGTCGAAGACGGCCGCAACCGTCCCGCTCTCCACGATCCGTCCCCGGTGCATGACCGACACCGTGTCCGCCAGCTGGCGGACCAGCGCCAGGTCGTGCGAGACGAACACGTACGTCAGCTTCAGCTCGGCCTGCAGCGTCAGCAGCACTTCGACGATGCCGGCCTGGACGGTGACGTCCAGCGCCGAGGTCGGTTCGTCGAGGACGATCACGTCGGGTCGCAGCACCAGCGACCGGGCGATCGCGACCCGCTGCCGCTGGCCGCCCGACAAAGCGGATGGCTTGCGGGACAGCAGTTCTTCGCCCAGCCCGACCGATTCGAGGGCCTCGCGTACCCGCGAAACCCGCTCGGACCTGGTCCCGATGCGGTAGCGTTCCAGCGGCTCCCGCACCAGCCGCTCGACCCGCCAGGTCGGATCCAGCGAGGTGAACGGATTCTGGTAGACGAGCTGCAGGTGGCGGCGGATCGTCCGGAGCGACGCGGGCGACCGGCCGGTCACCTCCTCGCCGGCGACCTTGATGCTGCCGCGGTCCGGTTCCTCCAGGCCCAGCAGCAGCCGGACGGCGGTCGTCTTCCCGGACCCGGATTCGCCGACGAGCGCGTGCGTGGTGCCGGCCCGGACGGTGAACGACACGTCGTCGACGGCGGTCAACGCCTTGCCTTCGACGGTGAACGTCTTGGTCACACCGCTGATCTCGATCTTGGGTTCGCTGCCGAACACGCCGGGCCGCAGATGCCGGTAGCGATCGGGATTCAGCGCCGGAACGTCGGCGTGCAGGCGGCGGGCGTACTCGGAGGCGGGCGACGAGAACACCGTCGCCGTGGTCCCGGCCTCCTGCACGACACCGTCCTTGAGGACGACCAGGGAGTCCGCGCGTTCGGCGGCGATCGCGAGGTCGTGGGTGATGAGGAGCAGGCTGATGTCCAGCTCCCGTTGCAGCCGCGAAAGGAGGTCGAGGATGCGCTTCTGGACGGTGACGTCGAGCGCCGAGGTCGGCTCGTCGGCGACGAGGAGCGCCGGCCGCGGCAGCACGGCCAGTCCGATGAGGACGCGCTGCAGCATGCCGCCCGACAGCTGGTGCGGGTAGGAGTCGTAGACGCGGCGGGGGTCGTCGAGTCCCACCTGGGCGAAGGTGTCCAGCACCAGTTCCTCGCGCCGGGCCGAGTCCGTGAGAGCGGCCGCTTCCTGCGCCTGGGCGCCGATCGTCCGCACCGCGTTGAGCGCGTTGCCCGGGTCCTGGGGCACGAACCCGATACGGCGTCCGCGCAACGGCCGAAAGCGCCGCTCGGACAGCGAAAGGACGTCCTGGCCGTCGAACTCCACCCGCCCCCGTGCTCGCCCGATGCCGGGAGGCAGCAGGCGCAGCACCGCGCGGGCGATCGTCGACTTGCCCGACCCCGACTCGCCGATCAGCGCCAGGCTTTCGCCGCGCCGGAGGTCGAAGCCGACGTCGTGCACGACCTCGTGGTCGCCGTACGCCACGGACAGGCCGTCGACGCGCAGCAGCGTGCCGGTCGCGGGTTCCGTGGGCAGCTCGACGCGGTCGAGGGTCAGGCGGTCTTGCGGAGCCATCGGCTGATCCTGTTCACGGAGAGGACGGTGGCGATGATGACGAGCGCGGGCGCGTAGACGAGCCAGGGCGCCAGCGGGTAGTTCTTGCCCACGGAAACGAGCAGGCCCCAGTCGGACGCCGGCGGCGGGTCGCCGTACCCGAGGAACGCGAGCCCGGCGATCACGAGGATCGACAACCCGAACTCGACCACGGCGAGCGGCAGCAGCGAGCGGGAGGCGTTGGGCAGCACGTGCCGGGCCAGGATGTGCCACCACGAGCCACCCTGGAGGTAGGAAGCCTCGACGAAGACCGCGCTGCGGGCCTTCAGCACCTCAGACCTGGTGACCCGGGCGAAGATGCCGACCGTCGACACGCCCGTGGCGATCGCGGCGTTGACCGTCTCGAAGCCGAGCGAGGTGACGATGATGATGGCGAGCAGGAACGGCGGGATCGCCAGGAGCACGTCGACCAGCCGGGAGAGCAGGGTGTCGGCCCAGCGGTCGGCGAACCCCGCGATCAGCCCGATCAGGCCGCCGACCACCACGCCGATGCCCACGGCGATCAGTCCGCTGGCCACCGACGACGAGGTTCCGTAAACGACCCGCGTGAACAGGTCGCGGCCCAGGTGGTCGGTGCCGAACCAGTGCGCGGCGCTCGGTCCGAGGAACTTCTGCGCCGGGACGCCGAACGCGGGATCGGCGCCGGTGAACAGGCCGGGGGCGAACGACCAGGCCAGCACGATCGCCACGACCACGAACGACAGAGCGACCGTCGGCGGAACCCGGATGCCCCGCCGGATCCGCGCCGCCGATGCAAGGGGAACGGTGGAAACGCTCACGCCGCCACCTCCGCCCTCTCGCGCCTGCCCGCGAGCTTCACCCGCGGGTCGAGCAGCGGGTACACGAGGTCGGACAGGAGGTTCACGACGACGAAGACCACGGCCGCGAGCGTGACGATCGCTTGCAGCGTCGGCAGGTCCTGCGTGGTCGCCGACTGCCGGAGCAGAGTGCCGACGCCCACCCGCCCGAAGATCATCTCGGTGATGACGGTGCTCCCGAGGAGCTCGCCGACGGTCACCGCGACGACGGACACGACCGGCAACGACGCCGGTTTGAGCAGATGACGCAGGAGCAGCCGGGCCTGGCCCAGTCCGCGGGAGCGGGCGAGGGCGACGTATTCCTGCCGGGCTTCGTGATCGAGGCCGGCGACCAGCACCTCGGCGATCCGGGCGGCGACCGGCACGCTGAGGGCGAGCGCGGCGAAGAACGTCGCCGGTCCGCCGTCGGCGTCGATCACCCGGAACAGGCCGAGCTGGAAGGCGAAGACGTTGATCAGCACCAGGCCGATCACGAAGGTGGGTACCGAGCTGAACAGTGACGGCAGGGTGCGCAGGAGGCCCTGCCCGTAGCGCTTGGGCAGGTACTGCGAGCCGAAGCCGATGGCCAGCGCCAGCACCAGGGCGAGGGCGAGCGCCGACGACGCGAGGACGAGCGTCGACGGCAGCACCTCGCCGATCATCCGGCTGACCGGCAGACCCGACCGCAGCGAGAGACCGAGGTCGCCGGTCACGAACCGGGACAGGGCCTCCCACAGCTGCACGTACACCGGGCGGTCGAGCCCGTAGTAGCCGGCGATCCGGGTGATGTCGGCTTCGGAGAACCCGTTCTCCGGGTTGCGCAGCGTGTTCGTCACCGGATCGCCGGGGAGCACGCTGATCACCACGAAGGTGAACACGTAAACCAGCAGGATGACGACGAACGCCTGGAGGATGCGTTTCAGCGCGTAGGCCGCGTAGTTCCGGTTCATCGGCTCAGCCGAGCCAGGCGGTGTAGTAGTTCGCGTAGGCGATGCCGTTGTACGTGACGCCCTGCAGCTTCGGCGACTGCAGGTAGATCCGCTGGACGATCTGCGTGAGCGGGACGAAGTAGCCTTGCTTCAGCACGTACCCCTGCAGTTCGTCGAGGGTCTTGGCGCGCGCGCCGGCGTCGTCCGCGCGGGCCACCCCGTTGGCGAGCTCGACGAGCTTCTGGTCACTCTGGCCGAGGCCGAACCAGTTTTCGCCCTTGTTGGCGTCGGTGAGGACCCCGGCCACCGTGCCGGCGTCGATGAAGCTGCGGGTGACCTCGTAGGCGGGCACGGTCGGGCTGGCGACCTTGACGCGCTGACCGTAGGTCACGACGTCGAAGGCCTGGAGGGTGACCTTGAACCCGAGCGTCCCGAGCTGCTGGGCCACGAGTTCGTCGACCGCTCGCGAGGTGGCCAGGTAGGGGTTCGGGTACAGCGTCAGGGACAGCGGCTTGCCGTCCTTGGCGCGGACGCCGTCGGCGCCCTTCGCCCAGCCCGCCTCGTCGAGGAGGCGGTTCGCCTCGGCCGCGTCGAAGGCGAAGTCGCCGCTGTGGTCGGTCGCGCCGGGGACGTTGCTCTGGATGAACGACTTCGCGGGCAGCCAGTCCGGCGTGTAGACCGTGGAGATGAGCTGGGCCCGGTCGATGCCGTGCTGCAGTGCCTGCCGGACCTTGAGGTCGTCGAAGGGCGCGACCTTCGTGTTCACCGCGAACCCGTTGACGAAGCCCAGATAGCGCGGGGTCGCGGTCGTGAAGCCCTGTTCCTTGAAGGACGCGAGCTCCTGAGGCGACGGGTTGTAGGCGACGTCGGCCTGGCCGGACTGCACGGCGGCGGTGCGCAGCGACGGCTCGGCGACGAGCTTGTAGGTGATCGTGTCCAGGTAGGCGGGGCCCTGGTGGTTGAGCGCCGCGGGACCCCAGTTGTAGCCGGCACGCTTCTTGAGGACGACGCTGTCGCCCTCCTTCCACGAGGCGACGACGAACGGGCCGCTGCCGATGTCGTTGGCGAGATCGGCCTGCTTGGCGGCGGGCAGCGCGATGGTCTTCGGCGAGATCAGGATCGAGCCGTGGTAACCCAGCGTCGGGATGAAGCCGAGCGTCGCCGCCTTGAAGGAGACCTTGACCGTGGCCGGATCGACCACCTCGGCATGGTCGTAGGTCTTCGGGAACAGCCCGATCGGGTTGATCCCCCGCGCCGGGTCGCCCTTGGCCCAGATGTCGAGGTTCGCGACGACCGCGGCGGCGTCCAGCGGCGTGCCGTCGGAGAAGGTGACGCCCTTCTTCAGGTGCAGCGTGAACTGCGTGGCCTGGGCGTTCTGCTCCCAGCTTTCGGCGATCCACGGGCTGGCCTTGCCGTTCTCGTCGACGTAGACGAGCTTGTCGGTGACGTGGCCCCAGATGTGCCCCTGGAAGCTGGAGATCGCGCTGTTGTTGGGGATCCAGGTGTCGCCGAGGGAGTCGATGAGGAACGTGATGCCGCCGCCCGGCTTGGGCTCGCCGGAGCCGCCTCCCGTGGCCGCCCCGCCCGGCGCGCACGCGGCGAGGACGACCACGGAGACCAGGCTGAGCAGTGTCCGGAGTACACGGGAGGTCTTCATACGCCGAACCTAGGAGCGGGCCGGCCGGCGGGTCCAAGACGAAATGGGGATCGGATCCCATCAAGGAGTCTGATCGGCAGCCCGATCCCGCGCGGATAGCGTGGCGGCCATGGGATGGCAGGAGACCAGCGCGCACTGGGGGACCTACCGGGTCGAGGTGTCCGCGGACGGCCGCGAAGTCGTCGCCGCCGACGCCGGTGATCCGGACGCCGCCCCCGCGATCGGCAACGTCGTGGACGCCCACCGCCATCGCTCCCGCGTGGCGCGGCCGAGCGTGCGCCGCCGCTGGCTCGAGGGCGGTCGGGGCACCCTCCGCGGCGACCCCGCGGACGAGTACGTCGAAGTCGGCTGGGACACCGCCCTCGACCTGCTCGCCCACGAACTGGAGCGGGTCCGGTCCGGGTTCGGCAACCAGGCGATCTTCGGCGGTTCCTACGGCTGGGGCAGTGCCGGCCGGCTGCACCACGCGCAGAGCCGGCTGCACCGGTTCCTCAACGCGTTCGGCGGCTACACCCGGTCGGTCAACGACTACAGCCGCGGCGCCAGCCAGGTCCTGCTCCCCCACCTCATCGGCCCGCAGGCGACCCTCGATCTGCGGTACCAGCCCGCATCCTGGGACGACATCGCGCGGCACACCGACCTGCTCGTCACCTTCAAGGTCGCCGGGCGCGAGCCGCTGCGCCTGCACCCCCACCGACGCGGCCGCCCGCGGACTGTCCACAGGGGACGTCGCACTGGTCCGAAGCGCCCAAGGGAGCTTGCTCGCGGGCGTCGTCGTCACCGACGTGCTGCTGCCCGGCGTCGCGCAGATGCACACGGGAGCGTGGTTCGACCCGAGCGCGCCGGAGGTCGCCGACTGCGTCAACGGCAACGTCAACGTCCTCACGTACGACGGACCCGTGCCGCCGGTGCGCGCCTACGAACCACCGCCCCTGGTCCCGGCCTCGTGAGTGACAAACGGTGGTCTGCCGCGGGTTGTCGTGAGTGGTAATTCGGGTTCTAACCCTAAATACCACTCACGACCCCTCGGCGCCGCGGTCGTCAGGCTCCGAGCACCCGGCGGCCGGCGGCGAGCAGGGCCGTGTCCTCCTGTGGCGGGTGGACCCGGACGCACAGCACGTCACGCAGGTGCCGCTCTAGGGAGTTCCGCCGCGACAACCCCGGGTTGCCCAGTGCCGCGACCGCCGTCTGCACCGCGGCCACGGCCGCGCGGGCGATGGCCACCTTGATCACCGACAGCTGCGGGAGCACGTCGTCACGCACAAGCGCACCGTGCAAGAGCGTCTCCGCCTGGGCGATCTGGAGGTCGATTTCCCCGGCGACCGACTGGATCCGCTCGGTCGTGGCGATCGGCCTGCCGAGCCCCGCGGGCACGCGGGAGCGCGCGAACTCGGCGAACGCCCGCCGGGCCGCCCTGGCCACGCCGATGTAGAGCGCCGGGTGGCCGAAGCTGCTGGGCCCGGCCGTGGCTGCCGGGTCTCGGTAGACGCCGTCCGGGCCGCGGGGGATCTCGACGAACGCCTCCTCGGGGAGCTCGACGCCTTCGTAGATCACGTCATGGGTGTTGGACGCGCGGAGCCCGAGGTGGTCCCAGGTTTCGACCCAGGTGATGCCCGGCAGGTCCGCCGGGACGATCACGTGGCCGACGCGCGGGACGTCGGTGCCCGGTTCGTCGGCGACCACCCACACGAGGTGGTAGGCCAGTGCGGAGCCGCCCGTCGCGTAGGCCTTGTGACCATCGAGGATCCAACCGGACGACGTCCGGCGGGCCGTCGTCGCAGGCAGGCCGCCGCGGGCCGGGGCGCCGAGCTCCGGCTCCGCCCGGATCGCGTTGACGGGCGCCGGCCCGGCCGCCGAGCGCCGCAGCACGTCGTCGTAGAACCCGGCGGGCCAGTGGGCGTTCGCCGCCTGGGCCGCGTGCGCCATCAGGGTGTTCGCCACGATCAGCGCGACCGAGGGGTCGCCTTCGCCGAGCGCGGTGAGGATGCGTGCCGTCTCGACGGGCCCGGCGCCGAAGCCGCCGTACTGGCGGCCGACGGTGGCGGTGAACAAGCCCGCGCGGTGGACGGCTTCCAGGCCCCGCACCGGCACGGCGCCGCTCTCGTCGTACTCCGCCGCCGTCTCGGCCAGTTCGGCCGTGACCGCGTCGAGGTCCGTCAGGTCCGGGACGGGCAGGTCGTACGCGGTGCTCGTCACGCCTGACCCGCCGTCGCGTGGCGCCGGTAGTCCTCGGCGTAGTTGCCGAGGTGCTCGGCCTGGAGTGTCCCGCGGGTGCCGGTCGCCTCGCGGTGGGCGAGTTCCTGACGCACCAGCGGAAGCACGTGGCGGCCGTAGTCGACGGCGTCGTTGAGGGTGTCGTAGCCGCGGATGCTGACCAGGTCCGCGCCGCGGTCGACGTAGTCGAGGATCGCGGCCGCCACCGTCTCGGGCGAGCCGACCAGCGCCGTCGACGCCCCGCTCGCGTTGGTGACGGCGGCGGTCCGGGTCCACAGTGCCCGGTCGTACAGCTCGCTGCGAGCCGCGAAGGACAGCGCGCGCTGCGAGCCGACGTTCTGCGGCGCACCCTGCTGGAAGCGCTGCTTGCCGAAGGCGGACTTGCCGAACGTGTCGGCGATCTTGGCAACATACGAGTGTGCCTTCTGCCAAGCCAGTTCGTCGGTCTCGGCGACGATCGGCCGGAAGGTCACCCAGATCCGCGGCAGGGTGGTCCGGCCCGCGGCACGGGCGATCGCGTGGACGCGCTCGATCTCACCGCGCAGGTCGTCCAGTGGCTCGCCCCAGAAGCTGAAGACGTCGGCCTTTTCGCCGCCCACCTGGAACGCCTCGTCCGACTGGCCGCCGATGGAGATCGGGATGGGCGTGTCGTAGGGCGCGAAGCCGGGACCGAAGTCGTCGAACTTGTAGAACTCGCCCTCGTGGCTGAACGGCGCCGGCTCGGTCCACGCGCGGCGCAGCAGGTCGATGTACTCCGACGTGCGGGCGTAGCGGCGGTCCTTCGGGAGGTAGTCGCCTTGGCGGGCCTGCTCGGCGTCACTGCCGCCGGAGATGAGGTGGACGACGGCCCGGCCCTCGGTGAGCTGGTCCAGCGTGGCGAGCTTCTGCGCACCCACCAGCGGGAAGGTCGTGTTCGGCCGGAGCGCGACGATCGGCTTGATCCGCTCGGTGAGCTGGCCGACGGCCGAGGCGACGACGAACGAGTCGGCGGTGCCGGCGCCGTAGGGCAGCAGCGTGTAGTCGTACCCGCCCTCCTCGAGGGCGCGGACGTAGGTGCGGAAGTACTTCAGGTCGATGCCCCGGGTCGGGATCGGGTTCAGCTCGGTCGACGGGTTGAGGTGCGACAGGCTGATGAACTCGACCGTCTGTGCGGCGGTCTCGGGGATCTTCTCGTCGAAGCCGGGTGCGCTGGTCACGGTTCGAACGTAGGGCGGCATCCGGATCTCCGTCCAAGACGAGTGCGCGATGGGAACCGATAGGCCCGCGTTATGGACACTCAGGCACCCCGGGCCGCGGTCGGGACGAGCTGGAGATGCGGCCGTTGCGAGAAGAACTCCACCCCGGCCTCCAGCGCGGTCCGCTCCACCTCGGCCGCCAGCCCGCGCCGGGCGACCATCCGCAGCTGGGTCGTGCCGGCTTCCGGCAGGTCGGCGCGGACACTCAGCCCGGACGGGCGGCCGCCCGCGCTCGGCAGCAGCGCGACGCCGAGCCCGGCGCGAACTCCGGCGAGCACGCCTTCGAGCGTCGTCGACTGGGCGGTGACCTCGACGTGCCGTCCTTCGCCGGTCAGCGCCGCCATCGCCCGCTGCCGGAGGCCGCACGGCTCCTCGAAGGCGATGAGCGGCCAGGTCTCCCCGGGCGCCGTCCAGCCGCGCGCGGCGTACCAGACCAGCGGCAGCCGGCCGACGAGGTGCCCGGCGCCCTGGCCACCGGGGTCGAGGACGAAGGCGAAGTCGACGGTGCCCTTGCCGACGGCCTCGGTGAGCTGGGTGGACCGGCCGATCTCGAAGCGGGTCGAATAGCCGGGGAACGCCGCCTGCAGCGCCCGGATCATCTCCGGCAGGATCTGCTCGGCGCTGTGCTCGGTGGAGCCGACGACGATCGTCCGGTCCCGCTCGGCGGCTTCGAGCCGGCGCAGCGAAGCGTCGTGGACCTCGATGATCCGGCGGGCCTCGGCCAGCACCCGCTCCCCCTCGTGGGTGAACCGCATGTTGCGGCCGTCGCGCTCGAAGAGCTTGCGCTTGAGCCCGCGTTCGAGGAGCCGGACGTGCTGGCTCAGCGCCGGCTGGCTGATGTGGCGCACGGCGGCCGCCTTGCTGAACCCGCCGCACTCGGCGATCGCGACCAGCGTGCGCAGATGTTCGAGGTCGAGCGAGTTCGTCATGGCCCGATTAGAGCCGATGAAGCACGATCCGAGAGCCCGCTACCGGTATGTGGGACACCCCTGGTGTTCCGGCCACCCATCACACTCGCGCATGGGAAGTGATCGCGAAAGGCTCTTGGACGCGTCCGCCCCGCGCGGGCGAGGGTGCAGAGGTGACCAATTCCACCACCGCCTGGGACGAGCCTGACGGCCTTGCCGCGCGCGGCACCGTCGTCGTGCTCACCGGCCGGGGCGAGACTGCCGGGACCTACCAGCGCTTCGGACGCAGGCTCGCGGCCGACGCCTACCGGGTGCGCGTCGTCCGGGCCGACCTCGACAACCTTGAGCTCGCCCGGCGGGAAGTCGCGGCGCTGCTCGCCGACGACACCCTGCCCGCACCGAAGGTCCTCGCCGGCTCCGACACGGGAGCGACCTTCGCTGCCCGGCTGGCGGGCGAACTGCCCGCGGTCGACGGCGTGGTGCTGGCCGGGCCGGCGCTGCCCGGAAGCGCGACGGTCGGCAGCTGGGACGACGAGCTCGATGCGCGCACCGCGTGCCCGACGCACCGCCGGGTCGTCAGCGACGACGACGGCTTCGTCCGCGGCGCCCTCGCCCGCCCGGTGCCGTCCGGCTGGGAGGTGAGCGATCCCGCGAAGCCCGCTCTCGTGCTCCACGGCAGCGCCGACCCCGTCACGTCCCCGGAGGCGGCGTTCGCCCCCTTCCGCGACGCGAAGACCGCGCGTCTGAGCCTCGTCGCCGGGGCGCACCACGACGTCCTGAACGACGTCTCGCACCGCTCGGTGGCCGCCACCGTCGTCCTGTTCCTCGAAAGCCTCAAGCTCGGCAGCGACCTGCCCGCCGTCGTGGAGCACGTCCAGGGATGACCGGCTTCCTCGACGTCCTGCGCGGCGCTGTCACCGACGTCTCCACCGCCCCGGCCGACCTGGCGACCGCGGCGATCGACCGCTCCGGCGCGCGCCCGGACGGGCTCCCGCTCGCCGTCGTGCGGGCCGTGGACGTCGCCGATGTCCAGGCCACGCTCCGGCTGGCCGGCGAGCACGGCGTCCCGGTCGTCCCGCGCGGAGCCGGGACCGGGCTCGCGGGTGGCGCGCTGGCCGGTCGCGGCGCGGTCGTCCTCGACGTCAGCGGCCTGGACCGGATCGTCGAGATCGACCCGGACGACGAACTGGCGGTGGTCGAGGCCGGGGTGGTCACCGCGGAGCTGGACCGGGCGGCGCAGAAGTCCGGCCTGCGCTACGCCCCGGATCCGGCCAGCGCGGAGCTCTCGACGATCGGCGGCAACATCGCGACGAACGCGGGCGGCATGCGGTGCGTCAAATACGGCGTGACCCGGGAAGCGGTGCTGGGTCTCGACGTGGTGCTCGCCGACGGCCGGCTGCTCCACACCGGACGGCGGACCGTCAAGGGCGTCGCCGGGCTCGACCTCACGGCCCTGTTCGTCGGCTCGGAGGGCACGCTGGGTGTCGTCGTCGGCGCGACGCTGCGCCTGCGTCCCCGGCCCGAACGCACCCTGACCGCGGCGGCCGCGTACGACAGCGTCGAAGCCGCGGCGCAGGCGTGCAGCGAGCTGATCCGGCAGCGGCGTGAACCGAGCCTGCTCGAACTGCTCGACGGCGCCACCCTCGCGGTCATCGATCGCGCCCAAGGCAGCGACTTCGCCGCACGCGGGCAAGCCTTGGTGATCGCGCAGGCCGACGGACCGGCCGCGGACGGCGAGATCGCGGCGATCGCCGACGTCCTGGGCCGGGAAGCGACCTGGTCGGAACGCGGCGTGGACCCGGAATCGTCCGAGCGGCTGCTGTTCGCCCGCCGGATGGCGCTGCCGTCGATCGAGCGGTTCGGCCGCGCGCTGATCGAGGACATCTGCGTACCGCGATCCCGGCTCGCCGCCGCCTTCCGGGGCGTCGAACGCATCGCCCGCCAATACGACGTCGCCATCTACGCCTTCGCCCACGCGGGCGACGGAAACCTCCATCCGATCGTCGCCTACGACGGGCCGGAACTGCCCGACGCCGTGCGCCGGGCCGGGGACGACCTCTTCGCGCTGGCGCTCGACCTCGGCGGGACCGTCACCGGCGAGCACGGCATCGGCCTGCTCAAGCGGGACTGGCTCGCCCGTGAGACCGGCCCGGACGTCACCGCGGTCTACGGCTCGATCAAGGCGGCCCTGGATCCACACGGAATTCTCAATCCGGGCAAGGGGTTCTGACATGACGCGCTACGTGGTCATCGGCGCCGGTGCGGTCGGAGCGACCGTCGCGGCGCAACTGCACCTGGCCGGCAGGCGGGTGACGCTCATCGCGCGCGGCGACCACCTGGATGCCCTGCGCACCAAGGGACTGCGGTACGTGCGGCCGCGCGAAACCCGGGTGATCGACGTGCCGGTGGCCGGTGGGCCGGACGAGATCGAGCTGCGCCCCGACGACGTTCTCGTGGTGGCGACCAAGTCCCAGGACACCGAAGCCGTCCTGCGCACCTGGGCCTGGCAGCCGGTGGACGCGAGCACGGCCGCCGCCGAGCTGCCGGTCGTGCTCCTCCAGAACGGCCTCGAGAACGACCGGGCCGCGCTGCGCCGGTTCGCCGGGGTGATCGGTGCCGTCGTCTGGATGCCGTCGAGTCACCTCGAGCCCGGCGAAGTCGTGGCGCCGTCCCCCGGTGCCCTCTGGCTCGGCGCCTACCCCGGCGGCGGCCATCCCCGCCTGGCCGGGATCGCCGAAGACCTCACGGCCGCGGGATTCCACGTCGAGGTCGTCCCCGGCATCCAGCGCTTGAAGGCGGGAAAGCTGGTGGGGAACACGGTGAACGTGCTCGACGCCCTCTACCGGCCCAGCGACCTGCGCGCGGCCGCGGCGCGAATCCTCAAGCAGGAAGCCAGGACCGTGCTCGGCACGGACGACTTCGTGCCCGCCGTCGACCTCGGCGAGCCGGTCAAGCGCGGCGGGAGTTCGACCTGGCAGAGCCTCCGGCGCGGTGCGGCCCCCGAGACCGACTTCCTCAACGGCGAGATCGTGCTGCAGGCCCGGCTCGCCGGCCTCGACGCGCCGTACAACGCGGCCCTCACCGAACGCATCCACCGAGCCGGCGAGATCGCCCCGGGCAGCCTGGACGACGCCGATCTCGTCGCCACACTGCCCGACCTGCCCCGGCGGGCCGTGCTGGCCGACGCGGCCGAACTGCACGCCCTCATCGAGGCCGGGCAGGCCCCGGTGCTGCTCGACGTCCGCTGGGCGCTCGGCGACCCGCACGGCCACGACCACTACCGGGCCGGGCACATCCCCGGCGCCGTCTATGTCGACCTGGACAGCCGGCTCGCCGCGCCACCGGGACCCGCGGGGCGGCATCCGCTGCCCGATGTCGGTGACCTGCAGGCCGCCGCCCGCAGCTGGGGCGTGACCGCACGACGTCCGATCGTCGTGTACGACGACAACGGCGGAACCGCGGCCGCGCGAGCGTGGTGGCTGCTGCGGTGGGCCGGGCTCGACGACGTCCGCATCCTGGACGGCTCCCTCGCTTCCTGGCGAGCCCACGGGTTCGCACTGTCCACAGGGGATGAAACAGCGACAGCCGGCGACGTGGTGCTCACCGGCGGCAGGCTGCCCACGCTCACCACCGACGAAGCCGCGGCACTCGCGGAGACCGGCGTTCTGCTGGACGCCCGCGCGACCGAACGCTACCGCGGCGAGGTCGAGCCGGTCGATCCGCGCGCGGGCCACATCCCCGGCGCCCGGTCGGCCCCGACGACGGACAACCTGCGGGCAGGCTTCTTCCGGCCCACCGGCGAGCTGCGGGAGAAGTACGGCGATCTCGGCGGCGCGAAAGTCGGCGTCTACTGCGGTTCGGGCGTGACCGCGGCCCACGAGATCGCCGCGCTCGCCGTCGCCGGTATCCCGGCCGCGTTGTACCCGGGGTCGTGGTCGGCCTGGTCGGCGGACCCCGCCCGGCCGGTGGCCACCGGCGAGGACAGCTGAGACCTCCGGCGGAGACCCGCAGCATCGACGACCAGCCCGCCTGGCTCGCCGACCCCGCCCCGGTTCCCCCGCACTCAAGCGCCCCAATGTGGCCTTCGGTGCGTCTGACGCACCCAAGGCGGCCTTCGGTGCGTCAGACGCAACCAAGGCCGCCTTGGGGCGCTTGGGAGTCGGGCACTCGACGCTTCGGAAAGGACGCAGATGATCGACCTGCAGCCCGTGACGTCCGACGGCCACCTGCGCGAGGCCTTCGGCTGCTTCCCCTCCGGCGTGACCGCGGTGGGCGCCCTCGTCGACGGCACCCCGCGAGGGATGGCCGCCAGCTCTTTCACGTCGGTCTCGCTGGCTCCTCCGCTGGTGTCGCTCTGCATCCAGCGGACGTCCTCGACCTGGCCGCTGCTGCGCGACCGGCCCCGCCTGGGCCTGAGCGTGCTGGCCGAGGGCCAGGACGACGTCTGCCTCCGGCTGTCGGCCAGGCAGGGCGACCGCTTCCGCGACGTCGGCTGGGAAACCGGCCCCGACGACAGCGTCTTCGTCAGCGGCTCCAGCGCCTGGCTGGAGTGTTCGCTGCACGAGGAAGTCCACGCCGGCGACCACCTGATCGCCCTGCTGCGGATCCACCGGCTGCAGACGGCCGACACGCCACCGCTGGTGTTCCACGGCAGCCGCTTCCGGCGGCTCGCGGCCGTCTGAGCCACCGAGGAGCTCAGCCCGGCCGCCGCCGGCGCCCGGCCGCCGTGGTGGTCGGCCACGCCCCCGCCGCGTGTCCACCTCGCGGGAACCTACCTTCGTAGGGCGGAAAACCCGCGCGGTGGAATCGCAAAGCGCGTGCAAAAACGCAAAAAACCGCTGCTCCCGAAGAAACCTCCGCCGCCTTAGTTTTGCTCTCGGAACGTCCCCCTCCCGGTAGGAGCAGAAAATGCGTGCAGCGAGATTCACCGGAGCCGCGGTCGCCGTGGCGGCGGCCGTCGTGTTCACCAGCGTCACCCCGGCCCAGGCAGCGGAGGGCGTGGTGCTCGGCACCGCCGAGCCCGGCACGGTCGCCGGCAGCTACATCGTCGTGCTGAAGGACAGCGCGAAGAACACCGACAGCGGCACCCTCGCCCGGCGCTACGACGGCACCGTGAGCCGGGTCTACGCGCAGAACCTCGCCGGTTTCTCCGTGCGGCTGGACGAAAAGCACGCCAAGCGGCTCGCCGCCGACAGCGCGGTCGCCTTCGTCGAGCAGGACCGGGCCGTGCACGCCGAGGCCGTCCAGCAGAACCCGCCGTCGTGGGGCCTGGACCGCGTCGACCAGAAGAACCTCCCGCTGAACAACCAGTACAGCTACGCCACCACCGCCTCGAACGTGAACGTCTACGTGCTCGACACCGGGATCCGCGCGACCCACCAGACCTTCGGCGGCCGCGTGCACCAGGGCTACGACTTCGTCGACAACGACACGAACGCCGACGACGGGTACGGCCACGGCACCCACGTGGCCGCCACGATCGCCGGCTCGCAGTACGGCGTCGCGAAGGGTGCCCAGCTGTATCCGGTGCGGGTGCTCGGCTCCGACGGCAGCGGCACGATCTCCGGCGTGATCGCGGGGGTCAACTGGATCACCTCCAACGCGAAGAAGCCCGCCGTCGCCAACGCCAGCCTCGGCGGCGGCGTCTCGACCGCGCTCGACACCGCGGTCCGCAACTCGATCAGCTCCGGCGTCACCTGGACGGTCGCCGCGGGCAACTCCAACGCCAACGCCTCGACGTCGTCCCCGGCCCGGGTCGCCGAGGCGATCACCGTCGCCGCCGCGGACAAGACCGACACCCGCGCGTCGTTCTCCAACTACGGCGCCGGCGTCGACCTGTTCGCGCCCGGCGTCGGCATCACCTCGGCCTGGAACACCAACGACACCGCCACCTACACCGGCAACGGCACGTCGTTCGCGGCCCCGCACGCCGCCGGCGCGGCGGCGATCTACCTCGCCACGCACACCGCGGCCACCGCCGCGCAGGTCGGCCAGGCGCTGATCAGTGCGGCCACCCCGAACCTGGTGAAGAACCCGGGCAGCGGTACCCCGAACCGGACGCTCTCCATCGCACCCTGACGCCGCAACCGGAAAGAGGGTGGGGCCCCGGCGACTGCCGGGGCCCCACCCGTGTTCACGGTTCCCAGCGGATCCCGATCCGGCCGGCAGCATCGGCCTCGGCGACGTGCACGGTGCCGCCGGAGTCCGGGCTCAGCTCCCGGGGGCCGCCGAAGTCGTGGAGCCGGACGCAGCGCGCCGGCAGGACGGCGAACCGGGCTTCCAGGAGGTAGTCGCGGACGGGCTGCCCGAAGGTGCGCACGAACCTCCGTGCGGCCGGGCCGGCCGGAAACGCCGCCCGGTATTCGACGATCACCGACTCCCCGGGTGCCGGGGCGGCGTCCAGCACCAGTTCCGCGGTCAGCCGGCTCCGGTCGAGGTCGTGCTCGACGCTGCCGACCCGGCAGTTGCGGTCCGCGACGATCTTCGGCGTCACGCCCGGTTCGAGGTCCCACCGCACCGGCCAGCGCTGCGCCCCGGCCTCCTCGGCGCGCAGCACCACCCGCACGCGGACGGCCGCGAGCCGGCCGGCCTCGTCGATCTCCGCCCGGTCGTGCTGGCTGAGCGCGATGAGCCGGGAGTTCCGGCCGGGCGCCCGGCCCCGCGGCCGCGGCGGCCCGAGCAGGCCGCCGAGCGAGCCGGAGGGCAACTCCAGCAGCTGCTCGAGCCCTGCGAGCACGCGCAATGACTCCGCGCGCTCCGGGCGCCGTCGCCCCGACTGCCAGAGGCTCAGCGTCGGCACGCTCACCGTGAGGCCTCGCCGGGCGAGGCGGTGGCGGATGCGGTCCAGGGACAGCCCGCTCTCCCCGATCGCGGCCCGCAGCGCGGCCGGGAACGGGCCTTGGGCGAGCAGGCGGTCGAGGTCGGCCGAACGATCGGCAACGGGTCGCATGAAAACTCCTCGGGACGGATCGGTCGCGGAGACACGCTCAGCGACAACAGACCCGGCTCTCCCGGGCCGCCGACCACGGTCGTGTGAGAGTCCATCCCGTTGCCATGCACCGAAAGTAAGCACGTGTGCGTGGACTGTCAACGATGTCCGGAACCTGAAACCGTCCACGACCGTGCGCCCGGGAGTCCACATCCTGAACACCTGTGCGGCCGAGACGGCCGAGGGCTACCTGTGGACCATCCGCTCGACGCCGGATCGGGAGAACCGCCATGCCTGATGTCCCCCTGTCGGTGCTCGACCTCGTCCCGGTCAGCTCCGGGTCCGACGTGGCCGAAGCCGTGCGCAACACCGTCGACCTCGCGCAACGCACCGAGAGCTTCGGCTACCACCGCTACTGGTTCGCCGAACACCACCTCAACCCCGGCGTCGCCGGAGCGTCCCCGCCGGTGCTGATCGCGCTCGTGGCCGGCGCCACCACGCGGATCCGGCTCGGCTCCGCGGGCGTCCAGCTCGCCCACCGCACCCCTCTGGCCGTGGTCGAGGAGTTCGGCCTCCTCGACGCCCTCCACCCCGGACGCCTCGATCTGGGCCTGGGCCGCAGCGGCAAACAGCTCATCCGCGAATACGCCGCGGCGGCCGCGCGGCCGTCCGAACCCGCGCGATCGGCCAACGGCCTCCTGATCCCACCGAAGCCCGACTTCAGCGGTCTGGCCCGTTCCTCGCGCATCGGCTTGACCTTCCAGCTCCTGCAGCAGCCCGGCGCCGAGTCCCCCGACTACGGCGAGCAGGTCGACGACATCCTCGCCCTCCTCGCCGGCACCTACCGGTCCGCCGAAGGACTGGAGGCGCACGCCGTTCCCGGCGAAGGCGCGCGGCCCGAGGTCTGGATCCTCGGCAGCAGCGGCGGCCAGAGCGCCGCCGTGGCCGGCCGCCACTCCCTGCGCTTCGCCGCCAACTACCACGTCAGCCCGTCCAGCGTGCTCGAAGCCGTCGACGCCTACCGGGCGGCCTTCCGCCCGTCCGAAGCGCTCCCCCGGCCCTACGTGGCGGTCTCGGCCGACGTCGTCGTCGCCGAAGACGACGACACCGCCCGCGAACTGGCCGCCGGCTACGGCCTCTGGGTCCGCAGCATCCGCCGAGCGGAGGGCGCGATCCGCTTCCCCACCCCCGAGGAGGCCGCCGCCCACGTCTGGAGCGACGAAGACCGCGCCCTGGTCGCCGACCGCGTCGACACCCAGTTCGCCGGTTCCCCGGCGACGGTCGCCGACCGGCTGCGACAGCTGCAGGACGCGACCGGCGCCGACGAGCTCGTCGTCACCACCATCACCCACCGGCACGCCGACCGCGTCCGGTCCTACGAGCTGCTCGCCAGGCACTGGAACGCCGCCGGGTCAAACCGTTTCACCTGACGGGCGGATTAACGCCGCACCGGCGGGTGCCTCGACAATCCGACGCATGACGACCTCGCCGGAACAACGAGCGGCCACCGACGTCATCCACGTCGGCATCCGGATCGACCTCGTCAGCCGGGCGGCCGACGCCGCCGTGCTCACCGCCCGGCTGGCCGCGGCGCTCGACGGAGTCGCCAGTGTCGAGGTGAGCACCGCCGGCCGCCCGGCGCCGGGAAGTCACCTGCGGTTGGTCCCGGACCCGGTCCTGCACATCGAAACCGGGGCCCGGCGCGTGGTCCTGTTCGGCCGGCCGCTGGAACTGACCCGCCTGGAATTCGATCTGCTGCACTACCTCCGCGCGCACCCCGACCGCGTCTTCACCCGGGCCGCGCTGAAGTCGGCTCTGTGGCCGCGGCAGGACGGCAACGACCGCACCGTCGACGTCCACGTCCGGAAGCTGCGGGCGAAACTGGAGCCACACCTGGACCCGATCACCACCGTCCGCGGCGTCGGGTACCGCTTCGAGGGTTCGGCACCGGTCACGCTGGACTGAGCCTGCGAAAGGAAAACCCGATGCCCGAAGTCCTCGGCAAGATCACCGCGGCGCGTGCACTGTGGACACCGGCCGAAGGCGGCACCGCGCGCGGCACGGTCGTGCTGCTGCCCGGCCGGGGCGAGCACCCGGGCCTCTACGCCCGCCTCGGCACCCGGCTGGCCTTCGACGGCTACCGGGTCGTCGCGGTGGCTTCCGGGGACGACGTCGCGGGCGTGCTCCGCGGCGGCCCGGTCCCGGTGGTCCTGCTCGGCAGCGACACCGGCGCCATCACCGCACTGACCCTCGCCGCGCAGCTGCCGGTACACGCGGTCGTCGCGGCCGGCCTGCCGCTGACGGCCGAGCACAGCACCGATCGCTCCTGGGAAGGCGAACTCGACGCCCGGACGGCGTGCCGGCAGCACCGCACGCTGCTGGAGACCGACGACCGGCTGCGGCGCGGTGCCCTGCTCTCGGAGCCCGCCGACATCCCGGCGGTGCTCCCGCGCACCCCGGTGCTCGTCCTCCACGGCGGCGCCGACCCCGTCGCGGACGCCAAGGCCGCCCGCGCCTTCGCCGAAATGCTCCCCGCGGGCCGGTTCGTGCTGGTCGAGGGCGGCCGGCACGACGTGCTCAACGACGTCGCACATCGCAGCGTGGCCGCCGAGATCGTCCAGTTCCTGGAGTGGCTGCGCGCCGGGACGCGCGGACCGGTCCTGGTCCGGGAATGACGACGGGGTGCGTATCGCGGCCAAGGCCGGCCGGCGACGATGGAACGCGGTGGGTCCAGGATCGCTTGCGGTGAATAGATGTCCGGCCGGTACACCCGGCACTTCGTGGCGTCGGGGCATCGTTGCTACTTGTCAGGGCGCGGTGAACCTCGGCAGGGACCGGGAGAGGCTGTTGCCGTCGCTCTGCACCGTGCCGTCCGGACGGACGACGGCCGCGCCGGTGCGCAGCCAGCGGTGCAGCTCGCCGGAACGCCGGGTGGTGACGAGGACCGCGCCGGACTCCCGGATGGCGGCTCGCTCGGTCTCCGACGGCGTGCTCGTGGTGACGACGGCGAAGCGGCCGCCGGCGACGTCGTCGAACCGGGTTCCGTCGTCGAGCAGGGCGTTGGGGCACAGCCGTCCCGCCAGGGACCGCCCGAACCGGGGCCGCACGACCAGGTCCGTGCGGTGCAGTGCCGGCGTCGCGCTGTCGAGGACGCGGCCGTTCAGGTGCGGCGCGACCACCCGGCGGATGAGGTCGCCGAACCGGCCGCCTTCGGTCATGGCCTTGCCGACCAGCACCGCCCGCCGGATCATCGCGCGGGCGTGCGGCTTGCGTTCCGCCTCGTAGGTGCCGAGTGCGCTCGCGGGCAGGGTTCCCTCCAGGACACCGGCGAGTTTCCAGGCGAGGTTGGCCGCGTCGCGCAGGCCGGCGCCCATTCCCTGGCCGATGAACGGCGGGGTGAGGTGGGCGGCGTCGCCGAGCAGGAACACCCTGCGGTCGCGCCACCGGTCCGCCAGCTGCGCGCGGAAGGTGTACTCGGCGACGCGGACGATCTCCAGGTCGCCGGGCGGGATGTCTCCGGTCCACGGCGCGATCAGCGGGTGCAGCCGGTCGAGGTGACCGAAGTCGTCGCCGGTCTCCCCCGGCAGCAGCCGGAATTCCCAGCGATAGCGGGTCTTCCCGATGCGCATGTAGGTCGCCGCGCGGGCCGGGTCGCAGACCTGGTGCACGCCTTCCCACTGGCCGAGGCCGGCGGTGGTGGCGACGTCCACCACCAGCCAGCGCTGGTCGAACTTCAGGTCCGCCATCGTCGCGCCGATCGCCGTCCGGGTGAGGCTGTTGGCGCCGTCGCAGCCCAGGACGTAGTCCGCGTGGACGGTCTCGCGCGCATCGGTGCCGCGGTCGGTCACCTCGACCCGCACGCCGGTTCCGTCCTGCCGGATCCCGGTGACCTCGGTGTTGCCGCGCAGGGTGACCGTGCCGACCGTCGCCAGGTGGGTGCGGAGCAGGTGCTCCAGGTCGGGTTGGTCGAACATGTTCGCCTCCGGGTAGCCGTGCCGGCCGCCGCCGGGCGAACGGCGGAACTCCGCCAGCACCCGCAGGTCCGGATCGAGCAGCCGCAGCCCGTGGCAGGGCCGGGAGATGGCGGCGAACTCCCCGGCCAGCCCCAGCCGCCCGAGGATGCGGTGCACCTCGTCGTCCAGGTGCACCGCGCGGGGCTGCGGGTAGACCGACTCCCACCGCTCCAGCACCAGGCACTCGACGCCGTACCGGCCGAGCAGCGCCGCGGCGGTCAGCCCGGCCGGGCCCGCCCCGACGATGACGACGGGCACCCTCACGGCGACACCCCGAGGGCCACGAGGTAGCCGGCGACGAGCACCGCGCAGACCAGCGCCGGGACGAGGTCGCGGCCCCGGTCGTGGTTGCGCACGTGCGTGACGAGTGCGCCCGCGAGCAGGAGGAGCAGGCCGGCGCCGGCCAGGGCGCCGAGCACCGGCACGGCCGAGCCGAGCAGGAGACCGGCGGCTCCGGCGATCTCCAGCGCACCGATGCCGCGGTAGGCGTCGACGGAGAATCCGGCGTGCGCCGCGCGTTCCCGCATGGGCGCGAGCGCGAACAGCTTGGCCGCGCCGAACAGGAGGAAGATGGCCGCCACGAAGACGGACAGTGCGATCAAGACGGACATGGGTTTCCTCGGAATGTCAGACGGGCGGGAACGGTGTAGCGGCCGAGGGCGGCCCTCACCTTCGGTTCGTCCACATCGGACGGGAGGGTGATCGTGGCGGTCACGGTGCCGTCCTCGATCACCACGTCGACGGTCACCCCGTCGAACGGGGCGAGGGCTTCGGCGATCGCGCGGCGGGTCGCGTCGGAGCGCAGGCCGAGCTTGTAGGGCTTGCCGACGTCGGTGACGGGCAGCGCGTCGAGCACGGTGACGGCCTTCGGCGCGGCGGCGCGCTCGGGCACCCGGTCGGCGGCCCAGGCGAGCAGATCGGCCTCGCTCGCCGTGGCCCCGGGAGTGAGGGTCACGTAGGCGACGGGCACCTCGCCGGCGTGCTCGTCGGGGCGGCCGACCGCGCCGGCCGCGGTCACCTGCGGGTGGGTCAGCAGGGCGTCCTCGATCATCGCCGGGTCGATGTTGTGCCCGCCGCGGATGATGAGGTCCTTGGCCCGGCCGGCCAGGTGCACGAACCCGTCGGCGTCGAGGCGGGCCAGATCGCCGGTGTCCAGCCAGCCGTCGCGGAGTTTGCCGAGCCCGTCCAGGATGTATCCGTTTCGGTCCCGCCCGACGACGTAGCCCGGGAAGACAGTGGGACCGCTGACGGCCAGCACCCCGGTCTCGCCGCTGGGCAGCTCCTCCCCCGTTTCCGGGTGGACGACCTTCAGCCGCTGGTAGGGCAGGCGCTGCCCGACGGTGCCGGGGCGCGGGGCGCCGGGGAAGCTGCGCGCGCTGGCGCAGGTGGCTTCGGTCAGCCCGTAGCCCTCGACCAGCGTGACGCCGGTGTGCGCCTGGAAGCCTTCGCGCACGGCGGCCGGCAGTGGTGAAGCGCCGACCATGGCGAAGCGCAGGCTGGCGACGTCGGCGTCGACCGGGCACTGCGCGAGCACCGCGTACACGGTCGGCACCGCGCTCATCGCGGCGATCCGGTGGTGCTCGACGATCTTCCAGAACTCCCCGTACAGCGCGGGTTCGCGGTAGCCGAGCGGCCCCGCCCACACCGCGTGCTGGCCCTTGAACAGCGGCGCGAGCAGCGTGACGACCAGTGCGTTGACGTGGAACAGCGGCAGCGCCGCGAAGACCACCGAGCCGACGTCGAGCAGCGAGTTGGCCGCGATCATCCACGCGTCGGCGACCTCGTTGGCGTGCGTGTGCGCGGCCAGCTTCGGGGCCCCGGTGGTGCCGCCGGTGTGGAACAACGCGGCCAGATCCGACGCCGCCGGGGGTTCACCGGCGAAGTCGGTGCCGTCGTGGGCGGCCGCGAGGTCGGCGAGGTAACCCACGCGCACGCCGTCGATCGCGGGCAGCGGGGCGGGTTCGCCGGCCGCGCCGGTCGGGCGCAGCACGAGGATCGCGGCCAGCTCGGGTGCGAAGGTCTGTGCGGTGCTCCAGGATTGCGGCGCGAGTTCGGGGCCGGCGGTGATCAGCACGCGTGCGCCGGACAGGCGAAGCAGTTCACCGAGGTGGTCGCGGGACAGCCCGCCGTTCAGCGGGGCCGCGACGCCGGCGAGCTGTGCGGCCAGGGTCGCCGGCACCAGGTCGGCGCAGTTGGGCGACATCAACGCGACCGCATCGCCCCGCCGGACTCCGAGGTCGCGCAGCAGATTCGCGTAGCGGTGGACATCGGCGAGCAGCTCGCCGAACGTGCGGCGGGCGGGCTCGCGCCACCGCGCGGCCTCGGGCAGCACGGTGGTCGCCGGGTGCTCCGGCCACGCCGCGGCGGCCCGCCGCAGCAGGGCGTAGGTCGACTCCGGCAGGCCTCGTTCGGTGAGCGGTACGGCCTCGATCGCGGCCAGGTCGGCGGGCTCGGCGTAGCGCGGCCACCGGGAAACACCAGTCATCGCCGGTACCTCACGACCGTGCGCTGGGTGCCCAGATCGAGGGCACCGTCGTCGGTGGCGACGGACGCCTCGACGACGTCGCCGTCCGCCAGGTACTTCGGGTTTTTCGCCTGTCCCTTGAAGAACAGCTTCCACTTCAGGGCCGGCGGCAGCAGCGCGGCGAGCTTTTCCACGGCCTTCGGCGGTGCGGACAGCGCCGTGCCGGCCGGAGTCCCGGTCAGCACCAGGTCGCCGGGATCCAGCCGCTGGAACCGGGCCAAGGCCCGCAGGGCCTCGAGCGGGCGGTAGATCATGTCGTCGCCGACGACCGCGTTCTGGCGGACCGTGCCGTTGACCGACAGCCGCAGCCGCAGGTCGGCGAACCGCTTCAGCTCGTCGGCCTCCAAGAGCACGAGGGCGGGCCCGGCCGGGGTGAACGTCGGGTACGACTTGGCCTCGTAGAACTGCGTTTGCGGCAGCTGGATGTCGCGGGCGGAGACGTCGTTGGTCACGACCAGGCCCGCGACGCACTCCTCCGGCCCGGTGATCTCGCTGCCGACCGGGATCTCCCGGCCGATGACCAGCCCGATCTCCACCTCGTAGTCGAGCAACGTCACGTGGGCCGGCTTGACGACGTCGTCGAAGGGGCCGCTGATCGACCCGGACGTCTTGCGGAAGAACGTCAGGGGCACCGTCCGCGGATCCATCCCGGCGTCCGTGACGTGCGAGGTGAAGTTGGTCATCTGGGCGACCACGCGGCAGGGCGCGGTGACCGGGGAGACCAGGTCGAGCGAGGCCACCGGCACGGTGTCCGCGGACGCGGCCGTGATCGCCGGGCGGTCGGCGAGCAGTTCGGCGGTGGTCTTCGCGGCCGTCGGGATCTTCGCCGCCCCGGCCGGAGTGACGACGTACCAGGCGTCGGCGGTGCGCAGGACGGTCAAACTCATGAACGGGCCACCTTCAGCAGGCCCAGCAAGCGCCGGGCGTCGAATTCGTTGTCTTCGCGGAGCGCCGCGAACACCGCGCGCAGTTCGCGCAACGACTCCTTGCCGGGCTTGACGCCGAGAAAGTCGGCGGTGGCCGGCGGCCCCCACTGGGCCAGCCCGGACGCGGTCATCGGCGCCCAGCCGGGCTCGAGAGTGCTGTCGAACAGGTCGCCGTCGCTGAAGTGCTCGACCATGAACCCGTCCGGGTCACGCCAGTAGTCGAAGAGCTGGCTGCCTTCGATGTGCCGCCCGATGCCCCACGAATGGTGGTAGCCGTGCTCGCGCAGGTACTCGCCACCCGCGGCCAGCGCGTCGAGGTCGGCGACCTGGTAGGCCGAGTGCACGTAGCGGTCGGCCGGGCCGAGCACCATGGCCAGCGTGTGGTGGTCGGTCGGGGTGGCACCCCGGTCGCACCGGATGAAGCTCATCACCGGGCCGCGCTCGCGCTGCCCCGGGTGGTACAGGAAGTCGCTGACGATCAGGCCCAGGTGGTCCAGGTACCAGTCCAGCGCCGCGCGGTAGCGGGTCGTCTGCAGCACCACGTGCCCGAGCCGCTGCGCCAGTGCCGGGGCCCGGGGCGGGCGTTGCGTGGCGTTGACCCGCCGGATCTCGTGCCCGAAGTTGAGCGGATGCGGGGCCTGCGGCGGTAGCGCGGGCAGAACGTCGGTGTCCGAGACGACCCGGACCCGCAGGCCGCTCGGGTCGGGCAGGTCCACGACGACGCCGCCCAGCGTCTCCGGCAGCCTGGCGACCGGCCGGCCGGTGGCTTCGGCCAGCCTCAGGACGTCGCCCGGCGTTGCGGCCAGGAACGCCGGTCCGAGGAACTTCGACCGGGCGCCCTTGCGGATGAGCACGCACGGCGCGCCGGCATCGGTGCCCCGCAGGTTCAGCTCGCGGCCGGTGCTGAACACGGTGGTGAACCCGAAGGCCCGCGCGAACACCTCCGCCCGCTCCAGGTCCGGCTTCTCGAACTCCAGCCACGCCAGGTCGTGCACCTTGATCACCGGGTTCGCCGCCCGGCCGCGGTGCTCACCCGCGAGCGCGCCCTGCTCGCTGTGCAGCCCGCTGTGCGGATCTCCCACGGCTGCTCCCTCCATCCACGTTGATGACGATATCGTCAGTTACGAACATGTCATCAGTCAAGAGCTTCTGACGATTTCCTCATCAGTGACGCAATGAGCTACGATGCGGCGACGACCAGCGAAGACGGGAGCACGGATGCCGGAGCACGCTCCGAGCCGACTGGAACGGCGGAAGGCGCGCACCCGCGCGGCCCTGGTCCGAGCGGCCCAGGCACTCATCGCCGACGGGAAGACCGCGGTCCCGATCCTGGAGATCACCCAGGCCGCCGACGTCGGAATGGGGTCGTTCTACAACCACTTCGAGACGAAGGAGCAGCTCTACCAGGCCGCGGTCGAGGACGCCCTCGACGTCCACGGCGCCCTGCTGGACGAGCTGACCACCGGCCTGGACGATCCGGCACAGGTCTTCGCGCAGAGCTTCCGGCTGACCGGGCGCCTGCACCGGCGGCATCCCGAACTCAGCAAGGTCCTCCTGCACCACGGTCTCGAACTCGCCACGTCGGAGAGCGGGCTCGCTCCCCGTGCCCGCCGCGACATCGAGGCAGCCGTGCGAGCCGGCCGCTTCACCGTCGCCGACACCGAACTCGCCATGGTCACCGTCGCCGGGACCGCGCTCGGCCTCGGTCACCTGCTGCACTGTCAGCCTGAGCGCGACGACGCCGCCACGACCGACCAGGTGACCGAGGACCTGCTGCGCATGCTCGGCCTCACCGCGGCCGAAGCCCACGAAATCTGCAGCCGGCCACTGCCCGCCCTCGACAGCACCGCGACCGGGCCGGACACCGCCGCCTGAACAGCGCCCCGGCTTCGCGGAAAGTTACCGCCGCCGCCGGGGCGAATGTGCTGGTCACCAAACGAGACAACACCGGCTTCCACTCGGCCGATTGACGACCGACGCCCGGCCGGTATCGTGTGGGAGCGCTCCCATACGACGACGTCAGGAGTTCCCGGTGGCTGCTCAGCGGCGTAATCGGTTACGGTCCGGCAAGCCCCTCGCCGCGGGCGGTTGCCTGGTGGCGGCCCTCTTGACCACCGGAGCACCACCGGCTTCCGCCGCCGGGCTCAGCCTGTCGGTGGACCTCTTCGCGGCCCGGCATGCGATCAGCCCGGACATCTACGGGATGAACGGCGGCGATCCCGCGCTCGTCGCCGAACTCGGCACCCCGGTCTCGCGCTGGGGCGGCAACGCGAGCAGCCGCTACAACTTCAAGAATCACACCTACAACACCGGCAGCGACTGGTACTTCGAGAACATCGTCGCCGGCCCGGACAACACCCTCGAGGCCTACGTCCAGCGCAACCGCGACCGCGGGATCAAGCAGGTCGTCACCGTGCCGATGTCCGGCTGGGTGGCGAAAGACGGGCCGGAGTGGCCGCACGCCTGCGGGTTCCCGGCCACCCGCTTCCCGGCCCAGGACGCGTTCGACCAGTGGGACGCCAACTGCGGCAACGGCCGCCTGAACAACACCACCCTCACCGGTGCCGAACCCACGGACACCTCCGTCCCGGCGGACGCGTCTTTCGCGGGCGAAATGGTCTCGCACCTGGTCGGCCAGTTCGGCTCCGCGGCACGTGGCGGCGTCCCGATCTACGAACTCGACAACGAACCGGTGCTGTGGAGCTCCACCCACCGCGACGTCCACCCCCAGCCCGTGTCCGACGACGAACTGGGCACCAAGAGCACCGCCACCGCCGCGGCCATCAAGTCCGCCGACCCGCGAGCGGCGGTGCTCGGCCCGTCGGGCTGGGGCTACTGCGAATGGCTCGCCTCCGGGATCGACGGCTGCGCACCGGGCGCCGACGCCGCCGCCCACGGCGGACTCAACCTCTCCCAGTGGTTCCTCAAGAACATGAAAGACGCCGGCACCACCGCCCGCAAGCGGCTGCTCGACTACTTCGACCAGCACTACTACCCCCAGATCAGCGGCGACAAGACCCCCGAAGCCAACGCGTGGCGGCTGCGGTCCACGCGTTCCCTGTGGGACCCGTCCTACGTCGAGGAATCCTGGATCGGCCCGAGTGGGGTCAACGCCCCGCCACTGCAGTTCATCCGCACGATGAAGCAGTGGGTTTCGCAGTACAACCCCGGCACCAAGACCGCCATCACCGAATACAACTGGGGCGCCCTCGACGACATCAACGGCGCCCTCGCCGAAGCCGACGTCCTCGGCATCTTCGGACGCGAAGGACTCGACCTCGCCACCATCTGGGGCGAACCCCGACCGACCGACCCCGCCGCGTACGCGTTCCGGATGTACCGCAACTACGACGGGACCGGAAGCAAGTTCGGCGACGTCAGCGTCTCGGCGACCAGCACCGACCAGGGACAGCTCGCCATCTACGGCGCCCAACGCCGCTGCGACGGCGCACTCACCCTCATGGTGATCAACAAGACGGGCGCCGAACTCGGCTCTCCCCTGTCGATCGCCGGGTTCGGCACCGGCAAGGCGCAGCGATTCACCTACAGCCCGGGCAATCTCTCCTCGATCGTGCGGGGCGACGATCTGCCGGTGAACCGCGGCCGGGTCACCACGACGTACCCGGCGAACTCCATCACCCTGCTGGTCCTGCCCCAGCACCGTAACTGAGGAAAGCAGCGAGGGGCACGGACGAGCCGTTCGCGTGCCCTGCGCGGCGATCCACGGGTGCAGGCGTACGCCGAACGCCGGCTGACGACGTTACCGGTTGCCGTGCGCCGAGCGTCACGTCGAAACCCGCCCCGATCCGCATAGCGCGCCCCGCGGCGGGTATCCACCCTCGAAGCTTGCCGGTCCTGCGGCGACGCGGACGAAGGAAAGCACATGATCAAAACGGCCACTTCGGCGCTCAGCGACATGACGGGCGGGCTGGCAGCCCTCGCCCTGGCGACGTCCCACCTGCCCGCCCTGCTCACCCGGGACCACTGGGCCACCTCCGTCCTCGAATCGCCCCCCCGCACACTTCGCCACCGGTGTCGCCCACGGAATGTTCGGTGCCCACCTGCCCACGACCGGACGAGCGACGACCGCAGAGATGACCGTCCGGGCCGACCGACGACCGATCGGCCTCGACCACCGATCCCTCACCACCGCCTTCCCCGACGCGACCGGCCGCCTGGTCGTCTTCCTGCACGGACTGGTCGAAACCGAACGCTGCTGGTTCCGCGGCACCAGCTTCGGAGCACGCCTCGCCGACGACCTGGGCACCAGTTCCGTGTACGTGCGCTACAACTCCGGCCGGCACGTCTCCGACAACGGCAGCGACCTCGTCACCCTCCTGACCCGGCTCGTCGCCTCCTGGCCGGTGCCCGTCACCGACATCATCCTCATCGGACACTCCATGGGCGGCCTGGTAGCCAGAAGTGCCCTCTACCAAGCACAAGAGCGGAACGCGCCATGGCTACCCCTCGCCAGCCGGCTGGTGTGCCTGGGCACCCCGCACACCGGAGCACCACTGGAACGCCGCGTCGCCCAGCTCGCCAGGCTGCTGAGCAAATCCTCCCTGACCGCTCCCCTGGCCCGCCTGCTCGCCATCCGCAGCGACGGCATCCAGGACCTCGCCCACGGCTACGTCCACCGGACGCAATGGGCAACCGGCGCCCAATCACCGTGGCGACCCGAAGACGAGACGGGAATCCGCCGGTTGTTCGTGTCCGCGACGCTGTCCCGGACGGAAGGAAGCACCTGGGGCCGCATCGTCGGCGACCTCCTCGTGTCACCCCTCACCGGCAACGACCTGACCGAAGACGCCGACATCGCCTGGCTCGGCGGGCTGCACCACTTCAGCCTCCTCCACGACAACGTGGTGTACGAAACGCTTCTCGAGTGGCTGGGCACGCCGGCCTGAGCGCCGTTTTAACAGTCGTTTCAGGTTCGCTCGATATGAAGTAGGCGTCGCCGGGCGACGCGGGTCTCGGCCTTGCCGGCATGGCCGAACGCGCCGCGCTCCACGGCGGCACGGTCAGCGCCGGCCCCGCATCGGACGGCGACCGGACCGGCTACGCGACCCTGAAAGGCAGCCATTCATGATCTCTGTGCTCGTGGTGGACACCCAGCCGCTGCAGCGCTTCGGGTTTCGCATGCTGCTGGAGAGCACCTCCGACACCGAGATCGTCGGCGAGGCCGAGAACAGCGCCGAGGCCGTCCGGTGGACCACCGAGCTGCGTCCCGACGTGGTGCTGATGGGCATCCGGATGCCGGGCGTCGACGGGATCGCGGCCACCCGGCGCATCGTCGCCGCCGGTGGGCGTTCGCGGATCCTGGTGCTGACGACGTTCGACGTGGACCGGTACGCGCTCGCCGCGCTGCGGGCCGGGGCGAGCGGTTTCCTGCTGCAGGACACCCGCCCGGAGGAGCTGCTCGCCGGCATCCGGGCCGTCGCCGCCGGGGACGCGGTGATCGCGCCGGCGCTGACCCGGCGGCTGCTCGACGCGCTCGACGACCGGCTCGGCGACGACCTCTGCGGGCCCGTGCGGGAGGATCCCCGGCTGGACTCCCTGACCGGCCGCGAGCGCGAGATCCTCGTCGCCATCGGTCACGGCCTCACCAACGGCGAGATCGCGCAACGGTTCACGCTGTCGGAGTCGACGGTGAAGTCCCACGTCGGGCGGGTCCTCGCCAAGATCGGCGCACGGGACCGGATCCAGGCCGTCATCCTCGCCTACGACCTGAGACTCACCCGGCCGATCTAGCGCGTTCGTCGGTGCTATGCGGTGGTGACCTGCCCGTCGACGACTCGCACCGGCACGTTGGTCAGGGGTTTCGTGGCCGGCCCGCCGGTCACTTGGCCGTTGCCGTCGAAAGTGGAGCCGTGGCACGGGCAGCGGAAGCCGGAGCCGGCGGCCGTGACGGGGCAGCCCTGGTGTGTGCACGTGGCGAGGAATGCCATGAAGGTGTCCGTCGAGGGACGCAAAAGATATGCGGCGGAACCGTTCGGGGTGGTGAAGCTTGTCGACGAACCGACAGCGACGGCTGAGACCGCGGCGATCACCGCCTGGGAGTTCGTTCCCGGGTCCCCCGGCCGGCTCGGTTTCGGGTTGGTGGTGGTGCGATGGGTAAGGGCGATGACGCTGCCACCGAAGGCCGCGGCCGTCGCGGTGATCAGGCCGCCCCAGAGCAGAATGCGTCGCTCGACGTCGTCCGGGGCGTGGTTCGGCGGGCGCCGGCGGCGTATCGCAGCGCGCAGGCGGGCCGTCGTGGAGAACAGGCCCGCGTCGCCGGCAACCAGCAGCGGGGTCCAGGCGGCGGCGAAGACGATGTCGGCGCCGAAGTAGTACGGGCGCGTCGTCCAGCTCACCGTGAAGAAGAAGCTCAGCGCAAGGAGAAACCCGCCGAGTGCGGCGATGCGGGTGAACAGCCCGAGCAGCGTACCCAGCCCGACAGCGACCTCGCCGATGGCGATGACCAGGCCGATGACGGTCGGGTGTTCGGCCGCGAAGGACACCAGCGGGCCGATCGGGGAGGTTGCCGCGGCGTGCAGCATCTGAGCGTGGACGCCGAGAGGTGAGGTGGGGTCCAGGTAGTCGGTGTCGAGGATTTTGGACAGGCCTGCGTAGAGGAATGTGCCGCCCAGGAAGACGCGTAGCGGCAGGAGCGCCCAGATCGGTGTCGGCGCATCGGCCCGTGGCGTTGTTTCGCCGAGGGAAGGCTTGGGGGACAAGGAAAGTCGCCCTTCATTTCGGTGCGGACGTGGGTGAGCTCAGAGCTGGTTGACCTCAGTGAGCTCACACACGTCCGACGCTTCGTCAGGACTTGCGGGGGGAGACGGTCATGATGCCCGTGCACATCTCGTCGCTGGTGCCGTCGCCCCACACCACGTAGCGCGGCGGCAGCTTGCTCAGCTGCGGCAGCCGTTTGCGCAGCCCCGCGTCGTGCGTACACGTCACCCGCAGCGTGTCCCCCGGATTGAGCTCCACCGGCGACGGCAGCTTCACCAGCCGCTGGTTGTCGAAGTCGAACTGCGGCACGTCCAGCACGACCTTGGCGTTCGGCGTGCCCGGGTTGAGTTCGACCTTGATGGACCGCCCGAGCAGGTGCATGTGGCCGAAACCGGCGAACAGCGTCATCGGCGACGGCACCTTGTGGTCGCAGGTCTGGGTGTCACCGGGCTTCGGCGCGCTCTGGCCGCACTCCTTCACCTGGCGGTCCGCGCTGTCGCCGACGTCCGGCCCGAACCGCTTCGTCACTTCCGCGATCGAGGCCGCCCGGTCACAGAGCGGACCCGACTCCTCGGCGGTGCAAGGCAGGTCGGTCGGCGCGTCGAGCGGCAAGGTGTCGAATTCCCGGGTCTGCGGCGTGCCGTCCGTCAGCCGCAGCCGCACCGCCGAGCGGTCCGATCCGGCCGGCTTGCCGTCGGTCGCGAGCAGGTTGTAGTGCATCTGGAGGACGATCAGGCTGCCCGGCTCCAGCTTGAAGCCGGCGTCCTCGGTGAACAGCGTCTCCGTCGCGCCCGGCGCCCAGGTGTCCACCCAGGACGCTTCCCCCTTTTCCACTTCGGCGCCGTCCACGCCGGTCCCGCCGAAACACTGCCAACCGGCGCCGGGGGTCTTCGCGTCCTTCTCGCGCACCGCGGCAGCGCCGCCCGGCGGCACCGCGTACACGATGGCGTGGTGCGCGAGGGCGGTGTTCTCCGGCGTGACCTGGGTCCCGGTCAGGAACGCCGCCTTGGTCAGGCCCGGATCGATCACCTGGCACCGGTACTCGTCCGTGCCGCCGCCCTCCGGCGGCGCGGGCGTGTAGTCCTCAGCCATCTTCAGGTCGACGAACCGCTCGCCGGCGCGCAACGGCTGCGGTGGAGCCGCCGGCTGGCCCGCGTGCGCGCTGTGCGAGCCGGCCGCGGCGGGCGCCGCACTGGTGCCGGCGCCCGACCCGCAGGCGACAACCGCGAACGCCGTCGCCAGCGCCATGGCGGCCACCCCGAGCCTCCGCAGTGGACTATCAGGTTTCGTCATGGCCTGAACGCTAGGCCCGATTCCGTCCCGTTTCATCGTACTGCGGTCGTCATTTTCGGGAGGGATTGGTACCACGGTACTTATTTATGTCCACAGTGGAGTTATTAACGGTCCTTTCAGATTCGCTCGGTAGGAAGTCGGCGTCAGACAAGCGATGTAATCCCTATGTAGGAGGCCAGTGATGGCAGTCAACGCAGCGCCGCCCGGCGAAGTGCCGCCCGGTCGGTCGACCGGCCGGTGGGTGCCGTGGTTGGTGGTCGGCTTGTGGTTGGTGCTCGCGGTGATCATGGGGCCACTGAGCGGAAAGCTGAGTTCGGTCACCACCGACAAAGCCGTGGACACCCTGCCGGCCGGCGCCGAGTCCACCAAGGTCGCGGTGCTGGAGGACAGTCTCCCCGGCGGGGAAGACAACACGTTCGTCTTCGTGTACCACCGCGACGGCGGCATGACCGACGCCGACCGCGCGACGGTCGAGCGCCACTACAACGCCCTTGCCAAGCGGTACCCACCGAAGGTGGTGGCCCCGGCCGGCGAGGACGACGGGGGCCCGCAGGCGAGACCCTCCAGCGACGGCAAGGCGATGATGTTCACCCTCGACGTGAGCACGACCTACGGCGCACCGGAGGCCATCGTCGGCCCGTTGCGTGACGCCGCGAAGGACCGCCCCGCCGGCCTGGAACTCGACGTGACCGGCCCGGCCGCGGTCGACGGCGACATGGACGCCATCTTCGACGGTATCGACCTGCAGGTCCTCCTCACCACCCTCCTCGTCGTCGCGCTCCTGCTCATCCTCACCTACCGCAGCCCGGTGTTGTGGCTCATCCCGCTGGTGGCCGTGGGCGCGGCCGCACTGACCGCGATGGCGACCGTCTACCTGCTCGTCAAGGGCTTCGGCATCGTGGTCAACGACCAGAACTCGGCGCTGCTGACGATCCTCGTATTCGGGGTCGGCACGGACTACGCGCTGTTGCTCATCGCCCGATACCGGGAAGCACTGCACCACCACGAGAACGTCCGGGTCGCGATGGTCCACGCGCTACGCGGCGCGGCGCCGGCCATCGTCGCGTCCGCGGCCACCGTGATCGCCGGCCTGCTCTGCCTGCTCGCCGCGGACCTGAACAGCACCAGCGGATTGGGCCCGATCGGCGCGGCCGGCATCCTGTGCGCGCTGGTGGCCATGCTGACGCTGTTCCCGGCGATGCTGGTGCTGCTCGGCAGGCGGATCTTCTGGCCGGCCATCCCGCGGTTCAGCACGGCCGTGCAAGAGAAGCCGGGGCTGTGGGGACGGCTCGGCACCGCCATCAGCCGCCGCCGGTGGGTGGCGGCGCTCGGCTCGATCGGAGTCCTCGGCGTATTCGTCATCGGCCTGGCGGGCAACACCGGCGCCCTGCGGGAGCAGGACCAGTTCCTGTCCGCGCCGGAGTCGGTCACCGGCTTCACCGTGCTCCGCCAGCACTTCCCGGAGCTCGGCGGCCAGCCGATGACGATCTTCACGCGGCCGGCGTACCAGGAGCGGGTGCTCGACATCGTCAAGGGCACTCCCGGTGTGGCAGTGGCCATTCCGGGTCAGACCAGCGGTGGCTGGGCCGACATCTCCGTGTTCCCGAAGGACGCGCCGGACACCGTCGCGGAGTACGACACGATCAAGCGGGTGCGCACCGCCGTGCACGCGGTGGGCGGAGCGGAGGCGATCGTCGGCGGCCCGAGCGCGGAGAACCTCGACACCGAGGTGACCACCAGCCGCGACGAGAAGCTGGTGATCCCGCTGGTGCTCGCCGTCGTCCTGCTCGTCCTCGGGCTGCTGCTCCGGGCGATCGTGGCCCCGCTGGTCCTGATGGCCACCGTGATCGTCTCCTTCGCGGCGGCCTTCGGCGGCAGCGTGTTCGTCTTCGAGACGATCCTCGGGTTCAAGGGCATCGACTCATCGGTGCCGCTGCTGGCGTTCCTGTTCCTGGTGGCGCTCGGCGTCGACTACAACATCTTCCTGGCCAGCCGGGCCCGGGAGGAGACCGTGCGTCTCGGCACCGGAGGGGGCATGCTCAAAGCCCTCTCCGCCACCGGTGGCGTCATCACCTCGGCCGGCCTGGTCCTGGCGGCCACGTTCGCGGTCCTCGGCACGCTTCCGCTGGTGATGCTGGTCGAGGTGGGGTTCCTGGTCGCCTTCGGCGTGCTGCTCGACGCCCTGCTGGTGCGGTCGGTCCTGGTACCCGCCCTCACCCTGCTGATCGGCCGGCGGATGTGGTGGCCGAGCCGGCTGTCCCGGCCGGTGGAGCTGCCGGACGGTCACCGGCCGCTCGTGCACGATGAGGAGCCCGCGCTGCGACGGTGAGCGCGGCGGCACGGACGAGATCCGGGACGGGACCCCAGGCCCGTCCCGGATCTTGACGCTGGCGACGAGCGCCCCAATGTGGCCTTCGGTGCGTCAGACGCACCCAAGGCGGCCTTCGGTGCGTCAGACGCAACCAAGGCCACATTGGGGCGCTTGAGCCGGGCCGTCGTCACCCCCCGGCGGTGAGCCGCGCGGGCGGGGCCGCAGCCGGAAGACCGACCCGAAGCAGCGCGCCGCCGCGTGCGGACCGGGCGACGGTGACCCGGCCGCCGTGGGCGTCGACGACCCGCTGCACGATCGACAGCCCCAGCCCGGATCCCGGCAACGCCCGGGCGCTGTCGGCACGGTAGAACCGGTCGAACACCCGCGGCACGTCGGCGGCGTCGATGCCCGGCCCGGCGTCGTCGACGTCGAGCACCGCCGACGCGCCCACGGCACGGAGCCGGACCCGGACCGGCTGGTGCGCGGGAGACCACTTGCCGGCGTTGTCGATGAGGTTGAGCACCGCCCGTTGGAGGCCGGCGGGACGCCCGCTCACCCACACGGAGGTCACGTCGAGCGCGACCTCGATGTCGGGCATCCGGGAACGCGCCCGGGTCGCGGCGGCCACCACCACGTCGGCGAGGTCGAGCACCTCGGTGCTTTCGTCGCTGACGTCACCGCGCGCCAGGTCGGTCAACTCGGCGGCAAGGGTGCTCAACTCGGCCACCTGGGCGCCGAGGTCGTTGAGCAGCCGGGTCCGGCTCTCCGGCGCCAGTGCGCTGTCCAGGGTGCCGCGCCGATCGAGCCGGATCAGCAGCTCGGCGTTGAGGCGCAGGCTGGTGAGCGGAGTCTTGAGCTCGTGGGCGGCGTCCTCGGCGAGCAGCCGCTGGGCCCGGCGGGATTCCCGGAGCGCGGCGAGCATGTCGTTGATCGAGCGGATCAGCCGCCGGATCTCCCCACCGCCCTCATCCGGGATGTCGGCGTCGAGATCCCGGGTGCGCGCGACCCGGACCGCGGCGGCGGTCAGCCGGTCGATCGGTGCCAGCCCGGCCCGCGCCACGGCCCGCCCGACAAAGGCGCCGCCGACCACGCAGAGCAGCCCGATCAGCAGCATGCCCAACCCGAACTCGTTGAGCGGGCTGTCATCGGCGACGCGGGCCACCTGGACCGCGCCGTCGCCCGCCCGCAGCGTGTAGACGAGGTAGCCATCTTCATCGCTGTCGCCCGACTCCATCAGGTCGGCCGACGCGCCCTGCGCCACGCGCCACGCGTCCTCGCTGACCGGGGGCAACGCGGGTTGGCCGGCCGGCGTCCGGATCGAGCCGTCGGGCAGGATGACCCGCACCAGCCGGCCGGAGCCGGGATACGGCGGTAGCTGGACCTGCGCCGGACCGGCGCCTTCCGCGTTCGTCGCCAGGACGCGGGAGTCGGCGCGTAGCTGATCCTTCGCGGTGCCCTGCAGCTCCCAGGCCAGTAGCTGGCTGGCCACCTGGAAGGACACGAACACGCTGACCGCGATGGCCGTCGCCGCGATCACCGTCAGCCTGGTCCGCAGGGACCGCCGGCGCCACCAGCGGGTCAGCCGGCGCGAGCCCCGGCCGGCGGGCCTGCTCACGGAGGAGTCTCCCGCAGCGTGTACCCCAAGCCGCGCAGCGTGTAGATCAATCGCGGCTCACCCCCGGCCTCCATCTTGCGGCGCAGGTAGCTCACGTACACCTGGAGGTTGTTGGCGGTGACGCTCATGTCGAAGCCCCAGATCGCCTCGAACAGCGCGGGGCGGGTCAGCACCCGGGTCGCGTTGCGCACGAGGACCTGCAGCAGGGAGAACTCGGTCCGGGTCAAGCGGAGTGGCCGCCCGCCCCGCCACGCCTCGAACCGGTCGGGATCGATCCGGACGTCGGCGAACGACAGGATCTGCGACTCGTCGTCGCCCGGCGCGCACCGGCGCAGCAGGGCCCGCACCCGGGCCAGCAACTCCTCGGTGGCGAACGGTTTGGGCAGGTAGTCGTCGGCGCCCGCGTCCAACCCCGCGACCCGGTCGATGACCTGATCCCGGGCGGTCAGCATCAGCACCGGCAGATCCCGGCCCGCCGCCCGCAACCGCCGGCAGGTCTCCAGCCCGCCGAGGCGGGGCATCATCACGTCGAGGATCAGCAGATCCGGCGCGTCCTCGCCGACGCCGTCGAGCACGGCGAGACCGTTGGCGACGGTGCTGGTGTCGTAACCCTCGACCTGGAGCACCCGCTCCAGCGACTCACGGATGGCCGCCTCGTCATCCGCGATCATGATCCGCACGCCGGCCCGCCCCTTCCCGTCGATGCTTGCGGCTCAGTCTCCCCGATCAACCTGAAGCCAGGATTAGAGCGTCGCCGCTTCTTCGGGGCCGACGGGTTCCGCCACCGGAAACCCCTCACCGGACGCCGAAGGTCCGCCGGTACGCTGTCGGGCTGGTTCCGGTCGCCTTGCGGAAGCGGGCACGGAAGTTGGCCGGGCTACCGAGACCGACACGACGTGCGATCTCGTCGATGCCGGTGGCACCGGATTCGAGAAGCTGCTTGGCGAGATCGAGCCGGGCGGCCAGCAGCCACTGCGTCGGTGACACACCGGCTTCTTCGACGAAGCGACGAGCGAACGTGCGCTCGGACATGGCCGCGTGCGAGGCCAGCCGGGACACAGACAGGTCTTCGCCGAGATTCCGCAGCGCCCACTCCCGCGTCCGCGCGAGCGACCGGCCGGATGTCTGCGGGATCGCCCTCTCGATGTACTGGGCCTGACCACCGGCGCGGTGCGGCGCGGCCACCGCGAGCCTGGCCGCGGTGTTGGCGGCGACGGCACCGTGGTCGCGGCGGACGACGTACAGGCAGAGGTCGATTCCGGCGGACGCGCCTGCCGAGGTCAGCAGCTGACCGTGATCGAGGTAGAGGACGTCCGGGTTCACCGTGACCTTCGGGTGCTTCCGGGTGAGCAGTTCCGCCGCCCGCCAGTGCGTGGTGACGGTCAGTCCGTCGAGCAGACCGGCCTCGGCCAAGGCGAAGACGCCGGAGCAGATGGACACCATCCGGACGCCGGCCGCGTGCGCCCGGCGCAGCGCCGTCGACGCGGCCGCCGGGATCGGCCGATCCAGGTCGTAGCCGGGGACGACCACGGTGTCCGCTCGAGCCAGCTCGTCGAGTCCGTGCCCGACGTGCAAGGAGTAACCGTCGGAGCTGAGCACCGCGCCGAGGTCGGGCGCGCACAACGTGAGCTTGTAGTGCTCCGGCAAGGAACCGAACACCAGCAGCGGAACACCGAGGTCGAAGGTCACCACACCATCCAGGATCAGCACGGCGATTTTCTCGGCCACCGCGCGGGGGTGCGAGCGAGCCTGCATGGCAGAAAAATAGCACATGCTGTCATATCAGCCACTCTTCCTACGATGCGAGGATCAGTACGGTGATCGCCATGAGCTTCGACATGTCGATCTTCACTGAACGTCCCCTCGTTGTCGAGATGCTTCTCTTCGAGGGTCACACTGCCGTCGATTTCGTCGGCCCGTACACGGCATTCGCAGCAGCGGGCATGGAAATCCACCTCGTCGCCGAAACACTTCAACCGGTGCCCGGCGACGTCGGGATCGCCGTTTCGCCGACCACGACGTACGCCGGATGTCCTGCCGATCCCGACATCCTGTTCGTTCCCGGAGGAGCAGTGGACCGGGTGATGCTCGACGACAAAGCCATCTCGTTCCTCGTCAACCGTGGCGCGAGGGCGTCCTTCATCACCTCGGTCTGCAATGGGTCGCTCGTCCTCGCGGCGGCCGGACTGCTCGACGGCTACCGTTCGGCGACGCATTGGGCCAATCGTCAGCACCTGGCACGGCTGGGTGTCGAGGTATCGACCGAGCGCGTGTGCATCGACCGGAACCGGCTTTCCGGCGGTGGCGTGACAGCCGGAATCGATTTCGGCCTCACCCTCGTCGCTCATATCCTTGGCGAGGAGTCGGCGAAATTCTGTCAACTCGCTATGGAGTACAACCCGAACCCGCCATTCGACGCCGGCTCCCCGGAAGGGGCAGGACCTGCGGTGGTGGCCAGGTTCACCCAGTTCACTTCCCCATTCAGCGAAGTTTTCGACGCCGCCGTTTCCCGCGTACTCGAACGACGCACGGCGGCGGCACAACCCGAGTGACAGGGGTGGCACCGCCGCCCACGGTCAGCTCCCCGCGGGGCAGAAGGTGTCGTCCGGCCGCTTCCCGCTGACCAGGTACCCGGTCACCAGCGAGTTCCCGCACTCGCTGGGCGTGAACAGGTAGGCCCCGTGCCCGCCCTGGTCGATCGTGATCATCCGGGCGCGCTCGCCGAACGCCGCGCGCAGCTTGCGGGCCCCGGACAACGGCGTGCCCGGGTCACGCTGGTTCTGGATCATCAGCACGTTCGCCGGGCCGTGGCCGGTGATCCGCACCCGCGGCTCGGCCGGCGGGGCCCAGTACGCGCACGCCGCGATGTTCGCGCTCGCCGCGCCGAGCAGCGGGTAGCGGACCCGGTCGACCGCGACGTCCAGCTGGTAGCTCGCGATCCAGCGTGGCCACGCCGAGTCGCCGCAGATCACCGCGAACCGGGCCGCCAGCAGGTTTTCCACCCCGGTCACCGGTGCCGACGGCGGCTTCGGGGCCCGCCCGTGGTCGAGCGCCTGCCAGTCTTCGGCCAGCTGCGTCAGGTTCGTCACGTACAGGCCTTCGAACGTCACACCGCGGAAGATCGAGCCCGTGACGCCCTCGACCGGCTCGCGGTCCAGCCGCGCCGCCAGCTCGTGGAACTTGGCCGTCACCTGCGAAGGCGTCGTGCCGAGGCCGTACTCCGGGTGCGCCGCGGCGAAGGCCGCGAACTCCGGAAACCGGTCCTCCATGCCCCGCCCGAAGCCGCGCATGGCGTCGATGTCGTAGCCGCCCGGCCCGAGGTTGCTGTCCAGCACGAACCGGTCGCTGCGCTCGGGGAACAGCGTCGTGTAGACCGCGCCCAGGTAAGTCCCGTAGGACGCGCCCAGGAACGACACCTTCGGCTCGTCGAGCGCCGTCCGGATGCGGTCCATGTCCCGCGCGGTGTTCGCCGTGGTCAGGTGCGGCAGCATCGACCCGGTCTTCGCGTCGGCGCACTGCGTGGCTTCCCGCTTCGCGATCGCGGCCTGCTTCACGACGTCGGCCGGGCCCTTCGCGTACGGCAGATTGCCGACCGCGATCTGCTCCGGCGTCAGGTCGCACGTCACCGGCGTGCTGTGCGCGACCCCGCGCGGGTCGAACCCGATGATGTCGTAGGAATCGAGCACTTCTTGGGGCAGCTTCACGAACTTCAGCAGCTGCGGGTAGTCGAGGCCACCGCCGCCGGGGCCGCCCGGGTTGGTCAGCAGCACGCCCCGCCGCTTCTCCGGGTTCTTGCTCGGCAGGCGCGACACGGCGACGTCGATCGTCCGCCCGCCGGGCTCCCGGTAGTCCAGCGGGACTTTCATGGTCGTGCACTGCAGGTCCGGCGTGGGGAACGCCCCGGCGGGACAGGATCCCCAGTCCAGGGTGTTCGGCGCGGCGGAGGCCGCGGGGACGACGGTCGTCGCGCCGAGCACGACGATCGCGGCCACCAGTAAGGTCTTGCGCATCGGAATTCCTTTCGTTCGCACCGCGCTCAGCGGCGCGGTTCCCAGCGGAAGAGGCGGGTCGCCAGCACGACCGCGACGAAGACCCAGGCCAGGGTCGGGGCGAAGAGGAGCAGGGAGCCGGCGGCCGGTTTCCCGCCGTTCCACGCGTCGAGCACCAGCTCGGCCGCCGAACCGCCGGGCAGCAGGCGCTTGAGCAGCGTGAGCTCGCCGGTGCCGGTGAGGCCGACCCAGCCGGCCACCGCCATCACGCCGACGCTGATCGGCAGGGTGGTCACCTGCGCGTGTTCCGGCGAGTTCGTCAGCCCGGCCGTGGCCAGGCCCAGTGCGAGCATCATCGCCACGGCGGCCACGACGGCCACGGCCAGCAGCAGCGGGTTCGCCGGCTTCCCGGTGACCACGGCCAGCACCGCGAGCAGCACGGCGATCTGGACCACCGCGATCGCGGTGACCGGCAGCAGCAGCCCGCCGAGGATGCCGGCGTCCCCGGCCGCGGTCGAGCGCAGCCGCTTGAGGAACAGGTTCTGGCGGCGGGCGGCCAGCGTCGTCACCGTCGTGGTGTAGAGGCCGATGCCCAGCACGAAGAACAACGTCAGCGTCGCGAGGTAGCCGAGGCTCCCCATCTCGGTGAAGACGTCGTGCCGGGCGATGAAGAACGCGCTGAGCGCTGCCGGCAGCACCAGGGCGGTGACCAGCACGAGCCGGTTCCGGAAGAGCTGGATCAGCTCGCTGCGGGCGATCGTCAACATGGTTGCTCCTCTCAGGAGTTTTCGATGGAACGGAAGACGTCGTCGAGCCGCGTCGGCCCGGCCTGCAGGTCCAGCAGCTCCACGGCCTGGTCCTGCGCCCAGGCGAGCAACGTGTGCAGGTCCTTCTGCAGGCCGAAGGTCTCGACGAGGAACTTGCCGTCCACCCCGCGCGTGGCGAGCAGCGGCGGCGACGGCGCGTGGGCCGGGAGTCCGAAGTGGATGGTCGAGGGCAGCGTCCGGGTCAGCTCGGCGACGGTGCCCTCGCGGTGGAGGGCACCCTGGTGCATGAGCCCGATGCGGTCGGCGCGCTGCTGGGCTTCCTCGAGGTAGTGCGTGGTGAGCACGACCGTGGAGCCGTCCTCCCGCAGCCGGTCGACGGCGTTCCACAGCGCGTCCCGCGACTGGATGTCGAGGCCGGTGGTGGGCTCGTCGAGGAAGACCAGCTCGGGCGTGCCGTAGACGGCGGTGGCGAAGTCGAGCCGCCGTTTCTCCCCGCCCGAGAGCTGCCCGGCCTTGGTGCCCGCCTTGCGGGTGAGGCCGGCCACGCCGAGCAGGCGCCCTACGTCGTCGTGCCGTCCGGTGAGCCGCCCGACCAGCCCGACGGTCTCGCGCACGGTCAGATCGGCGGAAAACCCGCTCTCCTGCAGCATGATCCCCAGCCGCGGGCGGACGGCGGCGCGGTCGCGGGGGTCCTTCCCGAACACCCGCACGGCACCCGAGGTCGGCGCGCGGTGGCCTTCGACCGTCTCCAGGGTCGAGGTCTTGCCGGCGCCGTTCGTGCCGAGCAGGGCGTACAGCTCCCCGCGATCCACTTGGAACGAAAGGTCCTTCACGGCGGGGAAGCCGCCGTAGGTGAGGGTGAGGCGATCGACGTCGATGACCGGTGTCGTGGACATGCCTCGAATTCCAGCGTGGATCGGCGCGGCCCGGCAGTGCGGCGGCGTCACCCGGATACATGACGTGGTGTCACTGGTGCGGCCCGCTCAGCCGGATACGCTCGGCTGGTGGAGATGCCGGCGATCGCGCGCAGGACGTCCTGGACCGGCGGAAAAGTCCAGGAACGGCTGCGTCGGCTGAACCTGATCACGACCGTCCCGCCGCTGGCGATCGTCGGCGTGTTCCTGCTGCTGGTCAACGCCCGGTCCTGGTGGCACGTCGTGATCCAGGCCGTGGGGCTCATCGCGGCGCTGGCGACGGCCGAACGCTGGACCGCGGGCGACTACCTCCGCGTCGCGCGCCCGAGCCTGGTCGTCGCGGCGGTGGTCTGGCTGGCCGGGGCGCTGACCGACGACACGTCCGCGTTCTTCGGGCTGTCCGTCGTCGGGTCGTTCCTGATCCCGCCGCTGCCCCGCCACCGGCTCGCCGCGCTGGCCGGGCTGGCCGTCCTGATCGCGGGGCTGGGCGCGGCGAACGTCCTCGTGCACGACGACCGGATCGGCTGGCGGCTGTTCCAGTTCGCTGCCGTGCCCGCGGCCGCCATGCTGGTCTCGACCGCGTTCATGTTCGTCAGCCAGCGCTTCTTCGACCTGATCGCGGAGCTCGAGCAGTCTCGCGAGCGCGAAGCGGACCTCGCCGTCACCCGGGAACGGGTGCGCTTCGCGTCCGACCTGCACGACATCCAGGGGCACACCCTGCACGTGGTGAAGCTGAAGGTGGCCCTGGCCGAGAAACTGCTGGACCGCGAACCGGATCGGGCGCGCGAGGAACTGCGTGAAGTGCACGACCTGGTCGGTGAAACCATCGTCCGAACCAAGGAACTCGCCTACGCCCAACGGCGGCTGAACCTGTCCGCCGAGCTGGAGAACGCCAAGAACCTCTTCGAGGCCGCCGGGATCCACGTCCGCGTCACGCGCGAGTCCGAAGTGGACGCCGCCGCGGGCGAACTGCTCGGCCAGGTCCTGCGCGAGACGACGACCAACATCCTGCGGCACGCCGAAGCCCGCCAGGTGGGGATCACGCTCACCCGGCGCGGGATCGCGATCGTCAACGACGGCGCCCCGGACACCGGCCCGCTCGAGCTCGGCGGGCTCGAGCTCGGCGGGCTCGCGGTGCTCCGGCAGCGCTTGGCGGAGCACGGCGCCGAGCTGGAAGTCTCGCACCAGGGCGGCCGCTTCCGCACCGCGACGACCTTCCCCGCGCCGTGACAACCGGGGCTTCGCCCCGGGCCGGGGGCTTCGCCACCCGGACCCCCAAAAGCGCCGAAGGAGGCCCGACGATGACGACGGTGGTGCTCGCCGACGACGAAGCCCTGCTCCGCAAGGCGCTGGCCGCGCTGCTGCCGATGGAAGGCGAGATCACGGTGCTGGCGGAGGCCGACGACGGCGAAACGGCGATCGCGGCCACCCTCGAGCACCGGCCGGACGTGCTGGTCATCGACCTCGAGATGCCCCGCGTGGACGGGCTCGGCGCGGTCGAGCAGATCCGCCGGGCCCGGCCGGAGCAGGTGATCCTGATGCTGACCCGCCACGCCCGCCCCGGCGTGCTCCGCAAGGCGCTGAAGCTCGGCGTCCAGGGCTTCGTCAGCAAGGCCGCGGAACCGGCCCACATCACGGCAGTGATCAAGACCCTGCACGCGGGCAAGCGCTGGATCGACCCGGACGTCTCGGCCCTCGCCGTCGTCGACGACTGCCCGCTGACCGACCGGGAGCTGGACGTCCTGCGGGCGACCCGCGAGGGTTTTTCGGTGGCCGACATCGCCGGGCAGCTGCACCTCGCGGAGGGGACGGTCCGCAACTACCTGTCCAACGCGATGCAGAAGACCCAGACCCGCACCCGCCACGAAGCGGCCCGATACGCCCGTGAGCACGACTGGCTGTAGCGTCAACCGAGCTGGTAACTGAGACGTAACTCACTACGTTCCCGCCGGAAACGAAGCGGCCGACAATCGACGACTATGACCGCGCGGATAGGACCGGTTCAGGCAGATCCCTACCCCTGGCCCTACGACACGGTGGTGCCGATCGACCGGGTCGCCCTGCTGTGCATCGACTGGCAGACCGACTTCTGCGGACCTGGTGGCTACGTCGAGCGGATGGGCTACGACCTCGAACTCACCAGAGCCGGCCTGCCCGGCACGCAGAAACTCCTTGCCCACGCCCGGAACGTGGGCATGTTGGTGATTCACACCCGGGAAGGTCATCTGCCGGACCTGACCGACCTGCCGCCCAACAAGCGGTGGCGTTCGGCCCGGATCGGCGCGGAGATCGGCAGTGCCGGGCCGGCCGGCCGCATCCTGGTCCGCGGCGAACCGGGCTGGGAGATCGTCGACGAGGTCTCGCCGGTGCCCGGCGAAGTCGTGATCGACAAGCCGGGCAAGGGCGCGTTCTACGCCACCAACCTGGATTTGGTGTTGCGCGCCAACGCGATCAGCCACCTGATCCTGACCGGCATCACGACCGACGTGTGTGTGCACACCACGATGCGCGAGGCCAACGACCGCGGTCTGGAATGCCTGATCCTGTCCGACTGCACCGGCGCGACCGATCCCGGCAACCACGCGGCCGCGCTGAAGATGGTGACCATGCAGGGCGGCGTGTTCGGGGCCGTGGCCACTTCCGATGCCGTGATCGGGGCGATCACCACCGACGACTGATCGAAAACGAAAGGGCCCGACAGCCGATGACCACTCCCCTCAAGGTCGACGCCGACCCCACATCGTTCCTGTTCGAGCCGACCACAACCGCGCTCCTGGTGATCGACATGCAGCGGGATTTCGTCGAACCGGGCGGGTTCGGCGAAACGCTCGGCAACGACGTGAGCCGGTTGCGCGGGGTCATCGCTCCGCTCCAGCGAACCCTCGCCGCGACGCGTGCCGCCGGCGTGATGGTGATCCACACCCGCGAGGGCCATCTGCCGGACCTGTCCGACTGCCCGCCGGCCAAACTCGAGCGCGGTCGCCCGTCGATGCGCATCGGCGATCCCGGTCCGGGAGGCCGCATCCTGATCCGCGGTGAACACGGCCACGGCATCATCGACGAACTCGCGCCCGTCGACGGCGAATTGGTGATCGACAAGCCGGGCAAGGGCGCGTTCTACAGCACCGAACTCGGCAAGGTGCTGTCCGCGGCAGGGATCACCTCGCTGGTGGTGACCGGCGTGACGACCGAGGTCTGCGTGCACACCACCGTCCGTGAGGCCAACGACCGCGGCTACGAATGCCTGGTGCTGTCGGACTGCGTCGGTTCGTACTTCCCCGAGTTCCAGGACGCCGGTCTGGCCATGATCTCCGCGCAGGGCGGCATCTTCGGCTGGGTCGCTCCGTCGTCCGCCTACCTCGCCGCGCTTTCCGTTCTTGCCACCCCGGCCCGTTGAGACCCGCGGAAGGAACCGGTCATGTCCATCTTCACGCGCGCCCGCAGCCGCTCCGATTCCGATGTCGAACTGCCGTTGTGGGTCAGCGGTGACCTCAACGCCTTCTTCGGTCTTGGCTTCAACGTCCTGGTGAACGTCCTGGTGCTCTCCGGATTGTGCCTGGGCGTCGCGAAGATCTCGTCGGGCGACGTGTACGGGGTGATCCTGCCGGCCCTGGGCATCCAGCTGCTGATCGGCAACGTCTACTACGCCTGGCTCGGCCGACGCCTGGCCCACAAGGAGAACCGCACCGACGTCACCGCCATGCCCTACGGGCCCAGCGTGCCGCACATGTTCATCGTGACGTTCGTGATCATGCTGCCGGTGTACCTGCGCACGAACGACCCGATCAAGGCGTGGCAGGCGGGTCTGGCGTGGTCGTTCATCATCGGGCTGATCGTGCTGGCCGGTGCGTTCGTCGGCCCGTACATCCGGAGGTTCACGCCGCAGGCGGCGATGCTGGGCACGCTCGCCGGCATCTCCATCGCCTTCATTTCGATGCGTCCGGCCGGCCAGATGTGGGCGGCCGCGTGGATCGCGCTGCCGGTGTTCGCGTTGCTGCTCATCGGTTTCTTCGCCGGTGTGAAGCTGCCGTTCGGCATCCCGATCGGCCTGGCCGCGCTGGTGGTGGGCACCGGCATCGGCTGGATCGGCGGCTACATGCACCCTGCGGACGTGTCCGCGGCCGTTCACGACATCGTGGCCGGCCTGCCGTCGTTCCAGTTCGACCTGCTGGGGCACGGCCTGTCCGAGATCGGCCCATTGCTGGCCACTGCCATCCCGTTGGGCATCTACAACTTCACCGAGGGCATGACCAACGTGGAGAGCGCCGCTGCCGCCGGCGACAACTTCAACCTGCGCAGCGTGCTGCTGGCCGACGGCATCGGCGCGATCGTCGGCTCGGCGCTCGGCTCGCCGTTCCCGCCCGCTGTCTACATCGGACATCCGGGCTGGAAGGAGGTCGGCGGCCGCACGGCGTACTCGATGCTGACCGGCGTCGTCATCGCGCTCATGTGCTTCGGCGGCCTGTTCGGTCTGCTCAGTGCGCTGCTGCCGGTGCCGGCGATCGTGCCGATCCTGCTGTACATCGGCCTGCTGATCGGCGCGCAGGCATTCCGGGTCGTACCGCGGCCGCACGCGGTGGCGGTGGTCATGGCCATCATCCCCAACGTCGCGGCCTGGGCGACCGGCCAGATGGACAACGTGCTGTCGGCGGCAGGCACCAGCGCGGCCAAGGTCGGTGAACCCGCCCTGGAGAGCGCGGGCGTGGTCTACCAGGGCCTGCACCTGCTCGGCGACGGCGCCATCCTGGCCGGACTGGTACTCGGCGCGATCACCGCGTTCCTCATCGACAAGCAGTTCTGGTGGGCCGCCGGATACGCGGCGGCCGGCGCGGTGCTGTCGTTCGTCGGGTTGATCCACGCCGAGCAGGTCGGCTGGAACGCGGGTGGCGGTCAGGTCGCGTTGGGCTACCTGTTCTTCGCCGTGGTCTGCGCGGTGTTCGCAGTGTTCCACCGCGAGCCGACCTCCGACGCCGAGCCGCAACCGCTCGCCACGGACCTGATCGACGCGAAGCCCGCGGCATCCGCCTCATGAACACCACCGGCAGGATCGCCGGCAACGGGACCACCGGCCCCGTTGTCGACGATCCAGCGGTGCACGCCGAGGTGTCGGCGGCCTTCGCCCGCTACGAAGCGGCGCTGTCGGCCGGCGACCACGCCGTGCTGAACGAGTCGTTCTGGGCCAGCCCGGCCACCGTCCGGTTCGGCATCGCCGACCACCAGCAGGGCATCGACGAACTGCGCGCGTGGCGCGCCACCCAGGGACCACTCGACGGCCGGGCCACCCAGAACACCCGGATCACCACCTTCGGCACCGACACCGCCGTGGTGACCACCCTGTTTCACTACCCGGGCCGGCCGGTCGTGGGCCGACAGAGCCAGACGTGGGTACGGATGCCTGCCGGCTGGCGAATCGTCAGTGCACACGTCTCGGAAATCAGCACCGAGATCGACTAGTACCACAGGGACAGTTCTTCGGTCGGCGTGGCCGTGGTGGCTGGTCTGCCGGGACAGGAACGGCCAACTCACCGCTCGCAGCAGCCAACTCACACACCGGAACGGCCAACTCACCGGGCACGCAGGTGAGTTGGCCGCTGCGGTTGGCGAGTTGGCCGCTGCGGTTTTCACCGCAGCAGAGGCGTCCGCAAAGACATCAGGGACTCACGACGGGTGTGGGTCCCCGATCCGCTGGTGCGCCGGGCATCCGGCGTGGGTTAGATTGAGCGCCCGACGAAAGGGGGATGGCGTGGCCGTGTTCAGCCGGGCGTTCCACGGGCGTCGAGAGCAGGACCCCGCCCTGCCGCCGGGTCAGTACCTCACCGAGGACTTCCCCGTCCTCTCGGCCGGGCCGACCCCGCCGGTGTCGACCGGCGACTGGTCGTTCACGGTCACCACGGAGAGCGGCGAACGGCATGCGTGGACGTGGGCCGACCTGATGGCGCTGCCCGCCGAAGAGCCGACCGTCGACATCCACTGCGTCACCCGCTGGTCGAAGTTCGGCACGACGTGGCGTGGCGTGTCGCTCGACGTGCTGCTGGAGGACGTCGAGACCGCCGCGGACTACGTGCTGGTGCACAGCCACGGCGGCTACACCACCAACCTGCCGCTGGAGGACGTGCTCGACGGCAAGGCGTGGCTCGCCTTCGAGTTCGAGGGCGAGCCCTTGGAGCCGGTGCACGGCGGCCCCGTCCGGCTGCTCGTGCCGCACCTGTACTTCTGGAAGTCGGCCAAGTGGATCAGCGGGCTGCAGCTGATGCACGACGACCAGCCCGGGTTCTGGGAAGAGCTCGGCTACCACAACTACGGAGACCCGTGGCGGGAACAGCGCTACGACGGCGACTAGGCCACCGCCGGCTGACCGCCCGGCTCGTCGCGATCCGCGACGAGACGGCCACCGCGCGCACCCTGCGGTTCGCCGTGCCGGGGTGGCCGGGACACCTCGCCGGGCAGCACGCCGACCTCCGGCTGACGGCCGAGGACGGCTACACCGCACAGCGCAGCTACTCGCTGTCCGCCCCCGCCGACGGCGAGTTCGTCGAACTGACCGTGCAGCTGGTCCCCGACGGCGAAGTCTCGCCCTACCTCGTGCGCGACATCGAGGTCGGGGACGAGGTCGAGGTGCTCGGCCCGCTCGGCGGCTGGTTCGTGTGGCGGCCGGAGCAACCCGGCCCGGTGCTGCTGATCGGCGGCGGCTCGGGGATCGCCCCGCTGAGGGCGATGCTGCGCGCCCGCTCGGCGGCGAGCCCGCCGTTCCGGCTGCTCTACTCGGTCCGGACCCCTTCGGACGGCTACTTCGCCGGCGAGCTGGACGGCCCGGAGGTGACCGTGCTGTACACCCGGGAGGCGCCGGACGGCGTCGAGCGCACGCCGCACCGGATCGACGTGGCGGACCTGACCGCGTACGGGCTGCCGGCCGCGGAAGAACCGACCTGTTACGTGTGCGGGCCGACGTCGTTCGTCGAGACGGTCACGGGCCTGCTGATCGACGCGGGCCACGACCCGGCCCGCGTGCGCGCCGAACGCTTCGGAGGGTGAGATGACCGACGGACACCTCGACGGAAACGTCCTGGCCGGGCCGCTGAGCAGCGTGTTCACCGCCGAGGTGAGCACCGCGGTCGCGGCGTGCGCGGGCTGCGGCCGATCCGGCCCCCTCGCCGCGGCCCGCGTGTTCGGCGCACCGATGGGCTATGTCGCCCGGTGCCCCGGCTGCGACCAGGTCCTGCTCCGCTACGCCGAAGCCCCGGCCGGCACCACGCTCGACATGCGCGGGATCGCCACGCTGCGGCTGACCACGGCGGACTGACGCTCGTCTTCCGCGGCGCGGTCCCGGTGACGAGGGCCGCTACGCACCGGAGTTCACCGTCTCGCCCTTGACGGCCTGCGCCCGTCGAACGCCGTGCCCACCGGAGTGCCGGCGCTATCGTTGACTGGTGATCGGCAACCTTGAGACCTTTCAGGACGAGCTGGCCGCCAGCGGGTTTCCGTCGCTGGTCAACAAGCAGGCCGGGCCCGGCTTCCGTGGCCGGATCGCCACCCGTGACCTCGGGCCGCTGCGGCTGGTCTCCCTCGCCACGCCCGAGAGCTCCTGCATCGGGCGGGAGCGCGCCGCCTCCGACGGCGAGAACCTGGCGATCAAGGTGATGACCCGGGGCCGGACGCGGATCGAGCAAGGGCGCGGCGAAGCCGAACTCGGGCCGGCCGACCTGGTGCTGCTCGATCCCACGCGCACGATCCGGTTCGAGAGCACCGCCGCGGCGCACGTCACCATCCTGGTTCCGCGCCGGGAGCTTCGGATCCGGCCCGCGCAGCTCGACCGGCTCATCGGCGTACGCATCGACGGCAGGCACGGTCCGGGCGCTCTGGTCTCCGTGCTGGTTCGGGAGTCGGCGCGGTTGGCGACCGAGTTCCGCGAGGCGGAGGCGCTGAGGTCGGCGGCGGCCGTCGTCGAGCTGATCGCGGTCGCGCTGGAGGCCCGGCTGGGCGACGGACAACCGGTCCCGGACGAGCGGCTGCGGGACCGGATCGCCGGCTACATCGAGGCCCGGCTGGCTGATCCCGATCTGTCCCCGCCCGGTATCGCCGCCGCCCACCACATTTCCGTACGCCGGCTGCACAAGCTGTTCGAGGATCAGCCGCTCACCGTCGCGGCCCTGATCCGCCGTCGCCGCCTCGAGCGCTGCCGGGCCGAGCTGACCGGAAGCGGACGTACGGTCACCGCCGTGGCCGCCCGGTGGGGATTCTCCGATCCCACCCATTTCAGCAAGCTCTTCAAGGCGACGTACGGCTACAACGCCCGTGCACTGGTCACCAGCAACCGTGCACGGGCGACCAAGACGCGCACAGCCGGCCCGGAACAGGATGGTGGTCACCAAGGTCGGCAACAGAGCAATAGATGGGAAAGTCGTGGCGAAGGTGAACATCGTCCGCCCCGGTGAGGGCGAGATCCTCGGCAGCGGGGCGCAGCAGATCCGGATCCTGGAGAACGGCGAGCACACCGACCACCGGCTGGGGTTCGCCGAGGTCACTATTCCCCCGGGCACCCCGAGCCCGTTGCAGCACCGCCACGCCCAGCACGACGAGGGCTTCTACGTGCTGGCGGGAACGTTCCGGTTCACCGTCGGCGAGGACCACTACGACGCCGGGCCGGGCACCTGGGTCATCGTGCCGACCGGGGCGCCGCACACGTTCGCCAACGTCGGCGCCGAGAACGCGGTCATGCTGAACACGTTCACGCCGGACCTGTACGTGCAGTACTTCCGCGACTTCAAGGCCATGATCGATTCCGGGCAGCCGGTCAACGCCGAGACCATGAAACCGCTGTGGCAGAACTACGCCACCGAGATCTCGGACGAATACGCCTCGTGAAGCGCCTTCAGTACGACCGCTACGGCGGCCCGGAGGTGATGCGGCTCGCCGAGTTCGAGCCACCACGCCCTGGTCCGGACGAGGTCCGCGTCCGCGTCCGGGCGGCGGCTTCCAACGCGCTGGACTGGAAGATGCGCAACGGCGAGATGAAGCTGATGACCGGTCGCTCCTTTCCCCGGGCGATGGGGCACGACTTCGCCGGAGTCGTCGAGGCGGTCGGCGCAGGCGTCACCCGCCTGAAGGCCGGCGACGCGGTACTCGGCGTGGCTCGGTTCCGGCAGGCGGGGGCGTTCGCCGAGATGGTGACGGCCCAGGAGAAGGCGGTCGTGCTCAAACCGGTGGACCTTTCGTACGAGCGGGCCGCCGCGCTGCCGACCGTGGGCGTGACCGCCTACCAGGCCACGGCGGATGTCCGGCCCGGGCAGGCGGTCTTCGTCAACGGGTGCCTGGGCGGGGTGGGCCGGGCGGCCGTCCGGTTCGCCCAGGCGCGGGGAGCCTCGGTCGCGGGCAGCTGCCGTGACACCTCGGCTGACGAGGCCCGCGAGCTCGGCGTCGAACCTGTCGTGGGTTTCGGCTTCGACCCGGCCGCCCTCGCGGGACGGTTCGATCTCGTCTTCGACACGCCCGGCATCCTTCCCTTCGCCGCGGCCCGAACGCTGCTGAAGCCCCGCGGAACCATCGTCGACATCGTCCCGACCCCGGCCAAAATGCTCAGGAGCGCCCTGCCCGGACCGTTCCGGGCGATGATGGGCCGGCCGGTGACCGCCGACCTGGAGGAGGTGGCCCGGACCCTGCGCCTGCCCATCGCCCGCACGGTCCCGTTGGCCGAGGCGATTCAGGCCCTGACGGAGCTGGAGCGCGAGCGGCGCCCGAAGGGCGGCAAACTGGTCATCGCCATGGCCGGAGGCCAAGCCGGGCCGAGTTAAGGGTGTCTCGTGACTGCTCTTGGTGGTGACCACTACTACGGGATCAGGACCGTCCGGGTGCCCTTCTGGTCGAGGTTCCACACCTCCTGGACCTGCGCCAGCGGGACCCGGTTGACGTCGATCCGCAGGTCGCCGCCCGCCACGAGGTCCAGGACCCGGCCGAGGAGCCGGGCAAGATCCGCGGCGGGCGGCGCGTTGCCGGTGCCGAAGCCGACGACTTCGAGGCCGCTGCTGCGCAGGATCTCGGCCGGCAACGCCACCTGCGCCCCGGCCATGGTGCCGACCTGGATCAGCCGGGTGCGCGAGAACCTCAGCTCCATATCGCTGCTGCCGAGCGTGCTGATGAAGACTTCCGTCGGCCGGCCCCACAGGTAGTCCACGACGACGTCGAAACCGCCTTCGGCGCGGAAGGCCGCGCGCAAGGCGTCCTCGGGCTGGTCGAGCCGGATGGTCGCGTCGGCGCCGAGTTCACGCAGGGACGCCAGCACGCGGGGGTTGCGGCCCGCGCCCACGACCCGGCTCGCGCCGAGGCGCTCGGCGAGCTGAACCGCGATCCGGCCCGCGACTCCGGTCGCGCCGAGGACGAGCACGCGCTCCCCCGCCCGCAGCTTCGCGCGCCACTCCAACGCGGCCCACGTCGAGACGCCCGGGTTCTGGATCGCCGCGGCCGGCTCGTCGTCGAGGCCGTCCGGGATGGGCGTGCACCACTCCCGCCGGGTCACCGCCCGCTCGGCCATGGTCCCGCCGGGTGAGCGGAACAGGACGCGCAGGCCGTCCGCGAGCCGGCCGACGGCGAGCGTGCCGCACACCGCCGGCAGCTCGGCGCGTGAAGCGAAGTGCGTCCCGGCCGCGAGGACCCGGTCCAGGTTCGTCAGCGGGCACGCCGTCACGTGCACGATTTCCTGGCCCTCGCCCGGAACCGGCTCGGGGACGTCCTCGAAGCGCGGAAGCTCGCCGAGGGCGTGCAGGACCGCGGCCTTCACGCCAGCCCGGTTTCGGGGCCGTCCTTGAACAAGGTCTGCGGGTCGAGGGGCGCGCCGTAGTTGTAGTACCGCTCCTCGCCCCAGGGCTCGATGTGGCTGCGCCCGAAGGAGTCGATGGTGACGTGCCGGGACGCGAGCGGGTTGCCCGCGGCCCGGTCGGCGAGCCAGTCGGCGACGGCGAGGAAGACGGCCGGGCCGAGCCTGCCGGAGGTGCGGGTCACCGGCGCGTGGTGCTCGCCCGTGTAGAACAGCAGTTCCTTGGGCCCCGGCACCTCGTTCAGGTGATCGTAGGTTTCCGCCGGGTCGCACAGCGGATCGTCCTCGCCCATGACCACCAGGTACGGCATGGCGATCCGCTCGCCGAGCCCGGCGACGGTCATCGTGGTCAGCTTCGCCTCGAGCTCGTCCACGCTGGAGGTGCCGGTCATGTACATGAAGCGCTGCCGGAACGTCGGCGAGTGCATGGTGAGCATGGTGGTGTTGCCGGGGTCGAAGCACGTGAACATCACCGCGCACGCCGAAAACCGCGGCTCGGCGGCGGCCATCTGCGTGGCCCAGAACGAACCCTGGCTCACTCCGCAGAGCATGACCCGGGCCGGATCGATCTCCTGCCGCGCCGCGACGAGCTCGTAGGCGGCGGTGCCCACCTGCCCGTACTCGTCGGGGTCGTACCAGATCTCCCGGACCAGCGAAGTACCCTGCCCGGGACCGTCGAAGGACAGCACGGCCATGCCGCGGCGCAGGTAGCGGTCGGCGGACGCGAAGACGTTCATCTCCTTGAAGCCGTCCATGCCCGACAGCATCACCACGCACGGCAGGGCTCCCGGCTTGCCGACCCGGCCGGCCGGCAGGTGCAGCCAGCCCGCCAGCGTCCGTCCCTCGTAGGGGATCTCGACCGGTTCGATGTGGTGGTCGGCGGTGGCGGTGTAGGCGGTGTAGCAGTCGACCTTCTTCTGCTCGAGGACGACGTTGAGCTCGGTGTTGGCGAAGATCGGCCACTGCGCGCCGCCGTAGAGGATCGCGGCCGTGAAGTAGTCGTCGCCCGCGGAAACCGGGTGCTCGGACTGCAGTTGCCCGGCACCGCGACGTTCGAAGTGGTGGGCGAGCTTGACCATTTCCCGGGTGAAGTCGTCGAACTTGCGGATCGAATGCTGCAGCCCGAGGACAGCGCCCTTGTGGTCGGCGCTGACCGGAGCCGAGAGATAGTGCAGCCGGTCCTGGTCCCATTCCGGGCCGAGCACTTCGATGACCAGGTCCAGCAGCCACCGCTGGTCGGCGAAGCGGGGGTCGCGATGGGCGAGGGCGTGCGGGTTCACGGGCATGGTTACGCGCTCCGGTCGACTAGTCTTCGGTGTTCACCGAGACGGCCTGGTAGGGGAACTTCTGCTGCCACTTCCGCACGAACTCGCCCACCGGCGGGTGCGTCAGGTACTTCTGCAGCGACGCCAGGTCGGGGTAGCGCATCTGCGCCATCGCCGAAGGGACGAACGCCGGTGCGACGTGGGTCGGCAACGGGATGCTGGGCTTGTGCACGTAGGACTCCACCAGGTCCGAGGCCAGCGCCATCGCGGTGCCCTCGCGGAAGAACTCCGCGCGGTCGGCCTCGGTCATCTCGTCGGGGAACGCGAAGAAGATCGTGTGCGTCACCATGAGGTCCGGCCCCACAGGTCGGCGACGAACAGGTGGTAGGCCCCGGACTGGAACACGATCATCAGCTCCAGCAGCTTCGCCTTGTCCCCGGTGACCGCGAACTGCCCGGTGACGAAGGCGGTCGCGGCGTGCAGATCGCCGGACTGGAAGTCCACCAGATCGCGGTAGGTCGCGGTGATCGCCAGATCGGGGTCGGCGATCCGGCCGCGACCGGCCTTGACGATGATGCCCTTCTCGATCCGCAGGTAATAGTCCACTGTAGACTCGGGAGTGTCCGTGGCGTGGAACTGGACCCGGACGTTCACGTGCGGGATGGGCTGCTGGTTCGCCGAGGCCAGGTTTTCCATCTCGGCCAGGTACGCCTCGGACAGGAACCGGACTTTCGTCTGCGTGGTCATCGCGGGTCCCCGTTCTCGGCGAACCGGATCGGCAGGGATTCGACCTGCGGGAAGGCCACCCGCGGCCGGTGCCGCAGCGGCTCGGTGATCTCCAGGTCGCGGAACCGGTTGAGCATCGCCGGGAAGACCGTCTCGGCCTGCAGGTTGGCCAGCCGCCAGCCGAGGCAGAAGTGAATCCCCAGCCCGTAGGCCATCGGCGAAGTCCCGGTCCGCGTGATGTCGAACCGGTCCGGGTCCGGGAAGTGCTCCGGGTCGCGGTTGGCCGCGGCGATCCACACCATGACCCGCGAACGCGCCGGGATCTCGACGTCGCCGAGCCGCACCGGCCCGGTCGTCGTCCGGGGGATCATGTGCGCCGAGGGCTCGTAGCGCAGGACTTCCGTGACCGCCTGACCGAGCAGCTTGGGGTCCCGGCGCAGCAGCTCCGCCTGATCCGGGTGCTCGATGAACAGCCGGATGCCGTTGGTCATGAAGAACGTGGTGGTCTCGCTGCCCGCGGCGATGATCATGTGGCACATCTGGACCAGCTCGAAGAAGTCCAGCCGCTCGCCGTCCTCGTCGACGGCGTCGATCAGCGCGGAAAGCAGGTCGTCCTCCCGCTTGGCCTGCCGACGGCGCACGAGGTCGCCGAAGTAGTCGTCCAGGAACACCGCCGCTTTGTCGGCCGTGCGCAGTTCCGAGGCGGTCATGCCCGGCTCGAACACCCGCTGGAAGTCCCGGATCTTGTCGCGCAGCAGCGGCGCCTGCTCCTGCGGGACGCCGACGAGCTGAGCCATCACGCTCAGCGCGAGCGGGAAGCAGACGTCGTTGCAGATGTCGCCGCCGCCCGCCTCGGCGAGCGGGGCGATGAGCTCGTCGAACCGGCGCTCGATGTAAGCCCGGTGCTCCATCACCCGCTTCACGGTGAAGGCGCGGTTGACGATCCGGCGCAGGCGGGAGTGGTTCGGCGGATTGGCCCACAGCATGTTCGCGGCCAGCTTGCCCAGCGCCGGGTGCTGGTCCCACTCGCCGGCGAAGCGGCCCGCCATCCACGTCTCGATGTCCTTGTCGACCTCTTTGCCGCGCAGGAACTCGTCGACGTCGTCGTACCGGGTGAGCACCCAGGTGCCCATGCTGCTGCGGTGCACGGGCGCGGCCTTGCGGAGCCGGTGGTAGCGCGAGTACGGGTCGACCAGCCCCTCCGGGGAGAACAGGAGCTCCGCGAACGCTTCGTTCGCGGCATGCTCCGCGACGGCGTCCGGGGCGGCGATATGGGTGGTCATCGTGGACTCCTCGATCGGGTGAATTCAGGCCGTGCCACGTGCCGGAAGCATTCACTAATCCGAACACAGACCGATACCATTCGTCGTCAATTGCGTTCACCGATTTCAAACGGCACGGTCGACGTCGCTGGAGCCCAGGATGAAGCCCGAGGTTATAGCGCCACTCAAGTACGGCTAACCCGGTCGGCAATTTATTCCGGTGCTTTCATGCTGCCGTTTCACCGTGCTAGCTTCGAAGAAATTCTTCGCACGAGCATGGGAGGTGTGCAGTGGAATCCTTGCTGCTGCGCAACGGGTTGGTCATCGACACCGAACCGACGCCGATCGCGCGTCACAACTGCGACGTACTGATCGAAAACGGCCGCATCGCCGCGGTCGGCCCCGGACTGCCCACCCCGGCGGGCACGACCGTGCTGGACGCCACCGACCGCATCGTGCTGCCGGGCTTCGTGGACACCCACCGCCACGTCTGGCAGGCCGTGCTGCGCTCCATCGCGGTCGACATGGACCTGCCCGAGTACTTCACCCTGGTGCGCCAGCAGCTCGGCCCGCGGTTCCGGCCGGAGGACGTGCTCGCGGCGAACACGCTCGGCGCGCTGGAGTGCCTCGACGCCGGCGTCACCACCGTGCAGGACTTCGCCTACGCTCGTGCGGACCGCGTCACCCCCGACGGCTACGTGGCCGGCGAGTCGGACTACGACTACGCCGAGGCCGCGTTCGAAGGACTGCGCACCGCCGGCGTCCGCGCGGTCTTCGGCTACCTGCTCACCCCCCAGGACACCGCCGCGGTCCGCCGGGCGCACGCGCTGTTCGGCACCGATGCCCCGCTGCTGACCATGGTGGCGGCCTCGCTCGGGCCGTCGAACCAGCACGTGGAATCGATCGTCGCCGACTGGAACCTGGCCGACGAGCTGGGCTTGTCGCTGGTGACGCACATCGGCAGCGGCCCGGTCAACGAACGGCCGATCGAGTTGTTGCGCGACAACGGCCTGCTCCGCCCGGACATCCTGTACGTGCACGGCAACGACCTGTCCGACGACGAACTGAAGATGATCGGCGACTCCGGCGCCGCGGTGTCCGTCACCCCGGCGGTGGAGGCCCGGCTGGGCCACGGCGGCCCGCTGCTCGGCAGGCTGCGCACCGCGGGCGCGAACACCGCGCTCGGCGTCGACGTGGTCACCACGGTGGGCGGCGACATGTTCTCGGTGATGCGCGCCGGCCTGCTGACCAGCTACCTCGCCCCCGGCCCGCACCTGACCCCCGGCGACCTGCTGCGGATGGCCACCCTGGACGGCGCGAACGCGCTCGGTCTCGGCGACCAGGTCGGCTCGCTGAAGGTCGGCAAGCAGGCCGACGTGGTGCTGCTGCGGGCCGACGACCTGAACCTGGCGTGCGCGCACGACCCGATCGGCAGCGTGGTCACCGCCGCGCACCCCGGCAACGTCGACACCGTGCTGGTGGCGGGCAAGGTCGTCAAGCGGGACGGCAAGCTGGCCGGCCACGACCTCGCCGCCGTGCGCGCCAAGGCGCGCGAGGCCGCGGACCACGTCGCCGCCCAGCCGGTCCCCGCCGCTTGAGCAGTGCTCTAACGCGGGGCGCCACCATCGGGGGCAGGGGCAGCGTCGCTCCCGGGAAACAATCGGCAGAACAACGTCCGAACACCGAATCGCCCAATGCTGACGAGGTCATCGTGGAACGATCGAAACCATTTGTGCTGGAGCCGTCCGAGGCCCGCCCGAATTCGCAAGGTGGTACGGGTTACACGACCGCCTTCAAGCTTCTCGGCCGGGACACCGCGGACGCGTTCAGCCTTCTCGAATGGCATCTTGAACCGTGGCAGGAAGGCCCCGGTCTGCACCAGCACAATTTCGACGAGGCATTTTACGTGCTGCGGGGGCAGGTGGTGTTCCAGATTCGCGGCGAGCGCCACGTCCTCGGCCCTGGGCAGCTGGCCTGGATGCCCCGCAACACCCCGCACTCGTTCTCCAACGCGGGCCCGGAAGCGGCCTCGGGCCTGACCGTCTCGACGCCCGGTGGCCTGGAGAACGTCTTCGCGAAGCTCAACGCGGGCGAACCCGCGCCGCCGGAGTTCCAGGTGCAGCACCTCGGCCCGCCCGTCCGCGCCGCGGGCTCCCCTGGGGCCTGACGCGACCTTCCCCATCGCCCAGGATCGACATCACCCCCAGGCGAGGAACGGTCCTTTCGTTGCGAAACCCGCAGGGAAAGGACCGTTCCTCGCGCCGGAGACCGCCGCGAACCACCTCACCCGAAGGGAACACCGCACATGTCCGCGAAGGCCACGCTCGACCGGTTCACCGATTTCATGGTGGGACCCGCGAGGTTCATGAACCTGCTGAGCTGTTTCGAGCTCGGCCTGATCGACGCCATCCGCCGGCAGGGCGGACGGACCGCGGCCGAGCTCGGCGCGGCCGTCGGCACCACGCCGGACGCGGTGGAACAGCTGCTGCTCCTGCTGGTGAAGGAGGGCTTCGTCGCCCAGGACGAGGCCACCGGCGGGTACTCCCTCGACGCGCTCGCCGACGTCGCGGAGGCCGACATCCAGCGGGTGCTCAAGCTGCTGGACATGATCAAGGTGACCATGCTCCGGCAGGTCTTCTACCTGACCGAAAGCGTGCAGACCGGCACCATCGTCGGCCTGGAGAAGCTGTACGGGTTCACCGGCGGCACCCTCTACGACGCCGTGGCCGAGCACAAGGATCTGCGCGAGTCGTGGGCGACGCTGATGGACAACGTCACCGCCCACATCGACCCCTGGTTCTTCGACAAGATCGACATCCCGGACGGCGCCCGGGTCCTCGACGTCGCGGGGAACACCGGCCTCGGCGCGATCCTGACGCACAAGCTCAAGGCGTCGCCCGGACTGCACGTGACCACCTTCGACCTGCCCGAGAAGGAGAAGGAGGCCCTGGAGAACTTCCGCTCCCACGGCCTCGAGCAGGAGTGCTCCTTCGTCGGTGGCGACGTCTTCAAGACCCTCCCCGACGGCTACGACGTCGCCCTGATCAAGCACTTCCTGGACATGTGGGACAAGGAGGAGGTGCGCAAGATCCTCCGCGGGGTTCACGCGGCGCTGGTCGACGGCGGATCGGTGCACATCCTTGTGCCCGTGTACCCCGAGAACACCCGGGACTCCGCCGCCGTCGACGTCGACTTCTTCCCCGCGTTCTTCCTCGGCTGCACCATGGGCCAGGGCGGACCGCAGAAACTGTCGACCTACTGCGAACTGCTGCGGGAGTGCGGGTTCGAAGTCACCAAGACCGTGACCCAGGACCCGGCCCGGCTCCTGCCGGGCACGTTCGTCGTCCACGGGATCATGTCGGCGAAGAAGATCGCGTGACCCGACCGGTCCGCGCCGCCGCGCACGTCTGGCCCGGCGGCGCTCCGGACTACCGGAGCTGGCGGGCCGCGGTGCTGCGGGCCGAGGAGCTGGGCGCCGATGTCGTGCTCGGCTACGACCACTTCCACAAGCCCGCGGTCCGCCGCACCGCCACCGGGATCGCGCTCGAACCGGTGCAGCCGGACGTCAGCAACTTCGAGGCCTGGACCGCGCTGGCGTCGTGGGCGGAGATCACGACCAAGGCCGAGATCGGGCTGCTGGTCACCGGGATCGGCTACCGCAACCCCGACCTGCTCGCCGACATGGCCCGCACGGTCGACCACATCAGCGGCGGCAGGCTGATCCTCGGCGTCGGCGCCGGCTGGTACGAAAAGGACTACCGGGGTTACGGCTACGACTACGGGACGCTCCGCTCCCGGATGGACCTGTTCACCGAAGGCGTGCAGCGCATCGAGCACCGGCTCGAGAACCTGAACCCGAAGCCGCTGCGGCAGATCCCCATCCTCATCGGCGGCGCCGGCGAGCGCCGCACCCTGCCGCTCGTGGGGAAACACGCCCACATCTGGCACAGCGGGCTCGATCTCGAGAAGTTCCGCACCAAGAACGACATCGTCAAGCAGCACGCCGCCGCGGCGGGCCGCGACGACAGCGCGATCGAACGGGCCACCAACTGGACCACCGCGGCCAGGGCCGACGAGCTGCTCGCCGAGGGCATCACGCTGCACGTCACGGAACTCAAACCCACCGACGAGGGTTACGACTTCACGGCACTGACCGGACTGCTGGCCTGGCGCGACGCCAACCGGTAGCAAATCGTTGAACGCCAAGGGGTTTCGGTATGGAATATCGGCAGCTGGGCAAATCCGGGATCCGCGTGTCCGTGCTGACCATGGGCGCGCTGACCTTCGGCGCGAGCGGTGTCTTCGCCAAGGTGGGCACCACCGACCTGCCCGACGCGACCCGCCAGGTCGACCGCGCGCTCGACGCGGGCGTCAACCTGGTCGACACCGCCGACGCGTATTCCGGTGGCGCGTCCGAGGAAATCGTCGGCCAGGCCCTGAAAGGACGCTGGGATCGCGTGCTGGTCGCGACGAAGGCGCGGATGCCGACGGGCACCGGTCCCAACGACGCCGGCCTTTCGCGCCACCACCTGATCAACGCGTGCGAGGCGAGCCTGCGCCGGCTGGGCACCGACCACATCGACCTCTACCAGGTCCACGAGTGGGACGGCGCGACACCGCTCGAGGAAACCCTGTCCGCACTGGACGATCTGGTGCACGCCGGGAAGATCCGCTACCTCGGCTGCTCGAACTACGCCGGCTGGCACCTGATGAAGGCGCTGGCGACCTCGGACCGCCTCGGCCTGACCCGGTTCGTCAGCCAGCAGATCTACTATTCCCTGCAGGCACGGGAAGCCGAGTACGAGCTCATCCCGGCGGCCGTCGACCAGGGCGTCGGCGTGCTGGTGTGGAGCCCGCTGGCCGGCGGGCTGCTGTCCGGCAAGTACCGCCGCGGCGAGCAGCCGCCGGAGGGGTCGCGGCGGTTCGCGGGGTGGAACGAACCGCCGGTGCGCGACGAAAAGCAGTTGTACGACGTCATCGACGTCCTGTCGGAGATCGCCGGCGACCGCGGCGTTTCCCCGGCCCAGGTAGCGCTTTCCTGGCTGCTGTCCAAGCCGGCCGTGACGTCGCTGGTGATCGGCGCCCGGACCGACGAGCAGCTGGCGGACAACCTCGGCGCCGCCGACCTGGTGCTCGCCGCGGACGAACGCGCCCGGCTGGACGAGGTGAGCGTTTCGCCCCTGCTCTACCCGTACTGGCACCAGGCGAAGCTCGCGGCCGATCGGCTCAGCGCGGCCGACGAAACCCTGCTCCGCCAGCACATCACCAGGTAACCGCTGATCACACGAGGAGAACGCCATGACGGAAACCGACCTCACGGAACCGGCGGAGACGCCATCCCTCTACGAGCGCCTCGGCGGCATCTTCGGCATCGCCGCCGTGATGGACGTGCTCACCGACCGGCTCTTCGAAAACGTCTGGGCCAACCGGAACCCGTACGTGGCCAAGATGCACGAGCGCAACGGACGTCCCGGGTTCAAGTTCATGGTCACCGCGTGGTCGGCCGAACAGACCGGCGGCCCGAAGTGCTACCCGGGCCGTGACATGCACTACGCGCACGTGGACATGATCGCGTCCGAACACGACTTCGACGTGGTGGCCCTCGAAATCGCCGCGTCGCTGAGCTACTGCGGCGTGGGCGTGCAGGAGCAGAAGGAATACCTGGAAATCATCGAAAGCTACCGGCGCGAGGTCATCGACGCCCCGGCGAACGAAGCCGCGAGAAAGAAATAAGGTCCGGGCCCGCCACAGAACCACCCCGCGCTTTGCGCAGGGGTGGTTTTGTCGTCCGAACGGCCCGATACGGCGGCAGTTCGCGGTAAGATCCAGGCAGTTCGCAGCATTGGCGCTGCTCTCCCCCGAGATACCCGCAGCAGAAAGACATGAGGTCTCATGCCCCAGCTGATGATCATCGTCGGATCGACCCGGCCCGGCCGCGCCGGCCTCCCCATTTCGCGGTGGTTCACCGACCAGGCGAAAGCACACGGTGGCTTCGAAACCGCCGTCACGGATCTCGCCGAACTGGCCCTGCCGCTGCTGGACGAGCCCAACGTTCCGCGACTGCGGCAGTACACCCGGCAGCACACCCTCGACTGGAGCGCCGTGGTCGACGCCGCGGACGCCGTCGTGTTCATCACGCCGGAGTACAACTTCGGTTATCCGGCCACGATCAAGAACGCGATCGACTACCTGCACGCCGAATGGCACCACAAGCCGGTCGGGTTCGTTTCCTACGGCGGCGTTTCCGCGGGAACCCGCGCGGTTCAGCAGCTGAAGCAGGTCGTGACGACACTGCGGATGCTGCCGGTGTTCGAGGGGGTGAACATCGCGTGGCACCCGCAGTTCATCCGCGAAGGCGAATTCCACGCCGACGGGGCCATGGACCAGGCCGCCGCGGCGATGCTCGACGAACTGGTGCGCACCGAGGAAGCCTTGCGGCCACTGCGAGCCTCGAGCCGCCGGGCCCTGTCCACCAGCTGAACCCCGGTCCCGGAAGCTGTCGGGGGTGGTGAGCCGGCTCGGAATCCGGCTCACCACCCACCGACCACCGCTGGGGACGGTGGTCAGCTCCGCTCGGCACGCACCTGCGGCTGCGGGGCAGGGGCGGCCGGCGCGGGAGCACCTGCCTCGACCTCCTCGAACAGTGCCGCGGCCCGCGCGGCGGTGGTCTTGGCCCACGGGCCGGTGCTGATCAGGCCCAGCGCCAGGATCCCCAGGCCCAGGCCGAAGATCAGCCACCACACGCCGTGTTCGGAGTCGGTGAACGCGGTCCCGCCGCTGACCGAACCGACGATGGTCCCGGCGATCGCGACACCCAGCGTGGTACCGGTCTGCCGGCCGGCCGAGGCCAGCGAGGTGGCCACGCCCGCCATCGACCGCGGCATCCCGGAGACGGCCGTGTTGGTGATCGGCGGGTTGATGGTGCCCTGGAAAACGCCGAAGAACAGGAAGACCGCGAGCACGAGCACCAGCGGCGTCGCCGGGGTGAACACCAGCGACAGCAGGCCGCCCAGTGCCAGCGCGGTGCCGGAGACCACCAGCGGAATCCGGGGACCGTGCGCGCCGACGAACTTCCCGGTGCGCGGCGAAAGCAGGGCGATCAGCGCGCCGACGGGCAGCAGGCTCAGCCCGGCCGTCAGCGCCGACATGCCGCGGACGTTCTGCAGGTACAGCGTCGTGACGAACAGGAACGCACCGAAGGCGCACAGGCCGAACAGCGCCATCAGGATCGCCGAGCTGAACGGCACGCTGCGGAACAGGCGCAGTTCCAGCAGCGGGTCGGTCCGGCGGGTCTCGTACGCGACGACACCGAGCACGCCCACCACCGTGACGGCCAGCAGCACGAGGATGAGCGGCGAGGTCCAGCCACGGCGGTTGGCTTCGATGATCGCGTAGACGACGCTGCCCAGCACGGCGATCACCAGCAGCTGGCCCACCGGGTCGAACCGGCGTGCCCGCGGCGCGCGGGATTCGGGCACGAACAGCGTGGTGAGGACGACCGCGACGAGCACGATCGGCACGTTGATCCAGAACACCGAGCGCCAGCCGAAGCCGTCGACCAGTGCACCGCCGAGGATCGGGCCCAGCGCCAGCGAGAGGCCCGACATCGAACCGAACACGCCGATGGCCTTCGCCCGCTCGGCCGGGACGGTGAACGTGGTGGCGATGATGGCCATCGCCACCGGGTTGAGCATGGTCCCGCCGATGGCCTGCACGGCGCGGGCCACGATCAGCCACTCGATGCTCGGCGCCAGCGCGCACAGCAGCGAACCGACGCCGAAGGCGACGAGGCCGATCTGGAAGATGCGCTTGCGGCCGACGCGGTCGGCGGTGGACCCGGCCAGCAGCAGGAAGCTGGCCAGGACGAGGGTGTAGGCGTCGACCGTCCACTGCAGGCCGGTCACCGAGGCGTTCAGGTCACGGTGGATGGTCGGCAGGGCGGTGTTGACGATGGAGATGTCCATGACCACGACGATCATGCTGGCGCAGCAGATGGCAAGCACCAGTGATCGTTGGCGTGGGCTGAGTTCCGTCATTCGAATCCAATCAGAGTGCGCGGCCAGCGATCAGGAGCGGGTGGCTGTACCCGATGCTAGGATTTAGAGCGTGCTCGAAGTCAAGCAACAGTCGCGACCCCGGCCCACTCGTCCCGCCGGCGAGGTGGGGATGAGCATCGCCGAAGCCGCTCGCCGCACCGGCGTCAGCGCGCACACGCTGCGTTACTACGAACGCGCCGGCCTGGTCATCACCGACGTCGACCGCACCAACGGCGGACGGCGGCGCTACCACCAGGTCGACCTCGACTGGATCTCGGTCTGCACCAAGCTGCGAGCCACCGGCATGCCCATCAAGACGATCAAGCAGTACGCCGACCTCGTGGCCGAGGGACACGGCAACGAGCAGGAGCGGCTCGCGCTCATGGAGGCGCACGCCGCCGACGTGACGGCCAAGATCGCCGAGCTGCAGGAGAACCTCCAGCTCATCAACCACAAGATCGGTGTCTACCGCGGCCGGCTCGCGGCCGACGACGCCGACCGGCTCTGGGCGCCCACCCGCAAGAGGGCCCACGGCTGAACCCCGGACGTGCCCGAACCCGAGGCCGGTACGCCACCGGCCCCGGGTCCCGCACGCCTCACGCCTCGTCGACGACCGCGACCACCCGCGTCCAGCCCGCGCCGAGCCCGGCGAGCTTGACCGGGAAACAGGCCACGGTGAACCCGGTCGCCTCGGGCAGCGCGTCGAGGTTGGCGAGCTTCTCCAGCTGGCAATACGGCTTCTCGCGCCCGTAGAGGTGCGCGGGCCAGAGCACCCGGTTGTCCCGGTTCTCCCGGTAGTCCCCCACCATCGAGGCGAACGGCCGGTCGAAACCCCAGGCGTCGATGCCGATGACCTTGATCCCGCGCTCGACGAGGTAGGCCGTCGACTCCCGGGTCATTCCCGGGTGGTCGGTGCGATAGGTTTCGGCACCCCACAGCCGGTCCGCCCCGGTCCAGAGCAGCACGATGTCCCCCGCCCGGAGCTCGTACGGGATCTTGGCCAGCGCGTCCTCGACGTCGGCGGTGGTGATCCCGGCGCCGGGCGGGACGTGCCGCAGGTCGAGCCGGACGCCGGGGGCGAAGCACCATTCCAGCGGGATCTCGTCGATGGCCGCCGCGGCCTCTCCCCCGCTGCGGAGGCCGTAGTGCAACGGCGCGTCCATGTGGGTGCCGGTGTGTGTGGTGAGCGTGATCGTCTCGTTGGAGATCGATTCGCCCTCCGGGAAGTCCTCCGGCCGCAGACCCAGCGCGGCCGGCGCCGCCTTGTGGTCGAGCAGCGACACCTCGACCGGGGTGGCCTCGCTCGGGCCGTCCAGCACCGGCACGCTCAGATCGATCAGCCGGGGACTCACGCCGGGCTGCCCACGACCTGCACGCGCCGCTCCGACTCCTTGCGCACCGCGTCGAGGTCGGCGTGGCTGTTCCGCTCGACCGCGGCCTGCAGCAGCTCGGTGGCCCGCTCCGCGGACGGGACGGCCTCGGTGGGGCGGGCGGCGAAGTCGTGGGTGATGACCAGCTGAGTGCGCTCGTCGTCGAGCGGGAGCGCGCGCCACTCGCCGCCCATGAACTCGATCATGGGCGCGTTCTCCAGCTGGCGGTAGGCGATGGTGCGTCGCCCGCGGTCGAGGTCGCGGCGGCTCACCCAGCTCTGGATCTGGCCGCTGACGTCGACCACCAGCCGCGCGATCTGGTGGGTCTCGCTCTCCTCCAGAATCGTCGATTCCCGGGTCGGCGGGAACAGGTCCGCGTAGCCCTCGATGTCGGCCAGCACGGCGTAGACGACGTCCGCCGGCGCCTCGACGGTCACGGTGTGCTCGGTGTGGAACATGGCGTTCCCCTTTCCGCTGCCCGACGGCAGCATCTCCTCGTGGTTGGCATACGCGGCTTCGTAGTTCAGCTCACCCCGCCATTTGGTGATGAACTGGTGCACAACGGGCATTTCGGAAAACTTCCGCAGGGTCGCCACGTCCTCGCAGGAGAACTGCGCGATGTGTGTCGCCGTCATCCCCTTCGCCTGTTCGTCGACCGGGAAGAGCACATGCGGCTTCCAGCCGAACGCCGAGATCAAACCGGATTCGACCGTGACCTCACGCAGCCCGTCGAAGAAACTCCTGATCTTTTCCTCACCAGCCTCCGGCGAAAATCGGTAAATGAGGGTGTGCACGATCATGATTTCCTCCGAATGGTGGACTGCACGCAGGCACGGGGCGACGATTTGACGCTATGAATGCGGCCTCAAGGCGTCCTCAACCGGTACTGAACCACCGGACGGCAGTGCGGGACCCGATCACTTCCTCGCACCAGGACGATCATGGAATATCTCCCGAAATGACCAAATTGAACGATTTCGACCGAATGCGGAAAGGTGGTTCACACACCGGCTTGAGTGAGCGTTGAGATCGTCCCGGCACGGTCACAACGAGTTGTATCCTGCCCGCACTCTGTCACGCCGGGAGCACAGATGATCTTCGAGAAGGACCTCGCCGGAGTCTGGCGGCTGGTGGCCCACTACTACCTGGAGGACGACGGGTCCACCAGCGAAGGCCCGATGGGCGACCAGGCGGACGGACTGCTGATCTACCACGAGGACGGCTACATGTCGGCCAGCCTGATGCGCACCGAGCCGCTGACCAGCCTGAACGGCGCCCCACCACCGACCTACCTCGGCTCGACGGACAACTACCTGGCCTACGCCGGGCGCTGGCACGTGCGCGACGAGACCGTCGTGCACGACGTCGTCATCGGCTCGCACCCCCGGGTGGTGGACACCCGGCAGGTCCGGGAGGTCAAGGTGAGCGACACCGACCTCCGGCTGCTGCGCCGGCTCGGCGAGCCGCACGACTACGTCGTCATGGACTGGCGGCGCGCCTGATCAGGCGCGCATTCTCCGAATGCCATTACCGGTTCGTTAACGGCACGTTTCGCATTAGAGGTAGAGCGTCGGTTGAGTCGCGGTTGAGCGGCTCTGCTTAGCTTCTTAATTCGATGGTAATTGTCTGAAACTTGAGCGCGGAGGCCACGCAAATGAACGGCTTGCACGTGCCAGGTGGCGCCTCGTGAATTGCCGAGTCGTCATCACCGGAATGGGAGTTCGCGCACCGGGCTCCCTGGGCAGAGAACAGTTCTGGGCGCTGTTGTCGGCGGGGCGGACCGCAACCAGGCGCATCTCCTTCTTCGACCCCGCACCCTACCGGTCGCAGGTCGCCGCGGAGGTCGACTTCGACGCCGCGGCGGAGGGCCTGAGCCCTCGGGAGATCCGGCGGATGGACCGGGCGACGCAGTTCGCGGTGGTGTGTGCCCGTGAGGCGCTCGCCGACAGCGGGATCGACCTGCGGTCACCGCACCGCGTGGGCGTGAGCCTGGGCAGCGCGGTGGCGGCGGCGACCAGCCTCGAACAGGAGTACCTGGTGCTGTCGGACTCGGGCCGGAACTGGGAGGTGTCACCCGATCACCTGTCCCCGCACATGTTCGACTACATGGTCCCGAGCAGCATGCCCGCCGAGATCGCCTGGGCGGTCGGCGCGGAGGGGCCGGTCGCCATGGTGTCGGACGGATGCACCTCCGGGCTCGACGCCGTCGGGCACGCCGTCGCGCTGATCCGCGAAGGCAGCGCGGACGTCATGATCGCGGGGGCCACGGACACCCCGATCACCCCGATCGTGGTGGCCTGTTTCGACGCGATCAAGGCGACGACCACCTACAACGACGACCCGGCCCACGCTTCACGGCCGTTCGACGGCACACGCAACGGCTTCGTCCTCGCCGAGGGCGCGGCCGTGTTCGTGCTCGAGGAGCTGACGTCGGCGGTGCAGCGGGGCGCGCACATCTACGCCGAGGTCGGCGGCTTCGCCACCCGGTGCAACGCCTACCACATGACCGGGCTCAAGACCGACGGCCGGGAGATGGCCGAGGCGATCCGGGTCGCCATCGACCAGGCCCGGCTCAACCCGTCGGACGTCGACTACATCAACGCGCACGGGTCGGGCACCAAGCAGAACGACCGGCACGAGACCGCGGCGTTCAAGCGCAGTCTCGGCGAGAAGGCGTACCGGACACCGGTCAGCTCCATCAAGTCGATGGTCGGCCATTCACTGGGCGCCATCGGGTCGGTGGAGATCGCCGCTTCGCTGCTGGCCATGGAGCACCATGCCGTGCCGCCCACGGCGAACCTGCAGGTCGCCGATCCGGAATGCGATCTGGACTACGTGCCGAACGTGGCCCGCGAACACCGCGTCGACACCGTGCTCACCGTCGGCAGCGGCTTCGGCGGCTTCCAGAGCGCAATGGTCCTCACCCGGCCGAAGCGGGCGAGCGCATGACCGTCATCACGGGGATCGGCGTCGTCGCGCCCAACGGGTTCGGCGCGAAGGAGTACTGGGCCGCGACCCTGACCGGCCGGAGCGGAATCGCCGTACTGGACCGGTTCGACACGGCCCGGTACCCCGCGAGGCTGGCCGGGCTGGTCGCCGACGTCGACCCGGCCGCGCACCTGCCGGGCAGGCTGCTGCCGCAGACGGACGTGTCGACGCGGCTGGCCCTGATCGCCGCGGAGAGCGCGCTCGACGACGCCGGCGTCGACACGAGTGCCATGGCCGACTACGACATGGGCATCGTCACGGCCAACGCCTCCGGCGGGTTCGAGTTCACGCACCGGGAGTTCAAGAAGCTCTGGAGCCAGGGCCCGGAACACGTCAGCGTGTACGAATCCTTCGCCTGGTTCTACGCGGTGAACACCGGCCAGATCTCGATCAGGCACGGCATGCGCGGGCCGTCGACAGCGCTGGTCGCCGAGCAGGCGGGCGGCCTGGACGCGCTCGGGCAGGCCAGGCGGACGGTCCGCACGGGCATCCCGCTCGTGGTGAGCGGCGGTGTCGACTCCGCGTTCGACCCCTGGGGCTGGGCCTCGCACCTGGCCGGCGGCCGGGTCAGCCTCGACCCCGACCCGGCGACCGCGTACCGGCCCTTCGACGTGCGCGCGGCCGGCTACCTCCCCGGCGAGGGCGGGGCCATGTGCGTGCTCGAGGACGCCGGCGCCGCGCGCGACCGCGGCGCCAGGGTGTACGGCGAAATCGCGGGCTACGCGGCCAATTTCGACCCGGCCCCCGGCAGCGGCCGCCCCCCGGGACTGCGACGGGCCGCCGAATCCGCGCTGGCGGACGCCGGGATCGCCCCCGGCGACGTCGACGTCGTGTTCGCCGACGCGGTGGGGGTCCCGGAGCTGGACCGCCTCGAAGCGCAGGCCCTGCGCGAGGTCTTCGGCGCGCACGCGGTCCCGGTCACCGCCCCCAAGGCGCTGACCGGGCGGCTGCTGTCCGGCGGCGGGGTGCTCGACGTCGTCTCGGCGCTGATGAGCATCCAGGAAAGCGTTATCCCGCCGACCTTCGGCACCACCGAGGTACCGGCCGGCTACGGCGTCGACGTCGTGCTCGGCGAGCCCCGTCCGGCCGAGGTGAACACCGCTCTGGTGCTCGCCCGTGGCCGCTGGGGCTTCAATGCGGCCACCGTCATCCGCAAATCACCGGAAGGGAAGCTGACATGACCATGAGCATCGACCAGCTGCGCGGCATACTCGTCGAGTGCGCCGGCGGCGACGCCGACGCGTTGCCGCGCGACCTGGTGGACGTCCCGTTCGAGGAACTCGGGTACGACTCCCTGGTCCTCATCGAGACCTCGGCCACGCTCAAACGCGAGTACGGCGTCCTCATCCCGGACGAGCAGCTCACCGAACTGCGGACGCCGGCCGAACTGCTGGCGCTCGTCAACGACCGGCTCGTACCGGTTGCCCTGGCGAGCCACCCGGCCGGCGACTGACCACCGAGCCGGCCGCGACGGGCGGGTCTTCCGACGACGTGATCACGGCACCTCCGTGATCCGCCGTCCGAAGGCCCGTCCGTTCTCGTGTTGCCGTGGGAGAAACCGGTTGCGTCAAACCGGACAGAATCGACTCATGTTGCCGCGAACACACTCCTTCATCTGATCATCTTTGCGAATATTAGGCCAGATGGAACAAAGCCATGCCGCCGGTGGCCGACCACGATGACCAGATACCGACATACCAGTCACCTAGTTGGGAAAAACTTGCCGACAGGCGATCAAATGTGTAGTATTCAACTATAAAGTACTGGGGCAGTAGAACTCGTTGGTGGAATAGTAGGGATGCTGGGTGGATTTTCGCGTCGAGGGGGAAGTGTTCCTTGCTTGCCGCCCGACGATCTCCCCGAACCACGAGCTCATACTGAAAGCGACTGGACCGGCATTGGATTTCCCGTGCGGTCGGCCACTGTCGCGATGATCAAATTGATCGGCGCACCCGCCGGCCATATTCGCTGAATGCGATCATCCGACCCCCATGCGACGGAAGTACCTCGTCAGCTGCCAGTCGTCGGCTTTCACCGGAGTTTCTTATGCTGAGTGAGCAGATTCGGATCGGCCTTCTCGGGACACTCGAAGTCAGCCACACATACAGAACGACACAAGACCGGTGCTCAGTGCAGATCACCGCAGCCAAGATGCGCCAGGTACTGGCGATGCTGGCAGTCAACGCCAACGCCATGGTCAGCACCGACCAGCTGATCGACGAGCTGTGGCCGGACAACCCGCCCAGCACGGTCAAAACCATCGTGCAGACCTACGTGTATCAATTGCGTAAACTGTTCGGGGAAGCGTCGCGCTCCACCAAGGGCACGACATTGCTCACCACCCGGCCCGGTGGCTATCTCCTCACCGTGCCGCGGGAAAACGTCGACATCTTCCAGTTCCAGGACCTCATGGCACGGGGGCGGGCCGCGCTGCGGCACGGCAAGTCCGTCAACGCCGCCGACCTGCTCCGCGAGTCGCTGGCGCTCTGGCGCGGCATCGTCCTCGCGGACGTCACCATGGGCCCGAACCTGCAGGGTCTGTCGGTGTATCTGGAGGAACAGCGGCTGGAAGCGGTGTCCGCGCGGATCGAGGCGGATTTGGCCAACAACCGGCACTGCGAGGTCGTCGGTGAGCTCCGGCGCCTGGTGGCCACCCACCGGTTGCACGAGCCCTTCCACATCCGGCTCATGCAGGCACTGCACCGGTCCGGACGCCGTGGCGAGGCGCTGAGCGTCTACCACCAGCTCCGCGGGATCCTCGACCAGGACCTGGGTCTGGAGCCGTCGTTCGAGGCACAGCAGTTACAGCACGATATCCTCAACAGCCGCTGACGCCGGGAAACGACCGGGTCTGCCCGCCCTCCTCGGAGGGCGGGCAGACCCGTTTCCCCGCGCGGATCTCACCGGGGAATGGAAGCCTCGACCAGGTGCAGCAGCGGCTTGATCGGCGAAACACCCTCAAAGCACAGGCCGGCGCGCTCGATGAGCTGCGTGACGCCCTTCATCGTGTGCCGTTTGCCGTTGGTGTTGAGCAGGAACAGCAGATCGATCCCGGTGGCGTACCGGATCTCAGGGCTGTCGTCGACGAGGTTCGTCACGATGAGCACCCGGCCGCCGGGCCGCCCCGCCGCCGCGGCGTTGCGCAACGCGGTCACCGTGCGGTCGTCGTCCCACTCGAGGATGCTCTTGAAGAGGTACACGTCGGCTTCGACGGGAATCTTCTTCAAGCAGTCGCCTGCCATCACCTCGGCCCGCGAGGCGAGCGCGCCACCGGGGCGCAACCGCGGGTCCGGGTTCGCCACCGCTGCCGGGAGATCGACCAGTACCCCTTTCAGGTGCGGGTTCTTCTCCAGCAGGACGGACAGGTTGTATCCCCGGCCACCGCCGACGTCGGCAATCGTTCCGGCGTCGCTCAGGTCGAGCGTGTCGGCGATGGTCGCGGAGGTGATCCGGCTCAGCTCGGTCTGGGACCGGTTGAACACCTCGGTCGACTCCGCCCATTCCTGGTGCAGGTGCGCGAAGAACTCGGTGCCGTACTTGTCCTCGAACAGCCCCTGCCCGCCGCGGCGAACGGCCTCCTCGAGGTGCGGCCAGAGCTGCCAGGTCCACGGCTCGGTGACCCACAGCACCCAGTACTTGAGGCTCTGCGGGTGGTCCTCGCGCAGCAACGCCGACGCCGACGTGTGCATCACACCATCGGCGGTGTCGGCGAAGATCCCGTAACAGCCGAGGTTGCGCAGCAGTCGTTCGAGCACGCCGGCGTCGACATCGAGGTTCTTCGCCAGCTGCTCCACCGGGACAGGCACGTCCCCGAGCTGTTCGGCCACGCCGATCCGGATGGCGGCCCGCAGCGCGGCGGGCGCGGCGGCCGCCAGCGCGAGCTCGCGCAGCGTGGTGACCGGCGCGATCTGCTCGTCGCCGATGCCGGATGAATTGCTTTCCACAATGGTCATCTGTCCTGCTTCGGGGTCGCCGGGATCTACAGGAGGAACAGGGTCGCTCACCACAAACAATGGAACTCAAGGTTAAAGTGGTGCTCAAGCCCGGCTGATGCACAAACCGCGCCCCCGAGCCCCGCCGCGATCGACAGATCCACAATGGACCGAAGGAGTACGCCGACCACCGTCAGCGCCAGGCATGCCACGGTGGCCCACCGGATCCATGTGCGGCGGCGTGGTGCCGCTGTTATGGCGCTGCCGACGCCTCCGGTGCGGGATGTCGTTCACGAAGCAGGTTCAGGAACGCCTCGGTCGCCGCGCTGGGCCGCCTGGTCGAGGCGGTGGCGACGGCGACCTGCCAGCGCACTTCGCCGTCCGCGACCCGCACGGTGTCGAGGCCCGTCCGGTCAGGGACCAGTAGCCGACCGAGAAACGCGATCCCCAGCCCGGCCCGGACGAAGCTGACCGCGGTTCCGACGTTCGCGACCTCGACCGTGATCTCCCTCTCCACTCCCGCGGCGGCGAAAGCTGTGACCGGCTGCCCAGCAGGCAAACGGCCACGAGAACTGCCCCTTTTCCTCTGCCGCCCGGCCGTGGGGAGGTCTCCAATGGGAAGAGTGGAGGAGAACGCGCTGATGCACCGGGTGCGGCAGTCGATCATCGGCAACGACCTGGCGATGGCCGGTCCCTTCGGCCTTCGCCGCGTGATCTACGCCGACTACACCGCTTCGGGGCGCGCGGTCTCGTTCGTCGAGGACTTCATCCGCGACCACGTCCTCCCCTGGTACGCCAATACCCACAGCGAGTCCTCGGCCACCGCGGCGCAGACCACCTCGCTGCGTGAGGAAGCCCGGTCGGTGATCCGGGACGCCGTCGGCGGCGACGAGGACACGGTCGTCATCTTCACCGGCTCGGGCTCCACGGGAGCCATCGACAAGCTGATCACCATCCTCGGCCTGCGGCTGCCGGACCGCTGCCGGCTTGCCGACGCGATCGCTCCGGAGGACCGGCCGGTCGTTTTCCTGGGCCCCTTCGAGCACCACTCCAACGAACTGCTCTGGCGGGAATCGAGCTGCGACGTGGTCACGATCCCGGAAGACGCCGACGGCGGCGTGTCCCGGAACGCCCTCCGTGCCGAACTGGTTCGCCACGCCGCCCGGCCGCTGAAGATCGGGTCCTTCTCCGCGGCGTCGAACGTGACCGGCATCGTTTCCGACGCCCCGGCGATCTCGGATCTCCTGCACGAGCACGGCGCGCTCGCGTTCTGGGACTGTGCGGCCGCCGCGCCGCACGGAGGTGTGCGCATGTACCACCGGGGCAGTTCCCGCAAGGACGCGATGTTCCTTTCGCCGCACAAGTTCGTCGGCGGCCCCGGCACCCCGGGGGTGCTGGTGGTGCGCCGGGAACTGCTGCGGAACCGGGTTCCGAGCGTGCCCGGTGGTGGCACCGTGGACTACGTCAGCACGACGGATCACCACTACCTCGGCGACGCCGCGCACCGCGAAGAAGGCGGCACTCCCGCGATCGTCGAATCCGTCCGGGCCGGGCTGGTGTTCGGTCTGCAGCAGGCGGTCGGCGTCCCGGCCATCCGCGAACGGGAGCAGGCGGTCCTGCGGCGCGCGCTCGAATCGTGGTCGGCCGACCCGAACCTCGAGGTGCTCGGCAACTCCGACGCCGACCGGGTGGCCATCGTGTCACTGCTGGTGCGCGGGCCGAGCGGGAAGCGGCTGCACCACGACTACGTGGTGACGTTGCTCAACGACCTGTTCGGCATCCAGGCCCGCGGCGGCTGTTCCTGTGCCGGCCCCTACGGGCACCGCCTGCTCGGAATCAGCCCGGCTCGTTCGCGGCAGCTGCGGAACGAGGTCCTCGCCGGCCAGGAGGGCGGCAAACCGGGCTGGGCGCGGATCAGCTTCGACTACACGATGTCCGACGCGGTGGTCGGCTACGTGATCCAGGCGGTGCACCGGGTGGCGGCGAGGGGATGGACGCTGCTGACGGACTACCGCTTCGATCCGGCGACCGGACGCTGGCGCCACCGCCGCGCTTCCGGACCCCGGCTGAGCTTGTCCGACCTGCGATACACCCCGGGGGGCGTGCGCCAACCACCCGCGCCGGACACGCTGCGGGAGGACGCCTTGCCGGCGCAACTCGAAGACGCGGACCGGATCTTCGCCGCGGCGAACGGGTCGCGGGACGCGGATTTCGGGCGAGCGCCCCGAGGCTTCGAGGATCCGGACTGGTTCGAGCTGCCGTCGGAGTGCTTGACATGACCCCGGCCGACGACACCCGCACCGCGCCCGACAAGCCCACTACCAGCGAAGACACGCTCATCATCACGAAACGCGGCTGGTGTGTCAGCTCACGATCAGCTGACGGGCGAGATCGACGATCGGCCGGATGCTGGTGTCGTAGTTGCTGAGCACGACGGCGACCCAGCCGGCGTCCGGGAACACGTCGAGGTTGTTCGATCGGCCGGGGCCGCCGCCCGTGTGTCCCACTATGCGGTGCGCTCCGGTGATCGCCTCGACCTGACCGTACCCGTAGAACTGGCCCTGTGGCAGGTCGACCGGACTCACGGCCTGCTTTCCGGTCGTGGCCAGGTGGGTGAACGCGGGGTTCAGCAACCTGCCGCCGTGCAGGGCGATGGCGAAGCGGAGGAGGTCCTGCGCGGTGCAGTATGCGCCGGTGAACGGGCCGCCGACGTAGGGGAACCCCGGCAGGGTCGTGGCGTCGACGCGCGGGCCGCCGGGTCGGGTCGCGTAGCCGAGGGCGATGCTGTCGTCGGCGCGGATCTGAGGCTTCGCGAAGAAAGCCGAGCTGGTCATACCGGCCGGGGCGAACACGTGTTGGCGTATGTAATCGTAGAAGGACAGCCCGGACACCGCGGCTGCGATGGCGCCGAGCACGAAGTAGCCGTCGTTGCTGTAGCTGAACTGGCTGCCCGGCGTGAACCGCAGTGGCAACGTACGCAGGTAGGCCGACATGCCCTGCCACGCGTCGTCGACGCTGTCCCACGTGTCCTCGTCGGCCGGTCGTTGGTTGGTCAGGCCGGGCCGGCCGACGCCCGCGGTGTGCGTCAGCAGTTGGTGCACGGTCGCGCGGGAGACGTCGGCGGGGAACCCGTCGAGGTAGGCGCCGAGCGGCTGGTGGAAGGCCACCGCGCCCTGCTGTGCGAGCTGTGTGACCGCCACCGCTGTGAGGCACTTGGTGATCGACGCGACGTCGAAGCGGGTGCCCGATGCGTTGGGGACGCCCTGTTTGGCCAAGCCGTGGAACCTGGTCAGCACCGGTTTGCCCTGGTGGGCCAGCAGGACCGCGCCGGAGAACTGGTCGGCCGCAGCCCGCTCGGCGATGAACCGGTCGAACCTGCCGCCGGGCAACAGATCGCGCGGCACGGCGCCGGACGGCGTGGCGTCGCCGGGGACGCCGGTGGCGAGCAGACCGGCGGCGGCGCCGAACAGGCCCAAGACCGACCTTCGTGTCGTGTGCATGGAGATTCCCCTTACCTGGTAAGTGATTCGTAGACGGCGGTGACGACGTCAGCCTGTGCGACGCCGGCCCTGTCCTGTAGTGCCATGGCTTCCGCCGCTGATCTGGCCGCCATGTCCATGAGCTGCGAGAACACCACCAGCCGCCCGTCCGGCAGGACGAGGTAGCCGGCCAGCGCCTTGTGCAGCTCGGTGCCGAGGAAGCCCGTGCCGGTCTTGGCGAACGTGCGGCCGGCGGCGGGAGAGTCGGGCGTGGTGTCGGTGAGCGTGCCGTCCCGGCCCAGGATCGCCATCGCGTCGCGGTACGCCGTGAAGTACCGCTGCCGTGCCATGTGCCGCAGGAACTGGACGAAGAAGTCCGGGCTGAAGGTGCCGCCGGTCGGGTCGACCGGCTCGAGGCCGGCGCGCTCGAACAACGCGGCCTGGAGACGTGCGCCCGCGTCCTCGGCGTTGTCGGCGTCGTGCCCGGCGATCGCGCCGACGAGGTAGGGGAAGTACACGGTGTGCACGTTGGAGCTGAGCTTGAGCATGACCTTGGCCTGCTCCGACAGCGGCGGCGACATGTGCTCGGCGAGCAGGCGGCGCGTCCCGTCCCCGGTCCTCCCGTCCGCGATGTCGACGCCGGCATCGGTCAGCGCCTGCGCGAAGGCGATCTCGGCGAAGCGGACCGGGTCCGGCACGAAGTACGGACACACGACAGGCTGACCGCCGGCCTGGATGTCGCCGGTGAGCCGCACGGTCCGCGTGCCGTCGGGGTTGGTGGCGACCGGTGTGAACGCCAACCGCCGCGCCGGCCGGTCGACCGTGGTGACCTCGTTGACCACGGTGACGTAAGAGGTTTCCGGCCATATCCGCAACTCCGCGCGACCCGGTGTCACCACGACGTCGACGACGTTGTCGTTGACCATCATCGGGGACACCGGGATCGGGCCGAGGCCGTTGAAGATGTCCTCCTCTCCCTGCCGGAACAGCGAGGCGTCCACCCGGACCCGGCCGGTGACGCGCCGGACGCCGCGAAGTCGCACCTGGCCGGCGAGCTCGCGAAGTTGCCGGAGCGGGTCACCGGGAATGGGCTCGGTCGCGCTCCCGTAGGTGTGGTCGGGGTTCGGCAGCGCGATCGTGCCGTGCGACCGGAGCCGGGGCCCGAGCACCAGGTCGCCGCCGGCCACCAGGACCAGGTCGCCGTCGAGCACGCCACGGCGGACGGGACCGTGAGCGTTCACCCTGGTCCGGAACCGGTGCGAAGGTCCGAGCGCCTCGAAGGCCGACCCCGCGATGAAGACCTTGAGCGAGGACGCCGGCACGAACCGCTGACCCGGGTTCAGCGCGTAGACCGGCTCGTCCGTGTGGTGAACATGAAACCGCATGCCCCACCGCGACCCGGCCAGCTCGGACCGGGTGATGATCTCCTGGATACGTGCGGCGAGCGCGGGTTCTGCCCGCGCCGTGGCTCGTGTGGACAGCAGACCGGCGGTGGCGACCGCGGCGGCGCCGAGCACGGTTCTGCGTGAGTGCACATTCATGGTCGCCAGAGGTACGCGGCGCACGGTTGCACGACGGTTACAGCGCTGGTGTAACCGCCACGCAACGTCGGTTGGGGCAAGCTCGCACGGGTGCGGGTACTGGTGATCGAGGACGACGCGGAGCTGGCCGAGGCGATCGGGGTGGGGTTGCGTCGCGAACAGATGGCCGTGGACGTGGTGTTCGACGGCGCGACCGGGTTGGAGCACGCGCAGACGGCCGACTACGACGTGATCGTGCTCGACCGCGACCTGCCGGGCCGGCACGGCGACGACGTGTGCGCACGCCTCGTGGCAGACGGGCGCCGAGGCCGCGTGCTGATGCTGACCGCCGCGGCGACGATCGAGGACCGCGTCGACGGCCTCGGCCTCGGCGCCGACGACTACCTGCCGAAACCGTTCGCGTTCGCCGAGCTGGTGGCCCGGCTGCGTGCGTTGTTCCGGCGCGCCCAACCCGCTGTGCCCCCAGTGCTGACACATGCCGGTCTGGTGCTCGACCCGTCGCGCCGCTCCGCCACCCGCGACGGCCGTCAGCTGGATCTCGGGCCCAAGGAGTTCGGCGTGTTGGAGCTGTTGCTGGCCGCGCAGGGCCGGATCGTGCCGGCGGAGGAGCTGCTGGAGCGGGTGTGGGACCAGATGGCCGACCCGTTCACGACCGCGGTGAAGGTGACCGTCAGCCGGCTGCGCCGCAAACTGGGCGACCCGCCGGTCATCGAGACCGTGCCCCAGGCCGGCTACCGGATCGGGCCATGACCCGGGGGACGGTGCGGTGGCGGCTCACCATTGTCTATAGTGGACTGTTCTTGCTGTCCGGCGCCGCACTGCTCGTCATCACGTACCTGTTGGTGGCAGGCGGGTTCCCGGTCATCCGGCTCCAGGACGCGCCGGACGGCGACGGAATCGTGCGGCTCTGCGCCCAACCGGACGGCTCGGTGGCCACCGACCGCGACTTCACGGCCTGCGCGGAAAAAGCACGCGCGCTGATGACGACCCAGCAGGCCGAGACGGTGCGCCGGCTGGTCCTGCGGTCCGGCGGCGCGCTCGCGATCATGACGGTGGTGTCCGTCGGCTCGGGCTGGATCATGGCCGGCCGGGTGCTGCGTCCACTGCGGACGATCACCGCGGCCGCCCGAGACATCTCCGCGGGCGACCTGCACCAGCGACTCGCGATGACCGGCCGGCAGGACGAGATGAGGGAACTGGGCGACACGTTCGACGGATTGCTGGCCAGGCTGGAGGCGGCGTTCGACGCGCAACGCCAGTTCGTGGCCAACGCCTCACACGAACTGCGCACCCCGCTGGCCCGTCAGCGAACCGTGCTGGAGGTGGCACTGGCCGACCCGGCCCCGACCCTCACCGGCTTGCAGACCGTGTGCCGCCGGGTGCTCGCGGCAGGCGAGCAACAAGAACGACTCATCGAAGCGCTACTGACCTTGGCCCGCAGCGAACGCGGCCTCGATCGTCGGGAACCTGTCGACCTGCAAGCAATCACCAGCTCGGTCGTCGAGGCTCGCCTGGCGGAGGCGCAGGCGCGGTCGGTGATCGTCACCACCGACCTGATGCGCGCCCCTGTCCTGGGCGACGCCCGCCTGGCCGAGCGCATGATGGCCAACCTGGTGGACAACGCGATCCGCCACAACATCCCCGGCGGCACGGTCACTATCGCGACCGGCTCCAGTACCGCCACCGTGACCAACACAGGACCGGTGATTCCTGCCGACGAGTTGGACCAGCTGTTCCAACCCTTCACCCGGCTGATCGGCGAACGCGTCGCCGCCCCCGACGGCCTCGGCCTGGGACTCCCCATCGTCGCCGCGATCGTCGCCGCCCACGAGGGTCACCTCGACGCCCGCCCGCTGCCCACCGGCGGGCTGACTGTGACCGTCCGGCTCTCGGCTGATGCTGTTGTCGCAGCACCGAGCCAGGTGGCGCCCGCATCCAGAACGTCGTGACGTGCCTGTCGGTCTTGCCGGGTTGACCATCGCCGCCGGGCCCTCGCATCCAGCGCTGGTGATCGAACGGGACTTCACCGCCGCCCAGGCCGTCCGGGTCACCCGGACAGCGTCCGACGGCACGAAACGGGTCCACCGGCTGGCGGGCCTGGTGCAATGCGGGTGCCCAGTGCGTTTCGGGACGCTCATCAGTCGGTGGACCAGGTACCCAGGGCGGCGATGGCGGCTTCGACGAGGGTGGAGTCGATCGGAGCACGCTCGATGGTGCTGCGGTAATACATCGGCCCGATGGCCATGGCGGCGGCGTTCCGGCTGGTGAGCGTGAGGGTGATCTCGCCGCGTGCTCGGGCGTCGTCGAGGGCGGCCGCGAGTCGGTCGGCGAGGATGCCGGCGAACTGCGCGCGACGGGCGTCCATGTTCTCGTCCCACAGGGCGGTGTTGGCCAGGGTCGTGGACACCGCACGGACGTCGTCGAGCTCGAGCTGGCGAGCGATCGCGGTCAGTTCTCGTCGTAGCCAGTCCCGGGTGGGCGTGGTGGGTTTGTCGAGGAACGGCATCGGGACGGTGGCCATGGCCTCGAGGAGGAGGGATTCAGCCTGAGGCCAGTGGCGGTAGACCGTCGCCCGTCCCACTCCCGCGCGCTCAGCGACCTGCACGTGCGTCACCGCGGTCGGGCCACGTTCCAGCAGCAGCTCACGGGCGGCGTTCAGGATCGCTTCGCGGCTTCGCAGGAACCGGGGGTCTGCCTCGCTGGTCACGAACCAATCTTATGAGACAACTTGACTCGTAGTACAGCCGGGATGCATGCTTGAATTATGAGACAAGATGTATCACAGAAGACGGTGGCGGTCCTCGGAGCGACCGGTGCCACCGGCCGTCACGTGGTGTCCACGGCTCTTCAGCGCGGGCACCACGTCGTCGCACTGGTCCGCCGGACAGGCACGTTCACACCGAGGGAACGCCTCCGCGAGGTGACCTGGCCCGAGGTCACGGACGCCTCGACCCTCACCCGTGCGCTGCCGGGCACGAACGTGGTGATCAGCGCGCTGGGCGGGGCGGACAAGGGCCCGACGACGGTCTGCACCGACGGCATCCGCTCCGCGGTCACGGCGATGAAGGCAGCGGGGGTGGCCCGTTTGATCGCCCTCAGCGCGCACGGCGTGCTGGAGACGCACGACAAGTCGCTGTATTCCTTGGCGGTGTGGGCGAATGTGGCTGAGCGGATGCACGACAAGGAGACGATGGAACCGCTCATCACCGCCTCCGGTCTGGACTGGACGATCGTGCGGCCACCGAAGCTGTCGGACCACGACGCGATCGGGAAGTACCAGGCCGGCACCGACCTGCCCATCCGGCTGTGGAGTTCGGTCGGACGCGCCGATCTCGCCGCGTTCCTGGTCGAGGAGGCCGAAACCCCGCGCTACACCCACGCCTGCCCGAGGATCACCCGATGAACGCCACCATCCCCGACCTGACGGGCAAGATCGCCGTCGTCACCGGCGCGACCGGTGGCATGGGCCAGATCATCGCCGCCGACCTCGTCCGCGCAGGCGCGCACGTGGTCACCGTCGCCCGCAACACCGCTCGTGCGGACGCTCTGCGCGCACGCATCGGCTCGCCGGCAGCGAACCGGCTCGACGTCATCGCCGCAGACCTGTCCCGGCGCGCGGACGTCGTGGCCACGGCGAAGACCATCCTGGATCGGCACGACCGGATCCACATCCTCATCAACAACGCCGGCGCACACTTCGCCGAACACCGCGTCTCGGCCGACGGCATCGAGATGCACATCGCCCTCGACTACCTCGCCGCCTACGGCCTCACCACCCTGCTGGACCTACCGCTGCGACGCGGCCAAGCCCGCGTGGTGAACGTCGCCAGCGACACCCTCAACGACACCCGCCGGATCAAACTCGCCGGCAAGCCCCGCCCGGCAACCCTCGACCTGGCCGGTATCGGCGATCTCGCGGAACTCAACCCCGCAGCCGGGTTCGCGCCGTTCGAGGCCTACGCACGCGCCAAGCTCATGACCGTCACCGCCGGCTACGCCCTCGCCCACGCCCTCGCCGCAGACGGAGTAACCATCAACGCCCTGCACCCGGGAATCGTCGCCACCACCATCATCGACGACCTCATACCCCCACTCCTGCGCCCCATGCGCACACTCATCCGCCGCAGCATGCTCACCCCTGCCCAAGGAGCGACAAGCGCGACACGGCTCGCGACCGACCCCGGGATCGCCGGCCTCACCGGCCGATACTTCAACCGCGACACCGAATCAACCACCCCACCGGTATCCCACGACCCCACCACCCAACACAGACTCCTCACACTGAGCCAAACCCACTTCGCCTCCTGACAACGGCGCTGGGGTCCGCTGCCCATGTGGTTCAGACGAAATCTTGGGGATGCAGCACGATGCGCCCGTGGACCTTGCGATCGGCCAGGGCCTGATAGGCATCGCGCACGGCGCTGAGTGGATACGTTGCGGCGATGGGGATGCGCAGGTCACCGGCAGCGGCGAGGGCGGCCAGTTCAGCCAGCGCCGGGAGACCGCCGGCGTCAGCCGTTCCGACAGATTTGACGCCCTTCTCTTTCGCTCCGCGATAGTCGACGACGGTGTCGATGCGGTCTGCCGGAACGCCGAGGTCGATGGCAAGGTCGAGGTAGCCGCCACCGACAGCGTCGATGAAGGCATCGACTCGATCGGTCGTGGCGAGGATTCGTTCTCGTTCGCCGTCGCCGTATCGGACCGGCTCGATGCCGTGGTGGCGGAGCAGGTCGAAATGTGCGTCGCTGGTCAGGCCGATCACCGTCGCTCCGGCCCGGAGTGCGAGCTGGGCGGCGGTGAACCCGACGCCACCCGATGCACCCGAGATCACGATGGTCTCGCCCGGCCGGGGTTCCACCGCCCGGATGGCGCCGAGGCCCGCCATCGGTGTGGTGCAGAGCGAGCCCGCCACGTCCCAGGAGAGGCCTTGCGGCTTGCTCACCAGCTGGTCTGCGGGGATGGCGACGAACTGGGCGTGGGCGTCCCAGCTCTGCAGGCGGCCCAGCACCGCGTCACCGACGGTGAAGCCGGGCACGTCGGCGCCGACCGCCATGACTTCGCCGGCGAGATCGCGGCCCGGCGTGTAGGAACTGCCGTGCAGTGCCGGTAGCGCTCCGGGGTTGAGCGCACCGGCTTCGACGCGCACGACCACTTCGCCCGGGCCGGCCACGGGTTCGGGGATGTCCGCGAGGTAGATCCCGTCGATGCCGGAAAATCGGTCGTACCGCACTGCTTTCATCGTGCCTCCTGGTTTGCCGGTGATTCGAGCCGGCCGGATCGCGTGTGAGGACGCGGTGTCCGCTCATCGGCCATGAGCGCGTCGCCGGTCAGGCATGTCCTGGGTTTGGGCAGCGCGCCGGACCGTTGCCGCTCGGGTACTAGCGCGCGGCCGGCTGGTGAGCCAGCACGTCACGCGCCGACTGCGGTTCGCGGCCGAGCAGGTCGCGCAGCAGCGGATCGGTCCCGGCGAAGAAGCCTTGTTCAGCGGCCTGGTACATGCCGAGCACGAAGCGGACCATCGGTTCGGGCCGGCCGCCGGCGATCTGGTCGGCGACCCACCGGTCGGGATCGACGACGGCCAGCCCGATGCTCCGGCCGGTCAGGTCTGAGGCGATCCGGGCGAGGTCGGCGAAGGTGGGGGCCGCGTCCGCGGTGAGCGTGACCGGGCCGTCGTAGCCGCCGTGGGTGGCGAGGATGATCGCGGCGGCTTCGGCGGCGTCGTCGCGGGCGGTCCAGGACACCGGTCCGTCGGCGGGCACGGTGATGACGCCGGTCTCCCGCCAGGGGCCGGCCAGCCACGCGAGGCTGTGGGCGTAGTAGCCGTTGCGCAGCGACGTCCAGGCCACGCCGGACTCGGCCAGAAGCTGTTCGGTCGCGGCGTGCACGACCGCGGGCCGGAACGGCGAGTGGGAGGCGGCGCCCTGATGGCTGGTGTAGAGGATGCGTCCGACGCCCGCGGTCACGGCGGCGTCGATCGCTGTGCGGTGCAGGGCGGCCGCATCGGCGCCGGGATCGTTGGAGGAGACCAGCAGCACCTGGTCGGCACCGTGGAAGGTGGTGGGCAGCGAGGCGGCGTCGGCGTAGTCGCCGTGGCGGACCTCGACCCCGCGGTCGGCGAAACGTCGGGCCTTGGTGACATCGCGGACCGCGACGGCGACCTCCTCGACCGGGACCCGGTCGAGGAGATGGTCCACGGTCGCGCCGTTGAGCGCGCCGGTCGCGCCAGTGACGACGATCAAGACGAACCTCCGAATGTTATCAGTGGAACTAAATTAACGATAACATCGGAAACTCTTTGCTGGCAACAGTGCTCCATCGCCACCGCGTTCCACCCCGGCACCGTCCGGTCCGGCCTCGATCACCACTCGCCGCTCGTCACGGCCGCCAAAGCCTTCGCCATCGGCCGCCTGGTGACCCACTCCCCCGACCAGGACGCCGAGCCGCTCATGCGGATCGCCACCACACCTCAGCAAGATCTCCGGGACGTCTTCCACACCAAGCTCAAGCCCGAACCCCTCCAGCACCCGGCCGCGCCGACGCTGATCGGGTCGGCTTCGGTTCGGACAGCCCGAGCACTCATCCCACCTTGCGGGTTGACGCACACTGACGCATCGGTGCATAGTTACGGTCATTAACAGAGCGAGGGATACTCACCGAGTGCCGAGGAGCCGACCATGAGCGAGACCACCACCCCCGCCGGGGCCACCCTGACCGTCAGCGAAGTGGTCATGCCGGGCAAGGTCGAGTCGTCCGGCCTGCGCCTCGTCCGGCGCACGCTGGCCGCGCCCGCCGCCGGCCAGGCGTTGGTGCGCGTCGAATCGACCGCCGTGTCCGCGGCCGAAAGCGCGATGCGCCGGGGCCGCTACTACGGCCAGCCCGCCTTCCCGTTCGTCCCCGGCTACGACCTGGTCGGCATCGTCGAAGCCGTCGGCCCCGGCGTGGACACCACCCTGGTCGGCCGGCGCGTCGCCGCGCTGACCAAGGTCGGCGGGTGGGCCACGGCCGTCCTGCTGACCGCCGCCGACCTGGTCGAGGTGCCCGACGCGATCGACGCGGACGACGCCGAGACCGTGATCGTCAACGGCTTGACCGCCTACCAGATGCTGCACCGCAGCGCGAAGGTGCAGGCCGGGCAGACCGTGCTCGTGCTGGGCGCCAGCGGCGGCGTGGGCACCATCCTGGCCCAGCTCGCCCGGCACGCGGGTGCCCGCGTGCTCGGCACCGCCAGTCCTCGCCACCACGACGCCCTGCGGGCGATGGGCGTGGAACCGATCGACTACCGGGATCCCGATCCGGCCGCGCGGGTGCGGGAGCTGTCCCCGGGCGGTGTGGACGCCGTGTTCGACCACCGCGGCGGCGAGAGCGTCCCCATCTCCTACGGACTGCTCAACCGCACCGGCACGCTGGTCTGCTACAGCATCGCGAGCAAGATCGACGAAACCGGCCCGATCCTGCCGGGATTCCTGCGGCTCCTCGGGAAACTCGCGCTGTGGGAATACCTGCCCACGCGCCGGCACGCGAGCTTCTACAACGTCTGGGCGGGCGCGGGCAAGCCCGGCACAGCCAAACGCACGGCCTTCCAGAACCGCACCCGCACCGACCTGACGCACTTGTTCGGGCTGCTGCGCGAGGGCGTCGTGACCGCGAAGATCGCCGCACGCTTCCCGTTGACGGAGGCGGCCGCGGCGTTGGCGCTCAACGAGTCGTCCGCCAGGACCGCGCTCGGCAAGATCATCCTCGTTCCCTGACCCCACAAGGAAACCGTCATCGTGAAGATCACCGTCACCGGCGCCACCGGCCTCATCGGCAGCAAGCTCGTCGCCCGCCTCCGGCAGCGGGGCGACGAGGTCACCACCCTGTCCCGGTCCGCCGGCGACGACCCGCGGACGTGGCAGTGGGATCCGCTCGCCGGACCCGCGCCGGCCGACGCCCTCGCCGGCCGGGACGCCGTCGTCCACCTGGCGGGCGAACCGATCGGCCGGCGGCTGACCGACGAGGTCAAGGAGCGCATCCGGCGATCGCGCGTGCTGGGCACCCGCCACCTCGTCGACGGACTCCGGGCGGTGCCCGAGGCGCTGCGACCCCGGGTACTCGTCTCCAGTTCGGGTGTCGCCTACTACGGGCCGCACGGCGCCGAAGAAGTGCCCGAGACGACCGCGGCGGGCCACACGTTCCTCGCCGAGGTCTCCGAGCAGTGGGAAGCGGAAGCCGCCAAGGCCGCCGCGACGGGCGTGCGGGTGGTGCGCATGCGCACCGGCGTCGTCCTCGACGCCCATGGCGGCACGCTGAAGTCGCTGCTCGCGACCTACCGGATCGGCATGGGCGGCCCGATCGCCGGCGGCGCGTTCTTCGTGCCGTGGATCCACATCGACGACATCGTCGGCCTGTACGTCCAAGCGATCGACGACGCGTCGTGGAGCGGCGCCTACAACGGCACGGCGCCCGAGCCGGTCACCCAGCGGGAGTTCTCGAAGGCCATCGGCCGGGCCGTGCACCGGCCCGCCTTCGTGCCGACACCCGGGTTCGCGCTGAAGCTGGCCCTCGGCGAGATGGCCGACATGATCACCACCGGCCAGCGCGCCGTCCCCCACCGCGCGCTCGAGGGCGGGTACTCCTTCGCGCACCCGGACCTCGACGCGGCCTTGGCCGACACACTGAGCTGAGACCGGTCCAGCCCCACTTTGTCGCGAGGACGAGGTGCTCGACATCGTCCGGCGCGGCGCCGAGTCGGACCGCAAGGAGATCCTGACATGATCTTTGTAGTGCTCGACGATCTGGCGCGGGTAGCCGCCGCCTCGTCCTCCGAAGAGCAGAAGGCCCTTCCCACCCCGTGCGGCGGGTTCGACGTGCAAGGAGTTCGGCGGCACCTCACCGGCGGACTGACCTACTTCGAGGGCGCTTTCCGTGACCCGGATGCCGGGCAGCGAGGGGCCGATCCCCACCACTACTCCGGGCCGGACGAGCTCGACGCAATTCTCCCGCGCCTCTCGGCGACACTGCGGTCGGCACTGGACTCCGGCGTGGCGGCGGCTGTCGTGAACGTGTCCGAACTGGGTGGATCCTTCCCCGGTGCAATGGTCGTCGACATGGTGCTGATCGAGGTCATAACCCACGGCTGGGATCTGGCCCGCGCGGCCGGCCTGCCCTGGGAGCCGGCAGACGAAACCTCCGCACATGCACTCGCCTTCTACCGGCAGATCATCAGGCCGGAGTGGCGCGGTCCCGGCATGGCATTCGACCACGAATTCCCCGTAGAACCCAACGCTGCCGTCCTGGACCGGCTCGTCGCTTTTACCGGCCGCGACCCGAACTGGTCACCGAAGACGGCTGGCCACGTAGGTGACCGCGAATGAACCGGCCGGCTCGGTCGAGAGCCGCGGTGCCTTCCTCCAGCACGGCAGCGAACGCCTGGAAGACATGCGGCACGTCGGGGACGACGTCCAGGATCACCGGCACGTTGTCGGCTGCGGCCCGGACCGCCAGGCGAGTGGCGTCGTCCAGCAGAACCTCGTTTGACCCCGCTTGGACAAGAAGCGGGGGCAGGCCGGCCAGGTCGGCGAAGATGGGGCTGACCCTCGGGTCGGCCGGATCGACGTCGGTGCCGATCAGGTAGTCGGCGACCCTGGTGCGGATGGCCGCCGCGGTGATGTTCGGATCAGCGGTGGCTTTGGTGCGGAAGCTCTCCCCGCTTACGGTCAGGTCGGTCATCGGAGAGAACAGCACGGCTGCAGCCGGCTGCGCGAGCCCTGCCGATCGGATGGCCAGGAGTAGCTCGACCGCGAGGTTCCCGCCGGCCGACTCACCGGTCACGACAATGTTCGCCGCGCCTCCTTCGCGTTCGAGGAGGGCGCGGTACGCGTTGACCACGTCCTCGACGGCGGCGGGATACGGGTTCTCCGGAGCCAGGCGGTAGTCGACCGCAACGATGCTCAGTCCGGCCAGGCGGGCCAGGCTCATGGCCAGGCCGACCGACCCGGTGGCCGAGCCGAGAGCGAACCCGCCGCCGTGCAGGTGGAAAAGCACTCCGGAGGCGTCCACGCCGGCCAGGTTTGCGAACACGACGGGCACGCCACCGAGATCGCCGGTGGCGGTGCGGACATCGTCCGGCAAGGGATGGGCAGTGAGCATTTGCTCCAGCAGGGATCGCTGGGTGACGACGTCGCCGCCCAGATCGAAGTCTGCGTTCCGGAGGAGTTCGTGGATCGCTACGCGCTGCGCTTTGCTCATGATCGTCCTGTCCGCAGGTGGTGGCGACGCTTACGGGGCCGCTGTCACAGTATGATAGCACTAACTAGATTAGACCTAATCTAGTTAGTGCTAAGTGGTCCTCCGAGCAGCAGGGTCTGCGGCACACCTTGATCTGACCTTCCTCACGAGATCGCCACCACGCACTGGCAGGTACCGGCCGGAGAGTTCCGCCGGCAGCCGGCGCCGCTGGTGGCGTCTTTTCTGGACAGCGTTCCCGGTGCGGCATCGCTGCGGAACCAGCCGGATCGAGGGCCGGGGCGGATTGGCCGGGCAACGGTCCACACTCAGGGGACCGTTGCCCAGAAGCCCGTCAGGACCGCAGCGCCACGAGCCGGGTCTTCGGTCATCCACCAGTGGCCCAAGCCTTCGAGAACCACCACCTGGGCACCGGCACGGGCGGCGGCTCGCCGGCGCTGTTCTTCGGTGCCGACGACCTGGTCCGCGGTGGCCAGGATCGCCAGCCCCGGACGCGCCGCCGCACGCTCCAAATCCAGCCCGAGCCCGAGCGTGCCCGGATCGGCGGCCGAGCGGTACAGCGCGAGGACCGCTCGGCCCATCGCCGCGTCCTGCCCGGCCGCGACGCGAGCCGCGACCCGCCGCTCCATTCCCCGCTCCGCCAACACCCCCGCACGCTCCTCGGCCGTACCGCCGAACCGCGCTACGACATCGGCTTCGCCGACATCCGGGGTCTGCCAAAGGCGGGCCGGCTCGTGCCACCGGTAGCCGGGGTCGTAGATCCCGAGCACGTCGCTGACCCAGCTGCGCACGAGGTCCGGGCGGCTCAGCACCACGTTCATCACGTGGCCACCGCCCCAGTCGTGCCCGACCAGGTCCACCGGCTCCCCCAACGCCGTGAGCTCCCCGACCAGCCAGTCCCGGTAATCCGCCTGGGTGGCGCCGAACCCGGCGGGCAGCGGCGCGCCGAAACCGGGCGGCGACAGGCAGATCAGGTCGGACCGGACGCCCGCGAGCTCGGCCAGCAACGGCTCCCAGACCGCCGTCGTCTCCGGGTTCCCGTGGACGAAGACCGCGGGCATCAGACAGCGAACGGCGTGGTCGGCTGCAGCACCGATTCCACCAGCGCTTCACTGCGCAGGTGAGCCGCCGCCTGGTAGTCGGGATCGCCGATCATGGCCGCGAACGCCTGCCGGTCCGGGTAGCGGACCAGCACCACCATGTCCCAGGCTTGTCCGTCCTCGGCGACCAGCGCTCGCCCGCCGTCGCCCAAATACTCCAGGCTCACACCGTAGCGGGCGTTGATCGACTGGCCGAGTGCCTCCGCGTAGCGCTGGTAGCTCTCACGGCCGCCGTCCGGGCGGAAGCGCAACAGGTTGAGCATCACGACCGGACCACCCGGGTCATCGGCCAGCAGAGCGTCGAGTGCGCGGTCGTCGATTTCGATCATCACAAGCCTCCTGCAGCGGGGTACTGGATACGTCACCCACCTTACACATACTTGTTGGGCGACACGCAAGTTATTTTGCCAGACTCCAGACGTGGTCACCTATTCCGCGAGCGCGGCGACACCTTCCGCGCCGACCTGCGCGTCGACGTCGAGGCCGGTGTCATCGATCCCGGCCTGAGGCCCGACGATGTCGCGGTCGCCATCGCCGGGCAGCTACGCGGGATCGCCCTGCAGCCACTTGTCGGCAGGTCACCCGGTTGTCACCGATGAGATGTCCGCGGCCGGGAGTCGTCCTCGGCGAGCTGGATTCGGATGTCCTCGGGCACGTGTACGCCGCGGGTTCGCACGTCCTCGATGAACCGGTCGGTGAGCGGTTCCGGCTTGGCGGGCCGCAGTGCGACCAATTGCCTGAACCAGCGCGGCGAGAACGATCTGACGGCACCCGGCAATCCGGGGCTGACCGCGCTGATCGGTGATACGGCCACGCCGATGCCGGCGGCCGCGAGCTGCGGCGCCGCGGTGGTCACCGACGTTCTCATCACCGGTTCCGGGCGCACTCCGGCCTCGGCCAGCGATCGGTCGAGCCATGCACTGAGACCGTTGTCCGGTGCGAAGTGCACGAGCGGGGCGCCGTCGAGATCCGCCAGCCGCAGGGTCGGCTGGTCGGCCAGGCGGTGACCGGTCGACGTCGTGAGCACGATCTCTTCCTCGGCCACCGTGACGGCAGCGGCCGCAAGGCGATCGGGCACGGGAGCCGGTGCCAGGACCAGGTCGGCCTCTCCGAAGTCGAGCAATCCGACCAGCTCGGCCATCTTGGCGGATTCCCGCAGGGTGATCCGCACCTCCGGATGATGACGGTGCCACTGTCGGATGATCGGTGCCACCAGTGGCACGCACAGGCTCTGCGCGCATGCCAGCCGCAGCGTCCCGCCGGCCGCCTCCCCGGTCGCGCGGGCGGACCTGACCGCGGCCGCGGCGGCGGTGACCGCTCGTCTGGCGTCCTCGACGGCGGCCCGCCCCGCGGGCGTCAATGTGACGCCGCGACGTTCGCGACGCACCAGGAGCGTCCGGGTCTCCCGTTCCAGCGTGGCGAGCTGATGGGAGACGGCGGGCTGCGACGAGTGCAGCAGCCGCGCGGCCTGCGTGATCGACCCGGTGTCCGCAACCGCGACGAGACACTCCAACGCCCTCAGCGAAGCCATCCATTAATCATATACCTGGCATCAGAAACATGAATCTCATTGAGGGAATGTGCAGGCGCCGCCTGTTGCTCTACTGACTTGCACCGTCCGCGCGAGAGGCCCGGCCGGAGATCGGCAAAGGGAGACAACCCGTGGATCAGGTATTCGTCACAGGTGGTTCCGGGTTCATCGGCCGAGCACTGGTGCGCCGGCTGGTCAAGGAAGACAATGCGGTCCGGGTGCTGGTACGCAGCGAAGCGTCGGCAGCTTTGGTCGCCTCACTCGGCGCCACGCCGGTGCGGGGCGAGCTGAACGATCCGGCCGCATGGCGGCATGAGGTGGAGGGTAGTGCGGTGGTCTTCCACCTCGCTGCCGAGACGGACATCGCCGCAGATCGCGCCCGTCACGAATACGTGACGGTGCAAGGCACCCAGGCGGTCGTCGACGCGGCACACGCGGGGCGTGTTGCCCGCTTCGTCCACTGCGGGACCGAAGCCGCACTTCTCGCCGGTGATCCGCTGGTCGACATCGACGAGACCGCACCACTTCGGCCGGACTCGGCGGCCTCCTACTGCGCGACCAAGGCCATCGCCGAGAAGATCGTGCTGGACGCGAATTCATCCGGCTTCGCCACGGTGTCGATCCGGCCGAGGTTCGTCTGGGGTCCGGAAAGCTTCCTCATCGACGGCTTGGCCGAAGCGGCCCGGGCCGGGCAATTCGCCTGGATCGACGGCGGTCGGCAGACGACGGATGTCACCTACGTCGACAACGTCGTCGAAGGCCTGATGCTCGGATGGCGGCTGGGTCGCCCAGGCCAGGCCTACTTCATCACCGACCGGCATCGCGTCGTCTTCCGCGAATTCATGGAGACCATCTTCGACATCTACGGCGTCCCTGCGTCGCCGGCCGACATGGACACCGAGACCGCCGCCCGCGAAGTACCCGTACCGGACCGGTGGTTCCTGGGGCAACCGTGCATCTTGCGGACCGACAAGGCTGTTGCCGAACTCGGATACAAACCCATCGTGTCGCACGTCGACGGCCTGGCCGCCACCAAGGACTGGGTGACCGGCGCCAGGTCCGCGCCCATGACAAAGGCGGTCACGGCGCGATGAAGATCGGGATCATCGGAGCCGGGCAAATCGGCGGCACGCTCACCGCGCTGTTGGTGAAGGCCGGGCACGAAGTGTGGCTGGCGAACACCCGCGGCCCGGAGAGCCTGACGGGCCTGGTTGCCCCGCTCGGTGAGCACGCACACGCCGCTACGGTCGCCGAAGCCGCCCGGGCCGCGGAACTGGTCGTGGTCAGCGTCCCCGTCCGCGCCTATCAGGATCTCCCCGCCGACCTGCTGGCCGGCAAGGTGGTCATCGACACCGGCAACTACGACCCGGAACGCGACGGGCCCATTCGCCCGCTCGACGACGAGCTGACCACCGACACCGAGCTGCTCGCCGCCAAGCTCTCGCGGAGCCAGGTGGTCAAGATGTTCAACACCATCTACTACGAGCACCTCCGTGACCACGGTCAACCGACAGGTTCGCCGGGGCGGCGGGCACTGCCCATGGCCGGGGACGACACCGAGGCGAAAGCCACCGTGGCGGCCGTGGTGGACCAGATCGGCTTCGACACGGTCGACATCGGTTCGCTCGACGCCGGCCATCGCATCGGCCGGCGCAGTCCCGCGTTCGACGTCCGGCTCGACGCCGGCCAGGTCCGCGCTGTTCTCAACGTGGAAGATCTGACGTCTTGATCGAGCACACATGGACGGATCTCGGGGATCCAGGGCGCAGGTTGGCGGATATCCGGCAGTTGAGGTGATCTTTGCGGCGAGCGGCGGTCACGGAGCCGATGATGAGGCCACGGCGATCGTTTCGACGCCCACAGACCATCGATCCAGGAGCCCGTGATGTCCATGCCACAACCGTTCACCCGGCGGTTGGTACAGCCGGACGAAGGGGAACTCCTGCACGCCGCAGGCGGCGTCGTGAACCGCGTGCTCGAGGACGGCAGCGTCGTCGGCCGGCGCCTGGGGGTACTCGAGTGTCGGCTGCCCGCCGGCTGGGCGGGACCGCCGCAACACGTCCACCGCGCTCACGATGAGACGTTCTACGTCGTGCAAGGAACAGTCCGGTTCGCCAGCGCCGACCTCGTGGCCGACGTCTCGGCAGGCGGCTTCTTCAGCGCGCCGATGGGCACTCCGCACGGATTCGGAAACGCGGCCGGCGAACCAGCGCTCATGCTGTGCACCGTTTCGCCGCAAAAGTACATCGACTACTTCCGTGAGCTGCAAGCGCTCACCCGCGGCTCAGCTCGGCTCGACCGCGATGTCCTCGCAGAGCTGATGGAACGCTTTGCCACGGAGCTCTACCCGGGAGCCGAGCCATCGTGAACACCCTCAAAGTCCTCATCGCCGGCGCCGGACTCGGCGGGCTGACGCTCGCACAGTCGCTCCGCGGCCACAGCGTCGACGTCTCGCTGTTCGAGCGCGACTCGAGCCCATGGGACCGTCCACAAGGCTACCGGCTACATCTCGACGCCGACGCGCTGAACACTGTCGCCGAAGTACTCCCGCCGGCGCACCAGGCCGTGTTCGACGCCACAGCGCAACGCACCGAGCCATTCACGACGATCCTCGACACCGACCTCTCGGTCATCAAGCGCCTCCCCACTGTCGACGAGCACGATCCGGCGACGTGGCCCGACCATCCGGTCCCGGTCGGACACGCCAACGTCGACCGCGCGACGCTCCGGCAAATCCTTCTCCACGACGTCGAGGACGCCGTGCACTACAACAAGGCGCTCACGCACTACGAAACCGACGGCAAGGGAGTCACCGCGTACTTCGCCGACGGCACGTCCGCTCGCGGGGACGTCCTTGTGGGCGCCGACGGGATCCGCTCCGCCGTCCGCCGCCGGCGTGCGCCCGGCCACGACGCGGTCGACGCCGGCATCACCGCGATCTACGGGCGCTTGCCGTTGAAGGCCGCAGAGCCGCTCGTTCCGGACCCGGTGTTGACCGATATCTTCACCATCGCCGCCGACTCGCGGAAGGTCTTCCTCGGCCTGGGCTCGGTCCGCTTCCCCCAACCGCCCGGCCAGGCCGCGGCCGAGCTCACCCCCGGGATGGCGATGATCCCGCGCGAGGACTACCTCGTGTGCATCGTCGGCGGCCGACATGAACACTTCCCCCGGCTCGCCGAGGCAGCGACTGCTCGTTCCCGCCACGACCTCCGTAGTCTCGCCGCCTACACCGTCCGCGACTGGCCCCAGACCGTCACGGAGCTCTTCGACGTGGCTGATCCCGAGTCGTTCTTTTCGGTCCGGATGTCCACCAGCGTTCCGCACGGGCTGGACGAGCCCACCAACGTCACGCTCCTGGGGGACGCCATCCACGCCATGACCCCTACGCTCGGTCGTGGCGCCAACGTCGCCATGCGCGACGGAGCACTGCTGGGGCGAGCCCTCGCAGCAGTCGCCGCCGGGCACCGCGAGCTGCCGAGCGCGCTCGCCGGCTACGAGCAGACCATGCTCTCCTATGGATTCGACGTCGTGCGGTCCGCGGCACGCATCGGCGAACAACGCATGGCCCAGAACCCACTCACGCAATGACATCTCGATTCGAGTGGCACAATCGTTCCGTGATCGACCGGATAGATCGCCAGGTGATCCACGCCCTGCAGTGTTCACCTCGTGCGCCGTTCTCCGTGGTGGCACAGGTAGTGGGCGTCTCTGAACAGACCGTCGGCCGCCGTTACCGAAAGCTACGCGAAAACGGCGTGATCCGGGTGATCGGCCGGAGGCCGGCGGCCGACGGAGCAGGCCGGGCATTCTTCGCGCGGATCCGGTGCCTGCCCAGCCGGATCGTGTCCGTCGCCGAAGCCATCGCCCGTTACCCCGAAGCCCAGTTCGTGCATCTTTCGGCGGGGGGCGCGGAGATCGTGTGCCTCATCCACTCGCCTGCCTCAGGGGCCGGCACCGATCTGCTGCTCGAGCGACTGCCGCGAGCGACTGCCGTCCTCGACGTCTCGGTGCACCTGGCGTTCCACCGGTACGGCAGCCCCGGCGCATCCGACGACTGGACCGGTTTCCCCGACGGCCTCGACGAGGAGCAACGCAGCGCGCTGGAGGCCACCCGGCGTCCGCGCACCGGAGCGGTGATCTTTCCAGGGCCGGAAGACGCGCCGCTGCTGGCGGCGCTGGCTGAGGATGGCCGGGCGGACTACGCGACGCTGGCGGCGACGACCGGGTGGAGCCAGGACCGGGTCGCCCACCGCATCGGTGTCCTCGAACGAGCAGGGACCCTGGTGCTCGACGTCGACGTGCTCCCGGAGCAGCTCGGGTTCACCACGCAGGCTGTGCTGTGGCTGTCGGTCACGCCCGCGTACATCGACGAATTGGGGACGGCACTGGCCGCCGACCCGCAGGTGGTGTTCACGGCCGCGACGACCGGCCGGCACAACGTCGTCGCCGTCCTCGTCTGCCGCGACGATCACGACCTCTATCACCACTTGACCACGACGATCGCCGCACTGCCCGGGGTCGCCGGTTACGAGATCAGCCTTACCACCCGCAAGCTCAAGCAGGCCGCATCACTGGTCGTCGCTGGAGCGCTGCGCCCCAGCGGATAGAGCCCTGATCGGTTCGCCGGACGCGGCGGCACGAAGCGTGGCGAGCGCGGCGCCGAGAGAGTCGAGGGCGGCAACCGACAGTGGCACGCGCAGGAACTTCTCGAGTTCCCGGTCGAAGACCGTCCCGGCCCTCTCCAGCACTTCCTGCCCCGCGGCGGTGAGCTCGATGACGGAGGACCGGCGGTCGGCGGGGTTCGGGCGGCGGACGCAGTGGCCGAGCTTTTCGAGGCGATCCACTGCCTGGCTGGTCCCGCCGACCGTGATCTCCAGCGCGGCGGCGATGTCCTGAACCCGGCACCCGGGTGTGGCCGCGATGATCATCATCGCGTTGAGGTTGCCCAGCGGCACCCCGCACTCCTGCTTGAGCCGGACGTCCACGGTGTTCCACAGGGCCGTCTCGAAGCGGACCAGGTCGTCGAACACCCGCCGCAGCCCCATCGCTTCCCTTCCCTCGCCGACGATCACCACGGACACGGTAGCCCCGACTGGCTCAGCAGCAAGTAGCTTAACATAATTTAGATTAGCAGTAACCTAGGTGGCGAAATCGAGCTCTCCCGCTCCGCTGTGCTGGCGCCGGACGGTCCGGCCACGAGAGAAACAGCGGCTGATGACTGGATTCACGCGGCCGGTGTCGCCCACCGGGCCGCGTGTTCTTGGACGAACTGGGTGAAAGTGCGGGGCGGCCGGCCGGTCAGGGCGAGCACCGCGGTGCTGAGCTCGTCTTCCCGGCCGGCCGGGACGCCGGCGTCGGCGGCGGCGAGGATCGTGGCGAACTCTGCGGGTATGCCCGCGGCCCGCAGGTCGGCTGCCTGCTCGTCCGCGCCGGCGTGGGCTACCCGGACCGGCCGTCCGGTCACGGCGGTGATGATCGCGGCCGCCTCCGGGTAGCTCAGTGCCTGCGGGCCGGTGAGCAGGTAGTCGTGCTGATCGCCGGGGACGGCGTCGAGATCGGACAGCAGGGCGGCGGCGGTTGCCGCGATGTCGCGCGCATCGATCCACGCCACCCGGCCGTCACCGGCGGCGGTGCGGATCTCACCGTCTCGCCGGATCCGCCGGCCCAGCGGGTGCGGGGGCACGAAGTTCTGCATGAACCCGGACGCGCGCAGCACGACCCCGCCGGGCTGGGCCTCGACCTGGCCGGCCAGGTCCAGTGCTTTGGGGGCGAGGGGGATGGCGGAGCCGAGAAGGACCACCTTGCGGACGCCGAGCCGCTGCGCCTCGGTCAGGAACGGTCCCACCAAAGGCATGGGGTCCACGCTCTGCACCGGCGGCACCAGGAAGACCCGGTCGTGTCCGTTCAGCGCGGCCGGATGGGTGGCCGGATCAGTCCAGTCGAACCGGATCGCATCGGGGTCGTCGGCGGCCGGGTTGCGGCTGGCCACTCGAACCGGAACGCCGCTGTCGCGCAACAGGTTCACCAGCTCGCGGCCGGTTTTTCCGGTGCCGCCGGTCACGAGTACGCCGGTCATCGGGTCGGCTCCCCGGAGGCACTCGGCACGGTGTCTCCTTCGATCAGGACCGATCCGAGCGTTCCGACGGTGAGTGGCCACACTGCCGACATATCGTTTGATGCTTGTCGAAGTATCACAAGGTGTCACGGTAAGCTATACTTCGATGGACGTCAAATGATCGAACAAGGAGCTGGATGCCGCGCGCGTTACCCGAGCCCTCGATCGACTCCTTCGACCTCACGGTCATCCTCGGCGCGCTCGCCGAACCGGGCAGGCGAGCGTTGATGACCGAGCTGTACCGCAGTCCGGAGCCGGTCGACTGCGCAATCATCGTCGAGACCGCCGGCCTGGGCCTGAGCAGCCCGACGATCTCCCATCACTACCGCGTCCTGCGGGAAGCGGGCCTGATCAGCACTGTCGCGGAGGGACGCAAGCGGATCGTCAATGTGCGCCGCGACGACATGGAGGCGCGTTTCCCCGGCCTGCTGAACGCGGTACTTGGAGACGAAGCCCAGAGCCCTGGCCGCTGATCGGCAGCCAGGGCTGAGGCAAAGTTGTGGTCAGGGCATCCCGCCGCCGCTGCCGCCTCCCGTCAGGAGGTCGGCGGGGTCCAGGTGGCGGGCAGGCCGGACTGGGCCAGCAGCGTGGCGAGGCTGTAGTAGTCCCGGTCGCTGACGATCAGGCCCCGCCGCAGTTCGAGAATCGTCGTGGCGGGCACCGCGAACGGTGCCGGCGCACCGTGGATCTGTCCCGAGTAGACGGTCTCGACGGCGATGTGGTCGCGGTCGCGGAACGACTCCTTGACCGTGACGTGCACGTTTGCGATCAACAGGTCGGTGCGCTGCTTCCAGGACGCGACCCCGTCCCGGCCCGTCGAGACCACGTTGACGCCGAAGTCGGTGTAGGTGGCGTCGGCGGTGAACAGCTTCGCCAGCGCCTGCGGGTCGGTACCGCTCCACGCCGACGCCCAGGCCGCCACGATGCCAGGACGCCCGTGCCCGGGTTGGCGGTGGTCGGCGGACGCGCTGCCGCTCAGGGCGGTGACACCGACAACGGCGACGGCGAGAACGGCCAGGACGCGCTTCACTGCGGAGATCTTCATGGTGGTTTCCTCACTGTGATGAAAGGGACTGCGGTGAAAGGGAGTGGTGAAAGGGACTGGCACGACGGCTAGTACTGCAGGGCGAGATCTTTGTTCGGTGCGGCCGAAGATGGCCGGCCAGGACAATCCTGGACGCCGGCCTGCCGGTCTGCCGCAGCTGGTCGTGAGTGGTAATTCGGGTTAGAACCCGAATTGCCACTCACGACACCAGCCACGGCAAACGGTGACTTTCCCCAGGTCACGCACACAAGTGTCCCTGTAGTACTAGCGCCGCGGCGCGCCGGAAGAGCGTTCGAGCAGCAGGCGCACCGGCTGCGTGACGTGCAGGAGGAAGCCGCCGAGGAGCAGCTGCCACAGCACGAAGGCGTAGATGGCGGTGCGTTCGAGGATGCCGGGCGGCAGGAGCGTGAAGGTCGCGAGCCAGGTCACCGCGGCGACGAGTCCGGCTCCGCCCAGGACGACTCCGGCGCGACCCACTGCCGCGGGGATCCGGAGCCGTGGCCACTGCCGGCCGAGGAGGACGGCCAAGGTGTTGGTACCCAGGATGGCCACCGTGGCACCGAGGTAGTGCAGCCACAGCGTGCCGTCCGCCGAAGCCGCCGTCGAACTGTGCACGATGCCGATCAGCGCGAACCCCGCGGCGATGGCCACGCCGAGGCCGCGCACCAGGACCCGGGACCGGTGCGGCAGGACCCGTCCGAGCAGCCAGGAGGCGGCTCCGACGAGGAGACCCTGGACGACGAACGCCGTGTTCATCAGGGTGTGGGCCGGGGAACAGACCACCCGGCCGCCGTAGGGGCCGCATTGCGGGTTGCCCAGGTCGCTCACGAAGTTGGCGCTGTAGCTGTAGCCCGGCGTCGTCCACGCGGCGGCGGCGACGGTTTCGCCGATCACGAACACCAGTGCGCCCAGGACGAGAGCGATCGCGGCGGCGGCGAGCGCCACCGAGGCGCGGCGGGTGGCAGGTCTGTCGTGCATCGACGTTTTCCTTGCTGGAGGCGGAAAGAGAGAACTTTCAGGGCACCAGGATGATCTTGCCGACGGCGGTCCGGCCGGAGCTTTCGGACATCTCCAGGGCCGCGGCCGCCTCGGCCAGCGGGAAGCGGGCGGCGATCTTCGCGGTGAGCACGCCGTCGCGCAGCAGGCCGAAGACGTGCCGGAGGTCGGTGCGGATCCGGGTCCGGAACTCGGCGCGCTTGGCCGAGTCCGGCTTGCCCGCACCGGTCCAGACGTTGAAGAAGCTCGCGTGCTTGCCGTTGGGCAGGGAGTTCCAGAACGCCAGCTTCGCCACCAGCTTCAGGAAGACGGGCAGCACCGGGCCGGTCTCGTCGATCTTGCTCGCGAGACTGTAGGAGACCAGGGTTCCGGTGCGGTTGAGCAGCCGGTACGAGGTATCGATGCTGTCCCCGCCGAGGTGGTCGAACACGGCGTCCACCCCGTCCGGGGCCAGCGTCCGCACCCGCGCGGCCAATTCGGGATCGCGGTAGTCGACCGGCTCCACGCCCATCGCGCGCAGCGCCTCGTGGTGGCGCGGGTTGGCCGTGCCGATCACCCGGGCGCCGGCGTGCCAGGCGAGCTGCACCAGGATGGTGCCCACACCGCCGCCCGCGCCCAGCACGAGCACGGTCTGCCCCGCTTGCACCTTCGCGACGCGGTGCAGCATCTGGTAGGCGGTCAGCCCGTTGACGATCACGGTCTCGGCGTCGTCCGCGTCGATCCCGTCGGGCACCTCGACCAGGTCGGCGGCGGTCAGGAGGACCGCCGTGGCCCAGCTGCCCGTCTTGGTCAAAGCGGCGACCCGGCGGCCGACGAGCGCGCGGTCCACGCCTGGCCCGACGGCCTCGACGACGCCGACGAGGTCGTAGCCCGGCACGAACGGGAACGGGGGCTGCGGCACGTAGCGAGCCCGGCGCATGGCGGTCTCGGCGGCGGACACGGCCGTCGACTCGACGCGGACGAGCGCCTGACCGGCCGCGGGGGCGGGCAGCGTGCGCCGGGCCAGTTGCAGGCCGGCGGGCTCGACCTTGCCCGGCAGGACCACCTCGGTGACGGTGGTGGCGTTGTTCTCGGTCACGGCGAACTCCTCGGCCTCAGCGACTCTTTGTCGCTCTGTTAATGATCGTAACTATGCATTGACATGTCATACTGAGTCAACCCATAACGCGGAATGAGGTTCTCGTGATGCCCGAGCAGCAGCTGACCCGACGTGACCGGTACCGGCGCCGGACCGTGGCCGAGATCAAGGAAGCGGCCATGGCCCAGGTGCGGGCGGGCGGACCGGAGGCGCTGTCGCTGGCCGCGATCGCGCGCACCATGGCGATGTCGGCCCCCGCGCTGTACCGCTACTTCGCCGGCCGGGACGAACTGCTCGCCGAACTGGCCGTCGACGCGCACCTGGCGCTGGCCTGCACCCTCGAGGCCGCCGCGGCGGGCGCCACCACGCCCGCGTCGCGGCTGCGGGCGGTCGCCGTCGCGTACCGGGAGTGGGCGCTGGCCCAGCCCCACGCCTATCGCCTGGCCTGCGAGTCCCCCCACGGCTGCGTCGCCTCGGCCGCGCAGCGGAGCATGAACGTGCTCCTCGACGTCGTGGCCGAAGCCGGCGCTCCCCCCGACGCGGCGATCCCGGCCCCGCTGCGCGCGCAGCTGCACCGCTGGAACGACGGCCCGGGTCAACGCGGGCACCCGGCCGGCGTACTGCACTTCGGGCTGGTCTGGTGGAGCAGGCTGCACGGACTGATCAGCCTGGAACTGGCGCAGCACACGGTGGGCACCGGCATCGATCCCGGCCTGCTCTACCGCAGCGAGGTCGAAACCATGGTGGACAGCCTGCGGCACGGCGTGACGATCGCGCCACGGGCGTTAGGGTGCGTTGCGCGGCGATGTACCCGGCAACAGTGCGACGGTCCGTTAGGATGCGGCGATGACCGGAGAACCGCCGAAGCCGAGCCGACGTGAACGGCTGCGCGCCCAGACGCTGCAGGAGATCGAGGACAACTCGTTCGCGATCATCGACGCGGAAGGCGTCCACGCACTGTCGATCGCGGCACTGGCCCGGAGCATGGCGATGTCCGCGCCGGCGGTCTACCGCTACTTCGCGTCACGGGACGCGCTGGTGACCCACCTGATCACCCTGTCCTACCGGCAGCTCACCGACGCCATGGCGCAGGCGGTGCAGGGCAGCAGACGAGCACCGCGCGCGCGGATCGGGCTGCTGGTCACCGCCTACCGCGACTGGGCGCTGCGGCACCGGCGGCGCTACGGGATGCTCTTCGGCGAACGCGGCGAGGACCTGCCCGCCGACGCCCCCGGGCCGACGCCGCTCGACCAGGCGATGGCGCTGCTGATCGACCTGCTCACCGCCGTCGGAAACGGCTCGCCCGCGGACAACACCAGTGGCGACCGGGCACTCGACGGGCAATTGAACAAGTGGGCCCGGTCGCAGGAGCGGCCGGACACGAGCGCTCGGGTGGCCCGCGTCGCCATCGTGGTCTGGACGCGGGTGCACGGGATCGTCAGCCTCGAACTCACCGGCATGTTCGACGACCAGAGCATCGACGCCCAGCGCCTGATCGACCTGGAGATCGACGACGCCGTCAAGTCACTCTCGACACCCGCGTAGGACCGCAACCCCCTCCCTCACAGGGCGGAGCGGAACACCTGGTCGCCCGAGCCGACGCGGAAGACCGCGTAGCCGTCGCGGAAGCCCTCGAACCTCGCCTCCGGCGGCGCCTGGACGGCGCGGCCGTCCCGCGCGGGAACGAAGATCTCGGCCGTCGCTCCGGCGGGCACCCCGGTGCGCAGGGTGAAGCGCCCGTGGTCGCGGGTCCAAGCCGAGCTCACCCGGCCCAGCGGGGATTCGACGTGCGCCGACGCGTTCGTCAGGTCGCCGACCGGGTAGGGCTGGATCTTGACCGTCGTGTAGCCGGGCGCCGCCGGCTGGATCCCCGCGACGCGCTGGTAGAGCCAGTCGTCGACGGTGCCGAGGAAGGCGTGGTCGTGCGAACGCGAGGTGGCCGGCCACTCCTCCCACATCGTGGTGGCGCCCAGCGCGGTGAACCAGTACCCCCAGCCGGGATACGCCGGATTCGTGGCCACCTGGTAGGCGAGGTCGCCGTAACCGGCGTCGGTGAGCGCCGGGAGGATGAGCTTCGTTCCCAGCGCGCCGGTGTTCAGGTGGACTCCCCGCGTCTTGATGTCGTCGACGAGGTGGGCGACGACGGCCGGGCGATCCGCCGCGGGGACGATGCCGAGGCTCAGCGGCAGCAGGTTGGAGGTCTGGCGGTAGCCGGCGGCGCGGTCGTCGTAGTAGGCGCCGGCCGATTTGTCGAAGAACGTCGCGTTGAGCGCGTTCGCGATCGTGGCCGCCAGGGTTTCGAAGTGCTTGGCATCGTCGTCATGGCCGAGGGCGTGCGCGATCCGAGCCATCGTCGTGGCGGTCTGGTGGAGGTAGGCGGTGCCGGCGAGCCGGGTGCCTTCGGGCGGGAACGCGGCACCCGGGGCGAGCCAGTCGCCGTAGCTGAAGCCCGTGTAGATGTTCCCGGTCTTGGCGATGTCCTGCTCGTAGTGGCCGAGCCAGGCCTTCATCGCGCCGTAGTTGTCGGCGAGCGGGCGGGTGTCGCCGTAGTACCAGTAGAGGTCCCAGTTGATCAGGACGAAGCTCGCCGACCAGACCGGGTCGGTGACCTGCTTGCCGCCCACGGTCGCGGGCACCGTCTGGCCGATCGTCCCGTCCGGGTTCTGGTCGTCGCGGTGCGCGCGCATCCAGTTCTCGTAGAAGTCCCGCATGTCGAAGTGGGCAATCGCGGAGTCGGCCGAGAGGTGTGCGTCCGCGGTGTAGGGCCGCTTCTCGTACATCGGGGTGTCGGTCGGGACCGAGTGCAGGTTGTTCAGGATCGTGTTCGCCTCGGCGTCGTCATAGCGGTTGAGCAGCGGACTGGAGCTGGTGAAGTCGCCGGTGGTGGCGACCGCCGTGTGGACCCGCTCCGGAGTGACCGATTCGATGGTCACTCCCGGCGGCGCGGCGATCTGGACGTACCGGAATCCCGCGTAGCTGTAGCTGGGCTGGTAGCTCTCCAGGCCGTCACCCTTGAGGGTGTACGTGTAGGACTGCAGCTGCATGCCGAACCCGCCGGTGTTGTCGGCGGTGCCGTCCGGACGCAGCTTCTCGCCGTAAGTGATCTTCACCTGGGCGCCGGCGGGCCCGCGCAGGGCGACCCGCGCCCAGCCGGCCGTGGTGGTGCCGACGTCGTAGACGTGCACGCCGGCGCTGGGCGCGGTGATCGCGGTGACCGGCAGCCGGTCGGTCACCTTGACGGGCGGGAACGCCTCGGCGCGGAGCGTGCCCGCGGGGGCGGACACGGCCGATGCCTGCCGCCAGCCGGCGTCGTCGAACCCGGGGCGGTTCCAGCCCGGCTGCTCCAGCCGCGCGTCGTAGGACTCGCCGAACCAGAGCGACTCCGTGCGGGTGGGCCCGTCGGCGACCTTCCAGCCGCTGCCGCTGATCACCTGCTGGGTGCTGCCGTCCTGATAGGTGATGTCGAGCTCGAGCTTCAGCTTCGGCTCGCTGTGCCAGGGCGAAGCCACCCACTCGTCGGGGTTCGTCATCGCGTAGTACCCGCGTCCCAGGCTCACGCCCACCGCGTTCCGGCCCGCTCGCAAGGCATCGGTGACGTCGTACGTCGTGTAAAGAGCGGTCTTGTCGTAGACGGTGAACGCCGGGTCGAGCTCGTGGTCGCCGATCCGGCCGCCGTTGAGGTAGAGCTTGTGGTAGCCGAGACCGGCGACGTACGCGCGGGCGGATCGGATCGGTTTGTCCGCGGTGAACTCCTTGCGCAGCAGAGGTTCCGGCGGGGGCGGCGTGGTGACCGAGCTGCCCCACGGACCGGCCCCGTACGCGGCCGCGACCAGCGCTTGGGGCCAGGCCGAGTCGTCGAAGCCGGGCTCCTGCCAACCGGCCGGGGCGGTGTCGGCGGACTTCCAGGCACCGTCGGTGCTGAGGTCGGCCGGGGCCCCCGCGCTCTCGACCCGGAGTTTGCCCAGGAACCCGGCCGGACCCGGCGCGGCGTTGGCCGCCTGCGCGGCGATCACGTTGCGGCCGGGACGCAGGGCGGCCGCGATGTCGACGACGGTCGCCGTCCGCCATGAATCGGCCACGGGTGGCGAGGCGGCGATCCGCTGTCCGTTGACGTAGACGGTGAAGCTGTCGTCGGCGGTGAGATCGAGCCGGGCCGCGGTGATCTGCTCACCGGCGGGCAGTTCGAAGGTGCGCCGGAAGTACCGCGTCCCGGCCGGCGCCGAGTCGGCCGGATTGCCTTCGGGATACCAGATCCAGCTCGCCCCGTCGAACGACGGCGGCGTCGAAGCCGCCGGCGCGCCGATCCACTCACCCCGGAACTGGCCGGGCGCCAGGAACGCGGTCTCGAACCACGCCGGGTCACTCCACCGCGAAGCGCGCTGAGCGGCGTCCCACACCTGGACCCGCCAGAAATAGCGAGTGCGCGGTCGCAGCGCGGGCCCGGCGTAAGGGACGTCGAAGGATTGCGAAGACCGCACTTCGCCGCTGTCCCAGACGTTCGCCGGCCCGGCGCGCTCGGTCGACACCGCAATCCGGTACGCCGATTGGCGGGCACTCCCCCTGGCGTTCAGCACCCAGCCCAGCCGCGGCTGAGCCACGTCGACACCGAGCGGATCGACTTGGTGTTCGACCTGCAGCCGGTCGGCCTGAAGGCCCCCGAGGGGAGCCACCGGATAAGCCCCGGCGGGCGTCACTCCCAGTACCAGCAAGATCAGCGAGGCCGACGAGGCCGTCAGCAGGCGCGAAACCATCGCGTTCCTCATCTCCGTTGACCGGTCGGCGTCGCCAATATATGAATCGTTTCAATAATGGCGGCGGACGACATAGTAGGCAGAACGACTTCCCGATGACAAGTGCCAGGACTGGTCCCCCGACACCTCGGAATGACAACCGGCGCCGACCGGACAACATCCCCGCCATTGCTTGACTGATACGACTCGCAACACGTACGGTGTTTGATTGAATCGTTTCAATATGCGGTCAATTCCCGTTCCAATCGAGCAAGGAGAAGCCGATGAGCGAGCGCGAAAGAACGGCCGGAAGCGACTCGGCGTTGTCCCGGCGGCACGTGCTCGCGCTCGCGTCGGCCGCGGTGATCGTCGGAACGGCCGGAGGCCGGCCGGTGGCCGAGGCCGCGCCCGGACCCGGGGACCCCGCGAAGCGGTTCGCCGATCCGCGCCCGGACTCGCGGCCCACCGTGCTGTGGTTCTGGAACGGCACCGTCACCACGGACCTCGTGGCCACCGGGTTGGCGGACCTGCGCGACAAAGGCATCCACGAGGTGCTGGTGTTCCCGTTCGACACCGCGGCGCTGAAACCGGCGTTCTTCACCGAGGACTGGTTCGCGCTCATCGAATTCACCCTGCGCGAGGCCCAGCGGCACGGCATGCACCTGTGGCTGTTCAACGACGACTACTTCCCGAGCGGCCGCGCCGGCGGGCTCGTCGTCGACGGCGGGAAGGTCGGCGACCGGAGCTACCAGCCGCGGCCGGACCTGCGGCTCAAGGGGGTGGGACACCAGGTCCTGACCGTCGACGGCGGCGTGCCGGTGCCGCTGGTGAGCCGGGGACTGTCGGTGTCGGACGGCAGGTTGCTGGTCGACGCCGCCACCCGCGACGGCGTGACACTGCTGCGCGAGGGCGCGCAGTGGCAGAACTACGACGTCGTGGCGAAGGTCCGGGTCGAAAGCGCCACGGCCGGGCTGATGGTCCGCAGCGCCGACGAGGGCAACGGTGTCCTCGCCGACCTGCGTTCCGACGGCGCGGTGGACGTCTGGCAGCAGACCGGCGGCGCGTTCAGCCTGGTCCGCAGCGGCTCGCCGGTGCCGGGGTTCGACCCGGCCGCGGATCACGAGCTGGTGGTACGCGTCCGGGAGACGACGTTGACGGTGTCGCTCGACGGCGCCGCCCAGGCCCCGGCCGACCTGCGGTACCCCACCGGCCGGGTCGGGGTGCGCGCGGTCGCGAGCCAGCGGTCGTCCTGGGACAGCTTGACCGTGCGCGATCCGGACGGCCGCGTGCTGTACGCCGAGGCGTTCGACAGCGCGGCCGCGCTCGACGCCTTCGACCTGCCCGCGACCGGCCTGCCACTGGTCGCCGCGGCCGCCCGGCCGGAGTCTTCGACCGACCCCGCCGCGCTGATCGACCTGACCGAGCAGGCCCGCGCGGGCGGCACGTGGACACCGCCGGCCGGACACTGGCGGCTGGACCTGTTCACCGTCCGTCCCCTGAGCACCCCCACCGGAACCGGCCGCGCCTACCTCGACCTGCTCGACGACGAGGCGGTGCGGCTGTTCATGGACGCCGTGCCGGGCGAGTACGTGCGCAGGTTCCCGTGGGCGGCAGGCGCGGTCCTGCGTGGCTTCGCCGACGACGAGCCCTACCTGGCCTCGGCCGACGGACCCTTCAACACGGTGCCCTGGTCCCCCACGTTGGACGCGGAACTGCGCCGGCTCGGGACGGCACCGGGCATCGCGCTGACCGCGGTGCACGACAGCGAGCTCGGCCCGGCCGGCCTCCGGCTGCACGGAGTCTTCTGGCGCGCGGTGAGCAACCGGTTCGCGGCCGCGTACTACCGGAACCAGGGCCGCTGGATGGCCGGGCACGGCCTGAAGATGATTTCGAACCCGCTGTGGGACGAGTACGGCCCGGGCGAACAGCTGCGCAGCTCCGGCAACCTGAACACCACCAACCAGTGGGCGCAGGTCCCGGGCACCGACCTGATCTTCGACCACTACCAGCGCGGCTACCACCGCACGCTGTCCCGGTGGCCGGCCAGCACCGCGCACCAGCTCGGGCTGGAACGGGTCTACCTGGAGGCGATGGGCGGCACCGGCTGGGCGGTCACGCCGGCGCTGATCCGCGAGGTGGTCGGGGCCTTCGCCGTGCGCGGGGTCAACCACACGCTGCTGCACGCGAGGTTCAGCGACGAGAACCAGATCGTCTACCCTCCCCCGTTCCAGCCGGTCAACCCGTGGTGGGGAGTGTCCGCGCCGTTGAACGACTGGATCGGCCGGCTGATGGAAGCCTGCCGCGCGCCCGCGAAGGCCCGGACCGCGCTGCTCCAGCCGCAACGCGCGGTCGAGTCCACACAGGACACCCCGGCGATGGCCGGCCTCGACACGGCGTTCCTGACCACCGCGCACGCGCTGGAGGACGTCCAGGTCGACTTCGACTTCCTCGACGAAGGCGCGCTCGACGCCGACCCCGCCCTGGTGACGCACGCCCGGCCGAGCGGGCCACGGCTGGTCGTGGGGCAGCAGGCGTACCGGATCGTGGTGGTGCCCCGGACGCCCGTCCTCGCGATCGGGTCGGTACGCACCCTGCTTCGCTTCGTCCGCGGCGGGGGCACGGTGATCGTCGTCGGCGAGCCGCCGAGCCGCGAGGCCGGCGGCAACGACACGGGCCTGCGCACCGCGTTGAACGAGCTGTTCACCGCGCGCTCGGTGCTCCGGGTGGCCGACCCGGCGGCGGCCGCGGCCGCCGCCGAAGCCGGTGGCGCGGCGGCGGTGCTGGAGCCACGCCACGACGACGTCCGGGTGCTGCGCCTCGACGGCGCCGGTGGCGCGACGTTCGTGGTGCTCAATGAGCGCGCCGACGCCGTGGACCTCACCGCGACGTTCCCGGCGACCGGCGTGCCCGAGGTGTGGGACCCCGACACGGGCAGCACGGCACCGGCGGGCGTGTGGCGGCGGGCACCGTTCGGCGGCGAGCCCCGCGGAGGCACGGCGGTGGTGCTGCGGCTGGAGCCGAAGGCAACACTGCTGGTGGTGTTCCGCACCGGGCCGGAACCCGCGCACGCGGTGTCCGCGTCGGCACCGGTGGACCGCGTGCGGATCGACGGCCGCGCCGCGACCGCCACGCTGCGCGTGACCGGACCGGGACCGGTCACGGTCACCGCGACCGACGGCGGACGCACGTTCTCCGGCAGCGCGACGGTTTCCGATCCGTTCACGGCCGTCCCGCTCGGGGGCGACTGGGCGTTCCACTTCGACCGGGCAGGCGCGCCGGTGAGCACGCGCCCGCTCGGCTCCTGGACCGAACTGGACCCGGCGTACTCGGGTTCGGCTTGGTACGAAAAGGAATTCGAGGCAACCGCCGTGGCCGGCCGTCGGTGGACCCTCAATCTCGGCGAGGTCCACGAGGTGGCCGAACTCGAGGTCAACGGCAAACCGTTCGGGTCACGGCTGTGGCCGCCGTACCGGTTCGACGTGACGGCCGCCCTACGGCCCGGCCGCAACCGGATCCGGGTGCGGGTCACCAACACCGGTGCCAACACGCGCGGCCAAACGGTCGCGTCCGGCCTGCTCGGCCCGGTGACCCTTCGCCCCCACCGGCTGATCGACGTGGCCTTGAACGCACGTTAGGCGCCGATCCGGCTTCGCGATCTGCCGGCCGCGCACGGTCTGGGCCCTCCGCTCCTGGCAGGGCGGAGGGCAGCCGCCGGCGAGGCCGACCCCGTACTCCGTCGTGCTCGCCGACGCCGGCGTGGCCGGCGGCCTGCGGCTTGTTTCGTGCATCGCGAGGAGTGCGCACCGAAGCTGAGCGGCGTCATGGCATCACGGGGTCGCACATCATGGGCGGCGAAGTCGCACACACCCGCCGAACCGGTTGGCGCTCCGCTTCAGATCTGGTCGTGCAGCATTCGCAGCAGGTGGTCGAGGACGCGTCCGCCACTGACGCGAAGCCCGTCGTGCTCGTGCTCGTTGGTCGCCCACAGCCGTAGGCCCCCGATGGCCTCAGCGGTCTGCAACGAGTGACGGGCGTCGACGTACATGTCGTCGAGGTAGACGGCGGCGGCCACGGGGACGTCGTTCGCCGCCAAGCGCTGAGGGTCGTAGAGGTCGGGCCAGTCCCCGCGGGCGAACAGCACCTCGGCCGGCTCGCGCAGGGGTGCGAGACAGGGTTGGTCGAAGTGGAACGGGTAGGTCATCTCGCCGGTGAACAGCACCGGGTCGTCCCCGGCCAACCCCATGCGCGCGTCGAACTGGGGAAACTCGCCGCGCACCCGCTGAGCCGCCCAGTTCGTCGCGCCGGTGCCGCGCTGGGCGTAGGTGAGTTCATGCATGAGCGGGTTCAGCGGCAGCTGGGCGTAGCTGAGGAAAGCCGCGGCGCGGGCAAGGAAGCTGTCGGACAGCTCCGCTCCGGCCCAGGTGTCTTCGAGCAGGTAGTGCAGCACGTCCGCGCCGTCGCTTGTGCCGAGCACCATCCCGAGCGACTGGAAAGCCTCGACGGTGAGCGAGGATCCGTCCGGCAAGAGGGCCGGGCGCTCGATCAGGTGCGCGGCGATGCGGCGGACCGAGGCGGTGTCGTGCGGGTAGCGGCGGTAGTACGCGGTGTTCTTGCGGTGCACGCGCGGATAGGTGGCGCGGTAGACCTCGTCGGGGGTGACGCGCAACCCGGGAAGTCCGCCGGTGATGATGGCCTCGCTCAGGCCCTCGGGTGCGAACGAGAGGTAGGTGACGGTGCACATACCGCCGAAGCTCTGGCCCAGCACCGACCACGGTGCGCCGGACAGTTCGCGCCTGATCAGTTCGGCGTCGCGCACGATCGAGTCGGCGCGGAAATGGGCTAGGTAGCCGGCCTGCGCGGCGGGCTCGCCACGGGCCGGGAGCGTTTGCCGGGTGATCGGGCTGGAGCGGCCCGTGCCGCGCTGGTCGAGCAGCAGGACGCGGTAGTCGTCGAGGGCGCGGTCCAGCCAGGAGTCCCGGCCGACCGGGCGCGGCGGCAGCATGCCGGGGCCGCCTTGCAAGAACAGGAGCCAGGGAAGCTGCTCGCGCTCGCGTCCGGTGGCCACGACCTCGCGTGCGTAGATCTCGATGTGCTCGCCCTCCGGCCGATCATGGTCGAGGGGGACGGAGAAGCGATGATCGGTGAGGGTGACACCGGGCATGGGAGGTTCCTTTGCGGTGGTGAAGTGATCTTACGGGACGTTGCTTCGCGAGAATGCTGATGGCGTTGGCCGCGATGATCACCGCGATGCTCAACCAGGCGGCCACATCCAGCTCCTGCCCCAGAACGAGTACGCCGACGACGGCGGCGAACACCGGGTTGACGCTCATGAACAACCCGAACGCCTCCGCGGGAACGCGACGCAGCGTGAACAAGTCCGCGAGGAACGGCACTGCGGAGGACAGGATCCCGGCCGCAACAGCCGCACCGACCGCCCCGGCGGACGGCGGGTGGTGCACCACGACGCCGGCTCCGATGGGCAGGTAAACCAAGGCCGACAGCCCCGCCGCGGCGGCCGTGCCCTGTGCCCCCGGGACGCGCTGCCCGATGGACCGGTTGAGAAGGATGTAAGCGGCCCAGCAGGCCGCCGCGAGCAGCGCGAGCCCCATGCCGAGGTAATCGGCGCTGGGGCGCGGGCGCATCAGCACGATGACTCCCGTCACGGCGAGTACGGCGCAGCCCAGGTCCACGCGTCTGCGCGAGCCGGCCAGCGCGATCGTGAGCGGACCGAGGAACTCCAGGGTCACCGCCAGGCCGAGACCGATCCGGTCGATCGCGGTGTAGAGCGACAGGTTCACCACGCCAAGGACGGCCGCGAGCAGCAGCACCGGCCCCCACTGGCGCCGGGTGAAGGACCGGAGGCGGGGCCGGCCGACCGCGAGCAGCACCGCCGCCGCGACGCACTGGCGGACCGCGACGACGCCGACAGGGCCGAGCACCGGGAAGGCCAGCGACCCGATCGCGGCGCCGAGCTGGGTCGAAAGGCCGCTGGCGAGCATCGCGCCAACCCCGGCCATGGGCACGGCGCCACGCCGCGTGGGCAGGACGGCGCGGTCTGCGGTGCGAGTGGTGGGGTCGGCTGGCATGCCTCGATCCTGTGCCGCGCCGGACCGTGCGCAAAATGCATGGAGCCCGCCGGCTATACGATTTGGTTATGGATGTCGAAGTGCGTCAGTTGCGCTGCCTCGTCGCGATCGTGGACGAAGGTACGTTCACCGACGCCGCGATCGCTCTGGGTGTCTCACAGGCTGCGGTCTCACGCACACTTTCGGCGCTCGAGAAGCGCCTCGGCGTACGGCTGCTGCGACGTACGTCCCGCGAAACCTCGCCGACCGCGATCGGACTCCGCGTCGTGGCGCACGCCCGGCGCGTGCTGACCGAGGTCGACAACCTGGTCCAGGTAGCGACATCGGGCCACGTCGAACTGCGCATCGGCCACTCCTGGTCGGCACTCGGCCGACGCACACTCGCCTTTCAACACCGGTGGCGGGAATCGCACCCGAAAACGCAACTGCACCTGCTTCGCATCAACTCCCCGAGCGCCGGCCTGGCCGAGGGCACCGCGGACCTCGCGGTCATCCGCAGGCCCCTGGACGACCGCCGCTTCGAGGGCGCCATCGTGGGTCTGGAACCACGCTGGTGCGCGATGGCCGCCTCCGACCCCCTGGGGCGGCGCCGCTCGGTGCGTCTGGCCGATCTCAGCAGCCGCGTCCTGCTCGTCGACCGGCGCACCGGAACGACGACCGCGGATTTGTGGCCCGCGAACGCGCGCCCCGTGGAACAGGAGAGCCGCGACATCGACGACTGGCTCACGGTCATCGCCACCGGCCGCTGCGTGGGGGTCACCGCGCAGTCCGTCGTTGACCAATATCCCAGGCCCGGCATCATTTACCGGCCGGTCCGCGACGCCGAACCGATCGCCGTACGACTGACCTGGTGGCGCGACGACCCCCACCCGGCCACCCGCACCGTGCTCGAGCTTCTCACCGAGGTTTACCGCACATAGCCTCGTCGAACCGTAGACCTGGCGCGGACGCACGGCCCTATCCAATTACGCGCCGACCCGTAGCCACGCGCTGCCCGCGGAGCGGGTCCGGAAGGCAGCGAGCCGGGCGAGGGTGAGCAGCCCACCGGCGACCCACACTCAGGTCAGCCCCATCCCGCGGCGACCATGAGCGCAAGGGCGCCGAGGAACACGAGCGTGCAGGCGAACGTGTCCCAGGCCGCCGGTGGCCTTCCAGGTGCGGAGGATCCGGCTAACGGACGTAGTCCGCCACATCCGCTGCTCCGCCGTCGGTTCTACCTCCTCCGAGACGACGTCTCGTTCGGGCATCGTGGTGATCTTATCGGTCTCGACCTGCGCGCGGCGACGGCGCAAGCCCGGTTGAGCAGTTCGACAGCCAAAGCAAGGCCAGCGGCGGGCGGGCTGCCACGATGACGCGGAACACGTGTGGTCCTGTGTGGATCCGACGTCAACGCACAACGACAGGCCGCCCAGCGCAACAGCTCCTGCGCCCGGGCGCAGGAGCTCCGACCACGCGAACCCGGCAGCGATCCGCTCATGCACCCGGTCCAACTGATCCATCGCCACATCGCAATCCGTAAGCTCGTCGCCTGCCTGCGCGGTCACCAGTCGCCCTTTACGGCAAGCTCAAGCCCCTCCAAATCGAAAAAAATTCACGACTTCGGTCAAAAGTTGCCCAGTTAAGAGGAGATCATCAATCCGCTTTCTGTTTCTCATTGATGTGAGTACTCTGAACGTTGTCCGGCATGTGCCCGAGGGTCTAGGAGGGGTGGGCATGGACATGGTAACCGCTGCTGCGATCACTTCGCTTTTGGTGAGCTACGGCAAACATCTCGCCGGTGTCGCGAGCGACGCTATAGACGACGGAGTCACCCGGGGGCTGCGAGCCCTGTGGGAAAAGGTCCGCAGCCGGTTCTCCGGTGACGAGCAGGCGTCCGGTGCTCTGGCGCGACTCGCCGAACAGCCGGAAAACGAGCGCCGACAAGGCGCCGTAGAAGATCATCTCGACGATTTCATGTCGGCCGACCCCGATTTTGTCGAAGCACTGGCGAAGCTGGCCGATGAAGTGAAAACCGCGGGGTACGGGACCATTCAGGTACGGGATGCCGGAGCCGTCGCCGTGGGCGGGAACGTGTCCATCAAGGGCACCCATCACGTAGCCGGCCGGGACGTCATCGTCGGCACGAACGAACCTCTACCAGGCTCATGACATGGCCGCCGCGAAAGTATTCGGACGAGCCGGCGCCGCGCTCGTCGTCCTCGTCGCACTGACCTCTTGCGGGCACAAGCCCGCCGCCAAGCCCCCGGACGGACCATCGCTTCCCGGTCTCTCCGTCAGCGCCGCGCCGACGGATCCTTCGGTGGGAGCCACCGCGGAAGCGGGCGATTCCTCACTGACGCCGGGATCGCCCGTGCCGGGGCACCCCGGCAGCACACCGACCAGCGGACCGGCATCGAACCAGTCGTCCAGGCCCGGTTCAGGTCCCGGCCAGACCAGCAAGCCCGCCGGCCCCGGAACGCCGGCGAACGCATGTGGCGCGCCGCCGACCGGACGCGCGCCGGACGGCCGGGCGCAGCAGCGGATAGTCTTTCCCTCGCCCGGCGCCCACCAATGGCCGGACACGCAGGTGACCATGCACGCGTGCGCGACGTCGGGCCTGCCCGTCACCTACCAGTTCGAGAACGGCGGGCGCGGCGGGTCCTGCCGGGTGTCCGATCCCGTGGGCACCACCTACGGTTCCCAAGGGGTGCCGATCAGCTGCCAGGTGACGGCCACCCAGGCCGGGAACGCCGCCTTCGCGCCGGCGGCGCCGGTCACGGGCACCTGGGCGGTGAACAAAATGGTGATCACCTACGGCGTGCTCGGTTCGGCCGAATACCTGACCTACTCGGCAGCCAACCCGAAGGCAACCATCCAGGTGCGCCTCACGGCCATCCACGACATCCCGCAGGTGGAAATGTCGACGCAAGCCACCGGAGCGTGCTCCCCGCCCAATAGCATGCGTGTCGGGGGAACCGGTGGCCGGGACATCATCGTCAACGTCGAGATAACCCTGACCGCCCAAGGCGACTGCGACATCAATGTCAGCGTGCACGTGAATCAGGTCATCGACGTCGACCCCGTCATAGGTGCCAGCCGCCACTACACCGTCAAGAGATGAAGCGGGGAGACGACGAGGAGGCCAGGCTGGCGTCGGTCGAAAACACCGGGCCGGTCGTCCAGCACGGCGACCTCGAAATGACCGGCGCGCTGGTGGCGGGCCGTGACCTCACCATCCACGGCCCGGTCCACGTCCTGGCCGACGACGGTCCGCCCTTCGGCGACCTGGCCGCTCGGCCCGGCCGGTCCTCCGATGTCTGCCCGTATCCCGGGCTCGAAGCCTTCGACACCCGGTCAGCCGCATACTTCCACGGCCGCGACGCCGATGTCGACGCCGTGCTTGCCCTGCTGCGCAAAGCGTCGCTCGTCGCAGTGGTCGGATCCTCGGGCAGCGGCAAGTCGTCGCTGCTGTCCGCCGGCGTGCTTCCCGCGCTCGCCCAGGGAAAGATCTCGGGCTCGAAGGCGTGGCGGGTCGTGCCGGTCCGCCCGGGTAGCCAGCCGGTCGAGCACCTGGCAACCGCCGTAGCCGAGATCACCGGCACAGAACCGACCGAAGTCACCGCTGCTGCGCTCCGGGCGAACCCCTCCGGATTCACCACCATCGTCAGCGAACCCGCGATCTGGGTCATCGACCAGCTGGAAGAGGTGTTCGACCCGGCCGTGGACGCCGATTCCCGGGCCGCCTTCCTCACCGCGATCGCCAGGATGCGCTCGGCACCCGGGAGCAAGGTCGTCCTGGCCCTCCGGTCGGACTTCTACCAGCACCTCGATCAGGAACCGGCGCTCGCCGCTGCGGTCGCGGATGCGCAGCACCGCGTGCTGCCGATGGGACCGCAGGCAATACGCGACGTGATCGAAAATCCGGCCCAGCAGGTCGGATTGCGAGTAGAGCCCGCACTGATCGAACAGATGCTGGCCGACACCCGAGCCGCCGACAACGCGCTGCCGCTGCTGTCCTACGCGCTCGAACAAACGTGGCGGCGTCGGCACAACGGCTGGCTGACACTCGCCGAATACGCGAAAGCCGGCGCCCTCGAAGGTGCCATCGACCGAGCCGCCGAACGGGTCTGGGAGCGACTGGGCGACGGCTACCGGGCGACGGCTCGGCGAGTCATGCTCCGGCTGTCCCACCTCGGCGACAACGCCATCGCCGTGCGACGCCAAGCCCGGCTTGAGGACCTGGTCACCGATGCGGACAACGAAACCACCGTCCACGAGGTCGTCGACCGGTTGGCCAACGCGCGAATCCTCACCACCGGTGAAGACCCCTCGACCCGCGTGCCGATCGTGGACATCACCCACGAAGCCGTTTTGCGCGCGTGGACCCGACTGCAGACCTGGCTGACCGAAGATCGAGACGCCAAGCGCGCCCAGGACGACCTCAGCACCGGCGCGGCCGCGTGGGATCGGCACGGCAATGACGCAGGCTACCTGCTTCGCGGTGCCCGGCTCGCTGCCGTCGACGTCGCGCGCCGCGCCGGCGATCTCACGGTCAACGACAAGGAAAGCCGCTTTCTCGCTGTGAGCCGGCGGCTCGAGCACGGGCAGCGGTGGCGGTCGCGTCTGCTCGGACTCCTCGCCGCCGGGCTGACCGCCGCGATCACCCTCACGTTCGTGCTCGTCGGCCAGCAGCAGCAGATCAACCACGGAAAGACCGTCGCGGATGCCGTATCGCTCGCCGCCCAATCGCGTTCGGTCAGTCCGCAAGAACGGGATTTGGGTGCCGTGCTGGCCGTCGCCGGAGCACAAACCGACGACAACGCAGTCACCCGGGCAGCCGTCCAGGACGTCGTCACGGCGCGCAGCGGCCCACTCGCCTACCTCCTGCCGGGCGGACGCCACGCGACGACCGTGAGTTCCCGGTTCACCGAGAACGGATCCGCGATCGTGGGCACCAACGACGGCGAAGTGTGCGTGCTGTCCCCCGCCGACGGCCGGCAAACCAGCCCCTGCCTCGACGGCCACCGTTCGAACATCACTGCCATCACCACCGCCGCCGGCCTTATCGCGGCCGCCGACGCCACCGGCCTGGTGACCCTGCACCGGCAGGGCAACGCAACGCCGATCCGCTCCGTGATGGCCGACTCCACCGTCGTCGACGTCGCACTCGACCCGACCCACGACCAGCTGCTCGCGGCTACTCGCTTCGGCGCCGCCGAACGCTGGCCGCTGACCGATCGAGGCACAGCATTACCCGCCCTCTCAAACAGTTCCGGCGTCGTCGCCCTCGCCGTCGCCGACGAAACCGGCCAAGTCTTCGCCGTCACCACGGACGGGGCGGTCAAGCGCTGGAACCTCGGCGACGGAGTCGAACTGCCGGCCCTCGCCGACCCTGGAACCGTGACCCCGAGCACGAGCACTCGGTTGGACATCGTCGGCGGTACCCGGCTGGTGACGGTGGACGGAAACCGGATCGGCGTCTGGGACCTCCGCACCACGCAGCCGCCGGTGTGGACCGACGCTCCGGGCGGCACCGCCATGACGTCGAACCCCGCCGACGGGACCGTGTACGTCGGAACCGCCACCGGGGCCGTCACCGCGTGGCGTCTCGCACCCGGCCCACTGGCCATCGACCCCGTCCGGTACGGGCTCGCCCCACCCGTCGTAGCGCTCGCCGCCCGCGGCGACTTCCTGGTCGGAGCGGATCAGAACGGCCGGGTGATTTCCTGGGACCTCAACGAACGGCGATCCCCCGCCGCCGCCCTCCGAGCCGAGGCACCCGGGCCGATCCAGACGGTCGTGAGGAGCCCCGAGGGCGCGATCGCGTCAGGCGGCGCGGACGGCGTCGTCCGGGTGACCCGAGGGAGCGCCACGACCGAGGCCCACGCGTTCGGCGTCTCGGTGGCCCACCTTGCCTGGGAAACCAGCGGAACGATCGCCGTCGGTACCGACCAAGGGTCCGTGGAGGAGCTCGATCCGGTCACGGGCGCGGTGCACTCACTTCTCGATCGCCCGGGCACCAGCGTCAGCGGCCTCTGGGCCGCTCCGGGAATTCTCGTCGCGGCGTTCAGCGATGGTCAGGTGGTCTTTCCCGGCCGGGGCGGAGTGACCTTCCCCGCTACGCACGCTCCGGTGACGGCGCTGGCGATGAATGCGGGCGGAAGCACGATCGCCGTGGCCTCCGGCGACGGCGTTTCCGGGCCCCCCACGATTTCTGTGGCTGAAACAGGCGACGGCTTCCACGACGTCCGGACGCTCAGCGGCCACACTCTGCCGATCACGAGTCTCGCGTTCAGCCCCGACGGCCAGTTTCTCGTCAGTGGCAGCGACGACACGACCGTCCGGGTTTGGGCTCTGGCCGGCGGTTCGACGAAAAGCATTCTGCACGGCCACACGGACATGGTCCTCGCGCTGGCCTACACCCCTGACGGAAAGACACTGGCGTCCGGCAGCCAGGACGGCACGCTCCGCTTGTGGGACATCGAGAGCGGTCTCCAAATCGGACATCCACTGCAGTTCGGCGACGGCTATGTGTGGTCACTGGCCGCCTCAGCCGACGGCGGAACGCTGACCGCCGCCAACGGCAGCGCAGTCGTCGACTGGCCCTTCAGTCAGCAGGCGTGGGTCAGTCGTGCTTGCGGGCTGGCCCAGCGCACACTGACGGACGAGGAACGGATCCGGTACTTGCCGGCTGGAACCACCGTCAACCCCTGTGGCTGAGATCGGCGAGCACGGTGGTCAAGTCGACCCGCGGTCAGCAGGGGCCCATTGTGGGTTGGTCCGTGCCCGTGTCGATCGCCACGTCCGGCACGTATCCGCCGCTGATCCCGTCCCACAGGCTGCTTGTCACACCATCAGCCGTCCGCGTCACGGTGTCGCCCTGCACGGTGCACAGGATTTCCACCGGAGCTCCGGTTTCGAGCCGGCCGATGGTCGCCGAATCCAGCGCAGGCCCCTGGTGCACATCCACCGGCGTCACGACGTAGCCGACCCACGGCTCTACCGACGTCGACGCCGATACCGGCGAGGGCTCCGCGACGGAGGCCGCCGATTCGACGGGACCGGTGAATTCGACCACGGCCATCAGGATCGAAACGGCGATCAGGAGCCCGCCGATGAAGAAGCAGGGGATTCGTGCTGCGCCGCTCACCACCGGGATGACCGAGCCGGAGAAGGAAAACCCTCCACCGATCAGTCCGGCCAGCAGCAACAGAACTCCGGCCAGTCCCAGGATGACGGCTACGGTTCCCATGATGTCCTCCTCGTGCGTCGGGATCGGCCGTCCCGCACGGGAAGCCGACGCTTTCAGCGTCAACCGAGAAGCAAACCGGAACAATGGGGAGTTCTTCGTATCGATAAATCTGTCACTGGTCGTACTTCTGCGTATTTACCAGCGACTCGGGAAGCGGCAAAGTCAGAACGTATCGAGCAGTTTTGATCGAATCGCTGCGTCCAGGACGGCTGATCGGGTGATTGGTGTGCGATCAAGTAACGATCGGATGTGCGACGCGACTTGTCCAGCGCGACGTTCGCGCCGCAGAACCGGGCTTTCTCCGTCGGGCAGGCCAACGTCGGCACGACCGCCGACGCCGACGCCCTTCCCCGTTGGCCGAACGCGCCCTGTCGCCGCCCGGTGCTCTCGAGGAGGCGAGATCGCGATGGCGGACCTGGCCGATCGGCTCGGTGCAGAGCAACCGGGCTTCGTCGGGCGAGAAGCGGAGTCCGCCCTGCTGGATCGCCTCCTGGTGAGCGCCGCGGCGGGCCGGCCGCGGGCGGTGGCCGTCCTGGGCGAAGCGGGCGTCGGCAAGAGCAAGCTGCTGAGTGAATTCGCCGATCGCGCGCGAACTTCCGGCGCCCGGGTCTTGACGGGCTGGTGCGTCCCGCTCGGCGCCGGCGAGATCCCTTACGCGCCGCTCATCGACGCTCTGCGGCGGCTTGTCCGGGAAGTGGGCGCGGAGTGGATACGGGAGCGTGCGGCCGGCGCATACGCGGACCTGGCACACCTGGTCGCGGACTTCACCGCCGAAGACGCAGGACCGGCCGTGGAACGCGATTCCCAACTCCGGGTGTTCGGCGCCGTCCTCCGGCTGCTCGACCTGCTCGGCAGCGATCGCGCCGTGGTGCTGGTGCTGGAAGACCTGCACTGGGCCGATTCCTCCACCCTGGACCTCGTGGCGTACCTGGCACGCGTACAGACGGACGAGCGAACGCTGCTCGTGTGCAGCTACCGGTCCAGCGACCCCGAGCCGCACCAGGCACTGAAACTGGCCATGACCGAACTCGGGCAGTCTCACCGGATCGAACGACTGGAATTGGCCCCCTTCACACCGGCTGAGCTGAGGAAGTTCCTTGCCGCAGCACTGAAAACCGACGTGAACCGCGGGCTGGTGGACGACTTCTTCGCACTTTCGGACGGAAATGCCTTCTTCGCGGAAGAGCTGGTAGCCGCGGGGATCTTCCGGCGCGCGGAAGGCCGCGACACCGCGCAGGTGCTGCCCGGTTCGCTGCGGGAACTCGTCCTGGCCCGGTTCGAGCTCCTGGGAGACGACGCCCACGAAGTGATGCGAGTGGCCGCGACAGCCGGTCGCCGGGTGAGCCACCGGCTTCTGGCGACCGTGTGCGATCTCGACGAGCGGCGGCTGCTGGCCGCTCTCCGCGAGTGCGTGTCTCGGCACGTCCTGACCGTCGACCCGGTGAACGACACGTACGTCTTCCGGCACGCGCTCTTCCGTGAGGCCGTGCACCAGGAACTGCTGCCCGGTGAACGGCTGGCCCTCCATGCGTCCATGGCCGCCGCGCTCACCTCCGACACCCGGCTCAGCTACGCGGAGGACCTGACGGTCGCGGCGGAACTCTCCTACCACTGGTTCGAAGCCAGGGCCTTCGAAAAAGCACTTCCGGCCGCCGTCCTGGCCGGCGCGACCGCCCTGCGGGTGCGCGCCTTCCCCGAGGCGGAACGCCAGTACGGCCGGGCGCTCGAAGTCTGGCCGCGGCTGGCGGACACCGACGTCGAAACACCGCTCACTCACGACCAGTTGCTCGCCGTGGCGGCGGAGGCGGCCAGGTGGGCCGGGCACGTTGATCGTGCGATCGAACTCATCGAGCGGGCGTTGGCGCAGGCGCCGAGCACACGGCGGGGCGCACTCCTGGAACGCCTGGGAAGTTACCGGTGGGAGGCCGGTGACAGCGTGGGGTCGAAGCGAGCGTACGCCGAAGCCCATCGGATCCTGTCGGCCGAAAAGCCGTCGGCGGTCGTGGTGCGGGTGCTAGCCGGGCGTGCCATCGCGGACGTCCGCGCCGGGAGCTACGAGTCCGGGTTCCGCCTGGCCGGTGCCGCGGTGGACATGGCGCAGGCGATCGGGGCCAAGGCCGAGGAAGGCCGGGCGCTGAACATCCTCGGCGTGGCGCAGACGATGCTCGGCCGGACCACGCCGGGTATCGAGGCGCTCCGGGAGGCCCTGCGAATCGCCGAATCCACCGATCACCTCGAAGATCTCTACCGCGCCTACGGGAACCTGGTGCTGGCGCTGGAGAGCGCCTGCCGGTTGGAGGAGTCGGTTTCCGTCGCGCTTGAGGGACTCGCCCACGCCCGCCGGTTCGGCCTGGAACTCGCGAGGTGTGGCGGAGTGCTCGCGAACAACGCCAGTGTCGCGCTCGTCCTCCTCGGTCGCTGGGAGGAAGCGGCAGCGATCATCGCCGAGGTGCTGCTGGAGCGGCCGGTCAGGGAAAGTCTCTACCCCCGGCTCACCCTCGCGGAGATAGCCGTGGCTCGCGGCGAGTTCGACGAGGCCGGCCGGTTGTTGACGACGGTGCGTGAGGCGGGGAAGGACAGTGCGGAACCCGCTTTCGTCGGGGCCTGGTACGTCTGTGAAGCCGAACGGGCGCTCTGGCAGCACCAATACGACGTGGCGCGGTCCGCGGTGAAGGCCGGCCTGGTCGAGCTCGAGCACACCGAAGACATCGTGGTGCTGCTGCGGATGTACGCGCTCGGGATGAGGGTCGAGGCGGACGACTGGGCACGGGTGTCCGCCCTGCCGGGGCGCTCCGGTGGAGAGCACGCACTGTTCGCCTCCGCCGTGGATGACCTGTGCGCGCGAGCGGATGCGCTCCTGGAACCGGGCGACAACCACGTTCTTCCCGAAGCCGAGGCGTTGCGCTTGACGCTGGCGGCCGAACGAACCAGGTTCGACGGTTCCACAACTCCGGAGCGGTGGGCGGAGGCCGGCCGGAACTGGGACGCCCTCGACCGACCTCATCCCGCGGCCTACACACGGTGGCGCGAGGCGGAGGCCGCTGTTCTCGCCCATCAGACGGCGGTGGCGACCCGAGCCGCCCGCAGTGCCCACCGCTCCGCTGCTCAGCTCGGTGCGGAACCGCTGCGCCGGGAGATCGAGGCCCTGGCGAGGCACGCGCGCCTCGACCTGGCCGACCCGCAGGCGTCGGCCGCCCGCCCGGCCACACCCGCCGATCCGTTCGGGCTGACAGCGCGGGAACGAGAGGTGCTCCGGCACCTCTGCACGGGAGACACGAACCGGCGGATCGCGAAAACGCTGTTCATCTCGGAGAAAACAGCCAGTGTGCACGTCACGAGAATCCTGATGAAGCTGGGCGTGACCAATCGGACCGAGGCCGCCGCAGTGGCCCATCGGCTCAATCTCGACCTGACCAGGAACGACAAGGAGAAGTGAATCATGGACAAACGACTCTTCCGCATCATCGGAAACCACTTCGACTACCAGCTGGACCTGGACGAGGCGGTGGACGGTGCCGAGGCGATCGCCGCCATCGTCGATGCGCTGAACACACAGGACGGCGGTCTGGTCAAAGTTCCCGTGCTGGATAAAAACAAGCGGGTCATGGACCTGTACCTGAATCCGAGGACCATTGAGGGGGTGGCGTTCGACACCGGTGCCGGGCCCAAGCCGCACGAGTTCTCCTGATCGTCCGGTACTCACGACGGCGTCGCCGCGATGCCGAGACGCTGGGCCCGGAGCACCGTGCCGAGCCGGTCCGAGGTACCCAGTTTGCGGTACAGCCGCTCCTGGTGCTTGGTCACGGTGCGCGGCGACACGCCCAGCCGCCGGGCCATGGCGGCTGCGGTCAGCCCCTCGCAGAGCAGGTTGAGAACGTCCTGTTCACGCGGGGTCAGCCGCAGGCCGGCCCGTCGGCAGAACCGGATTCGCGCCACTGCGGCGGCCGGCCCGGTCAGTGGGCGGGTCAGCCGTTCCAGCGCGTCCAGCTGGGCGTCGAGCAGAACCTCCGCCCGGGTTTCGACGATCTCGCGCAGCCGGGTCGCCGGGCCGGCTGCCGGATCCCAGCGCCACCGACCGTCGTGGCGGGAAAGTTCACCGAGTGCGAGCCCGGCGGCGACCAAGGCGCGGGCGAGCTCCAGGTCGCCGTGGCTGGCGACCTGGAGGAGACAGAGCGTCTCGTCGGTCACCGGCCCGCCGAAGATCGCCGCGACCTGCGCGCAATGCAGTTCATTCATGGAAAGAAGCCTCGCGCCGTGGGCGGCCCCAGTCATGGGGACAAATCCGTATTCGGACCCCCGACGACCCCTTAGCGGCCGGCATCGAAGCCGCCCCGACCAGTACGGAGAGAATCTTGAAGAGTCGAGCACTGCTCATCGGCGTCCAGGCCGGGCAATTGCTGGGAGTGGGCAACGACGTGGAAACCATGTCGCTGCTGCTGGACAGGCGGGGATTTCAGGTTCGCCGCTGCGAGGACAAGGCGGCGACCCGGGCGGGGATCCTCGATGAGTACGAACGCCTGATCGCCGAGACGGAAGCCGGCGACCGGGCGACGGTGTTCTACAGCGGCCACGGGGGCCTCGAGCCGGCGGTCGAGGACGGCTCGGGCCCCGATCCGGACCTGCAGTACATCGTTCCGTTCGACTGCGACGAGTCGACGCCGCTCGACTTCCGCGGGATCACCGCGCTGGAGTTGCGGGTTCTCCTGGCCAGGTTGACGTTGAAGACCGGCAACTGCACGGTGATCCTCGACTGCTGCCACGCCGCGCACATGTCCCGTGACCGGAAGATGCGGCCGAAGGCGCTGCTCAATCCGGCTTACCTGAACATCGCCGCCCACATCGAGCGGATGCGTGCGGCGGGATTGCGCACCGACCTGCCCGATCCGGTCAGCAACCGGTCCGCGGTGAGGCTGGTGGCCTGCGCGCCGTGGCAGTTCGCCTACGAGTACGTCAACCGGGACGGCGTACCGACCGGCCTGCTCACCGAGTCGCTCGCCGTCGCGCTGGGGGAAGCCGGTGACACCCCGGTGACGTGGGCAATGGTCGTCAACCGCATCCGGGCCAGGGTGCGCTACCTCGGCAACCAGCGACCGGACGCCGAAGGTGAGTCACGACGACTGCTGTTCGACACCGCGACCGCCGATCCCGCGGGTGACCTGCCGGTGACGCCGACCGGCCCCGGCCGCGTACTCCTTCCCGGCGCACGGCTGACCGGAGCCGGCGTCGACGACACGTTCGCGATCCTGCCGGCCGGGACCACCGAGGTCATCGACACCGCAGTCTTCGCGATCGCCACCGTCGACCGGGTCAGTGGGGGCGGCCTCGAAGCCGCGCTCGCCTTCCGGAACGGCCATTCCCGGATTCCGCTCAACGCGGGAGCCCGGCTGCTGAGCACTTCGGCGCCGCGTTGGCCGGTGCTCGTCACCGGCACCGGCCCGGTGGCCGACGGGCTGCGCACCGAAGTCTCGGCGCGGCCGACTCTACGTGCGGTGTCCCGGGAAGACCTGGACGAAGCCACCCCTCTGGCCGAAGTCGAGGTGGGTACGGAACTCGCGCTGCGGGACGACGCCGGACCGCTGACCGAGCCCAAGAGCGCGGACCCGAACGGCATCGGGCGGGTCGTGGCCAACGCCGCTCTGCTGGCGAAGGCGGCCGCTCTGCGCGACTTCACCCCGGGGCCGGCTTTCGCGCTGCACGAGGCGTTCACGGTGGAATGGGGGAAAGTGCGGGCCGGAAAACCCGAGCCGATGCCCGGATCCGGCGGCCTGGTGTTCGCCGGGGACAACGCGTATGTGCGGTTGCGGAACGACAGCAGTCGCGACCTGTTCTTCTTCGAGTTCAGCTTGGCGGTGGACGGCGCGGTGATCTTGATCGACGACGCCAATCCGTCGGGCCTCCGGCTCAAGCCCGGCGAAGAAGAAGTGCTGGGCACCCTCGACAGCGGTGAGCTGGAAGGCATTCCGATCGGCTGGCCCGACGGAGTGCCGAAGGGCCTGCCGCGGCCGGAGTCGCTGCTCTTCCTGGTGACGGCCTCCGCCGAGGACCTGTCCAGCCTCGCGCAGGCCGGAGCTCGCGACCCGGCGGTCGCAGCGAAGGTCACGCCGGTGATCGAGCGGCTCAAAGACTCGGGGTCGCCTCTGCAACGCGCGCTCGCGCAGGCTTCGATCGGCGGTTCGCGGGGGTTCGGGCCGGTTCCGCGCGGATCGGCGGGCGCGTACGCGACCTGTCAGTTCGACTACCTGCTGAGTCCGCTTCCCGCACCACGCGTCGAAGCCGCGCGGTTCCTCGTCGACGAACGACCGCTGACCTCGGTCCGGATTTTCGCTCCGGACGCGTCCGGTCCACCCGTCACGGTGGCCGTCGGCCCAGCCGAACTGATCATCCACGCCACGCGCTTCCCCGCTGACGCCGGCATCCGGGTCGACGGGCTGGCGATCACCGCTGGCGACGACGGCTTGCCGGTGTACCGGTTCCGGACGCTGCGCTTCTCCGGCGTACCGGAGAACGTGCCGTTGGAGCTGGGCGACGCTGTCATTTACGAAGGCCCGGTGCGGGACTACCTAGACCTCGCCTGGTGGATTTCCGCCGACCAGGCGGACGGTGCGGACCTCGACGACCTGCTGGTGGACCGCTTCACTCCGGAGGAGTTCCGGGAGAACGCGGCGCGGCTAGCCGCGATGGTCCCCGCTCAGTCGAGCGCCGCGGCGCCGGTGGCGGCGATCGACGCCACGGCCTCGATCGTCGATGCCGCCCACGACGCCCTCACCGCCACGAGCGGGACAACCACCGGCCTGTTGCGCACCACCCTGGTGCCGGCCGGAGGGTTCGGTACCGGCAGGCACCCCGCGACGGGAGCGGTACGCATCGGGGACTTCTCGTTCGCCTACCGCGTCGACCCCGTCATCTGAGGAGAAGGACATGGAAACCCTGCCTGGCGGACTGTTGGCGCACCTGGCGTCGGCGGGAACCGCGGAGACGACCGCAGTACGCGCTTCCTGCGCGGTGGGCGATTACGCGGCGGCGCTCGGGGAGCTCGACCGGACGGCCGCGCGCGGAACCACCGGAGCCGTCTGGCGGAGCCTCGCCTGGGACGGCGTCTGGCTGACACTGCCGGACGAGACCAACCGGCCGATGGCGCAACTCGGGACGAAGCTGCTCGAACGGCCACCGGCGGCGGAGATCGAACCCCCGATCGAGGTGCCGGACTGGATCCTGTGCCCCTTGCTCACCGACCTGCGCAACATCCGGTCGGTACTTTCGCCGGATCTGCGGGCCACCGAGCCCGCGCTGGTGGCGGACGCGTTCCGGGACGGGCTCGACGCCATCGACCAGGCCCGTACGGCACTGGCCGCCCGGCCGGATCTCCTCGGGCACTTGGACCTGCTGGCCGCCGACCTGGCGGTGCGCGCCGGCGAGTCCTCCCTCGTGGAGGAGTTCCTCCGGTCCGCGGACCAGCGTCTGACGGCCGCCGGTGACGTGGCCGGCCGCGGAGCGGCGGCGCTCGTCGCGGGTGACCGGCTCGCCGCCCCATTGACTTCGCCGGTGTCCTGGAACTGCGTCCTGGCGCATACAGCCGACACAGCCGACAACGCCTTGCCGGACGAAGTGGAGGCCGCGGAATTCACCGGCTCGGGTGCGGACCCTGCCGGCGCCGAAGCGGCCTACGCCGAAGCAGCCCGTTGTTACGCCGACGCGAACGACCAAGCGGGACGGGCCGCCGTCGCGCTGCGGAGGGGCTATCTGGCTGTGATCGCCGGTGAGCCGAGCGAGGCGATCGAGTTCGCCGAACTGGCCCGGCTGGAGTTCGAAGCCGCCGGACGCCCCATGGACGCTGCCGTCGCGGCCGTTCACCGGGCGTTGGCCGCGATCGCGGGCGACCGTTTCCCGGCCGACCTCGGCGCGGCCGACGTCGTGAAAGCCGTGGGGCTGGGCACAGCGGGCCACGCTGCCGCATTCGGCCTCGGCCTCCTCTGCGTCCGCGTGGGCCGGCACTGGGCGGGAGTGCCCCAGCCGGAACGCGCGCGAGCCACGTTCCGGCTGGCCGAGCGGATCTGGGCGGCCATTGACGAACCCTGGCTGCGCGCCCGGACGCTCGCCGACGTCGCGCAGAGCGCCGTATCGGTGGGCGACTTCACCGCGGCGCGGGTAGCTCTGCTGGATGCGCTGGCCGCCGACCCGACTCCTCTTGCCGAACCTGCCGACCCGTTCGACGGGCGGCGAGTCGGACGCGCGTTCCTGGCCGGACGCATGTACAACATGGCGAGCGAGATCATGGACGTAGAAGGAATGGATCGAGCGAGCTGGGTGATCCACGAGACGCTCGATCCGCTGCGCGCGATCCTTCCGACACTCTCGGACCTCGGCAAGGTGTTCGCCACCCAGCTGCTCGAACTCACCAACCTGCCCGGCCGGACCGTGGCGACCCTCCTGTACCGCGCTCGCGACGCGGCGGACGACGGCGACACCGAACGCGCCGCGTTCCTTTTCGCGGAGGCCCGGGCGGTTCTGGAGGCGACAGCCGTCGAGGAGCGCGGTATCGACGAAGCGCTCGTGCTCGCTTACGAAGGGGACAAGGCGGGCGCCTCGGATGCCTTCGAACGCTATGTCGAAGCGAAGGTGATGACGAGTGACCCGGCAGAAGTCCGGATGCTGCACCGGCAGGGCCTCGCGTTCCAGCTCAACGTCGAGAACACGATCCGGGCGCGGCACCACTACGAGGTGCTGGTCACGTCCGGTACGCCGTGGTGGACGGGTCTCGGTCCGCATTGGCAGGCGCTCGCGGCGGAAGGCAGGCTGCTGGAACAGGAGAACGACCTGGCCGCGGCGGCCGCCGCGCTGGACCAGTCGCTTTCCGAAATCGAACTGACGCGCGCCACGTTGAGAAGCGATGCGTCGAAACGTTCCTTCTTCGCCGGCCGCGACGTCCAGCAGACATACCTCGATGCGACGAGGGTCGTCGTGCGGCTACGGGAGAATGCCCAGTCGGCGGGTGACGACGATGCCGCTCGCAACCACGGCGCGACCGCTTTCGCCTATGTCGAGCGCGGCCGGGCACGCGCCCTGCTCGATCTGATGATGTCGGCGACCGGAGCAGAACGCGCCGGGCTGCCCGGAGGCCTCGTCGACCGCTGGCGTTCGACGGGTGCGGCTGTGGCCCTGGCCCAGGACGCGCTCGTCCGGGCGAGTGAGCGCGAAACGCCCGCCGTCGAACTGGCGCAGCTGCGGCGGCAGCTGGACGCCGCGATCGAGGCCTTGCGTCTGGTCGAGGAAGAGCTCCAGTTGAGCAACCCCCGGTTCTGGGACGCGGTCAACCCGCAAGCCGACGTGAGCACGCTCGACGTGGTTGCGGCCACCCTTCCCGTGGATACCGCACTCGTGCAGTTCGCGATGGGCCGAACCGACCTGTTCTCGTGGGTGGTGACCCGAGAGGGGATGATCGCCTCGTCCCGGTTCAGCGGGCAACACGACGTCAAGGCACTCGTTCGGACAATCGTCGAAGCAGCGGCGCACCGCACCGGCCACGGCGACTCGGCCGACCGGCTGGCGGCCCTGCTGCTGACACCGGTGCGGGACGCGATCCGGAACTGCACGTCCCTCTTCATCGCGCCGGCTGGAGCGCTGATGCGGCTGCCCTTCGCCGTACTGCCGTGGGAAGGCTCCGTCCTGGGTGCCGGATTCCCCATCGTGGTCACCCCGAGCGCAAGTGCGCTCGAGGCACCTACGGCTCCGTTCGTGGACGCCGGCCCGGTGGTGGTCGTCGGTGACCCGGCGGACATGGCCATCGACCTCGTGCCGGGCCGTCCACCGGTTCCGCTCGATCCCCTGCCGGGTGCTCGCCTGGAAGCGACGTGCGTCGCGCGGTTGTACCCGGGAGCCGAGTTGCTGCTGGGGCCGGACGCGACGGAGGACCGGATCAGGCCGCTGCTGTCTCGGGCGCCGGTCGCCCACCTCGCGACGCACGGCGTCCTGGACACCGACTCGCCGCTCGGTTCGGCGGTCCTGCTGGCCGCCGGTGCCGCCTTGACCACCGCGGACCTCGTCGGCGAGCGGCTCGGCCACGGGCTGGTCGTGATGAGCGCGTGCCACACCGGTGAGGGAAACGTTCTTCGCGGAGACGAACTCCTCGGGCTCAGCAGAGCTCTCTTCGCCGCCGGAGCCCGTTCGGCCGTGGTCACCCTCTGGGCCGTGGACGATCGATCGGCAGCCTTGCTGATGACCGAATTCCACCGCCGGCTGCGGGCGGGTGATACCGAGCCACAGGCGCTGCGAGCCGCTTCGAACTACTTGCGCGGGCTCGACCGGGCCGCGGCGCTGGCCGCCTTCGAGGCCCTGCGCCAGGCCGACCCCGGCGTCACGCCAGGCCCGGACGGAACAGGACGCGGTTTCGGGCCGTGGTCACCCGATCCCCTGCCGTTTTCCCACCCCTACCACTGGGCGCCGTTCGCGCTCATTTCTACCGGATGACCTACGCAGTTTTTCCCATTTCTTCACCGGTCCGGTCGAGGCATTATTTAAAGGACCATCCAAGGATCGAACAGGGGTCGAAATGAGAAAAGGATCGATGACCAGATTTGTTGTCACCGCCGCGGCTGTGCTGTGCCTCGCCACCGGGTTCGCCGGCGCCGCGCACGCAACGCCCCAGGACCAAGGAGCATCGAAACAGGGTCTGGTGCACGCCGAGCCGAAGGTGCCCGTGATCGTGGACGGAGTCCGGTACGAACCGAAGGAAATCCACCGGTTCGACGGCCGCGAGCTCTACTTCGTCTTGGATCTGACGCATTCGGACGTGCTGCTCGCGTTCACCTCGGAAACGGGCTTCCGGACGGCCGTCACCGCTCAGACGGCGGCGTACCACGACCGGGCTGCCACGGCGTCGGCGAATCAGTACGCGGTCTACTACTCCGCGGACGAACTGAAGGGAGACTGGCTCAGGGTCAATTCCGGATCCGGCTACAACGACCTTCGCGCGGTCGCGCGCGGCTGCGGCATCTTCGGCTGCGCGGGCGACTGGAACGACGTGATCTCGTCGGTGGAGATCCACGGCTACCAGTACCTCTACCGCGACCCCGGCTACGGCGGCGGCTACTTCTGGGTGATCGGCGACGGGTGGGTCAACCTTTCGACCTACGGGTTCGACAACGCGGGTTCTTCGCTGAACGTCTGGTGGTGACCAGCGCCGAAAGGCGGTGAGCTACCGCTACCGCCTCGCCCCAGCGACACCTCGCCGGGGCGAGGCGGCCCATGTCATCAGACACGGCCAGCTCGGCCGCTTCAGGTGATCTTGCGGGAAAGCATCTCGGCCGCCCTCTGTTCGCCAAAATTTTCGTTCCTGCTGCCGCGGACGCCGAAGGAAACGGCCAGCAGCTGCCCTAGACCTGTTCGAAGGGTCGCGCCGGTGTTGCGGTCGTGACGCGCACGGCATCGCTACCGCCCGCTCCGTTCGCGCCAGAGTTGTCGCGTCGGCGGCTGTTGGTTGGCAACTGCATTGCGATGCTTCCGAACGCGTTGCCGGCGGCCAGCAGCGTCACTCCGGTAGCGTCCCGGTTCTGGGTGGGACCGGGACGCCTCCAACTCCGGTCGTTCTCCCAGTCGGAGACACGCTGTGACGCTTTTGCGGATTGCCCGCAGGTCAGCGGAGATACACCGCTCCAGGCAGCGGAAGACACCGTCTGCCATCACACTTGTCGTAGAGGTCGAGCCGGTGACCGCGCAAGCAGACGACGAGCGTACCGGCGGCCGGATCGGGCGCAGACCACCGAACTCGCCGCGCGCCTGACCGAGCGACGCTGCCGAGTTGGTCGCCGTTCATCGGGCGCCTCGCGATAATGGCCTTGCCGACCGTGGCGACGTGCAGATCGCCCGGCGACCTCGGACAGTCCACGGCCGACAGTTGGCTCGGCGGTAGTGACGGCGTTCGGCCGCCGCAGTGCGCGACGTTGCGCGGGCGAGCCGGACTCAGGATCTCGAACCCTCTTGTGGGACAAGAACTCCAGACAGGCCTATCCCCGCTCGGTGCCCTTGTCGACGCCCTGTCGAAGGTCTGGCCGGCAAGGTCCAGCGGTACCACTCAGGACAGCGGGGAGCCGCACCACGGGAGGAAAAGAGGCGCCGGTCAGAGCAGGCCTTGGCCACGGGCGTTGGCGATGAGCTGGGCTCGGTTGCGGGCGGCGAGCTTGTGCATCACGGTGCGCAGGTAGGTCTTGACGGTGTTGATCGACAGGTTCAGCTCGGTGCCGATCTCGGGGTTGGTGTGCCCGGCGGCGACGAGGCGCAGGACGTCGTATTCGCGGGCGGTGACCGGCGCAGTGGATGAGGCGGATGGTCCGGTATGGAAGGTGCCGGTGCGCGCGACGCTGCGGATCGCGTCCCGGAGGGCCGTGCCGCCCGCGTGTTTCACCAGGATGCCGCAGGCACCGGCGGCCAGCGTCGGCGCGACGGCGGCGTGTTCGGGGAACGCCGTGAACAGCAGGACGCGGCTGTCCGGGCTGACCCGGTGCACTTCGGGCACGACGTCGGCGGCGAGGAGGTCGGGGAGCCGTAGATCGAGCAGCACGACGTCGGGCCGTTCCCCGGCGCAGACGGTCACCGCGTCCGCGCCGGTGGCGGCGTGACCGACGACGACCATGTCCGGGTACCGCTGCAGCTGGGCCGCGACCCCGTCGTGGACGACCGGGTGGTCGTCCACAACCACGATCCGGGTCGGGGTGCGGGTCAGCACGGCAACCGGGCCCGCCAGCTGGTGCCACCGTCCGGATCGGACACGACGCGGACGGAGCCACCCAGCCGGCCGAGCGCTTCGGCGGTGCTGGTGAGGCCGAGCCCCGGCGTGTGATCGGGGCGAAGCCCGACTCCGTCGTCGTGGACGGCGATCGTGAGCCAAGGCGAGTTTCGCTGCACCGACACGGTGACAGCGCTGGCCTGGGCGTGCTTTTCGACGTTCAGCAGGGCTTCACGGACCGCGGTGAGCAGGACATCCGCTCGGGACGGTGCGAGTTCGGGCGGGTCTTCGTCGAGGATGACGAGTTCGGCGGGCAGGCCGGTGCGGTCGGCGAAGGCCGCGCAGTCGGCGCGCAGGGCGACACCGAGCGCGAGCGCGGCGGGCGAGGAGCGCAGCGTGCGCAACGACTCGCGCAGCGCCGTGGTCGCCTCGACGGCCTGCCGCTGGAGCCGGTCGAGCCGGACGCGCAGGTCCGGATCGGCCTGGGTGGCTTCGGCGAGGTCGGCCATGCCGGAGCCGATGGCGAACAGCAGCGCGCCGACGCTGTCGTGCAGGTCGGCCGCCATCCGGCGGCGTTCCTCGTGGACCGCGATCTCCCGGCTCAGCCGGGCGCGTTCGGCGACCGAGACCGCAAGCGCGGCCTGGGCCGCGATCGCCGAGGCACGTTCGATGTCACGGTCACCGAACGTCCCGTCCTCGCGCGGGCCCAGGGCGAGGACACCGAGCGGTTCCCCGTCGCGCAGCAGCGGGACGGCCAGCACGCGCCGCACCTTTTCTCCTGCCATGTGGCGATCGAAGTCGTGGGTGATTTCCTGGCTGCCGAAGTAGTCGTCGACCCACTCCGCGCGCCCGGCCTGGAACACCTTGCCGGTCAACCCCGTGCTGGGCGGCACCCGGAGGGCGCGGAGCACGCCTGTCCGGTCGCCGGTGACCTGGTCGAGCGTCAGCACGCCGTCCGCGTCGGGGCGGGCCGTCCAGGCGACCTCCGAGCCTTCGGTGAGCAGCGCCAGGGCGCGCCGCAGCGCCTCGCCACGGTCCAGCGTCGCGAGCAGGTCCGCGTACTGCTCCTCGAGATCGACGAGGTGGTGCGCCCGCATGTCCACATCAAACACTCCCCCACCGGTCCCTGTCACGGGTCGCTACACCCGTTCGGGTGTGCCGGGGTGGCGCCGGGTCTGTCAGGGTCCGGTCGCTCTCATCGGTGCGAGGAACGAGGCCATCAGTGCTTGACGTGACGATCGAACACGACGTGCCGGCCACCATGCGCGACGGCGTCGTGCTGCGGGCCGACGTGTACCGGCCCTCGGCCGAGGGGCCGTGGCCCGTGCTGCTGACCCGGCTGCCCTACGGCAAGAACCAGTCGTTGCTCGCCGCCGTGATGGACCCGGTCGGCAAGGCCCGGCGCGGCTTCATCGTCGTCGTCCAGGACACCAGGGGCCGCTTCGCCTCCGACGGCGAGTGGGAGCCGTGGACCTACGAGATGGACGACGGCTACGACACCGTCCGCTGGGCGGCCGCGCTCCCGGGTTCGAACGGGGCCGTCGGGATGTTCGGGGGCAGCTACCTCGGCAACACCCAGTGGATGGCCGCCCTCGCCAAGCCGCCGGAGCTGAAGGCGATCTCGCCGATGATCACCTGGTCCGAGCCCGGCGACGGGCTCTTCGCCCGCGGTGGGGCCGTCGAACTCGGCATTACGGTGGCGTGGTCGCTCATGCAGGGCGCCGACACCCTGCTCCGCCGGCACGCCGACGACCCGATGGCCCAGGGGCAGGCCCTGATGGCCCTGATCGGTGACACCGACGCGGTCGCGGACACCACGTACTGGGAGCTGCCCACCGGTCACCTTCCCCTCTTCGAACGGCACGGCATCGCCGAGCTCGGCTTCGAACGATCGCTCCGGGAGCCGGAGTGGAGCGCGGCCTGCCGCGTCGCCGGCCGGCAGGCGGAGGTCGACCTGCCGAGCCTGCACACCGGCGGCTGGTACGACATCTTCTGCCAGGGCACCCTCGACAACTTCACAGCCATGCAGGCGGCCGGCCGCCCGGCAAAGCTGGTCATGGGCCCGTGGTCGCACACCGGCCAGATGGGCTACCTGGGCGACGTCAACTTCGGGCTGGCCGCGAGCACGGAGCTCCTCGGCTTCCGCGGCCGGTTCGCCGACCTCGAACTCGGCTGGCTCCGCCAGTGGCTCGCGCCGGAGGACAGTCCTTTGCAGCCTGAGTTGCCGCCCGTCCTGCTGTTCGTCATGGGGATCAACCAGTGGCGCGAAGAGCAGGAGTGGCCCCTTGCCCGGGCCGTCGACACGGACCTGTTCCTGCGCTCCGGTGACCGGCTCGCCTTCGCCGTCCCGGAAGCCGGAGAAGGCACCGACAGTTTCACCTACGACCCCGCCGACCCGGTGCCGACCACCGGTGGCGCGCTGCTGATGTCGAACGAGTTCCCACCCGGCCCGTTCGACCAGGCCAAGGTCGAAGCACGGCCCGACGTCCTCGTCTACACCACCGACCCGCTCGCCGAGGATCTCGAGGTCACCGGCCGCGTCCGCGCCCACCTCACCGCGGCGACCGACGCACCGGCGACCGACTGGGTCGTCCGCCTCTGCGACGTCGACCCCAGCGGTGTCTCGCGGAACATCGTCGACGGCATCGTGCGCGCGGTGGCGACGCCGGGCGAGTTCACCGAACAGGTCGTCGACCTCTGGTCCACGAGTCACGTGTTCCGCGCCGGGCACCGGATCCGGGTGCAAGTCACCTCCAGCAACTTCCCCCGGTGGGACCGCAACCTCAACACCGGCGAACCCATCGACCAGGGAACACAGTCGCGCCCGGCGCACCAGGAAATCGCCCACGACACGGCCCGGCCTTCCCGGATCGTGCTCCCGGTGATCCCGGCGTAGGGAGAGCAAGCGTGAACGGCAGTTACGCCTCCGGCACTTCCGACGTCCCGTTGCTCGGCGACACCATCGGGGACGACTTCGACCGCACCGTCGCCGCGGGCCCGGACCGGGAAGCACTGGTCGAGGTGCCCACGGGCCGCCGGTGGACCTACGCGCAGCTCCGCGCCGACGTCGACGTCCTGGCCCTCGGATTACTGGAAACCGGTGTGGGGAAAGGCGACCGGGTCGGCATCTGGGCGCCGAACATGGCCGAGTGGACGTTGCTGCAGTACGCCACGGCGAAGATCGGCGCCATCCTGGTCACCATCAACCCGAGCTACCGGACGCGCGAACTCGAGTACGTGCTGAAGCAGGCCGGGATCTCGGTACTGGTGTCGGCGCGCGAGTTCAAGACCTCCGACTACGCCGGGATGATCGGCGAAGTCCGTGGCAACTGCCCCCAGCTGCGCTCGGTGGTGCTGATCGGTTCCGAAACGTGGGACGCCCTCCTGGACACCGGCCGCGGCGAGGACGCGGCCCGGCTGACGGAGGCGCAGGCCGCGCTGTCACCGGACGATCCGATCAACATCCAGTACACCTCCGGGACGACCGGCTTCCCCAAGGGCGCGACGCTGTCGCACCACAACATTCTCAACAACGGCTACTTCGTCGGCGAACTCTGCGGCTACACGGCCGAGGACCGGGTCTGCATCCCGGTGCCGTTCTACCACTGCTTCGGCATGGTGATGGGCAACCTGGCCTGCACCTCCCACGGCGCCACGATGGTCATCCCGGCACCGGGCTTCGACCCCCAGGCGACGCTCGAAGCGGTCCAACAGGAGCGGTGCACGTCGCTCTACGGAGTGCCGACGATGTTCATCGCCGAACTCAACCACCCGGACTTCGCGGACTACGACCTGACGAGCCTGCGCACCGGCATCATGGCCGGGTCACCGTGCCCGGTCGAGGTGATGAAGCAGGTCGTGTCCCGGATGGGCATGGAGCAGGTCACCATCTGCTACGGCATGACCGAGACCAGCCCCGTCTCGACCCAGACCCGCGTGGACGACTCGCTCGAACTGCGCGTCTCGACCGTCGGACGGGTGCACCCGCACCTGGAGATCAAGCTGGTCGACCCGGCGACCGGCCTGACCGTGCCCCGCGGCGAGGCGGGCGAGCTGTGCACCCGCGGGTACTCGGTGATGCTGGGCTACTGGAACGACCCGGAAAAGACGGCCGAAGTGATCGACGCGGCCCGGTGGATGCACACCGGCGACCTCGCGGTGATGGACGCCGACGGGTACGTGAACATCACCGGCCGCATCAAGGACATGGTCATCCGCGGCGGCGAGAACATCTACCCCCGCGAGATCGAGGAATTCCTTTACACCCACCCTGACATCGTCGACGCGCAGGTCATCGGCGTCCCGGACGTCAAATACGGCGAAGAGCTCTGCGCCTGGGTCAAGGTGCGCGATCGCGCCGGCGAGGTGACGGCCGAGAGCCTGCGCGCGTTCGCCACCGGGAAGCTCGCGCACTACAAGATCCCGCGGTACGTCCTGGTCGTCGACGAGTTCCCGATGACCGTCACCGGCAAGGTCCGCAAGGTCGAAATGCGGGAAAAATCCGTCCGGCTCCTCGACCTCGGCGAAGCCGCGATCACGGCTTCGCCGGCTGCCCGCGGCGTCCGATGAGGATGTCGAAGGCTTCACCGCGGTGGGCCGCGAAGAGTTCGAGGGCGGTGTCCCGATCGCGGGCGCGCAGGGCGTCGCACAGGCGCCGGTGTTCAGCCGGGACGCAGGTGAGGTAGCCCTCGGAGTCGACACCGATACGGGTCAGCAGGAACAAGTACACCTGGGACCGGATGGCCTGCCACGCCTCGGTCAGCCGCCGATGTCCGGCCGCGGCGTAGACGGCGTCGTGGAAGTCGATGTCGCAGCGCACCATCTCGTGCTCGTCCCGGGCCCGCTCCATCCGCTCGACGACCTGCTCGATCGCCGCCAGCTCGGCGTCCGTGGCGGTGGCGACCACCAACTCGACCGCGAGCTGCTCCAGCGCCGAACGCAGGCTGTCGAGCTCGGCGACGTCCTCATCGGACAGCGTCGTCACCGTCGCACCGCGATGCCATTCGCTGCGGACCAGACCTTCGCGTTCCAACCGGAGCAGGGCTTCGCGGACCGGGCCACGGCTGACGCCCAGCGCCGCGGACAGCTCGACTTCGCGCAGCTGCACGCCGGGTGGGTAGGCGCCACCGAAGATGGCGTCCCGGACCCGGTCGGCGACCTCGTCGGCCAGCCCCCTGCGGCGCGCGGGTGCCACCCGGCCCGGTTCGCTCATCGTCGTCCTCCCTCACGCAACGTCCCCCTTCAGCATGACCGCCGCCAGTGCCCACCAGCCGTGCGGGGCCTCACACTCGAACCTCTTGCGCATCTTTGTCGCAATGTTAACATTTCTACAAGCATCAGCCTACTGGAAGGGCCCACCACGGACATGACCGTTCTCGACTCACCCATCCCCCGCTTCCACCTCGCCGTGCCGGTCGACGACCTGGCCGCCGCCCGCACCTTCTACGGCGACGTGCTCGGCCTGCCCCAGGGCCGCAGCTCCGAGACGTGGATCGACTGGAACCTGCGCGGCCACCAGTTCGTCACCCACCTCGCGCCGGCGCGGCCCCAGCGGATCCACAACCCGGTCGACGGACACGACGTGCCCGTCCCCCACTTCGGCCTGATCCTCACCGTGCCGGAGTTCCAGAAACTGGCCGACCGGCTGCGCGCCGCCAACACCGAGTTCGTCATCGAGCCCTACGTCCGGTTCGAGGGACAAACCGGCGAGCAGTGGACGATGTTCCTGCTCGACCCGGCGGGCAACGCCCTGGAGTTCAAGGCCTTCGCCGACGACTCGCAGGTCTTCGCCGCCTGAACACCCTAGGAGAACGATCATGAACGTGTTCGTCATCGGAGCCGCCGGAGGCATCGGAAACCGCCTCGCCCGGCTCCTCACCGCCCGCGGCGACACCGTCACCGGCATGCACCGCAACCCCGCTCAGGCCGAAACCGTGCGCGACACCGGCGCCCGCCCGCTCAGCGGCGACCTCATCGAGGACACCGTGGACCAGCTCGCGGAGAAGATCAGCGGCCACGACGCCGTCGTGTTCTCCGCCGGCGCCCACGGAACCGGCATGGACAAGACCACGCTGATCGACGGCCGCGGCCTCGAAAAGGCCGCCACCGCGGCCGTGCAGGCCGGAGTGTCCCGGTTCGTCCTCGTCTCCGTGTTCCCGGACGCGTTGCGCGGCAACGACAGCACCGAGGGCTTCGAGCACTACGTCAAGGTCAAGAAGACCGCCGACGTGTTCCTGACCCACACCGACCTGGACTGGCTCATCGTCCGCCCCGGCACTCTCCTCGACGAACCCGGCACCGGTCGCGTCACCGCCGGACCCGCCATCGAATACGGCGACGTCCACCGGGACGACGTCGCCGCATTCATCGACGCGGCCCTGCACGAGCCCGCTCTCGGGCGGGTCATCGTCGAAGTCACCGCCGGAGACACCCCGATCGCCGAGGCTATCGACCGGTTGACTACTGCGCGAACAGGGCATTGACCTGCTGGTTGGCCGCCTTGAGCGAGTCCGGTTCGGCGGTGAGGCTCATGATCGCGTCCATCGCCGGGTTCATCACCGCCTGCAACTCGGTCCAGTGCTGCGCCACCGGAGCCAGGTGCGTGCTGTTCCCGTCGATCGGCACCTGGAACGACGCCGTGTCGATGCCCTGCTTGGCGAAGGCGTCCTTGGAGATCTGCGCCGAGGATTCCACCGCGGGGAAGGCGACCCCCTCGGCCGCCGTCAGGTCCTGGCAGGCCTTGGACCCGAGGAAGGCCACCAGCTTCTTGGCTTCGTCGGGATGCTTGGTACCGGCCGCGATGTTGTCGGCGAGCCCGTTGAACATCGACGCGCGCTGACCGTTCGGGCCGGCCGGCACCGGGGCGATCGTCGTCTTCACGCCCTTCAGCTGGAAGTAGGTCTTCGTGTTCCAGCTGCCCTCGGTGACCATCGCGTACTTGCCCGCGCCGTAGTTGTCGGGCTGGCGCCCCACCTTGCCCCCGCCGGCCACCTGGAGCGTCGGCAGGTACCCCTTCTTCGCCAAGGACTGGAACCACCCGATCGTCTCGAGGAACTTCGGATCGCCGTAGTTCCACCGGGTGCCCCACGGGTTCTTGTCGGCGTGGGTCCAGCCGTCGCTGAAGGCGTACTGGCTCCATTCCGTCTGCCCGAAGCCGCCGCCCGAACCGTTCAAGCCCAGGCCGTACACCGCGACGTTCGCTTTGTCGAAGCCGGGCTGATCGCCGCGGACGCCCTTCTTGTCGACGGTCAGGTGGGCGATCGTCTTCTCGAACGTCCCGCCGTCCCGCGGATTCCAGGCCATCGAGTTCAGCTGCTGGGCCGTGATCCCGGCGTCGTCGAGCATCTTCTGGTTCGCAAAGACCGCGACGGTGTCGTAGTCCTTCGGGAGGCCGTAGCGCTTGCCGTCCTGGCCGACCCACAGATCGGCCAGGCCTTTGCGGTAGCTCGACAGCTCCGCCTGCTTCGACTCGACCACGTCGTCGATCGGCATGATCTGGTTCTGGCCGGCCAGCTCCGGGTAGTGGTTCAGGTGTGAGACGAACACGTCCGGGCCTTCACCGGACACCAGGCCGGCGGTCAAGGTGGTCCAGTAGTCGTCCCAACCGTACTGGGTGATCTTGACCCCGATGCCCGGGCTCGCTTTGGTGAAGGCATCCGCGCACTTCTGGTACCCGGGCTGCTGCGCCGAGTCCCAGAGCCAGTAGTTCAGGGTGACGTCTCCGGAGCTGCCCGCCGTGCTCGAGCAGCCGGCCAGTACCAGCGCGCTCGCCGCCGCGGCGGCGACGAACCGGCTTCGTTGCCACTTCATCGGGGTTCCTTTCCGCCGGGCTACTTCAGCCCGGTCGAGCCGATCGAGTTGATGACGCGTCTGCCGAGCAGGGCGAAGAGCACGAGGATGGGGAGAGCGGAAACCAGGGTCGCCGCCACGAGGCCGGCCCAGTCCGGATTTCCCTGGGGCGTCTGGGATCGGAACACGCCGAGCGCGACCGTGAGCACGCGCACGTCGTCGGCCTTGCCGACCAGCAACGGCCAGAAGTAGTCGTTCCAGGACGTGATGTAGGTCAGGATGGCCAATGTGGACAGTGGGGCGGAGCTCATCGGGAGGATGAGCCGGAAGAAGATGCGGGGGCGGCCCGCGCCGTCGAGGATCGCGGCTTCTTCGAGCTCCCGCGGGATGGCGAGGAAGAACTGGCGCAGGAAGAACACCGCGAACGGCGCCATCAGCAGCGTGGGCAGGACGATACCGAGGAAGGTGTTCAACAGCCCGAGGTCCCGCATCAAGACGAAGTTCGGCAGGATGGTGAAGATCGGCGGCACCATCATGGCCGAAAGGAACAGGAAGAACACGGCGTTGCGCCCCGGCCACCGCAAGCGGGCGAAGGCGTAGGCCGCCATGGCACTGAAGAACGTCTGGAACACCGTCGTGGAGGTCGCGACGATCACGGAGTTGCGGAGATAGAGCCAGAAGTGCAGCGAAGCACCCGAACCGCCGTCGGCTCGGGCCTCTGCCGGGGTGGCCAGCCCGAGGACGCGTTTCCAGCCACCCAGGCTGAAGTCGGCCGGGAGCAGGTTTCCGCTGTTGGCCGCCAGGGCGCCGTTACTGGAGAACGACGTCCGCAACATCCAGTAGAAGGGGAACAACGTCACCAGCAGGACCAGGCCGAGGATGATCCACGCGATCGTCCGGCCGATCCCGCGCGGCCTGCGCACCGGTGCGGGTGCCTCGGGCGGCGAGGCGGAGGTTCGGGTCAGTACGGTGGTCACGGCATGCTCCTCACGCCAGGTCCGACTGGCCGGCCCGGGTGAGCCGCAGTTGCAGGAGGCTCACCACGGCGAGGACGACGAACAGCACGACCGACACCGCCGAGGCGTAGCCGAACTTGAACCGGCCGAAGGCGAGTTCGTAGATGTAGTAGTAGAGGACGCGGGTCGAGTTGACCGGACCGCCCTGGGTGGTGACGGCGACGGTGTCGAAGGTCTGGAACGAGCCGACCACGCTGACGACGAGGACCAGGGCCAGCACCGGGCGCAGCAGCGGGAGCGTGACGCGCCAGAACATCTTCGCCTCGGTCGCCCCGTCGATCGCCGCGGCTTCGTAAACGGTCTTGGGGATCGTCTGCAGCCCGGCGAAGATGAGCAGGGCGGTGTAGCCCAGGTGCCGCCAGACGTTGACCAGCGCGATCGTCGGGATGGCCAGCGCCTGGTCGCCGAAGAACGCCATCCGTGACAGGCCCAGCCAGTCCAGGACCTGGTTCCCGATCCCGAGCTGGTAGTCGAGGATCCAGAACCAGACGAGGGCGACGATCACGTTCGCCACCAGGTACGGCGTGAGGATCAGCCCGCGGATCACCATGGACCGCGTCAGCCGGTGCATGAGCACCGCGATCCCCAGTGCGAAGACCGTCTGTACGCCGATGTTGATCACGACGTACTCGAGGGTGACCCACAGGGCGTTCCAGAAGACCGGGTCGGCGGCGAGCTGCCGGTAGTTGTCGGCCCCGACGAACTTCCCGGGCCGGAAGACGCTGAAGTCGGTGAAACTGTAGTAGAGCCCGCGTACCGCCGGGACGAGGGTGAAGGCGAGCAAGCCCACCGCGGCGGGCGCGACGAACAGCCAGGCGGCGCGCGTTTCCCGGGCCGGCAGGAACTTCACCTCCGCCTCCTCAGTGCTCGGCGATCACGTGGATCAGCTGCAGCTGTTCCGGCTGCAGTGCGGGTGCCTGGAACCCGGCCGTGGCCAGCGCGGCGCCGGACATCGTCAACGGCTGGTCCACCCAGTCCGGGAACGCGGGCAGCCCGTGCCGCCGCACCCGGTCGACGGCGGACAGGAACCGCACGGTGTACCGGGTTCCGGCGGCCAGCCCGGGCAGCCGGATGCGTCCCGGCGGCGCCCAGGCGCCGGTCTGCAGGGCGACGAACGCGAAGAGCGCTTCGGCGCGGTCCTGGGCGATGACGCCGTGGAGCCAGTGCGCCGGGTCGGGGTGGTCGCCGCGGACGACGGTGCCGCTGTGCAGCAGCGGCCGGAACCGCTTGTGCAGAGCGATCCAGGCCGTGAGTTCGGCGAGTTCGGTCTCGCTCGCCGACGTCAGGTCCCACTCCATGCCGAAGTGGCCGAAGAACGCGGTGCCGGCACGGAAGTCGAGGGTGTGCGTACGGCCGGTGGTGTGCGCCGTCGGCGCGCCGACGTGCGAGCCGAGCATTTCCGGGGGCAGCAGTAAACCGGTCCAGCGCTGGATGTGCTGCCGCTCGAGCGCGTCCAGGCAGTCGCTGGCCCAGATGCGTTCCGTCCGGGCGAGGATCTCGAGATCGGCGCGGCCGCCGCCCGACGAGCAGGACTCGATTTCGAGGCCCGGGTGCTTGGCGCGGAGTTCGTCCAGCAGCCGGTAGAGGGCTCGGGTCTGGTCGTGTACCCCGGCCGTGCCGCTCGCGGTGTGCCCGGCGTCGACGAGATCGCGGTTGTGGTCCCACTTCAGGTAGTCGACGCCGTTCTCGACGACCAGTGCGTCCAGGCGTTCCAGCACGTAGGCGTAGGCGTCCGGCCGGGAGATGTCCAGCACCTGCTGGTGCCGCGCCTCGGGCGGGAACCGCGCGTCCGGCCGGAGGATCCATTCCGGGTGCGCGCGAGCGAGGTCGGAGTCCGGGTTGATCATCTCGGGTTCGACCCAGAGCCCGAACTGCATGCCGAGCGAGCGGACGTGGTCGGCGATCGGGCGCAGGCCGTCCGGCCACACTCCCTCGTCGACGAACCAGTCACCCAGTCCCGCGTTGTCCGCCCGGCGGCCGCGGAACCAGCCGTCGTCGAGCGTGAACCGTTCCGCGCCGACCTGCGCGGCCAGCTCGGCGAGCTCGCGCAGTTTCGCCGGATCGTGGTCGAAGTAGACCGCTTCCCAGGTGTTGAGGGCGATCGGCCGCGGCGTACCGGGGTGCTCGGGCCGGCTCCGCAGGTCGGCGTGGAACCGCCCGGACAGCTCGTCCATCCCGTCGCCGTAGGAACCCATCAGCGTCGGAGAGGCGTAGGACTCGCCCGGAGAGAGGATCACCTCGCCGGGAAGCAGGATCTCGCCGCCGGCGAGGATCGCGGTGCCCGCGGCGTCGCGCTCGGCGTAGGTGGTGTGGTTCCCGCTCCAGGCCGTGTGCACGCCCCAGACCTCGCCGCGGCGGAAGCCGAAGCCGGGTTCACCGGCGAGCATGAGCAGGGTCGCGTCGAGGCCGGTCCGGCCGCGGCGTCCGCTGCGCACGTAGGAACCCAAGGTGAACGGGTGCCGTTGTGGGGCGCGCTCCCGCAAGTGCCGCCCGGAGAAGTCGAGCAGTTCCAGTGCGGTCGTCGGGACCGGCAGGTTGAGGGTCAGCGCGTCGAGGCCGTAGTCGTCCTTGCCGATATTCGTCACCGTTGCGCCCAGCCGCACCACCCCCGACGGCGAGAGCGCCACGCGCAGCTCGAGCGCCAGTCCGGCGGTGGCGTCCTGTGCCGCAGTGATCAGGGTGCCGTCCGCCGTCAGGTCCGCCGCGGTCTTCGTGAACAGCGGGGAGAACGCGCGACCGGCGCGGCTGCCGCTGATGCCGGGTGTTCCCGACCAGCCGGTGGCGGCCTCGGCGAGGACGCCGACGGGGAGCGGGTCGTCGATGCTGTTGGAGACGACCGGCGGCCGGGCCGCGCGCACCAAGTCCCCCAGCTCGGCTTCGGTGGGCTGTCCGAGATCGGCGCCCCAGTACACGATGCGAGGCAGGCGGTCGCCGGTCGCGTCGAGCAGGAGGCTGGTGCCGGCGGCCGCCAGGTGGACCGCGCCGGGACCCGCCGGTTCGTCGTTGCCTTCGGTGAACGTCATCGTCAGCACGCAGTTAGTTTCATCACAACACTAACGTGTGTCAAGAACCCGCTTCCAGCTCCATCTCCGCGCCACTTTGTTTCAGAAGTGACATAACAGGGCGCTCCGGCGGGTACGCTCGGCCGGTGAGTTCCGGAACCCGCCAAGGCCGGGCACAGGCGGTAGCGCCCTGGCCACAGCTGCCCGAGGCCGCCCGTCAGGTGCTCCTCGAGGTACTCGTCCACGGCCCCATCTCGCGCGCCGAAATCGCCGCGCGACTGCAGGTGTCGCGGCCGACGCTGAGCCGGATCACGCGACAGCTCTTCGACGACGGCCTGCTGGCCGAAGGCGGAACGCAGCTGCGTTCGACGACCGGGCGCCCTTCGGAGCTGCTGCACGTCAACGGCGCCGCCCGGCACTTCTTCGGCGTGAAGCTCACCGGCGACCACCTCTACGCCGTGGTCACCGACCTCAACGCCGAGGTGGTGGCGTCGATCAACACTCCCCTGCGCTCGGCGGACGTCACCGAGGTCGTCGGCCAGATCGCCGAAGTCGCCTCGGCGCTGCGGACCACGTTCCCGGACCTGACCGCCGCGGGCGTGACGCTGGCCGGCACGGTACGCGCGGGGTCGGTGCACGGATCCGCGTATCTGCACTGGTCCGGTGTCCCGCTGGCCGACCTCGTCGCCGAGGCGACCGGCCTCCCGACCGCGGTGGACAACGACGTCCAGGCACTGACCGCCGCCGAGCACTGGTTCGGCGCCGGTGCCGGGCTGCGGTCCCTGGTCCTCGTCACGATCGGCGTCGGCATCGGTTGCGGTCTGGTGCTCAACGGCGAACTCGTCGAGGGCGCGCACGGCACCGCCGGGCGGGCAGCCCACCTCGTCGTCGACCAGTCCGGCCCGGTGTGCGACCTCGGCCACCGCGGCTGCGCCGCCAGCTACCTCCTGAACGAGTCGATCGTGCGGGCACTCGGCGCCGCGGACTACGCCGACGCCGTCGCGCGGGCACGGGCGGGCGAGCCCGCCGCGCGGCGGGTGTTCGGTGATGCCGGCTTCGCCCTCGGCATCATCATCGGCACGGTCGCGAACCTCGTCGACCCGCAGAAGGTCGTGCTGACCGGCGACGGGCTGCCGCTGTACGAGGTGGCCGCCGACCGGGTGCGGGAAGGCATCGGGAAGTCCTACGAACCGGATCCCGCGCAACTAGACCTCGACGTGCAGGCCTTCGACTTCGGCGAATGGGCGCGTTCCGGTGCCGCACTGGCCATCCGCGCCGCGCTCACCGGCCGGACCGTCAGCGTCGGCTGAGGGTTTACAACTCGATCGCGTGCAGCTAACGTCTTCCCCGCCTGAGAGCGCTTCCAAGTCGACCGTCCACAGTGGCCGGTCGATCGCCCTCAGGAGGTATCGTGCACAGATTCCTCGGCTATTGCGCACTTGTGCTCACCGCGCTGGTCGCCGTTCTCACCGTCCCCACGGCCGCGTCCGCCGCGGCGCCCGTGCGCATCATGGCGCTCGGCGATTCGATCACCGGCTCGCCGGGCTGCTGGCGCGCGCTGCTCTGGCGGCACCTGCAGAACACCGGACACACCAACACCGACTTCGTCGGAACGCTGCCGGCTCCCGGTTGCGGGTTTTCCTATGACGGCGAGAACGAAGGCCACGGTGGCTACCTGGCCACCGGCATCGCCAACAACAACCAACTGCCCGGCTGGCTCGGCGCGACCCGGCCGGACATCGTGCTCATGCACCTCGGCACCAACGACATCTGGAGCAATATCGGCACCACGGCCATCCTCGACGCCTACAGCCGTCTGCTCGGCCAGATGCGGGCGAGCAATCCGGCGATGAAGGTGATCGTCGCGAAGATCCTCCCGATGAACCCGGCCAACTGTTCCGCCTGCGGCCAGCGCGTCGTCGACCTCGACAACGCCATCCCCGGCTGGGTCCAGGCCCATTCGACGGCCGCGTCCCCGATCACGGTCGTCGACCAGTGGACCGGGTTCAGCACGTCCGCCGACACCGTCGACGGCGTGCACCCGAACAGCACCACCGGAATCCAGAAGATGGAAAGCCGGTGGTACCCGGCGCTGACCGCCGCCCTCGGCGGTGGCAGCACGCCGACCGGCGCCACCGTAGTGGGCGGCCAATCCGGGCGGTGCCTCGACGTCACCGGGGCCGGCACGGCCAACGGGACCAAGCTCCAGCTCTGGGACTGCAACGGCCAGTCCAACCAGGCGTGGACGTTCGGCTCGGCCGGCGAGATCAGGGGCGGGAGCGGCCGCTGCCTCGACGCCGCCGGGCAAGGCACGTCACCGGGCACCGCGGTGGACATCTGGGACTGCACCGGCCAGGCCAACCAGCAGTGGACGCTCAACGCCGACGGCTCGATCACCGGACGGCAGTCCGGCCTCTGCCTCGACGCCAGTGGTCAGCAGACGGCCAACGGAACTCCGGTGGCGCTCTGGACCTGCAACGGGCAGGCGAACCAGCGCTGGTCCCGGCGCTGAGAAGACCGCACGCGGACCGGGCCCACCCGGTCCGCGTGTCCCCGGGAGGTCAGCGCCGGCGCAGCGGCCCGGTGCTCCCCCGGACGGCGAACACCGGAGTCGAGGTACACGTGTCGACAGCGTTCCCGCCGTCGATCTTCCGCCGCAGCACGGACACCGCCAGCGCACCGAACTCGGCGATCGGCCGCTGCACCGCGGACAACGCCGGGTGGACCAGCCGGCAGAGCACCGAGTCGTCCCAGGCGACGATGGACAGGTCCGCCGGAACCCGGAGACCGAGCCCCTGCGCGGCCCCCAGGCCACCCACCGCCATGACGTCGTTGTCGAACATCAGCGCGGTCGGGGGCCGCTTCGACTTCAGGATGCGGCGAGTCGTGTCCGCGCCGCCTTCCTCGCTGTAGTCGGCGTGAACCGTGCGCGCGTCCGCCAGACCGAGGTGGCATGCCGCGGCCGCGAACGCATCCGTCCGGGTCCGTGTTTGCACGAACGTCTCGGGACCAGCGACGCGGACCACGGACCGGTGCCCGAGCGCGGCCAGGTATTCGAGCACACCCCGCATCGCCTGCCGGTCGTTCATCCACACCGAAGGCGCATCGGACCGGTCCAGCGGGCCGCCGAGCGCGACGGCGGGCAAGCCGATCGCGGCAAGCTCGTCCGGCCGGGTGTCGCCGATCCGGAGGTCGAGCAGGAGGACGCCGCCCACGGTCTGCTCGCGGTGCCAGCGCCGGTAGATCTCGAGTTCGGCGGAGCAGCTCGGCGCGGTCTGCATCAGCAGTGACACCGATCCCGTGGCCAGCTCTCGCTGGATCCCGGACATGAGGGCGCCGAAGAACGGCTCCCCGGTGAGCCCGGTCGCCGTCCGGTTGACCACCATTCCCAGTGCCCTGGACCGGCGAACGTGGCGATGGGTTCCGCCGCCCGGGGTCCAGCCGAGCTGCCGGGCGATCTCGACGACCCGGTTGCGCGTCGCCTCGGAGACCCCACGGCGGCCGTTGAGCGCATAGGATACGGCCCCTTGCGACACCCCGGCCTGCGCGGCGATTTCCCTGATGGTCGGACGCTTCATCACACCTCCGGACAAAACCGGTTCAGCCGTGGGGCACCCCGCAGTCGCAAATCTTCGCGAATTCGACTGGACCCGCCCCGGACGGAAGAATCCGTCCGGGGCGAGAGCCGGTCACTTCAGATTGGGAACTTCGTCCCTCGTGACCACATACGAACTGTTGTACGTCTTCTGCAGCTGGCTGATCGAGTTGTGCGAGGTGTTGGTCAGCCAGTCGGTGTGCCAGGTGTTGAACATGACCCACCGCGTGTTCGACGACTGCAGCTGGTCCGGGTCGGGGATCGGGCCGTTCTCGTGCAGCGCGATCGGGATCGTGCCACCGACGATGTTCTTGGTGGCGTTGAACAGGCTGGTCTGCGGTCCGTAGTCACCGGCGTAGGTGTCCGAACCGGCGATGTCGACGACGGACTTTCCCGGGTAGAACGACGAGCTCGGCTGACCGTTGAACGGCAGCAGCCAGACCAGGTTGTCGAGCCCCTTGGTGGTGGTGAAGTAGTTGTACTCGAACTGCCACAGCCGCTTGTACTGGGAGCCGCCTTCCTTGCTCCACCAGAACCAGGTGCCCCCGGCCTCGTGGAACGGGCGCCACAGCACGGGAACTCCGGCGTTTTCCATGATCTGCAACTGGGCGGCGGCCTTGTCCAGCCGCTGGGTGAACGAGGCGTACTCGGCCGTTCCCGGCGTGAGCACCGCGTTGATCGACACGGCCATCTGGCTGCCCTCGTAGGTGTCCGGCTTCGTCGGCGCACCCATGTGGTAGCCCACCATCGGGATGCCACCGGCGTTCCACCAGGACACGCCGCGTCCGCCGACGCCGTCCTGTTCGATGTCCATGCCGCGGATCGCCGGGTACTTGCCCGTGCGGTCGTGGATGTAGTTCATCTCGTACTCGGAGCCGGCCACCCAGGTGGACTCCTCCTGCCCCGAGATGATGTGGTTGCCGTACTGGCTGTAGAAGTAGCAGAGCAGCTTCTTCGCCTGGGTCGTCGCGCGCGGGTTGACGGGATTGGCCGAGCAGGGGCCGGGCGGGTTCGACCCGCCGCCGCCTACGGTCCACCGCTGGTTGGTCTGGCCGTGGCAACCCCAGAGCTGGACCGTCGTGCCGTTCGCGGTCGCCGCGGCGTTCACGTCGGCGCACAATCCCGACTGGGCGCCGTAGATGCTGCCGTCGGAACGCAGGGTGAACTTCTGGCTCGCGGCACCGGTGCAGGCCTGGATCTGCAGCTTTGTGCCCGCCGCGGTCTGCCCGGCGTCCAGGCACATCGAACCGCTGAACACGCGCAGTTCACCCGCGTCCGTAACGGTCCACTGCTGGTTGGCCTGACCGTTGCAGTCCCAGATCTGGATCCCGGTGCCGGCGGTCTGCACGTTGCCGGTCACGTCGAGGCAGCGGGCGGAAGCCGCGCTGACGAGCGCTCCGGTCTGGGCCGCCGACGCGGTACCGCCGGTGACGAGCAACGGGACGGCGAGAGCTGACGCCGCCAGGACTCGGGCGGCTCTCCTCCCCCAGTGGCCCAGCCGGCTTCGTGCCTGTGGCGAACTTCGAGGGAACGACATCGCATCTCCTTTGACCGCGATGAAGGCCGGCCCGCCTCGCAGGGGGCACGGCATGAAGGGATAACAGCGTCTGAGAGCGCTTCCAATCGGAAATTCTAACAACCGGACCCGACACCGGGAAACCCCGCGCAAATAAGTTCGCGCGGGAAACTTAAGAAGTTTAGCTCGTCACGCGAACAGAATTGCGCAGCACAGAATAAGGACGTCTCGGCGGGTCGCGCCGGCAAATGCGCCGCCTCGAATAGCGAGGCTCAGGCAGGCGCAGCGGTACTGGCGCGCAGTACACACTTCGCCGCAGGCGACCAGCGTTCGGTGACCGGGCCGCCGTCGACCAGTTCGAGCACCGATTCGGCCACCGAGACGCCGTACTGGTGCACGTCGACACTCATCGTGGTCAGCGAGGGCGTGGCCAGGCGGCAGAGGGTCGAGTCGTCCCAGGCGATGATGCTGAGCTGGTCCGGAACCCGGACGCCGAGGGACTTGGCGGCGCCGAGTCCTGCCAGCGCCATCACGTCGTTGTCGTAGAGGATGGCGGTGGGCGGCTCGGCCCCGGAAAGCAGCTCGGTGGTGCGTTTCGCTCCGGACTCTTCGGAGTAGTCGCCCTCGGCGAGGAGCGGCTCGATGCCCACCTCGCGGCAGCCGGTGACGAGCGCGTCGGTGCGGGCCAGGGTGTGCAGCAGCTGCGCGGGGCCGGTCACCCGCGCGATGCGCCGGTGGCCGAGGTCGAGGAGGACCTGCAGGGCTTCCCGGACCGGTCCGGCGTTGTCGGTGCGCACGGCCGGGAAGCCGTGATTGTCGGCAGGCTCGCCGACCAGGACCGCCGGCATGTCCAGCGACCGCAGCAGGGCCGGCCGGGGGTCGTCGTCGACCAGGTTGACCACGACGGTCGCCTCGACCATCCGCTGCACCGCCCACCGCCGGTACGCCGCCAGCTCCGCGTCCTGTGTGGACACCACGTGCAGCAGCAGCGACAGGTCCCAGTCGGCGAGGTGCTGTTCGATGCCCGCGATGAACTCCATGAAGAACGGCTCGGTGCCGAGCAGCCGGGGTGGGCGGGCCAGCACCAGGCCGATGGCGCCGGAGGGGTGGTGCGTACTCATCTAGGACCTCATCACCGGGGAGCCGAGTGCGTTCGCCGACCGCAGCACCAGCGGGTCGGCGAACGCGGCCGGATCGACAGTGCCCGCGGTGCGGACCACGAACGACCGGGTTTCGCCGGGCAGCAAGGTCACCAGCATGTCGTCGACCACGGCGTCGGGCGCCACGCGGTCCACCAGGAGGGCGACGTCCCGCGCCAGTGCGGACGCGGTGACGTCGACGCGGTAGCCACCGGGCACCGCCGCGGCCTCGGCAGTCAGCGGACCGGGCTCGTAGTCGTGCTCGAGGTCTTCGCCGAAGACGTGCACGAGCCGGGTGTCCTCGGTGGTCGCCACGAGCACCTCCTCCCCGGTCCCGGCCGGTGCCAGCTCGGCTGTGGAGCGGGCTGGCACGGTGAACCGCAGTGTACGTCGCCCGGTGACCTGCCCGGCGACCGTCCGCGTTTCCAGTTCGAGATCACCCGACCAGGGCGTGGCGGTGTCGTTGACCGCGATGACGACGTCTTCGCCGTCGCGCGGCTGGACCGTCAGCAGCCGGGGCGCGAACGCGTGCTTGAGGGCGTACCACAACGGCTTGAGCCGTTCGTCCGAGTCGATCGCGGCCCACGAGGTGACCGGCCAGCAGTCGTTGAGCTGCCAGACGACGGCCCCCGCGGTGCGCGGCCACCACGACCGGAAGTGCTCGATCCCGAAGGCCACCGCGCGGGCCTGGTTGAGCTGGGTCGCCCAGTGCCAGTCGGGGAACGCCTCCGGCCGCGGCAGGTGGGCCGCCAGACCGCGGTCGAGCTTGCCGTTGCCGTCCTCGGCCTTCTGGTGCAGCAGGAACGCCGGCGAGGTCGGCGTGAGCGGGTCGTCGTGGATCCACTGGGTCAGGGTGGCCCACGTGGGCGGCCCCTGGAAGCCGAACTCCGAGCAGAACCGCGGGATGTGGTCGCGGTAGTGGGTGTAGTCGATCCGGTTCCACACGTCCCACTCGTGCCGGGTGCCGTGGTCGGGGTCGTTCGGGTGGACGTCACCGGGGCTGTACGGGCTCCCCGGTGCGTAGTGGCGGGTCGGGTCGAGCTCGGCGACGATGGCGGGCAGCAGCTCGGTGTAGTACTTCAGGCCCCACGTGCGGCCATCGAGCTGTTCGGGCCAGCCCCAGTCGGCGAATCCCCAGAGGTTCTCGTTGTTGCCGTTCCACAGGGCGAGGGAGGCGTGCGGCGTCAGCCTGGCGACGTTCTCCCGCGCCTCCGCCTCGACCTCCGTCCACAGTGGCTCCTCCTCGGGGTACGAGGCGCAAGCGAACGGGAAGTCCTGCCACACCAGGACACCGCGTTCGTCACAGAGGTCGTAGAAGTCTTCGGTCTCGTAGATCCCGCCACCCCAGATGCGCAGCAGGTTGAGGTTCGCCCCGAGGGCCTGGTCGACCCGGCGGGCGAGCCGGTCGCGGGTGATCCGGGTGAGGAAGTGGTCGTCGGGGATCCAGTTGGCGCCCTTGGCGAACACCGGCGTGCCGTTGACCACGAACGTGAACGGGGTGCCGATCGCGTCCGGTTCGGTGTCGACGGTGATGGTCCGGAACCCGATGCGGCGCCGGTAGGCGTCAAGCGCCGTCCCGGACCCGACGAGGTCGACTTCGAGGTCGTAGAGCGGGTGTTCGCCGTATCCGGCGGGCCACCACAGCCGGACGTCCGGCACCGTCAGCGTCACGATCCCCCGGGTTTCGCCCGGTTCGATGGTGGCGCGCGCGGTCCGGTTTCCGGCTGGGATCGACGCCACCAGCTCGAGCCGCTCGCCGGCCACGGCGTGCTCGACGTCCGCGTGGACCGTGACGCGACCGCTTCCGTCCTCGTCGACCGTCACCAGCGGCCGCACCGACGCGAGGCGGGCGGTGGTCCACCGCTCGAGCCGGACCGGCTTCCAGATGCCCGCGGTCTGCAGGTCGGGTCCCCAGTCCCAGCCGAACGAGCAGGCCATCTTGCGGATCATGTTGAACGGGCTCGGGTAGGCGTGGTCGCGCCAGCCCAGCTCCGCCTCGACCGCCTCGGCGTGGGTCAGCGCGCTCGCGAACTCGACGACCAGGGTGTTCGTACCGTCCCGCAGCACCCCGCGGACGTCGAAGCGGAACGTGCGGTGCATGTTGGCAACCTGCCCGAGCTGCCGGCCGTTGAGGGTCACGGTCGCCACGGTGTCGAGGCCGTCGAAGACGAGATCCGCGCGTTCCGCCGCAGCAGGCGCCGAGGACTCGAACTCGAGCGTGTAGCGCCATCCGGCCCGGTGCATCCACGCCACGTCGGCCTCGGCGGTGTCACGGTAGGGATCATCGATCAAGCCGGCGGCCAGCAGGTCCAGATGGGCAGAACCCGGCACGGTGGCGGGAAGCGCCCGGCCCCGGACCGGGTCCGGAACCGGACCGGCCACGGCCTCGATCCGCCAGCCCTCGTGCAGTTCCTGGCGGTTCATCTGGGGCACTCCTAACGCGACAGGGACGTCCTCTTGCGAGATTGTTACTCAACTGACTTAAGTAAGTCAACGCGTTATGGTTCAGACAACACTCCAGCAGGGCCGCGGCAAAGCCGCTTCGGTAGTCGGGTGGTCTCGCGACTTGTCGTGAGTGGTATTTAGGGTTAGAACCCTAAATACCACTCACGACAACCTGCGGCAGGACGGTAAGCCGGACCCTGGCCCGACTTCGCCAACAGCACCGCCTGAGGTCCCGAATGAGTCACTCGCGGCCAAGAACCCTCGATGTCATGGGCGCGCTCCGTAGAACCAGCATCGCGCGAAGTGCGCCTCACCCACCTTCTCCTCCACCGGTGTCGTGGCGCAGACGTCCATTGCCAAGCGGCATCGGTCGCGGAACGTGCAGCCGCTGTGGACGCCGGGACCGAGGCCGCCGCCCACCGGATCGGCCGGCTCCGCCACCACCGTCCCCCGCTTGTCGGGATCGGGGGCCGCCGCCGCGAGCAGCTGGGTGTACGGGTGCTTCGGCCGCAGGATCACCTCCGAGGCCGGTCCGCGTTCGACGATCCGGCCGCGGTAGAGCACCGCGATGTCGTCGGCGAAGTGGCGGGCGGTGGCCAGGTCGTGCGTGATGTACAGCACCGCCAGGTGGTCCTCGCGCTGCAGCCGCCCCAGGAGGTTGAGCACCCCGAGGCGGATGGAGACGTCGAGCATCGACACCGGCTCGTCCGCGATCACCACCTTCGCGCCGGGCGCGAGCGCCCGGGCGATCGCCACGCGCTGGCGCTGACCGCCGGACAGTTCGTGCGGCCGCCGCCTCGCGATTTCGTCGGCCGGGGTCAGGTTGACCCGCTCCAGCAGGTGCAGGACCTGCCGCCAGGTGTCCTCGCGGCCCTTGGCGCGCCCGTGCAGCAGCAGCGGCCGCGCGAGGTGGTGTTCGATAGTGTGGAAGGGGTTCAGCGAGGCGAACGGGTCCTGGAAGACCATCTGCACGTGGTCGCGATACGTCCGGCCGGAGACCTCGGTGCCGTCGTCGGTGCTGACCACGATCCGGCCGGACGTCGGCGACTCGAGGCGCGCGACCATCCGGGCGATCGTCGACTTCCCCGACCCGGACTCGCCCACCAGCGCCGTCGTCCGGCCGGGCGTCAGGGTGAAGGACACGTCGTCGACCGCGCGCAGCCGGGACCGGCGCACCCCGTCGCGGATCCGGAAGTCCTTGACCAGGTCGCGGACCACCAGCTCGGTCACCGGACGCCTCCTTCGGCGAGGGCCTGGTCGCGCAGGAACGCCCCGCGCTCCCCGGTCAGGCTCGGGAACGACTCGAGCAGCGTCCGGGTGTAGGGGTGCGACGGCGCGCGGTACATCCGCTCGGCCGCGGCGTATTCGACGATCTCGCCGTCCTTCATCACCGCGATCCGGTCGGCGATCTCCAGCAGCAGCGGCAGGTCGTGGGTGATGAGGATGACGGCGAAGCCGAACTCGTCCCGCAGCCGCAGGATCTCCTTCAGGATCCCCCGCTGCACCACGACGTCGAGTGCGGTCGTGGGCTCGTCCATGATCATCACCTGCGGGTCGAGCAGCAGGGCCATCGCGATCATCACGCGCTGCCGCATCCCGCCCGACAGTTCGTGCGGGTACGAGCCCAGCCGGCCGGGATCGACGCCGACCAGCCGCAGGACCTCCTCGCACTTGGCTTTCCGTTGCGCCTTCGGCATTTCCGGGCGGTGGGTGGTCAGGACGTCGGCCAGTTGCGAACGCACGGTGGTCACCGGGTTCAGCGCGTTCATCGCACCTTGGAAGACCATCGAGAGGCGGTCCCAGCGGAACGCGCGCAGCTGCTCGTGTTCCAGGGCCAGCACGTCGATGTCCGGCCCGTCGCGGTCGTGCAGGACGACCGCGCCCGCGGTGACCTCCGCGGGCGGCCGGTGCAGCCGGTTGATCGCGTAGGCCAGCGTCGTCTTCCCGCACCCGGACTCCCCGGCCAGGCCGAGGATCTCGCCACGTCGGAGCGTGAGGGACACGTCCTTGACCGCGTGGACCGGGTTCGCGGTGCGGTAGACGACGTCGAGGTGGTCGACGCTCAGCACGACGTCGGCCCCGACCTCGGCCACCGCCCGGGTTTCCGGCCGTTCGGCCCGGCGCCGCCGGCCCGCCACCCGCAGCTTCGGGTTGATGATCTCGTCGATGCTGAAGTTGATCAACGCGAGCCCGCAGCCGAACAGGGCGATGACCAGCCCGGGCGGAACGAACCACCACCAGGCGTCCCGCTGGAGGGCGAACCCGTTCTGGGCGAAGTAGAGCATCGTCCCCAGCGTCGAGGAGTTCGAGGCGCCGAGACCGAGGAACGACAGCCCGGCCTCGGACAGGATCGCCGCGATCACCGCGAACACGAACTGCGACGCCAGCAGCGGCAGCAGGTTGGGCAGGATTTCGACGGTGATGACGCGCCAGCGCTTCTCCCCCGCGACCCGCGCCGCGGCGACGTAGTCGCGATTGCGCAGCGACAGCGTCTGGGCGCGCAGGACGCGGGCCGAAGCCGCCCATCCGGTGATGGCCAGGACGAGCGCGACCGTCCACGCGCCGCGGGATTCGGGCGGCACGAACCCGGCGATGACGATCACCAGCGGGAGGCCGGGGATGACCAGCATGATGTTGGAGAACAGCGAGAACACTTCGTCGACGACGCCGCCTGCGTAGGCGCCGATGACGCCGAAGAACGCGGAGAGCACGGTCGCCAGCACCCCGACGATCAGGCCGATCTGGAGGGAGCCGCGGGTGGCGTACGCCAGCTGCGCGAAGACGTCCTGCCCGGTCTGGGTGAGGCCGAGCAGGTGACCGTCGCCCGGCGGGGCGAGGCCGGCGTCACGGATGGCGTCGGGGTCGCCGACGAACAACGGGCCGAAGATCCCGAACAGGGCGATGACGGTGACCAGGCCGAGTCCGACGCCGAGGCGTGGGGACCACGCCGGCAGGACCGCGCGCAGTCCGCTGACGCGGCCCCGGCGGACGGGGGTCAGGATCGGCGCGCCGGTGGTGGTTTCGGGGCTGAGATTCGTCACGTGTCGTTCTCCTTCTCAGGCCCGGACCCGGGTGCGCGCGTCGATCAGCCCGTACACCAGGTCGATCACGAGGTTGGCGCCGAGCACGGCCACCGTGATGATCAGGAAGATGCCCTGCATCAGCGCGTAGTCGTTGTTCTGCACCGCCTGTAGCAGCTTCGAGCCGATCCCGGGGTAGGCGAACACCTGCTCGGTGACGATCGACCCGGACACCACGAAGCCGAGCGAAATCGCGAACCCGGCGACCGACGGCAGGACCGCGTTCCGGGCGGCGTAGCGCAGCATCACGCGGCCGTCGCGCAGTCCCTTGGCCTGCGCGGTGAGCACGTAGTCCTCCGACCCGGTGGACACCATCATGTTGCGCATGCCGAGCAGCCACCCGCCGACCGACGAGACGACGATGGTGAGCGCGGGCAGCGTGCCGTGGTAGACGGCGGATCCGAGGAAGTCGGCGTTCCACCCCGGATCGAGGGCCACGTCGTAGCCGCCGAGCAGCGGGAACCAGCCCAGGGCGCCGGCGAGCAGCGCCGCCAGCAGCAGCGCCAGCCAGAAGTACGGAACCGCGGCCAGTACCGTGGTCCCCGGCACGAGGGCGTCGAGCCAGGTGCCGCGCTTCCAGCCGACGAACATGCCGAGCCCGACGCCGAGCACGAACGACAGCAGGGTCGCGATGCCGACCAGGACGACCGTCCAGGGCAGCGCCTGGGCGATCACGTCGGACACCTTGGCGGGGAAGACGCTGACCGACACGCCGAGGTCGCCGTGCGCCAAGCGGGCGAGGTAGCTGAGGTACTGGGCCCACAGCGACTCGTCGCTGTGGGTGCCGAGCAGTAGCTCGTAGGCGCGGCGCACCGACGGATCGGGGGTCGCGCCGCGCTGGGCCAGTTTCGCGAGCAGGACGTCCACCGGGTTGCCGGGGAACAGGCGCGGGATCAAGAAGTTGAGCGTCAGCGCCGCCCACAGGGCCACCAGGTAGAACGCCAGTTTCCGGACGTAGTAGGTCACGGGCTCGCCCGTCACTGACCGGCGGGCTTGAGCGTCTTGTAGATCTGGGCCTGGTCCGGCCGGCTCCACACCGCCGGGAAGGCGTACATGTTGTCCTTGGTCGGCCAGCCGGTGAACTTGTCGGAGTGGTACTCGCTGGTCGTGCCGCCGGTCAGGATCGGGATGTAGGGCATGTCCTGCTCGACCCGGGTCTGGACGACGTCGAAGTAGGGTTGCCGTTTCGCCGCGTCGGTCGAGTCGATGCCCTTGACGGCGTTGAGCGCCGCGTCGACTTCCGCGTTGGAGTAGCGGCTGTAGTTCGGGTAGGCCGACTCGCCGACCTTGGCCGTGGTCTCGGTCGAGAGGTAGTAGTTGTAGTCGTAGAACGGATCCGCCGACGGACCCTGGTTCATCGCGTCGATCAGCAGCTGGAAGCGGCCGCGGACGCGCGCGTCGGCCCATTCGTTGTAGGACACCTGCTGGGCGAGCAGCTTGATCCCGGCGGGCAGCAGCTGCTGGGCCATGGTGTTGATGGCGGTGATGTAGTCGGTCCAGCCCGAGGGCACCTGGACGGTCAGCTCCAGCGGCTTGCCGTCCTTGGCGAAGAGGCCGTCCGGGCCCTTCGCGTAGCCCGCGCCCTGCAGGAGCCCGGCCGAGCGGGTCAGGTCGGGTGTCTTCGGGGCGATCCGCTCCTGCAGCTTCGGTGAGACGTACTTGGCGTCGCGGCCGAGCAGCGTGAAGCCGGGCGAGATGTCGGAGGCGGTGTCTTCGAAGGCCAGCGAGTTGAGCTGGGTGCGGTTGATCGCGTAGTAGATCGCCTTGCGGACGGCCGGGTCGGTCTGCGGGCCGGTGCAGCCGAGGGCGGCGTTCGAACAGGCCGTGAGGTTCATCTGGTTCAGCGGGACCGTGATGGCCTGGTAGCCCGGGTAGTTCTTCGCGACGTTCTTGATGTCGGGGACCGGGCCGGTCTGCCAGTCGATCTGCTTGCTCTTCAGCGCGTCCGCGCCGGACTGGTTGCCGGCCAGCGCGAGGTAGCGGATCCGCTTCACCGCGGGCTCGCCGCCCCAGTAGCCGGTGTTGGCCTTGAACGTGAACGCCTGCGGCTTGAACTCCTCGAGCGCGAACGGGCCGGTGCCGACCGGCTGCGCGATCACGTCGTTGGCGGGGTCGGGGATCTTCGACCACAGGTGCTGGGGAACGATGAAGGTCTTGCCGAGGACCTGCGCGCCCTGCATGAACGCGGGCTTCGAGAAGGTGATCTTGACGTGGGTGTCGTCGGTGGCGACGGCCTTGCCGTCGTAGCCGGTGGTGTTGATGGTCTTGTTCTTCGCGACCATGTCGAGTGTGAAGGCGACGTCCTTCGCGGTGAAGGGGGTGCCGTCGGAGAACTTCACGTTCGGCCGGAGGGTGACCAGCAGCTGGGTGCCGTCGGCGTTCCAGGCGAAGTCGGTGCCCAGCAGCGGGAGGGGCTTCGCGTCCTGGGTGATGTTGTAGAAGAACAGCGGTTCGAAGATCGTCCCCGGGCCCTCCATCGTGCTCGAGGAGAACGGGTTGAAGTTGATCTGGTAGTCGCCCGACTGACCGGTGTAGGAGACCAGCGTGCTGTCCGCCGCGGATCCGCTGGTGGAGGGCCCGCACCCGGTGACGAGCGTGGTGGCCGCGACCGCGGTGAGCACGGCGCCGCACACCCTGCGACGCGATGAGTGAACCGACATCAAGTCCTCCTGGCTGGGCTGCGTTGACCTTCCGCCGATCACGGCAGGCAGAGACTTGAGGCATTGTTAAGTCATCGAAGAAATTAAGTCAAGACTTTGGGGGCATCCCACGATGCTGTTGGCGAATTCGGGCGGGTGTGCCGAGGCCGGTTCGGTGGCAAGCGGATGGCCCGTAACGGCCAACTCGCTGACGGGAGCGGCCAACACAACACCCGGAGCGGCCAACTCGCCCGACACCTATCCACCGGGACGCGCTGCGTACCCCCAGGCGGACGGCAGCTCCTTGCTACCCTTCGCGTATCGACCTAAGTAAGTCATCAGGAGTTCGGATGAGTGGGCCCACCAGGACGACCCCGCACACCAACAGCCGGGCCGCGGTCCTCGACGTCATCCGGGCCGCCGGCACGATCAGCCGGGTCAGCCTGGTCAACGCCACCGGCCTGACCGGCGCGACGATCTCCACCGTCGTCCGGGGGCTCATCGACGACGACCTGGTCCGGGAGTCCGGCCGCGCCGAATCCACCGGCGGCAAGCGCCGGGTCCTGTTGCAGCTGAACCCGTCGGCCCGGTACGCCGTGGGCATTCACCTCGATCACGCCGACATCACGTACGTGGTCACCGACCTCGCCGGAGCCGTGGTCGCGCGCATCTCACGGCCCGGCGCGGGGAACGCCGCTCCGGAAGCGGTGGTGAAGCGGATGACCGAAGAGGCCACCGCGCTCGTCGCGAGCGCCGCCGTCGACCGCGAGCGCCTGCTGGGGTTCGGTCTGGTCTTCCCCGGGCCGCTCAGCGCCAACGACGGAATGGCGATCACCCCACCGGCCATGCGGCAGTGGGCCGACTTCCCGCTGGGCGCCGAGATGCGCCGCGCCACCGGCCTGCCGGTCGTGCTCGACAACGACGCGACCGCCGCCGCGCTCGGCGAGCACTGGTCCGGCGGCGTCGACCTGCCGGCCACCTTCGCCGCGCTGTACATGGGCAGCGGCATCGGTGCCGGGCTGATCGTCAACGGGATCAGCTACCGGGGCGCGAGCGGCAACACCGGCGAAGTCGGCCACATCTGCCTCGACCTGGACGGTCCCGAGTGCTGGTGCGGCGCGCGCGGCTGCCTCGAGGTCCTCGCCGGACCGGCCGCTGTGGTGGCCGCCGCGCGCGCCGACCGGCGGCTCGCCCGCGCGGCCGGCCTGTCCCGGCGGGACCACTCCTCGGATCAGTCGGTGATCCCGGACTTCGCCGCGGTCAGCCGGGCCGCGCGACGCGGCGACGAGGGCGCGGTCGCCCTGCTGGAGCGCTCGGCTCGCTACGTCGCCGTCGCGGTGCGGAACCTGGCGAACATCACGGACCTCGAAGCCGTGGTGCTCACCGGACCCAGCTTCGCCATCGCCGGGCCGAGCTACCTGCCGGCGGTCGAACGGGAACTGCACAGCACGTTCTTCGCCCGCGCCAACCACAGCGTCGAAATGCGGCTGTCCCGGGCGGCGGCGACGGCGCCGGCGATCGGCGCCGCCGCGATGGTGCTGCAGTCCGAGCTCGTGCCGCTGCACAGCGGCCTGCGGCTGCCGGAGAACCTCCAGCCGTCCGAACCCCCGCTGTCACCCGCCTCCTGACACCGCGCGGCCGGCCACCAGGCCACCGGCGAACGACGCGCACACCGGCAGCACGGTGATCAGCGCGGCCTGGTAGGCGTGGTAGACGTCGGGCTTGCCCGGCCACACGCTGGCCGCCGGGGTGTTGCCGTGGTCGAGTTCGTGGTGCCACGACCCGGCCGCCCGGTCCACGAAGTACTTCTCCGCGTAGTCGCACCACCGCCGGAACCAGGAGAGGTACCGCGCGTCCCCGGTCGCCTGGTGCAGCACCCAGGCCGCGGCCATCGCCTCGGCCGCAACCCAGTGCAGGCGGCCGCGGACCACCGGCGTCCCCGCGAAGTCCGTGGTGTAGACGAAGCCGTCCGCGCCGTCGACCGACCAGCCGTCCCGGACCGCGGTGTCGAACAAGGAACGGGCACTGTCGAGCAGCCAGTCCGGCGCGCGGGTGCCCAGCGCGGTCCGCACGTGCACCGCCAGCCGGGCCCATTCGAAGAGGTGCCCGATGGTGACGCCGTAGGGCCGGAACGGATGGCCCGGGTGATCACGGTTGTACCCGGGCACCTCGGTCCACTCCGCCGTGAAGTGCTCGGGCAGCCGCCAGCCGCGCCCGCGCGCGACCTGGCCGACGAGTCGCTCGACGATGCCGGCGGCGCGATCGAGCAGCCGCGGGTCGCCGGTGATGTCGGCGGCCGCGAGCAGGGCTTCGACGGCGTGCATGTTGGCGTTGGCCCCGCGGTAGGGCTCGAGCCGGGTCCACGCCCGGTCCCAGACGTCGGCCGCCAAACCCGCTTCCGGCTCCCAGAAGCGCTCGTCGAACACGGTCAACGCCTCGTCGAGCAGGACACGGGCGCCGGAGATCCCGGCCGCCGCCGCGCTCGCCGCGGCGAGGATGACGAAAACGTGCTCGTAGGCGCGTTTCTCGTCGACGACCGGGCCGGTCGCGGCGGCCGACGCGAACCAGCCACCGTGCTCGCCGTCGTGCAACAGGCCGGTCAGCGCGGCGAGCCCGTGCTCCACCAGCTCGGTGTCCTCGCTTCGCCCCTCGGCCACGGCAAGGGCGAAGACGTGCGTCATCCGGCACGTGATCCAGGTTTCGACCGGTCGCTCGTGGACCGGACGGCCTTGCTCGTCCAGCCAGGCGAAGCCGCCTTCGGGGAGCCGGGAAACACGGGCGAACTCCAGCAGCCGCTCCGGCTCGGCGACCAACCAGGCCGGCACCACCTCGGCTGCGGGCAGACGGCTCACAGGCACCTGACCTCCTTGGTTACAAGCGATCACGGGTTCGCCCACCTTACTTCACTAACCTATCAAAGCAAGATACGATGCAGGCGCAGGATGCGCCCCAATGTGGCCTTGGTTGCGTTCAACGCACCCAAGGCGGCCTTCGGTGCGTTGAACGCAACCAAGGCCACATTGGGGCGCTGGTCCCAACCGTCAAACAACTTGCGAGGCGTGACACGGGCGGGGCGGCGCGGTGCTGGCCCGGTGCACCAGTTGCACCGCGGCCGACGTGCGCGTGTCGGCCGCGACGTCCCGGCCGTCGATCAGCCGCCTCAGCACGGAGACGGCGAGGGCGCCGTACTCCCCGATCGGCCGGCGAACCGCGGTCAACGCGGGACGCGCCAGCCGGCAGAGCACCGAGTCGTCCCAGGCGATCACGGACAGCTCTCCCGGCACGGAAACCCCTAGCGCATGGGCCACGCCCAGGGCCGCCACCGCCATCACGTCGTTGTCGAACAGCATCGCCGTCGGTGGCGGCCTCCACCTCAGCGCTCGCCGCGCCGTCGTTGCCCCGCCGGCCTCGGTGTAGTCGGCGTGGACGGTCCAAGCGGGAATGCCGGCCCGGGTCGCGGCTTCCGCGAACACCGCCGAACGGGCCTGGGTGTGGGCCAGCCGTTCGGGGCCGGCAACCCGCAGCACTCGCCGGTGGCCGAGCGCGGCGAAGTGTTCGAGCACCGCCCCGATGGCGGCGCTGTCGTCGATCCACACCGACGGCAGCTCCGGCCGGCCGAGCGGGCCGCCGAGCACGACGGCCGGTAGCCCCAGCTCGGCGAGCACGTCCGGGCGGGGGTCGCCGGTCAGCAGGTCGACGAGCAGGATGCCGTCGACCCGGTGCTCGGCATACCACTGCCGGTAGATCGCCGGCTCGTTTTCCCGATCCTCCGCCACTCGCAGGAGCAGGGAAGCCGGACCGGTACCCAGTTCCCGCTGGATGCCGGCGATCAGCGTCATGAAGAACGGCTCGGCGTCCAGGACGTCGGGGTGCCGGCCGACGACGAGGCCGACCGCCCCCGCACGCCCGTCGGAAAGCGTCCTGGCAGCGCCGCCCGCCTCCCAGCCGAGCTGTTCGGCGACGGCCTTGACCCGGGCCCGGGTCTGCTCCGAGACCCCGGGTCGCCCGTTGAGCGCAAAGGACACCGCGCCCTTCGACACACCCGCCGCGCGGGCGATGTCGAGGATGGTCGGTCGCTTCACCCGGCCTCCCTCAGACTTTCCCGGTCCTACTCAGCCGCCCTGCACCAGGCTGAAGTCGTCGACGTTCACCCAGTTGTTCGCGTTCGCGTCGGAAAACACGCCCACCTGGATCGAGCCGTTGGTCACGGTGATTCCGGAAACGCTCACCTTCGTCCAGCTGCCGATCGACTGGCTGATCGAAGCGGTCAGCTCACTCCCGCCGAAGTTCTTGGCGAAGATGGTCGCCTTCTTCTGCCCGCCGCTGCTCTTCACCCAGGCCGACAGCGTGTAGGTGCCGTTCGGCAGGGCGATGTTCTGGTACCTGGTCGCGGTGTAGGCGGACGACGAACTCTGCGCGATCGCCCAGCGCCCGGTGTGCCCGCCGAGCTTGTTGCTGTTGACGTTGCCGCCGGTGGTGGTCCAGCCGGCGAGCGCGTTCTGCGCGACCCGGTCGGCCTCGGCGCCCGGGTTCAGGACGTAGTTGTTGCCGCTGCCCACCGACCAGGTTCCCGCGGCGGCGTCGACCGTCCACTGGCTGAGCGAATGGAAGACCGGCGTCGTCCCGGTGAAGGTGACCGGCACCCAGTCGTTGTAGCCGATTCCGTTGCCGGCGAAGTCGCTCCAGCGGTCGCCGCCGAACACGACGAACGAGCCCGAAGAACCGGTCACCGTGAACGCCAGCCCGGTCTGGGTGACGTGGGAGAAGTCGGCGTCCGTACCCTGCAGCACGAACTCCGCGGAGTACGGGCCCATGATGTTCTTGGACGTGATGCAGTACGTGTGGGACGCGTTCCAGCCGTGCAGATCGGAGGAACAGAAGTAATAGGACCCGTTCTGCTTGAACATGATGTTGCCTTCACGGCCCCCCGACGAGCTGTTGTAGACGTTCTTGGCGGCTTCGGCCTGCAGGAAGTCCGATGAGCGGAGCGGAGAGACGTACAGGCGGGACCTGCCGCTCTTGTTGCTGAACACCAGGTACGCCTTGCCGTCGTCGTCGGTGAAGACCGACTGGTCACCGGACATGCCGGTGGAGACACCTCCGATGTTGGACTGGGTACCCGTGTAGGTGAAGTGGCCGTTCGGCGTGCTGCTCGTGCCGAACACCAGCCCGCCGTTGCCCTGGGAGACCAGCACGTACTTGCCCGTGCCGGGGTTGCGTGCGACCCCCACCCGGCCGACCCAGCCCCCGCCGCCCAGGTCCGAGGGCGTCATCGCGTTGCCTTCGAACTTCCAGTTCGCCAGATCGGTGGACGAATAGATCGTGATCGCGCTGAAGGAAACGTTGTTGTTCTTGCCGCCGCCGGGGTTGTTGTAATAGCTGACCGCTCCGCCGTACTTCACTCCGTACCAGTAGTACGTACTGCCGACCTTCAGCACCCCGCCGCCCTGGGAGTAGATCGGGTTGCCCGAGGTGTCCTTCCAGAACACGTCATTCTGGATTGTGGCGCCGGCGGCAGCTCGCGGCACGGGACTGGCCGCGTCGGCGCCCCCGACCGGCGCAAGCGCACCCACAAGGGGAAGCAGAACCGAAACGATCGTTCGCCTGAACGTCTTCTTCAGCATTTCCTGTCCTCCGTTCGGACGGCCTCTTCCGTTGCCTAGCCCCGGGGAGGCGGCGGGCTGCCGCCTCCCCGGCCCCCTCACGCCTGGCGGGTCCAGACCTGGTTGGAACCGCCCGTGCAGTTCCACAGGATGACCGGTGTGTTGTCGGCGGTGCCGCCACCGGACACGTCGAGACAGGCACCGGCCTGGGCGTTGGTGATCGTGCCGTTGGCGTTGACCGTCCACTTCTGACTGTTGCCGCCACCGCACGCGTTGATCGTCACTGCCGCCCCCGGCTGGCCGCTACCCGCGTCCATGCACTTCGTGCCGTTGTAGACCCGCAGTTCGCCGGTCGAAGCCGGGGTCCAGCGCTGGTTGGTCCCGCCGTTGCAGGTCCAGACGACCAGCGCGGTGCCGTTCGCCTGGGACAGGTTCGGGACGTCGACGCACTTGCCGGAGCCCGCGCCGACCAGGCTGACCGCCTGGTCGCCCGGCCCGGGGCCGCTGCCGCCCGGCACGTCGAGCGGGCACGTGCTGCGGTAGCCCGAAATGCCGGTCGAATCCGCCAGCGACGGGCACAGGAACTTGCTGTAGCGGGTGTCGTGGTCGACGAAGATCTTCAGCCAGGGGATGACGCGCCGCATCATCACCGAGTTCGACGACGTCGGGAACGCGTGACCCGCGCCGGCCAGTTCGAGGTATCCCTTCTCCACCCCGGCCGGAATGCCGTTGTAGAGGCTCTGGACGCTCGACGGGCTGACCGTGCCGTCGTTCTGCCCGGCCAGCAGCAAGGTGGGGACCTTGTCGGTGGTGAGGTTCTGCGACGGGCTGAACGGCGCCAGCCCGACCGTGGCCCACAGCGACGGCCGGCGCAGCGCCGCGGACATCGCGCCGCCCCCGCCCATCGAGTGGCCCATCACCGAAAGGCGCTTGGGGTCGACCCGGTTGCTGACCGGACTGCGCTGGGTCAGGTAGTCCAGGGCCGCCAGCAGCTGGGTGCCGCGGGCAGTGTCGTAGTCGTTGCGGCTGAGCGTGTCGATCCCGATCACGACGAACCCGAACGAGGCCAGCCACGGCCCCATCCAGGCCCCTTCGGCCGCCCAGGTGGCGGTGTACCCGGGCACGATCGCGATGGCCCCGAACGTGCCCTGGGAAGTGTCGGTCGGGTAGTAGATCTTTCCCGCCGCGAAGCCGTTCCCGCCGCCCACGGTCAGCTCCGCGGTCGCGAAGGTCCCACGTGTGGCCGCGACGCTCGCCGTGGTCGGGTCCGGACCCCGCTGGTACGGGTTGTCGGCGGCGGACGCACCCGCCGCGGGTACGACGAATCCGAGGGCCACCGCGGCGGCGACCAGCGCCCATCTCAGTTTGCGGAACATGCGAACGTATCCCTTCCTCGAAGTGCAATACGAGCGATCAGCTCACTTCGCCGTCACCCGATGGCCGCGGCGAGCCGGGCTGCGATCTTCCGGTGACCCGCGTCGTTCGGGTGCGTGCCGTCCGCGGTGTCGGCGGCCGGGGTGAGCCAGCCTTCGGTGGAGACGTACCGGACCTTGCCGTCGCCCGCGTTGTTCCGCGCGGCGACCGCGGCCTTCGTCTCGGTGACGTACCACTGCTTGAAGATCTCCATCGCGTGGATGGTCGCGTTCGGGTACTTCGCGCGGATCCGCTGCAGCAGCGTGACGTACGCGCTCTGGAACTGAGCGCCGGACACGTTGTGCCCCTTGTCGTTGGTACCGAGGTTGATCACCACGTCACTGACCTGGTAGCGGGAGAAGTCCCAATCCGGCGTACTGGTGTCCAGGCCGGTCTTGAAGTACCGGTCCCGCATGCCGATGCACCCGGAGGCCGGGTACAGGCAGACGCTGGGCCGGGCGATCTCGGTGTGCGCCGCACCCAGCTTCTCGCCGGTCAGCCAGCCGTACGCGGTCAGCGCCTCCTGGGACGACTTGTAGCCCGCCGTGATCGAGTCGCCGACGAACTCGACGATCCGGGACGGCACGCTCGCCATGACGGTGTGCGCGCCGGAATCCAGGACCACACCCTGGAACACCTCGTCACCGCTGTAGGAACCCGCGTCCTGGCGGTAGGCGACCCGCAGCGTGTGCGTGCCCGACGGCAACCGGGACGGCGTCAGGTTCACCGTCCCGCTCACCTTCTTGTGCGACGCCCAGGCACCGCCGTCGACGCTGGCGTAGAGGTCGACGCTGCCGCGCTGGCGCAGTTTCACCGTCGTGCCGGTGAAGCCCACCACCGCGTAGGCGCCGGTCCACCCGGGCACGTAGGCGCCCGGCGACCGGGTGTCCCACCGCCCGAAGTACCGGATGTTCGCGTCCGACGGCGAGCCGTCACCCGCGGCGGCCACGGCCGGGTTCACCACCGTGGTGAACCCGGCCACGACCGCCACGACGAGCGTCACGACCCGCGACTTCGTACCGATCGGCATGACTTCTCCTTGCTCTCAGCGGGACAGTCCGAAGAAGTCGATGGCGTACTGGGCCATGCCGTTGACCAGCACGTTGTGCGGGCCGCCCTGGACACTGATGCCCTCGACCTGGACGGTGCCGCCGACGGTGTAGCGAGTGCGGATCCAGTTCGGCTGCGGGCGGTCGGTCGTGGCCGGTGTCTGGCCGATGCCCGCCACGTTCGTCCACTGCTTGATCTCTTCGCCGAAGTTGGGGTACCGCAGGACGTCGTCGTTGGTGCCGTGCCACAGCTGCATCCGCGGCTTCAGCCCGGTGTAGCCGGGGTACGCCCCGCGGACGAGGTTGCCCCACTGCTGCGGGCTCTTGATGATCTGGCCGTTGGCACACTGGCTGTTCCACTCGGACCCGTTGGTCGTGGCGAAGCAGCCGAAGGGGACGCCCGCGAACGCGGCCCCCGCCCGGAACACGTCCGGGTAGTCGCCGAGCAGGACGTTCGTCATCATCCCGCCCGACGAGTGGCCCGTGGCGTACACCCGGCCGGCATCGGCGTTGTAGCGCTGCAGGACGTACCTGACCATGGACACGATCCCCACGGGGTCGCTCCCGCCGTCGTGCCGCAACGCCTGCGGGGAGGCCACGTCGAAGCACTTGCTCGCCCGGGTCACCGACGGGTAGATCACGATGAACCCGTAGCGGTCGGCCAGCCGGGCGAACTCGGTGTTGGTGTAGAAGTCCGGGCCGGAACCGGTGCAGTAGTGCACCGCCACGAGGACCGCGGGCCGGGGCTTCACCGTGTTCGGCACGTACAGGTGCATCTGGAGGTTCGACGGGTTCGCCCCGAAGTTCGGGATCCGGGTCAGCGAAGCAGCGGACGCCGGGGGCGCCCCGGCGAGCAGGGTCGCGGCGATCAATGGCACCGCGAGCAGACAGCGGAAGAGCTTTCCTTTGACCATGGTGTTCCTCCTTCGGTGCGGTCCAGTGCGATGACAGCGTCGGATCCCCTTCACAGTGCCGACTCCCAGGTGGTGGTGCCGGAAGAGGCGTCACCGCGGAGCCGGTCGCGAGCCGCAGTGTCGCCGTACAGGCCCCAGCGCATCCAGTCGACGAACGTGGTGGCGGCCCGGGTGTCACTGAGGTAGCTGCCGTGGTTGGCACCGCGGAAGGTGAGGAACGCCTTGGGTGAGGCCAGTTCCCGGTAGGCCTGCCGAGCCGAGGAGATCGGGCAGGTGGGGTCCTTGTCGCCGTGGATGAACAGGACCTTGGCGTGGACCGCGCCGCCGGGGTTACCCATGTCCACAGTGGACATGGGGACGGCGGCGGCGATCCGGGGGTCCGGCCAGGCGGTCAGCAGGCCGTGGCTGGTCATACCGCCCATCGAGTGGCCGGAAACGCCGAAGCCGGCGGCGGTGTCGACGTGACCGGCGAGCGGATCACCGGTGGCCGTGTTCAGCGCGGTGATCTTCGTGAGGATTTCGGACACGTCTTTGGGCAGGTTGCCGTTGTAGGCGTCCCCGATGTCGGGGTTCGCGAAGTAGGGGGCCGGGACGATGAACCCGGCCGCGGCCATGGGACGGATGAAGGACTGGGCGGCCCCCTGCGGGTTGGCGCCGTAGCCGTGGGTGTACTCGCAGGCAGGGAACACGCCGTCGGCGACGGGCGCGTTGGTGACGGGGCTGCCGCCGGGCGCGCCCTTGGCCGGGTAGTACACGTAGGTGGTCAGCTTGCGGGAGCCGCGCGTCCAGTTGTACTGGCGGACGCCGACGGCGAACCGGGTCGTCGGTGCCGTACCGCGTGTTCCCGCCACGGCCGGCGTCTGCCCGGCACCGAGCAGGGACAGGCCGACGCCGGCGGCTCCGGCCGCACCGAGAGCGAGAAACCTGCGGCGTGGAACGGTCATCGAGGACTCCTTGCCTTCACTGGAATGCCCGGCCCAGCCGTGAATGGGCGGCTTGCCGAGGTGCCCGCCGGGCTCAGTCGATTCGATCGAGAAAGCGCTTTCTCCACGGCGGCCGACCCGAACGGGGTCGACGATCACGCCGAGGATCGGGGAAATCCGGGTCAGCCGCCCACGTGTGCGGGGCCCGCTCGGAACACCGCAACCGTTGAGGTGCGGCCGATGTGGCACACGGTCATCCGATCTCCCTTGATCGACGACGCGACAGTCCGCGGGAACGCGGGCGGTGCAAGTACACAGTCCGCTACTTCCGGTAAGCATGGAACCGCACGCCTGAGACCAGAGGCAAGACCGCTCACCGTCGAATTTCGTGAACACGGGCAGAAACGGTGACAAATTTCCAACTGCAACTGAACGCTAAGCACGATACCGCGCGTGCCGGCAGCCGGATTCCGGGCCGCCGTCACCCCCTCGGCTGACGACGACCCGGTGACACGGCAGTTCAGGCGACGCTCGGCCAGCCGGCCGCGTCGTAGGTCAGGCGGTTGATGCCCAGAAGCGACGCGCCGTTGTTGGCGTAGTAGTGGTAGAAGAGCAGGTCGCCGTCGTTGGCGGCGAGCACGGCCTGGTGGCCCGGCCCGTGGATGCTGCCGTGGCCGGCCAGGATTTCGGTCCCGCCGCCGGAAGTCATCGCCACGCCGTTGCGGTCGGCGTAGGGCCCGGTGACGCTGGTGGACCGGCCGACCATCACCCGGTAGGTGCTCGACGCGCCGCGGCAGCACAGGTCGAACGACACGTACTGGTAGTAGTACTGGCCGCGTTTGACGATGAAGGGCGCCTCGATCGCGCCGCCGCCGCGCCCGGCGATGGCGGTCAGGCCGCTACCCTGGCGCAGCCCCGTCGCGGGGTTCAGCTGGATCAGCTTGATGCCCGACCAGAACGAGCCGAAGTCCAGCCACCACCGGCCCGCCTCGTCCACGATCAGGTTCGGGTCGATGGCGTTGAAGTTGTCACTGCTCCGGGATTCGATGACCAGGCCCCGGTTGGTCCAGGTGCCGGAGTTGCCGGTCGGGCTGGTGGCCAGGAAGATCGCCGAGTGGTTGGAGCCGAACGTCGACGCCGCGTAATACAGGAAATACTGGCCATTGTGGTAGGAGATGTCCGGCGCCCACAGACTGCGCCCTCCCCCGGTGTAGGCCGTGGTCCACGGCGCCCCGCCCGGGAACACCGAACCGGCGGCGCGGAAGGCGACGCGGTCGGTGGAGGTCTTCAGCGCGAGGTTGTCCCCGGTGTGCGCCACCAGGTAGCTGCCGTCCGGGCGTTTGACCACGCTCGGGTCGTGCACGCCGATGTCTCCGGTGACGCGTGCGGGATTCGGGTATGCGGCCGCAGCGGCGGCCGGTGTGACGAGGAGCGCCGTCGCGAACAGGACGACTGCGACAAACCTTGATCGAGCGGCCGACATGGTGCCTCCATTGGCAATCCGTTGATGGTGACGCTGACGGACTCACGGCTGGAAGCGCTCTCTGCGGAGATTAGCCGATTCCCTGCGATGCCGACAAGGTCAGCACGGAAGCACGCGCCGGACCGCTCGGACAGCGATCGGCGGCGCCGGATTCCACGGCTCGGCGTCCGCGGTGTCCCAGGCGTAGGCGGGCACACCGTCCCGGATCAGGTCACCGATTCCGGGCATGGAGAGTTCGGCCGCAGACCAGGTGTAGAGCGCGTCGAATCGCGGCTGGATCACCCCGAGGTCCAGGAGACGGCCGACACCACGTTCTTCGCTGATGTACCGCTGGAGGTCGTCCCGCAAGGGGTATCGGGCAGGCAGCACCCGGGACAGCGACAGGAAGATGCCGGTCATCCCCAAGCGCGGATCGCTCAGCAGTGGCGCGATGGGTGACAACCAGCTCAGCGCGAGGCGTGGGGCGGCCACCAAGGCGTGCGCGTAGAAAACCCGGGCCAGCACCAGGTTGATGAAGAAGCGCTCGACGCGTGACTCAGCCTCGGCGAGGGCGCGGTGTTCGAGGTACGCGGCCGCGATGGCCGCATTGTGCGCGCGGTACCACACCCGCGCCGAGGGCCGGCGGATGAACGACACCGACAACGCGACGCTCGGAGAGGACACCTCGCCACCGAGACCGAGCACGTGGGCGCGCGCTTCGGCGGTGTCGCGCAGGAGCCGCTCGTTGACCGCCCGCCACCAGGCGCTGCCCGGCTGGTCGCCGTCCACGGCGTTGAGCAGCCGGCGACGCAACTGCCAGCCCATGAACGCCATGGCCGCACGTCGGTAAGGCAAGTGCAGTTCGGGACGACCAGGTGGAGCCTGGTAGAGCGATTCGAGCAGCGCGAGCCGGCCGGCCGGCTCGTCGCGCACCGCGGCGACCTGCTCGGCGGCGAAAGCGGCAGCAGTGGGCATGGGTCAGAGGCCGTTGAAGAAGCCGTACAGCCGGCGGATGCGGCCGCCCTCGATCCACGCGACGTCGAAGCCGGTCACCGCGGGCTCGCCGCCCGCGGGACCGACCTGCCACGAGAAGTGGACGGCGTCGTGGTGGGTCAGCACCGTGCCATGGGTGAAGAGCATCCCGGTGAAGTTCTTTTGCGAGGTACCGATGTATTCGTCGATGGCCGCGGTGCCGTCGGCGGCGACAGTCGGATCGGTGTACGTGCCGTTCGAGGTGAAGAGGTCTTCGACCATGGTCCGCCGAACCCGGCCGTCCGTTTCGTTCCACATGGCGATGTAGTTTCCGACCAGTTCGATCGCAGCGTTCTTGTCCATGGTCACAACCTCGATTCTGCAGGCTGCTCGGAAGGAGTGCGCAAGCCCGCCTCTGATAGTAAACAAGTTGAGTATGCCCACGAAGAGTAGCTGGCGATTGAGCAGGCTGTCCAGGCGATCAGTACTAACTTTTTTTACTAATCACTCCAACTGCTACTGTGGCCCCATGGCGTTGCGGAACGCGGTGATGGCCGCGCTGCTGGAGGGCGAGGCGTCCGGCTACGACCTCGCCAAGGGGTTCGACGCGACGGTCGCCAACTTCTGGATGACGACGCCTCAGCAGCTCTACCGGGAACTGGAACGCATGGAGGCCGAAGGGCTGGTCGCGGCCCGCGTCGTCGAACAGGAGCGCCGGCCCAACAAGCGGCTGTTCTCGTTGACGGAAGCCGGCCGGGAGGCTGTCCGCGCGTACACCGCGGAATCCCGGGGCAAGCCGGCGGTGATCCGGGACGAGTTGCTGGTCAAGGTGCAGTGCGCGGACGTCGGCGACGTCCAGGCGGTCCGGTCGGCCATCACCGAGCGCATGGAGTGGGCGACAGCCAAGCTGGCTCGTTACGAGAAGCTGCGACAGCGTCTCTTGGACGGGCGCTCGGAGGAGGCGTACTTCGCCGAGGCCGAGCGCATCGGCCCGTACCTCACCTTGCTGCGCGGGATGTCGTTCGAACGCGAGAATCTCCAGTGGGGAGACATGGCACTGCGCAGGCTCAGTCAGCGCACGGGCGCCCTCCACGCCGACGACTGAGATCAGACCTTCCCCGCAGCTGACGCACTGAAGGAGCCTTTCGGGGTTCGTGCCGACCGGAGCGGCCAACTCGGCGGCCGGAACGGCCAACACGCTGGAGAACCCGGGCGAGTTGGCCGTTGCGGGTGTCGTGTTGGCCGTTGCGGGTGTCGTGTTGGCCGTTGCGGGTGTCGTGTTGGCCGTTCGGGCGATCCGCTCGCCACCGAACCGGTCTCAGCCCGGCCGCAGGCACCGGCGCACGTCCGGCGGGAGCGCCGTCAGGACGACGCAAAGCCTGTGGCGTACACCACACCGCGCTGGCATCACCGGCCATTTCCATGCTCAACTCCAGATGTGCAGATGTCCAACATTTGGAGGTTTTGGTGGAGGGATTGCAACAGCCGCGCCGGGCATCGACCCTGGCCGCGCAGGTGTCCGACCAGCTGCGGGAGCAGCTGGCCTCCGGGCGATGGCCGGTGGGCACGCGCATCCCGGGCGAGCAGGAACTGGCCGAGATGCTCCAGGTGAGCCGGAACACCATCCGCGAGGCGTTGCGGGCACTGGTGCACCTCGGCCTGCTCGAGGCCAGGGTCGGCGACGGCACCTACGTCCGGGTGACCAGCGAACTGGAGGCCGTCCTGCTCCGGCGGACGGCCACCACGCGACCGGCGGACGTCTTGGAGCTGCGGGCGGTGCTGGAGGAATACGCCGCAGGCCTGGCCGCCGAGCGGCGCTCGGAGGCCGATACCGCCCGGCTGCGTGAGCTCCTGGCGGCGGCTCGCGAGAGCAACCACTCCGGATCGATGGCGCAGATCGCCACGGCGGACGGCGCTTTTCACCTTGCCGTCGTGCGGGCCGGCGGCAACGAACTGCTGGGAGAGCTCTACGAATACCTGGGCAGCGCACTGTCAGCGCTGCTGACCGCACTGCCGTGGGACGGCGACGTCGCTGCCGAGCACGATCACTGGCACGGTGCGCTCGTCGACGCGATCGGCGCCGGCGACGCGGTCGCCGCCCGGTACGCGGCGTCCATGCTGGTGCAGGTGGCCGGGCGGTCGAGCACGGCTGCCGCCGCCGAACAAGGCGGGGCCGGTCGTCGTGCGGAAGGATGACTCGCGCAGCTTCGCGGGGCAATCGAGGAACGCCACGCAGGGCGGACGGTCCACCGTGTGGCTGCTCGTCGGCATCGTGCTGGTCGCGGCGAACCTGCGTGCCGCCCTGACCGGGGTCGGGCCGCTGCTCCCCGGGATCGCGGCGTCGACCGGCCTGTCCGGCACCGGGATCGGGCTGCTCAGCACCCTGCCGCTGCTCACCTTCACTGTCACCTCGCCGCTGGTCGGCCGGACCGCACATCGCCACGGTGCGGCCCGCACCCTGTTCTTCGCGCTGGCCGTGCTGGTGGCCGGGCTGCTCGTGCGCTCGCTGCCAGGAGTGTTCTTCCTGTTCGCGGGCACCGTGGTGGTCGCGGCCGCGATCGCCTACGGCAACGTGCTGCTGCCGTCGGTCGTCAAAAGCACCGTGCCGGAAGACCGGATCGCGCAGGTGACCGGCCTCTACGTCACCGCGATGGGTCTGCTTGCCGCCCTCTCGTCCGGGATTTCGGTGCCACTGGCCGAAAACGTGCCGGGAGGCTGGCGCACCGCGCTGGGCGGCTGGGCCGTACTCGCCGTACTGGCCATCGTGGTCTGGATTCCGCAGTACCGGCGCCCCCGCCCCACGGCGGCGACGCCTGCCACGCGGGAGCGCATCCCCTGGCGTTCCCCTCTGGCCTGGCAGGTCAGCGTGTTCATGGGGCTGCAGTCCCTCGGCTTCTACACCACGATCGCGTGGCTGCCCAGCATCGTTCACGACCACGGAGTGGGCGAGGCCGCCGCCGGGTGGCAGCTGTTCCTCTTCCAGATCATCGGCCTGGTCTCCAGCAGCGTCCTTCCCGTCCTGGTCCGCAGGGGGCTGGACCAGCGGCTCCTGGCCGCGGGCGCGTCGGCCATCGTCGCGGGGGGCTTCGCGCTGCTGGCCGTGGCCCCGCAGCTGGCCGTCGTGTCCAGCGTGCTCACCGGCCTGGGCGGCGGCGCGTGCCTCGTCCTCGCTCTGTCCTTCCAAGGCCAGCGAGCGGCCGATCCCGCGCAGGCGGCAGCGCTGGCCTCGATGGCCCAGTCCGTCGGCTACCTGGTGGCCGCCGTCGGACCGCTCCTGCTCGGCGCACTGCACGACCTCACCGGTGGCTGGACACTCCCCCTCCTGCTGCTGGTCGCCCTGACGCTCACCCAGGCCGCCGTCGGCGCCCGCGCCGGCCGCGACCGGCACCTGAACTCCCCGTCCCTCGTTCCCACCCCGATCGGAGACTGACCGCCATGACCACGACCGCACCCTTCAGCTACCTGGACACGCCGACCGCGGCGCCGCTGTCGATCACCGAGCTGATGCCCGGTGCCTACAACCTCCTGGAGTACGCCGCGGTCACGGCGGGCGAGCAGGTGCTGATCCTGGCCGAGCACGGCACCGATCCGGTGGTCATCCAGGCCATCGCCGCGGCGGCCGCCTACCGCAACGCCGAGGTGCACGTCCTGTCCACACCGCCGTTCAGCGCCGGCGGATGGGACCGCGAGACACCCTCACCGCTGCTGTCCGCCGCCCACGCCGCCGCCGACGCCGTGATTTCGCTGACTTGGTGGGGGGAAGTGCACACCGCCCCGCTGTTCTTCAACGAGGTCGCCAAGCAGCGGGCCCGGTTCGTCTCGCTCCACCAGACCGCCACCGCCGCGGCCCTGTCCACCGGAGCCCGGTTCCCGCTCGAGCTGTACCTCGCCCTGGAAGCCAGGACCTACGCCCTAATCTCTGCAGCCGCGGAAATCAGGGTCACCACCGCGCTCGGCACCGACGTGACCTTCCGCGACTTCACCACGGGATCACCGGTGAGCGGCCACACCAGCGCCCCGGTCACCGCCGGCATGTGGCGGCCCTTCCCGTACGGAGGCGCCAACTTCTCCCCCGACCAGACCGACGGCGTGGTCGTCATCGAGGAATCCACGGTCACCGGTGTCCCCGCCGAACGGACCACCCTGGAGCTGAAAGACAACCGCGTCACCGCCATCGACGGCGGCGCGGCCGCCGAGTTGCGGCGGTACGCACCGGACGGCTACTACATGCGCCACGCGCTCATCGGGCTCAACCCCAAGGTCCGCTCGGCAGGCGGTACCCAGTTCGAACGCGAGAAGCACGCCGGCGCCTTCTACTTCGGCATCGACGGCCTGACCCCGCAGGGAGCGGTCGACCGCGCGGCCCCCGGCCACGCCCACTGCGACTGCCAGTTCGACCGGCCCACCATCACCCTCGACGGCCGCCCCTTCGTCGACAACGGCACCCTCCTGCTCCTCGACGATCCGGAAATCCGCGAGCTGGCCGGGAAGTTCGGGCCTGCCGACATCCTGCTCGACCCCAACCCCCGCCTCGTCCTGCCGCCCCGCTACAGCCGCTGACCACGACCCTGGGCAGGCCCCGGCGGGCCTGCCCAGGGCCCCGGCAAAGTCGTGTCGTTGCAGGCAGGCACGGCTCTCGATGCCGGCCATGTGGTTGTCGAAGCCCATGATCTGTGCGCGAGGTGCCGTATCTGCTGGTCTCCGGCTGTCGCCGAGGTCGCGAATGACTCATTCGGGGCCGCGGAGGATGCTGTTGGCGAATTCGAGCGGGTGCGCTGAGGCCGCTCCGGTGGCGAGCGGATCGCCCACAACAGCCAACTCACCGCCCGCAACAGCCAACTCGACACCCGGAGCGGCCAACTCGCCCGGGTTCTCCGGCGTGTTGGCCGTTGCGGCGGGCGAGTTGGCCGCTCCGGTTGGCATGAAACCGAATTCGCCAACAGCATCCGCGGAGGTCCCGAATGAGTCATTCGCGACGTTCCGACGCGCTGCCGCGCCCGGCGGGCCTGCCCGGGGTTCGATGCCCGGAATCGCTCTCCAGAAAGAGGATCCGCTCATGCCCACGCGGACGGTCCGCCACCTCGCTGCGTTGGGCAGTTCCTTCGCCTCAGGCCCCGGCATCGAGCCCTACGCGGACAAGCGGGCCTGGCGCTCGAGCCGCAACTACGCCCACCTCCTGGCCGAGCGCCTCGGCAGCGATCTGACCGACCTCACCGTCGCCGGAGCCACCACCGCCACCATCCTGGAGCGCCCGCAACGCATGCTGTGGCGCAAGTTCCCGCCTCAGCTCCCCCGGCTTCCCCGGGAAGCCGACCTCGTGACCGTGACCGCGGGTGGCAATGACCTGGGCTACATCAGCAGCATGATCGCGCTGTCGTATCGCGCCTGGCTCTCGCAACGCCGGACGACCCGTACCTTCGCGCCGCTCCTCGCCCGGCACGGTGTCCCGGCACTCACCGAGAGCATGCTCGACCAGACCACTTCGCACCTCGTCGCGATCGTGGCCGCGATCACCAAGCAGGCACCGGGTGCCCGCGTAGTGCTCGTCGACTACCTCACCGTGCTCGACGCCGATACCCCGACCGGCCCGGACGCGCCGTTTCCCGCCGCGACCCGCGACTCGCTGCGTGCGGTCGCCGGGGCGTTGGCCGACGCCTTCGCGGACGCGGCGAAGCTCTCCGGCGCTGATCTGGTGGCGATGAGCCGGCTCAGCGAGGGACACGGACTCGCCAGTGCGCACCCGTGGGTGAACGGGTTCATTCCCCAGCAGCCGACAGCGTCGTTCCACCCGACGCTCGCGGGGATGACCGCGGTCGCCGACGCGGTGATCGCCCACCTGGACGGCTGACCCCTCGGAGGAGGCCCCCCGCGCCAATCGGCCATCGATACGGCCAAGAAAGCGCTTACTCACGACTGGACTGATCGGGTCGCGGAGGTTGACAACCACTGAACAGGCTGGCTTGAATCGGCTCATCGCGACGGCGGCGGTGCGCCGGTTCCGGTCCAGGCGTGCCGCCGGGTACGCCCAGCTCATCTTTCGCAGCCGTCGCCTTTCGTCGCCACCCGGGTGGGCAGTTCGAACCGCCGCACGAGCGCGCGCACACCGCCCATGGCCGAAATCGAAGGGACGAGACCCATGCACACCAGCACAAGTCAATCGAAGCGAGCCCTCGTCATCGGACTGACCGCCGCCATGGTCGCCGCGGCGAGCGTCGGCAACACGGGCGTGGCCGAAGCTGCCGCCTGCAAAGGTTACGTCGGGCTCACGTTCGACGACGGGCCCTCCCCCACGAACACCCCTCGGCTGCTCAACGCCCTCAAGCAGAACGGGCTCCGGGCCACGCTGTTCAACGAAGGCCGGTACGCCGCCGCCTATCCCTCCCAGGTCAAGACCGAGGTCGACGCCGGCATGTGGATCGGCAACCACAGCTACACCCACCCGCACCTGGTCCAGCTGAGCAAAGCGCAGGTCGACAGCGAAATCGCCCGGACCCAGCAGGCCATCGCCGCGGCCGGAGGCGGCACGCCCAAGCTGTTCCGCCCGCCGTTCGGCGGCACCAACTCGACGGTGAAGTCGGTCGAGGCCAAGTACGGGCTGCGGGAGATCATCTGGGACATCAGCTCCGGCGACTCGAGCGGCGTCAGCGTCGACAGGATCGTGCAGGCCAACGCCAACCTCACCGACGGCCAGATCATCCTCATGCACGACGGACCCGCCAACACGATCGCCGCGATCCCGCGCATCGCGCGGGGACTGGCCGGCCGTGGCCTGTGCGCGGGCATGATCTCGCCGCAGACCGGCCGCGCCGTGGCACCGAGCTGACCCCAGGGCCTTGCCCGACGGGCTCGTGAGTGCCGAACCGGCGGAGAAATTCGGCTGCTGCCACATTCGAACCGTTCGACATTTTGTGGTTGACCTCGCTGAACAAATCCGCGGCCGTGCACGATCACAGAAATTCCCGCGGCAAGCCTTGCGGCTATCACTGACTTGCGGTTCCATCGTCACCAGAACCGCACGTAGTCGCTTGTGTACGCTCCCGATCCGGCTCCGGCGCTTCCCGCTCCCTGAACCAAGTAAGCGCTTTCAGTTCTCGCCAAGGCACTGCGCGGCTCGCGCGATCTCCCCGGAGACGCTGACCATGAGAGGACCGACGATGAGCAGGCAATCGAGTCGCCATCGGAGCGCCGGGCTCGCCGTACTCGCGGTGGTGGCGCTGACCGGCGCGATGTCGAGCGGTGGCCAGGCCGCCGCCGCGGACGCTGCGCCCTGGCCGGCGAACCCCGGCTGGCAGCAGTACGTCCAGGCACCGGCCACGCCGAACGTGACCCCGGTCGCCGTGGTCAGCACGTCGGGAAACGTCACCAACGCGGCCGCGCTGGTCTCAGGTGGGACCGGCAGTGCCAAGCTGACCATGGCGTCCGGCGGGCCCGCACCCAAGATCCTCCTCGACTACGGCAAGGACGTCGGTGGCTTCCCGTACTTCGCGGTGACGGCGGCGAGCGGCAACCCGGTGCTGCGCGCCGCCTACAGCGAGGGCAAGCAGTTCATGAGCGCCAAGGGGGACGGCGGCGGCGCGTTCAACGCGGGCGACAAGTCCAGAGCCAACAGCTACACCGTCCGCGCGGCCGGAACGATCACCCACAGCTTGATGCAGGGCGGCGAACGCTTCCAGGAAATCACACTGACCTCCCCTGGCTCCGTCACACTCAGCGCGGTCGGCATCCGGTTCAGCGCCTACCGCGCGACGGCGGACCAGTACCAGGGGTACTTCATGTCCAGCTCGGACGAGTTGAACAAGATCTGGTACGCCGGCGCCTACACCAACCAGCTCAGCATGCTGCCCCCAGGAATGGGGGGCGTCAGCCAGCTGCCGCTGATCCTGGACGGGGCCAAGCGGGATCGCAACGTCTGGATCGGTGACATCTACGCGGAAGGCCCGACGAACTACGTCAGCCTGGGCAGCAACGGCAACGAGTACCTCAAGCAGTCCATCCGGCTGCTGGGTAGCCACCAGCTCAGCAGCGGCTTCGTCACCGGGTGCCTGGCACCGCAGACACCGGTGCACACCGGCCCGCCCATTCCGGGCACGACCGCGTGCTACTCGACGAGCTACTCCCTGTACTTCACCCCCGACCTGGCCGACTACTACCGCGCCACCGGCGACCTCGCCTTCGCCCGGCAGCAGTTCCCGATCGTGCAGCGGCAGCTCGGCTGGAACGCCTCCCGGCTCAACTCGCTGGGCCTGCTGGTCACCGACACCAGCGACGGCCTGGACTGGGACTGGTACGACGGCAACAAGACCGGCGCGGTGAGCATGTACAACATGCTGTATTATCTGAACCTGACCGAGGCCGCGTACCTGGCGCGGGAGACGGGCCAGCCCGATCTCGCGACGCAGTACACCGCCAAGGCCGCCGCCCTGCGCACCGCGATCAACACCAACCTCTTCAACTCCCGCACCGGCGTCTACGACCTCAGCGACAAGAAGCGCGGCACCGTCACCCAGGACGCCAACGCCGCCGCGGTCACCTTCGGCGTCGCGCCGGCCGGCGCCGTCCCCGGCATCCTGGCCAAGCTGAAGTCCACGCTGTGGGGCGCCCACGGCCCCCAGCCCTTCTCCGCCGACACCGGCTACTCCAAGCTGGTCAGCCCGTTCGTCTCCGGCTTCGAGCTGCGCGCCCGGCTGGGCACCGGCGACACCACCGGCGCGATGCAGTTGCTGACCGACGTCTGGGGCCAGATGGTCCGGCCCGGCCCGAACTACACCGGCGCCCTGTGGGAGAACCTGAACCCCGACGGCACCATCCCGAAGGGCAGCACGAGCCTGGCCCACGGCTGGGCGTCCGCCCCCACTTCGGCACTGACCGGCTACGTGCTCGGTGCCCGCCCGGTCAGCGCCGGTTATGCCACCTGGGTCGTCCAGCCGCAGCCCGGATCGCTGAGCTGGACCGTGGGGCAGGTACCCACCCCGCGCGGGCCGCTGGCGGTCAAGTGGGGCCGCGCGAGTGGCGGCGAGTTCGACATGGACGTCACCGCCCCGGACGGGACCAGCGGCACCATCGCCGTCCCGGCCTCCGGCGCGAACACGGCGATCACCGTGAACGGAACGAGTGTCTGGGATCACGGAACATTCACCGCCGGTGCCGGAGTCACCAGCGCACGCAGCGACGGGTCCTACGTCTACCTGTCCGTCGGCGCCGCGGGCACCTACCGCGTGGTCGCACGATGATCATCCCCGTCATCGGTGCACTCGTCGCCCTGTCCGTGCTCCCCGGCACGGCGGACGCCGTCAATTACTCGTTCACCGTTCCACGCGGCGACTACGAGGTCACTTTGACCTTGGGCAGTGCGACCCAGCCCGCGCAGACCGGTGTCCAGGTGGAGGCCCGCCGCACCATGCTCGCGCCCATCAGCACCCGCGCCGGGGAGTTCCGCCGGGAGGTGCTGGCGGTGAACGTACGCAGCCCGGAAAGCATGCCCACCGGCGAGGAAGGCGCGGGAACGCCCGGCTTGCAGGTCCACCTCACCGGAAGCCACCCGGCCGCGCTGAACGTCTCCGTGGCACCCGTGCGCCGGCCGCGGCTGTTCGTGGTGAGCGACTCCACCGCGTCGGACTGGCTCAAGGGCCCGAAGCGGGGCTGGGCGCAGGAATTGCCGCAGCTGCTGAAGCCGGGGATCGTGGTCGCGAACTACGCGGACTCGGGTGAGAGCACCGGGAGCTGGCTGAGCAACCCCCGACTGTTCGCCACCGTGAAGCCGTTGATCCGGCCCGGCGATGAAGTGCTGATCCAGCTGGCGCACAACGACAAGACCACACCGGAGAGCACGTTCCGGGCCAACCTGGGCAAGCTCGTCGACGGCGTCCGCGAGCGTGGTGGGTTGCCGGTCCTGGTCACCCCGCCGGTGCGGCACCAGTTCGGCCCGAACGGGAAACTCACCCCGACCGGGCTGATCGTCAACAACCTCGGCGTCGACCTCCCCGCGGTGATCCGCGACGTCGCCGGCAAGCTGCACGTGCCGCTGATCGACCTCACCGCACGCAGCCAGGCGCTGCTGGAACGGCTGGGCGAAACCGCGTCCTGGCCGCTGTACCTGACGGTCCAGCACGACGGTGTTCAGGACTACGCGCACTTCTCCGAGTACGGCGGAACGGTCATGGCCGGTTTCGTCACCTCGGGCATGACCGACGCCCACCTGCCCGCCGCGGGCTCGCCCGGGCCACGGTGACGGGAGCAAGCATGAGCCGGCACGCCACCTCCGCCCCGATCGATCGCCGGGTAATAAGGTGGGTGAATGGGGCAGGACGAGGGTGGCAGCCCGCAACGGTCACGCCGGGCGAGTATCCGGCAGGTCGCCGCCGCCGCGCGCGTGTCCACCTCCACCGTGAGCAACGTGCTGAACAACCCGGATGTCGTGGCCACGAGCACCCGGCGCCGGGTGGAGGACGCCATGGCCGAGGTGGGCTACGTCCGCAACGGCGCGGCCCGCCAGCTGCGCGGCGCGCCGAGCACGATCGCCGGCTGCCTGCTGCTGGACACCGCCAACCCGTTCTTCGCCGAGGTCTCCCGGGGCATCGAGGACCGGCTCACCGAAGCCGGCTGCCTGCTCATCGTCGGCAGCACCGACGTGCGCGCCGCCCAGGAGAACAATTACCTGCGCATGATGGAGGAACTGGGTGTTCGCGGCATCCTCGTCAACCCGTCCGGTTCGCGGCTGGACCGGCTGGTGCACCTCAGCGCGCGCGGCACACCGGTGGTCCTGGTCGACCATCCCCGGGCAGGTGCCGACCTCTGCGCGGTCGCCGTCGACGACGTGCACGGCGGCGGCCTGGCCGCCGACCACCTCCTTGCGCTCGGACACCGGCGGATCGCCTTCCTGGGCAGCCAGGCAGGCATCCGGTCGCTGCGAGACCGGGGGGAGGGAATACGCCGGTCGATGCGGAAGGCCGGATTGGACGCGTCCTCGACGCTGGTCGAAATCCCGGTGCCCGAGCCGTGCACGGTCGATGTGGCCGACTCCGTCGTCGATCAGGTGCTCGCGGTATCGCCGTGCCCGACCGCGGTCATCTGCTTCAACGACGTCGTCGCTTTGGGAATGCTGCGCGGTTTACGCCGGCACGGCATTCCGGTGCCCGCGCAGATGTCGGTGGTCGGGTACGACGACGTCCAGTTCGCGGAGCAGCTCTCCCCCGCACTGACGACCGTCCGCCAGCCCAAGTACCAGCTCGGCCGCGCCGCCGCCGAGCTGCTCCTGGCCGAGGACCGTCCCGGCCACCAGCACCAGGAAATCCGGTTCACCCCGGAACTGGTCGTGCGTGCCTCCACCGCGCCCCCCGCCACCGGCGGCTGACCGAGCACGCTCTTCGCGCATTCGGCTCCGCTGCCTGGTTCCGATGCCGCTGTTTCCGTTGCGCCGTCCAGTCCTTCGCCTCGCTGCCCGTCCGAAGTAAACAGCAGAGGGGTATTGCCGGACGGTGTTTTTCGGCGGTACGGTCATGACACCGGCCGTTACCAAACCGGCTCTCCGGTGAAGATCAATTGTAACGTCGCAAGTCGCCTCCCACCCGATTGGTGGGTCCGGGCACCCACGAGCCCGCCAAGGCAGTACTCCGCACAACGCAGTGCTTGGAGGAGACGATGAATCCTGTTCCCACCGCCCCGCCGAGACGTCGAAGCCGGTGGCTCGGTGCGCTGTCGGCCACCGCCCTGGTGGGCGCGACCCTGCTGGTCGCTCCCGCCGCGTCGGCAGCGACCAGCGGCACGCTCGTCGGCGCCGGTTCCGGCCGCTGCCTGGACGTGACCGGAGCGAGCCAGGCCGCCGGAACCGCGGTGGAGCTCTGGGACTGCCACGGCGGCGCCAACCAGAACTGGGCGACCACGCCGGCCGGGGAACTACGCGTCTACAACGGGACGATGTGCTTGGCAGCACACGACAACCAGACGACTGCCGGCACGAAGGTGGAGATCGGGAACTGCACCGGCGGGCAGAACCAGAAGTGGCGACTCAACGCCGACACCACGATCACCGGTGTGGCATCCGGGCTGTGCCTGGACGTGTCGGGGGCCGCGACGGCGAACGGCGCGGCCGTGGTGCTGTGGAACTGCAGCGGGCAGAGCAACCAGCGGTGGGCGTTCAACGGCGGGGGTGGCGGCGGCGGTGATTGCAACGTCGCAACGGTGGATCCGAACGCCACCCCGCAGGCCCGCCGCCTGCTGTGCTACCTCTACAGCCAGTACGGCAACCACATCGTCTCGGGCCAGCAGGAAACCAACGGCAGCGAGAACGAGTTCAATTTCCTCTACACCAACACCGGCAAGACCCCGGCGATCCGCGGGCTGGACATGTGTGACCGCCCCGGCGCCGTCGACCGGGCAGCCGCCTGGTGGAACGCCGGAGGCATCCCGATGATCGGGTGGCACGTCGGCGCGCCGGCCACCAGCCGCTGCAACTACGGCGGGACCGCGTCGATCAACAACACCCTCACCCCCGGCACCCGCGAGTACACCTCCTACACCGCCGAACTGGATGAGGCGGCGAGCCAGTTGCTGCGCCTGCAGTCCCAGAACGTCGCCGTACTGTGGCGGCCGTACCACGAGGCCGGTGGCACCTGGTTCTGGTGGAGCAAGGAGGGCGGCGCGCAGTACCAGCGGCTGTGGAAGTTCCAGTTCAACTACTTCGTCAACGTCAAGGGCATCCACAACCTGGTGTGGCTGTGGCCGTCCAACGGCGAGCCGAACTCCGCGTTCTACCCCGGGAAGTCCTATGTGGACGTCGGTGGCGCGGACACCTACGTCAACGACCGCGGTCCGCTGACGTCGCTGTTCAACTCCACCCGCGGCGTCGTCGGCGCGACGATCCCGATCGCCCTGCACGAGAACGGCGCCATCCCCGACCCGGCCCGGCTTCAGTCCACCAGCACCCGATGGGTCCTGTTCATGACCTGGAACGGCACCTGGATCACCGGCCAGGACCCCGGCTACCTCAGGACCACCTTCACCAGCCCCTACGTCGTCACCCGCGACGAAGTGCCCAACCTCAGGTAACCGGAACTCCGCACCCGCCATGGAGGAAAGATGAGAGCGCGTTTCGCACTCGTGTCACTGCTCGCGGTCGTGCTCGGCGCGGGGAGCGGGGGCCTGCAGGCTTCGGCGGCACCGGCAAGCGCCGAGCCGGTGGCCCCAGCCGACGTCAACGGGGCCACCGCGGGCAATGCGGCGATCACCTCGGTCGACCTGGCCGGAAGGTGGAGCTTCACCCCGGCGGGCCGGGCGACGACTTCGATCGCGGTGCCCGGTGGTGGCTGGTACAAACAGGGCTTCACCGACGTGAACGAGGCGGTGTACTCCCGCACCGTCACCGTGCCGGACGCGGGACAACCGCAGTCCACCTGGATCGAGTTCGGTGCCGTCAACCACCAGGCGACCCTGTCGGTGGACGGCCGGGTCGTCGCCACCCAGACCACCTCGTTCACGCCGTCCCACTTCGACATCAGCGCCTATGCCGCCCCCGGCACGACCCACACGATCAGCGTGGCCGTCAAGGGCCGGGGGGCGTTGAAGACGGCGGCGGGCAAATACCTCGTCCCCCAGGCCGCCGAGTGGTCGGAGGCGGTACCGCAGGGCATTTTCCGCTCGGCGGTCCTGCGGGTTTATCCGGCCGTGTACGTCAGCGACGCGTTCGTCCGCACTTCCGTCGCCGACCGGACTCTCACTTACGACGTATCCGTCACGAACACCTCGGCCGCCGGCCGGACCGTAACCCTGACCGGATCGCTCGCCTCGGACACCGGTGCGTCGTTCAGCTACCCGGCGCTGCCCAGCCGCACGGTCACCGTGGCCGCCCGCTCGACCGCCAAGGTGACGGTCGGGCCGGTGGCGTGGGACCTCGGTGCCGCCTCGTACTGGTGGCCCAACGTGCCCTACCGCGCCGGGTACCGCGCCCAGCTGCACACCCTGTCGGTGCACGCGGCGACGGACGACGGCCGCACCAGCGACGCGAGCTACCGGTTCGGCTTCCGGGAAAGCACCCAGAACGGCGAGCACTACTACCTCAACGGCGTGCGGGTGAACTATCGCGGCGACAGCCTGCAGGGCGCCGACTACGACCGGATCAACAACGGCGGCAAGGGCGACGCCTACGACACGCTGCCCGGCTTCCTCCCACCCTCGGCAGGCAACGGCGGCTGGCCGCAGGCGGTCGACAACTACCAGCGGCTCAACTACAACGTCGTGCGGATCCACCAGGAGCCGGCCAGCCCGTACATGCTCGACGTGGCCGACGAGCTGGGTCTGATGATCATCGACGAGACCGCTATCCGTGGCTGGGCCCAGGACCTGGCCGCCGGTCGCCAGTACAACGTGAACCACGCCCGCGACCTCGTCCTGCGCGACCGCAACCACCCTGCGGTCGTCCGGTGGAGCCAGATCAACGAACCGAACTTCACCGATGACTCCGAGAGTCTCGAGCAAGCCCTCTATGCAGCGATGAACGGCAACGACGGCACCCGGCCGATCAGCATCGACGCCTCCCCCGGCGGCGATGCGCCCAGCCGGTACCCGAACATGAACTATCCCAACTTCGCCATTTTCCCGCACTACCTCGACGGAAACAGCAAGTACGGGGAGGCCGTGCGTCCGGTGGCCGGAAGGCCCGACGGCGAGGGCGAGTACCTCTGGCCGGCGTGCAGCACCAAACAGGGCTTCCTGTGGTTCGGTACGACAACCGTCGCCAAGCGCGGCAAGGACGCCGACGACCTGCGCCCGTACACCTTGCTCTCCGCCTGGGCCGGCTTCGTTCCGGGGGTGCGGACCACCGACTTCCTCACCGAGGAGAACCGCCCCCCGGTCTACGGGGCCGACAACCTGCCTGACCCGTGGAGCAACTCGGTGGTCCAGCGGGTCCAGGCGGCGTTCAACCCGGTCGCCGCGATCGACCTGCCCTACTGGTCGGCCTCCGGCGCATCGGACTCGAACGCCACCTTCCCGCTCCCGCAAGCGGTGGGCACCTACTCCGCCGGCAGCACGATCAGCCGCACCATCACCGTGTTCAACGACGATTTCAGCGGCACCGCGGTGGGACTCGACTGGAGCGCGCGGCTCGACAGTCCTACCGGGACGGAGGTCGCGTCCGGGAGCACGACCCTCACCATCCCCCTGGGCGCCCGGACGGCGCACAACGTGTCGTTCAAGGCTCCGGCCGGCGGCTCACGGGTGTATCTCGTCCTGTCGACCACCAAGTCCGGGATCACCACGTTCCGCGACTCGGTGCAGTACTTCGCCCTCGGCAGTGCCGGCCCGGCACCGGGCAACTACCGCATCGTCGCCCGCCACAGCGGCAAGCCGCTGGCCATCGCCGCCGGCTCCACCGCCGACGGTGCCAAGGCCGTCCAGCAGTCCGGAACCGCGCCCTGGGCCGTCAGCGCCGCTCAGGGCGGCACCTACACCCTGCGCTACACCCCGACCGGCAAGGTGCTCGACGTCAACGGACACTCCACGGCAACCGGGGTGCAGTTGCAGCAGTGGACCCCCACCGGCGCCACCAACCAGCAGTGGTACCTGCGGCCGACGGGCGACGGGTACTACACCATCGTCGGCTACGAAAGCGGGCTGGCGGCCGACGTGTACGGCAATTCGACCGCCGACGGTGCCGCGGTCGTGCAGTGGACCGCCACCGGCGGCGCCAACCAGCAGTGGCAGCTGATCCCGGCGTGACAATCCACCACCACCCCCACCCACGGAGTCGTCCATGACCATGCAACGACGTACCTTCCTGCGTGTCGGCGCGGCCGGAGCGGCAGGCCTCGGCCTCGGCCTGCTCGGCGCGGGACCGGCACTCGCCACCATCACGCCGCTGGGCGCGCCGACCACGACCTTCGCCGTGGGCGTCCGCCAGTACAACTGGATGCGCGGCAACCGCCCGATCACCACCTCCGTCTACTACCCCGCCAAGGGCACGCCCGGCGGCAACCCCGTCACCAACGCACCCGTCGCCGACGGCGTGTTCCCCGTCTGCGAGTACACCCACGGCCTCGGCGGCAGCCCGCAGGGGGCACTGGCGATCATCCGGCCCATGGCCGCGGCGGGCTTCATCGTGCCAGGACCGCACTTCGGCAGCGCCGGCATCGGTGACACCTACAACGGCAACCTCGGCCGGGACGTCTCCGAGGTCATCACCCGGACCTTGGCGCTCAACACGGCCAACGACCCGCTGAAGGGCCACATCAACACCACGGCCGGTGTAGGCGCGTACGGCCACTCGATGGGCGGCATGACCACCCACTCCCTGCTCACCATCGCACCGGACCCGCGGATCACCGCCGCGATCCCGCTGGCCTGTGTGGACATGGGCAACCCGGCCCCCTCGGTCAAGGCCAAGGTCCTGTTCGTCCACGGCGACCGGGACAACACCTGTCCCTACTCTTCCGCCCGCCAGGCCTACAACGAACTGGCCCGCCCCAAGGCGTTCCTCACCTTCCGCGGCGGAGATCACGGCAACTACTTCGGCGACTCCCGCACCCGCAACACGATCGTCGACTGGATGCGCTGGAGCCTGTACGCCGACACCGTCGCCCGTGACCGCCTCCGGACCGATGCCTCCTCCAGCGGCACCACCTGGGAAGCACAGCTCTAGCGGAAATTCGCGACCGCCACCAGTCCCGATCTCAGCACTTCGTCTCTTTGCAGAACACGGAGTCAGCCATGACCATGCAACGACGTACCTTCCTGCGTGTCGGCGCGGCCGGAGCGGCAGGCCTCGGCCTCGGCCTGCTCGGCGCGGGACAAGCACTCGCCACCGTCAACCCGCTGGGCGCACCGACCACCACGTTCGCCGTGGGCGTCCGCCAGTACAACTGGACCCGCGGCAACCGCCCGATCACCACCTACGTGTACTACCCGGCCAAGGGCACGCCCGGCGGCGGACCTGTCACCAACGCACCCGTCGCCGACGGCGTGTTCCCCGTCTGCGAATACACCCACGGCAGCGGCGGCAGCCCGCAGGGTTCCCTGTCGCACATCCAGCCGCTGGCCGCGGCGGGCTTCATCGTGCCGGCACCGTACTTCCGCAACGCGAACATCGGCGACACCTACAACGGCAACCTGGGCCGGGACGTCTCCGAGGCCATCACCCGGACCTTGGCACTCAACACGGCCAACGACCCGCTGAAGGGCCACATCAACGCCACCCCGGGCGTAGGCGTGTACGGCTACTCGATGGGCGGGATGACCACGCACTCCCTGCTCACCGTCGCCCCGGACCCGCGGATCACCGCGGCGGTCGCGATGTCCTGTGTGGACATGGGCAACCCGGCCCCCTCGGTCAAGGCCAAGGTCCTGTTCATCCACGGGGATCGAGACCAGCTCTGCCCCTACTCCTCCGCCCGCCAGGCCTACAACGAACTGCCGCGGCCCAAGGCGTTTCTCACCATGCGTGGCGCGGACCACAGCAGCTACTTCAGGGACTCCCGCGCCCGCAACACCTTCGTGGACTGGATGCGCTGGGGCCTGTACGCCGACACCGTCGCCCGTGACCGCCTCCGCACCGATGCCTCTTCCAGCGGCACCACCTGGGAGGCAGAGCTCTGATGCCGGAAAGAGTCAGAAACCGCCGCCCCGCGCTCGCCGCGTTGGCCGCCGTGGGGTCCATCGCGTGCACGACACTGATGGCGGTAGCGGGCGGGTCGTGGGCGAGTGACGCGAGCGCGGCGGGCGCTTTCGCGTGCCGGGTCGACTACACGGCCAACGACTGGGGCAGCGGGTTCGGCGCCAAGGTGACCGTTGCCAACCTCGGTTCGTCGGCGGTCAACGGCTGGACGCTGACCTACACCTACGCCGGCAACCAGACCCTACAGAACGGCTGGAACGGCACCTGGTCCCAGTCGGGCAAGCGGGTCACCGTGACCAACCTGAGCTGGAACGGCACCGTCCCGGCGGGCGGCAGCGTCAGCGCGGGAGCGAACTTCTCCTACCGCGGCACCAACGCCAAGCCTACGGACTTCGCCGTCAACGGCGCCGCGTGCACCGGCACCACCCCGCCGACGACCACCACGCCGACCACCACCACGACGACCACTCCCCCGGTCGGTGCCGCACCGGCGCTGCACGTCTCCGGCAACAAGATCGTCACCGCGAAAGGCGAGCCGTACCGACTGCTGGGCGTGAGCCGTTCCAGCGGCGAGTTCGCCTGTGTGCAGGGCAAGGGCATGTGGGACGGTCCGGTGGACCAGGCGTCGGTGAACGCGATGAAGACCTGGAACATCCACGCGGTGCGGATCCCGTTGAACGAGGAGTGCTGGCTGGGCGTCAACGGCTCACCCGGCGGCGCCACCTACCAGCAGAACGTCAAGGACTACGTGGATCGGCTGACGGCGAACGGCATCAATGTGATCCTCGACCTGCACTGGACCTGGGGCGCCTACGCGAACGGGCCGGACTGGCACTGCAAGGACGAGCACGCGACGTGCCAGAAACCGATGCCGGACGCACGGTATTCCCCGCAGTTCTGGGCCGGCGTCGCCACCGCGTTCAAGGGCAACAACGCCGTCGTCTTCGACCTGTTCAACGAGCCATATCCGGAGATCGGCAGCGACTGGAACAAGACCCTGGGCTGGCAGTGCTGGCGGGATGGCGGCACCTGCACCGGCCTTCCCTACGAAACCGCCGGAATGCAGGACCTCGTCGACGCGGTGCGAGGCACCGGCGCGACCAACGTCCTCATGCTGGGCGGCCTGGAGTGGGCCAACGACATGCGGGAGTGGCTGACCCACAAGCCGATCGACCCGGTGAACAACATCGCGGCGTCCTGGCACGCCTACAGCTTCAACGCCTGCGCCACCGAATCCTGCTGGGACAGCCAGGTCGCCCCGCTCGCCCAGCAAGTCCCGGTCGTGCTCGGCGAGTTCGGCCAGGACAACTGCGGCTTCGACTACATGCAGCGGCTGGTGGACTGGGCCGACGCGCACTCCGTGAGCTACCTCGCGTGGACCTGGAACCCGTGGGGCTGCAGCACCGGTGCCGTGCTCATCAAGGACTGGAACGGAACGCCCGAGCCCGGCGTCGGCGAGGGCTTCAAGGCCCACCTGCTCAGCCAAAACCCCAACGGAACCCCGTGACCGGAGGAAAGATGAGACCAACCGGACACCGGCCGCGGCGTACCGCCTCGATCGGGCTGGTCCTCGCCCTGGTGCTGGGCTGCCTCGGCATCCAGGCCGGGACCGGTACGCCGGCGCAGGGCGCTACCAACCAGTTCCACGGGGTGAACTGGGCCGATTACCGGGACAACTACCTGACCGACCCGAACGTCCCCATCGGACTGTCCACATCGGACAGCTATGCGACCACCTACGCGAAGGCCACGCCGATCCTCAGGGGCTTCCAGAACCTGGGCGCCAACACGATCCGCTTCGGCATCAACCCGGAGACCACCTCGTCGTCCTGGTGGAACAGCCTCGTGGCGGCCTACGACGCGGCCGCCGCACTCGGGATGAACGTCATGATCGCCCCCTGGACGCAGCCGGGCAGTGGCCGGATCACGAACATGAACGCCTTCTACGCGATGTGGGACACCGTCATCGCCAAGTACGGCGGCAACAGCCGGTTCTCCTTCGACCTCCTCAACGAGCCCTGGGGGTACAGCGCCACCGAACTGACCGACCTCGCCGCCGCCTGGCTGGCGCGCTATCCCGCCGTGCCCCGTGGCCGGATGGTCATTCCCGGCCTGTGGTCGGACATCGACCTGTGCGCGGTGGGCGCCGACCCACGGTTGAAGGGCACCCTGCTGTCGATCCACATGTACACCCTGGGCGGGGAGACCCACCCCACCGAGGCCGACTGGATCGCCAGCTTCAAGGGCCGCCTGTGCGGCTACGCCGACCGCGCCGTGCTCACCGAGTTCGGCGTGCCCATGACCACCGGCGTCAACTACAACGGCCCCCGCGACGGCACCAACAACGTCTCCTACTACTACGCACTCACCGACACCGTGCGCAGCCTGGGCATGGGATCGTTGCTGTGGACGGGAGTCAAACGAGCCGACCAGACCTCCGGCCCGGGCCCGTGCTTCAACGCCTCCTGTGCGATCACCTCCCTCACCGGCACGGGCACCAACCTCTCGCTGACCGTCACCAACCAGTCCGGGCTCGACCGGCTCCGCTACGGCTGGGGACTGAACGACAACGGCGGCGGCACCGCCGGGGTGCTGCGCGGCGTCGGGTCCAACCGGTGCCTGGACGTGCCCGGAGCGGCCACCGCCAACGGCACCCTCCTGAACATCTGGGACTGCACCGGCCGCGCCAACCAGCAGTGGACCCAGCTGCCGAACGGCGCGTTGCAGGTCTACGGCACCAAGTGCCTCGACGTGCCCGGTCAAGCCCCGGCTCCGGGCACGGCGGTCCGGATCTGGGACTGCACCGGTGGCGCCAACCAGCAGTGGAACCTCACCGCCGACGGAACCGTCGTCGGCCGCTCATCCGGGCTCTGCCTGGACGTCACCGGCGCGGGCACCGCGAACGGGACCCGAGTGCAGCTGTGGACGTGCAGCGGCGCCGGCAACCAGAAGTGGAACCGGAAGTGACCCCCACCTGACCGGCCCACGCGACGGCTCCGGAACCCCGCAGAAAGGTCGCGCATCGGGTTCTTCGGCGGCGATCGTGACTCATCCCTGGGCGCGTCGGCGCAGGACGTAGCCGTATTGGTCCGGCCAGCCCGGCTCAGCGCCGAGGGTGAGCGCGGCGTGCCGAGGCCAGTACGGATTGCGGAGCAGTTCGCGGCCGAGGAACACGGCGTCGGCCCGGCCCGTGGCGACGATTTCCTCGGCCTGCTGTGGCTCGGTGATCAGTCCGACCGCGCCGGTGGGGATGCCGGTGGCGTTGCGGGCCTGGGTCGCGAAGGACACCTGGTAACCGGGGCCGGCCGGGATCTTGGCATCGCGGGCCATGCCACCGGTCGAGACGTCGAGAAGGTCGACGCCGCGGGCCTGGAGCTCCTTGGCGAGCCGGACGGTGTCCTCACCGGTCCAGCCTTCGCGCGCGTCCGACGGGTTCTCGCTCAGCCAGTCGGTGGCGGAGGTGCGGAAGAACACCGGCAGGTGTTCGGGCCACACGGCCCGGACGGCGTCGACCACCTCGAGCGGGAAGCGCAGGCGGTTCTCGAAGGTGCCGCCGTAGGCGTCGGTGCGGTGGTTCGCCGCGGGAGAGAGGAAGGAGTTGATCAGGTAGCCATGCGCGCCGTGCACCTCGGCCAGGAGCCTTCCGGGGTTCGTGCCGACCGGAGCGGCCAACTCGGCGGCCGGAACGGCCAACACGCTCGAGAACCCGGGCGAGTTGGCCGTTGCGGGTGTTGTGTTGGCCGTTCGGGCGATCCGCTCGCCACCGAACCGACGATTCCGGTTTGACGGTGTCCCGAGTCGTTCCACTGACGGTTTTCCCCGCCACGCGGGCGCGCCGTGCGATGTCATCGCTACGTGTCCGACGTCGGCGGAAATCTGCGCATGCCCGAAAAGATTCTTCGAACGACGGCACAGAGTTCAGCCGAACCGATCCCAGGCCTCTCTGAACCATGCCGACTTTTCCGCTACCCCACGCTTTACCGGCGCGACGGCGCCCGGGCGAATCGATCGTCGAATTCAGCGAAAGTATTGACATCCGACCTGCGTGGTTCTTAAATTCAAAGTAACCTCGTCGGCACGGATTGCCATTCGACGGCTCGATGTGATCAGCATTTCCAGCTGCAGCGCCGCCAAGTAGCCATACCGAAGGGAATACGCCCGTGATCGCCAAGCCGTCGAGCCATCCGGATGACGACGCGTTCGTGCCGTCCCGCCGGTCGTTCCTACGGGGGCTGGCCGCTGTGGGCGCGCTACCGCTGACCCCTGCCGCTGCGGCCTTGCTCGCCGCCGAGCCGGCCTCCGCCGCGGGTGACGGCTTTCCCCTGGTCGCGGGCGGTGTCGCCGCCGATGTGTTCGTCGACGCGGCCGACGACGTGGCCGTCCGCCGCGTGGCGGGCGACCTGCAGGCGGACGTCGAGCGGGTCAGTGGTGTGCTCCCCATCCTGACCAACCGCACCGCCGGGCTGTCTCGCACGGCGGTGCTGATCGGCACGATCGGCCGCAGCCCGGTCATCGACAAGCTCGTCGCGTCCGGCCGCCTCGACGTCGCCGAGGTCGCCGGGCGCTGGGAGGCGTCGGTGACCCAGGTCGTCGACGCGCCGATCGCCGGGGTCGACCGCGCGCTGGTCATCGCCGGCAGCGACCGGCGCGGCACCGTCTACGGCGTCTACGACCTGTCCGAGCGCATCGGCGTCTCCCCGTGGTACTGGTGGGCCGACGTGCCGGTGCCACACCGCGACACGGTGACCCTGCCGCTGGCCACGGAGAAGCGGCGCGAGCCGGCGATCCGGTACCGCGGCATCTTCCTCAACGACGAGGACAACCTGTCGCAGTGGGCGTACCGGACGGAGGAGCCCGGCAAGCACATCGGGCCGGTCACCTACACCCGGATCTTCGAACTGATGCTGCGGCTCATGGCGAACTACCTGTGGCCAGCCATGCACCCCGAGTCGGACCACTTCAACAAGTACCCCGACAACCCGCGCCTGGCCGACGAGTACGGCATCGTCGTCGGTTCCAGCCACCCGGAGGCGTTGCTGCGCAACAACGTGTTCGAGTGGCAGCCGTGGGCGCAGGCGCACCGCAACCCGGACGGCAGCCTCCCGGAGTACGACTACACGGTCAACCCGAAGACGATCCTGGACTACTGGCGGGCCCGGGCGAAAGCGAACGCCCGGTACGAAAACGTCTGGACCGTCGGCATGCGCGGCATCCACGATTCGGGCCTGGTCACCAAGAACGCCAAGACCACGGCCGAGCGGGTCGCGGTGATGAACGACATCATCACCCAGCAGCGCCGGATCCTGGCCGAAGAGGTCGCCCCGGCGGCCGGTGCCGTGCCGCAGATCTTCATCCCGTACAAGGAGGTGCTCGACCTCTACAACGCCGGGGTGCGCGTGCCCGACGACGTGACGCTGATCTGGCCGGACGACAACCACGGGAACATGCGGCAGCTGCCCACGGCGGCCGAGCGGCAGCGCTCCGGCGGCAACGGCCTGTACTACCACATCTCCTACTGGGGATCGCCGAAAAGCTACCTGTGGCTCGACACCACGGCGCCGGCCAAGATCTGGCAGGAGCTGCGCCGGGCCTACGACAACGGGGTCCGCCACACCTGGATCGTCAACGTGGGCGACCTGAAGTCGCAGGAGACCGGGCTGTCGCTGGCGATGGAGCTCGCCTGGGACATCGACCGGTGGCGCGCGGAGGACGTGCAGCCCCGGCTGGCCGAGTGGGCCGGTCGCCAGTTCGGCGCCGCGTACGCCCGGGAGATCGCCGAGATCCGGCAGGGCTACTACGAGCTGGCCGCGGCGCTGCGCCCCGAGTTCATCCAGAGCGGCGTCTTCTCCCTCGTCCACCACGGCGACGAGGCGGACCGGCGGATGACGGCGTACCGCAGCCTGATCGACCGCGCCGAGGCGGTGGGCCGGCAGCTGCCGTCGTCCTATCAGGACGCTTTCTTCGAGTTGCTGCTGTATCCGCTGACCGGTGCGTACCTGATGAACCTGAAGTTCGTGTGCGCCGACCGCAACGCGCTCGCGGTCAAGCAGGGCCGTGGGGCCGGGGTGAACGTCTTCGCCGACCTCGCCGAGCGGGCCCAGGCCGACGAGGAGGCGTTGACCCGCCGCTACAACACCGCGATCGCCGGGGGCAAGTGGAAAGAGATCATCAACCCGTACCCGGTCAACGTCCCCAAGGCGCCGCGGGTGCCCGCCGTGACAAGGCGTACCCGGACGAACGCCGTGGGGCTCGGAGTGGCCGCCGAGGGCAACGAGACCGGCGTCGCCCGGCCCCTGACGTTCTCCTCCTACACCCGGAACCGGCGGTTCATCGACGTCTTCAACACCGGTTTCTCCCCGCTGTCCTGGCAAGCGTCCACCAGCCACCCCTGGGTGCAGGTCAGCACCAGGGCAGGGACCACCTCGGACCAGGCGCGAATCTGGGTCAGCGTCGACTGGGCCGCGGCCCCGCCGGGCATCAGCAGCCCGCAGGTGCGCATCACCGGCGCGGGAACCACCGTGACCGTGCCACTGCAGGTCGCCAACGACGGCGTGCAGGGTAGGGCCACGGCGATCGGGTTCGTCGAGGCACACGGCTACGTGTCGATCGAGGCCGAGCACTACGACCGGCTGGTGCCGCGGTCCGGGGCGACCTGGCAGACGGTGCCCGGTCTCGGCCGCTCCGGTGCCGCCGTCCTCGGTGCGCCGTTCGGCGCGGCCCGACTCGACGGCGACAGCCGCACGGTGGCGCCCGAGCTCCAGTACAACGTCCGCTTCGCCGCGGCCGGCACCTTCCCGGTCACGGTGTACCGGCTGCCCTCGCTGGACGAACGCGGCACCCGGCGGCTCGCCATCGGCCTCGATTCCGGCACCCCGATCCTGCTCAAGGGCACGGGAGTCACCTCCGCCACCGCCGCGTGGTCGCGCAACGTGGTCGAGGGCATCGATAAACTGACCACGAGCATCACCGTGGACCGGGCGGGCGAGCACGTTCTCAAGCTGTGGATGGTCGACCCGGCGAACGCCGTCGACCAGATCGTCATCGACACCGGCGGGCTACCGGCCACCTACCTCGCCCCACCGGAAAGCTTCCACCCGGTCTTCAATCCGAACCCCGGGCGCGCATGAACTCGTCACTCTCGCGGCTGATCACCGCGGCGAGTTCGTCAGGCATCGACAGGAACGGCGAGTGCCCGCTCGGCAAGTGGTGGACCCGGACCGCGTGTTCCGCCATCTGCTCCTGAACGGACGGTGGGATGGTGCGGTCGTTGTCGCAGACGAGGTAGGTGGTCGGCATGTGGCGCCACGCGGCGTCGGTCAGCTTCGCCTGTCCTCCGGCGACGGACTGGTGGGTCAGCCGAGCGGCACAGGCCTCCGCGAGGTCCGCGGGCACGTCGTTGTAGAAAGTGGACAGTGGCGTGAGCGCGTCGACGTATTCCTCCTCCGGATGCAGCTCCCACCAGGTCGGCGGCGGGCCGCTGAACAGGTCGGAGACGCTCTGGCCGACATCGGTCACGAACGCGGCCACGTACACGACGCCGAGGACGTGCCGCTGCCCGCACACCGCCTGGGTCGCTGCGGGACCACTCCCTGAGTGGGTGACGACGACGGTGGGCCTGTCGTTGCTCTTCGCCAAGGCCGTCTTGATCGCTTCGACGTCGTCGGCGTAGCCGCCCAGGGCGCGGGGGTCGGTCCCGGACGAGGGAAGAGCCACCGTGCGCACGGTACCGGCGAGTTTCGGGAGCAGGAGGTCCCAGGCCCACGGGCCGTGCCAGCCACCGTGCACGAGGAGCAGATCCGGGGAAGGTGCCGGGTACGTTGTCATGTGGTTCCCTCTCTCAGGTTGGACTTACCAGGGCAGCGGGCCGTTGGCGTCGAAGTAGCTCCCGGTCGGGCCGTCGGGACCGACCTGCGCCATGCGGACGATGATCTCGGCGCCCTGCTCGACGGTCTGCGTGCCGGTGTTGTCATTGAGGTCCGTCTTGATGAAGCCGGGCTCGACGGAGTTGATCCGCATCTCCGGGAACGCCTTCGCGTACTGGACGGTGAGCATGTTGACGGCGGCCTTGGACGCCGGGTAGGCGATACCCGGGTAGAAGTGCGTGGGATGTTCGGGGTCGGAGAGGTTGGTCAGCGAAGCCAGGCCGCCGCTGACGTTGACCACGACCGGCGCGGCCGAGCGCTGCAGCAGGGGCAGGAAGGCGTGGGTGACGCGGACGACGCCGATGACGTTCGTCTCGAAGGTGTCCCGCGTCTGGTCGGCGGTCACTGTCGCGGCGGTGGGCACGCTGTGGGCGTCGGCCCTGCTCGCGATTCCGGCGTTGTTGATCAGCACGTCGAGGCCGCCGTCGGCCTCGACGGTCTTGGCCGCGGCCTCGACGGTGACGTCGTCGGTGACGTCGAGGAGGATGAACCGGGCTCCCAGCCGCTCGGCGGCCCGGCGTCCGCGCTCGGCGTCGCGGGCACCGACGTAAACCGTGTGGCCTGCGGCAATGAGCTGTCGGGCGGTCTCGTAGCCGATGCCCTTATTGGCTCCGGTGATCAGTGTCGTCGTCATGGGTCCAGCCTCCGGCGCGGCAGCGCGATCAGCCAGAAGACCCTTCTTCCTGGGACTGCGAGTACCAGGCGCGTACGCGGCCGGCGGTGTTCACTGGGCGCATGACGGTGACCGAACTCGGACTGGCGCTGCGGCGCTGGCGCGACCGGGTTCCCCCGCACGCGGCGGGGCTGCCCTCCGGTGGACACCGGCGCGCGGCCGGTCTGCGGCGGGAGGAGCTGGCGCTGCTGGCCGGGATCTCGGTCGACTACGTCACGCGCCTCGAACAGGGCCGGGCGGCCAACCCCTCCGGACAGGTCGTCGAGGCGCTGGCCCGTGCGCTGCGGCTGTCGGGCGACGAGCGGGCGTACCTGTTCGGGCTTGCGGGCCTGCTTCCGCCCGGCCCCGACATAGTGCCCGGGTACCTCACGCCCGGCGTCCAGCGGCTGCTGGACCGGCTCGTCGACGTACCCGTCGTCGTCTCCGACGCGGCCATGACGCTGCTGCTGGCCAACTCGATGTACGCGGCGCTGATGGGCGACCCGTCCGGCTTGCGCGGCTGGGAACGCAACGACGTGTGGCGCACCTTCATGGGCGTGCCGACCCGGGCACGGCACACGCCCGAGGAACGGCGTGCCTGCGAGGCCGGCATGGTCTCCGAACTGCGGACGACCGCCTACCGGTATCCGGCGGACCGCCGGCTGCGGAGCCTGATCGCAGAATTGCGTACCCACAGTGAGCGGTTCGCCGAGCTGTGGGACGCGGGTGTCGTGGGACGGTTCGATGCCTGGCCCAAGACGATCGACCATCCGCAGGTGTGCCTGCTGACGCTGGACTGCGACCTGCTCCGGGTGGCGGAGAGCGGCCTGTACATCCTCGTCTACTCGGCCGGGCCGGGCACCGAGGCCGCCGAGAAGCTGGAGCTGGTCTCGGTGATCGGCACCCAGAACCTGGCCGAGTAGCCGGCCGCTACCGGGTTGCGTGGTGTCCGAGTGCCGTGTGCACGGCGGAGCGGACTGCGTCGTGCGGATCGGCGGGCAGGCTGTCCGACCGCCATGCGACGAACCCGTCGGGACGAACCAGAAGCGCGCCGTCCGCCTCGGTGCCGGCCATCTCGGTGAACACGGCGGGATCATCGTCGACCATGGCCGCGGTGATCTGCCGTACTTGCAGGTCGATGCCGTCGGTGGCTGCGGCGAGCCAGCCGGAACCGTCCGGCCCGGCCAGCAAAGTCCACTGTGTACCGACGATGTCGAGTGTGGACAATCGGTGGCCATCGTCGGTGAGCCATCGATGCGGCAGGCGGCGGCCGGGTACGGCTTGGTCGTCGAGGACGCCGATCTCTGCGGCGGTATCGGTGTGCACGGCCCCGGAGTCGTAGCTGTAGAACATCATCCCGCGCAGGTAGTCCGCGGCCAGTCGCGCGTACAGCTGGTCGGTGTCCTGGGCCTGGCGGCCGTCGTGCAAACCGTGGGACACGGCCAGCGACGCCTCTGCGGCGGCGCGGCGTTCGGGCTCGTAGCTGTCGAGAAGAGTCTCGCCGGCTTGCCCACGCAGAACCGCGGCGAGTTTCCAGGCGAGGTTGTGCCCGTCCTGGATGCCGGTGTTCATGCCCAGCCCGCCGGCAGAGCTTTGCACATGGGCGGCGTCACCGGCCAGGAAGACCCGGCCGTGACGCAGCGCCGAGGCGATGCCGAAAGTGGCTTCCCATGCATTGCACTCGATCAGGTCGATCGGCACGGTGTCGTCGCCGATCGCGGCACGCAGCAGCCGCAGGGTCTGCTCCGGTGACAACTGGGCGAGCTCGGCAGGTTTGCCGGGGTAATCCATGATGTGCGAGGACCAGCGATCCCCTGCCGCGCCTTTCGCGAACAACGTGCAGTGAACCTGTTCGTTGCGGATGAAACACGAGTGCGTGGCCGACTCCGGCAGCAGACGACGCAGGTCGGCGCGGAAGAACGCGGTGTTGAGCCGGCCGGCGACCTGCCGGTCGGGCACGTCGATCCCGAGCAGGTTGCGCACCCGGCTGTGTGCGCCGTCGGCCGCGATCAGGTAGCTGCTGACCACCTGGTGCTCTTCGCCCGTGCCGGTTTCGGCCACCTGGGCGCGTACGCCTTCCGCATCGGCGGTGAGGCCGACGAACTCGACACCGAACCGGACCTGCCCGCCACGGCGTCGCAACTGCTCCAACGCGATCCGCTGCACCTCGTACTGCGTCATCGTGCGGCGGACATCGATCGGGCTGCACGTGGTCAACCGATCCGCGTAGCGAGCCGGCAGGCCCGCTCGATGTCGCACGGCGCCCACCGCACTGTCTTTGACCACCGAGCGCAGCGCAGCCGGGCCGTCCCAGCCGACGCGATCCAGTGCCGGCCCCAGCCCGATCGCCCGGAACAGCTCCAACGTCCGCACGTTCGCGCTGGCGCGCGGCGGGCCGTCGAGCGGGTCGCGCTTGTCCACCACCAGCACCCGGACTCCCCGCTCCGCCAGGAACAACGCCGTCGACAGCCCCACCGGTCCGGCGCCGACCACCACCACCTCGTACCGCTCCACGGTGTCCTCCTTCGTTGATCACCTGCCTCCACCGTGCCCGCTCAAGTCGACTTGAGCGCACCCTGCGATCATGGTGACGTGCGTTACTTGATCAGCGAGGTGGCGCGATACTTCGGCACCGCCGTGTCCGCGCTGCGCTACTACGACCAGATCGGCCTGCTCCGGCCGGCCGGTCGACGCGGGACCGTCCGCACGTACGGCCGTGACGAGCTGCTCCGGCTCGCACTCATCCGATTGCTCCACCACGACGGCATGATGAGCCTGGCGGACACCGCCACCGCCATCTCCGGAAACCCGCCCGGCGACCAGCCCACCGCCAGGCTGGTCATCGCCGAGTCCATCCGCGTCGTGCAACGGCAGGTACAGCAACTCCGTGAAGCGGAACAAGTACTCGAGCACCTGCTCACCTGCCCCCGCAAGGACCCCATTCGAGACTGCCCTGTCCTGCGGGCGCAACTGGAGCACACCGTCGACGCCGCGATCGAGCAACCGGAAGACCGGTCGTAGCGGCGGGCCACGATATTACACACTTGTAGATTTGGGTACAGGTGTGTAATAGTTGTGCATGCAGCCTCACCGGCCGACCCAGCCCGCACCAGACCGCCGGGTTCAGCGTTCGCGTTCCGCTTTGCTGGCCGCCGCCGTGCGCCTGGTGGTGGAACGGGAGACGACAGACATCGCGGTCACGGACATCACCGGCGCGGCCGACGTCAGCCGCAAGCTCCTGTATCTGCACTTCGCGGACCGGAACGGCCTGCTCGTGGCAGCCGCGGCCGACTTGGTGGAGCGGGAGCTTCTCCCGCAGGTCGACGAGCCGGCCGATGACCTTCGGGCGCAGGTGCTGGTCCTCGCTCGCCACTTCGCCGGACACCGCGCGTTCTACCGCGCCATGCTCACCGGCTCGTGCGCCTTCGCGATGAGCAGGACGCTCGACGACCTGTTCGGCTCCCTCAACCGGATCTTCGTACGGGAGCAGTACGCGGGCCTCGACGAGCCGACCGTGCGCGACCTCGCCGCTTTCTTCATCGGCGGGGCGAGCCGGCTGCTCAGCGAGTGGCTCGTCGACGACGCCGACCCGCTCCGGCCGGAAGACCTGGCCGACCGGCTCCTGCGCGTCGCCTCGGTCCTCAGGCCCATTTCCCCCGAACCACAAGGAGATCACCGTCCATGAACCTCACCAGCAAGCTCACCCAGCGCCTGCAGCACCTCCCCCCGCCGACGACCCGTGCCCTGGTCGTCGAGCACGATCTACCGGTACCCGTTCGCGACGGCGTCACCCTGCTCGCCGATCGCTGGTTCCCCCGAACGGGCGGTGCCGGGTTGCCGACGGCCTTGGTGCGCAGCGCCTACGGCCGGACCGGCGCAAACGCGGATCAGCTCGCCAGGCCGCTGGCGGAGCGGGGTTTCCAGGTGGTGATCGTCAGCTCGCGCGGGACCTTCGGCTCGGGCGGGGTGTTCGACCCGTTCCGGTGCGAACGCGAGGACGGGCTGGACACCCTCGACTGGGTGGTGAAGCAGGACTGGTTCGGCGAATCCATGATCCTGGTCGGCGGCAGCTACCTCGGCTACACCGTCTGGTCGGTCGCCGATCGGCTACCACCTCAGGTCAAGGCCATCGTCCCGGCGGTGTCCGAATCGGGACTCACGCTGGACTGGCTCCCGCCGTCCGGCTTCAGCCTAGAAATCCCGTTCCTTTGGGGCACCCAGGTCGCCCAGCAGGAACGCCCGCACGCGACGTTGCACAACCTGCTCGGCGAGCGGAAGAAACTTCAGGCGATGCGCACGCTGCCGCTGAACCAAGCCGACACCGCGGTGCTGGGAACGCACGTCGACTACATCCAGAACGTCCTCACCCACGACGCCGACGACCCGTTCTGGGCGCCCCTGGACCACCGCGAGCGGGTCGCCGACATCACCGTGCCCGCCAGCCTGATCGGCGGCTGGTACGACTTCTTCCTCCCCGGCCAGCTCCGCGACTTCCGGACCATGCAGGACGCCGGGCGCCCCGCCCGGCTCACCATCGGCCCCTGGCCGCACTTCTCCCTTGCCCTGGGCGGAATGATGGTGCGCGAAGCCCTGGAATTCGGGCTCGCCCACGCCCGCGACGAGCACCCGCCGGAGCGGGCGGCGGTGCGGCTGTACGTCATGGGCGAGAACACCTGGCGGGACTTCGGCGCCTGGCCGCCCCCCGGCTACGCGCCGCAGCGGTTCCACCTCCACGCCGACGGACTGCTCTCGGCCGACGCACCCGGCGAGTCCACTCCGGACCGCTACCGGTACGACCCGGCCGACCCCACCCCGGCGGCCGGTGGCGCGCGCATCACGGTGACGCAGCGGGCCGGCCGAGTCGACAACACGGCACTGGAGGCGCGACCGGACGTACTGACCTACACGACCGCCGTCCTCGACCAGGATGTCGAGGTGATCGGCGAAATCAGTGCCGAGATCTGGTTCCGGTCCAGCCTGCCGTCGGCGGACGTGTTCGTCCGGCTGTGCGATGTGGACGAACGCGGACGATCCTTCAACGTCTGCGACGGCCTCACCGCACTCGCCGACGCCGATCGAACCCACTGCGCAACCGTCGAACTGTGGCCCACCGCGCACCGGTTCAAGCGCGGTCACCGGATCCGGGTCCAGGTCTCCAGCGGCGCGTTCCCCCGCTACAACCGCAATCCCGGAACCGGGGAACCACGCGCGACCGCGCACACCCTCCGCACAGCCGACCAGCAGGTGTTCCACACCCCACAGCACCCCTCCGCGATCGTCCTGCCCGTCCTGCAGGTCAGGTGAAGCGGCTCGGCGGCTGCGGGTGATCAGCCGGTGTCGTCCCACGGCCACGGCTCGAGCAGTTACCCAAACACACCTCCTCGGCGTCACCCGCGGTTTCGCGGCAGTCCCTTGACGGACGCACGGCAGGAAGTCATGATCTGGAGCGATTATCTCCGGGCCGAGGCGCTCACGGTGAGCAGTGCAGACGGCGTCCGGGCTCCCCCTCGTATCGCAATGGCGCGAAAGGAAACACTGTGTCCCGCTATTCCCCACCCTCGGGTGTTAGCGTTAACACTGTTCACTCGGTTTCCCTCCGGCGGCGGATCACGGCGAGGCTGGCAGCTGTCTGCGTGCTCTTGGCGGGCATGGCCACGGCGGCCATCGCGCCGCAGTCCGCACAGGCGCTGGAGAACGGCGTGGCCCGCACGCCGCCGATGGGCTGGAACACCTGGAACACGTTCGGCTGCGGAATTTCCGAGTCGTTGATCCGGCAGACCGTCGACGCGCTGGCCGGCACCGGGATGGCCGCGCTGGGCTACCAGTACGTCGTGGTGGACGACTGCTGGTTCGATCCCAACCGCGACGCCCAGGGCAACCTCCAGGGGCACCCGACCCGGTTCCCGAGCGGGATGAAGGCGCTCGGCGACTACATCCACGGCAAAGGCTTGAAGTTCGGCATCTACCAGGTGCCGGTGGACAAGACGTGCGCGCAGTACTTCAACTCGTTCCCCGGCGCCACGGGCAGCAAGGGGCACGAAGAGCAGGACGCCCGGCAGTTCGCCGCCTGGGGAGTCGACTACCTCAAGTACGACTGGTGCTCGCCGACGGGCACGCTGGACGAGCAGGTGGCGGCGTTCGCGAAGATGCGCGACGCCCTCGCGGCCACCGGACGGCCGATCGTCTACAGCATCAACCCCAACAGCGTCCACGACAAGACCGGCCCGCTGCGCAACTGGGGCGACGTCGCGAACCTGTGGCGGACCACCGAGGACATCACCGACCGCTGGGACACCGGCAGCGACGGCAGCTCCTTCATGGGCGTGCAGAACATCGTCAACGTCAACGCGCCGCTGGCGCCGTACGCCCGCCCGGGCGGGTTCAACGACCCGGACATGCTGGAGGTCGGCAACGGCGGCATGACCGACACCGAGCAGCGCAGCCACTTCGCGCTGTGGGCGATGATGGCCGCGCCGCTGATCGCGGGGAACGACGTCCGGAACGCGCCGGCCGCCACGCTCGCCATCCTGAAGAACGCCGACCTGATCGCCCTCGACCAGGACCCGCTCGCCCAGCAGGCGGCCCAGGTCTCGGACAACGGCACCCAGCGGGTCCTCGCCAAGCGGCTCGCCAACGGCGACGTCGCGGTCGCGCTGCTCAACCAGGGCTCGAGCACCACGACGGTTTCGACCACGGCGAACGCCATCGGCAAGACCGGCACCTCGTTCGCCCTGCGGGATCTCTGGACGGGAGCGGCTTCGAGCACCACCGGCACCATCGCGGCGAGCGTTCCGGCCCACGGCACGGCGGTCTTCCGGGTCAGCGGCGGCGGCTCGGCACCGGCGGCGGTGCCCTTCCCGCTCCGCAGCGAATCGGCAGGCCGCTGCCTCGACGCTCCGAAGGGCGCGTCGGCCAACGGCACCCAGCCGGCCCTCTGGGACTGCACCACCGGCGCTCAGCAGCTGTTCACCCGCAACGGCACCGAGGTGCGGCTGCTCGGCAAGTGCCTGGAAACGCCGGTGAACGCCGCAGCCGGGACCAAGGTCCAGCTGTGGTACTGCAACGGCGGTGCGAACCAGCAGTGGAGCCTGAACGGCAACGGCACGATCAGCAACACGCAGACCGGGCTCTGCCTGGACGTGGACCACAACGGCACGGTGAACGGCACGCCGGTGATCGTGTGGACCTGCCACGGCGACGCCAACCAGCGCTGGATCCGCGGATGACCCAACAGCGATCCCCGCGCGGAAAAGCCGACGGCGGCGCTGTAGACAGGTGACCTGAGCCGACCCCGGCCGGCGCCGGCCGGGGTTCTCGACGCACACGACGTCTATCCCAGCTCCTTCGTGACCCGGTCGAGCATGAACTTCGACGACTCGACCGCCCGCTCCTCCCAGGCGAAGACACACACCGTGGCGACCCCGTCGAACTCCAGGTCGCGCAGGGTGCCGAAGAAGGCGTCCCAGTCGACTTCGCCCTGGCCGATGTCGAGGTGCTGGTGGATCCGCGCCGGCGTGCCGGGCGGGTTCAGGATGTAGCGCAGTCCTGAGGATCCCTTGTGGTTGAACGAGTCCGCGATGTGCAGGTGTGCCAGCTTCGGGCCGGCGTAGCGCAGCATCCGGCCGACGTCCGCGCCCGGGTCGGCCCCCGAGAGGTGGAACGTGTGCGGCGCGCAGTACAGGTAGTTCACCCACGGCTTGTTGATCGCCCGGACGAGGTCGACGGCCGGGTCGTTGACCTCGCAGAAGTCGTCCGGGTGGGCTTCGAGGTTCAGGGCAATGCCCTCGCGTTCGAAGATCGGCAGCAGCTCCTCCAGCGACCGCCAGAACGCGGCTTCGCTTTCCGCCGCCCGCTCGGGGCGACCGTTGAACTCCGAGTTCATCAGGTCACAGCCGAGCTCGGCAGTCACCTCGATCATCCGCGTCCAGTACCGCACCGCCGCCTGCCGCTCGGCCTCGTCCAGGCTGGACCACTTGTACAGCGGCAGCACACTGGACAGCGACACGCCGGTTTCGCGAAGCACCTTCTTCAGCTCCGCGACCTTCTCGTCATCGGCGCGCGGGTGCAGGAAGAACGGCATGAACTCGGTGCGGGGCGACAGTTCGATGTACTCGTAGCCGATGTCGGCGACGGTCCGGACCATCTCGGCCATCGGCAGGTGCCGCAGCATGTACGGGTCAAGGGCGATCTTCACCGGGCACCTCCGGGGTAGAAGGCGGGCCGGTCCTTCATGCCCACGCTGACGATCCGGCCCGACTCCAAGGCCTCCACCGTGGCATCGGTGATCACGGTGGCGGCGTACCCGTCCCAGGCGGACGGGCCGGTGGGCTCCCCCACCGCGACCGCGTCGACCCACTCCTGGAATTCGACGTCGAAGGCGGTGACGAACCGTTCCCGCCAGTCCTGCGGGACGCCGGTGCGCGTCACGCCCGCGGTCCGGACCGCGGCGCGGGCCGGCTCGGGCAGCCGCGCCAGCCCTTTCTCGCCGACCGCTTCGCACTGGATGTCGTAGCCGTACCGGCAGTTGACGAACACTTCGAGGTCGATCCGGATCCCCGATGCGGTCTCGAACAGCATGATCTGCGGATCGCGCAGGGCGGCGTGCGCATGGCGCGTGCGTCGCGGGGTCAGCACCTGGACGCCGACGATCTCGTCGTCGAGCAGCCAGCGCAGGACGTCGATCTCGTGCACGGCGGTGTCCTGCGCCGCCATGCCGGAATGGTAGGCCTCGGGCACCGAGGCGTTGCGGTGCGCGCAGTGCACCATCAGCGGCGCGCCGATCTCCCCGGCGTCGAGTATCTTTTTGAGTTCGCGATAACCGCTGTCGTAGCGGCGCATGAACCCGACCTGCACGAGCCGGCGCCCGGCCGCGATCTCGGCTTCGACGATCCGCAGGCAGTCTTCGGCATCGGTCGCCAGGGGCTTCTCGCAGAACACGGGTTTCCCGGCGGCGACGGCGGCCAGGACGTGCTCGGCGTGCGTCGGGCCCCACGAAGCGACCAGCACTGCGTCCACGTCGGACTGTCCGATGAGGTCGGCCGCGGTCGGCACGACGCGGGCCCCCGCCGTGGCCGCGACCTCGCCGGCGCGGGCGGCGTCGAGATCGGTCACGGCGATGACCTCGGCGCCGGTGACGACGTCGGTCAGGCGCCGGACGTGGTCACGGCCGATCATGCCGGCCCCGATCACACCTACTCGTACGGTCACGAGCGTCTCTCCTTTCTCAGTCGGCCGTCTTGACGGCCAGGACGGGCACGTTCGCCGACAGCAGCAGGTGCTGGGCGACGCTGCCGAGGAGGGCTTTGCCCACCGGTGAGCGGCGTTTCATACCGATGACCAGCAGGTCCACCTCCCCGGCGTGCTGGTCGAGCAGGGCCAGGACGTAGTCGGCGACGTCGGTGTTCGGCGGCCGTTCGAGCACCTTCGCGTCGGCGGGTGCTTCGAGCGGGCTCAGCCGCAGGTTCGCGACCAGCAACGGGGTGCGGCGCAACTCGGCTTCCTCGACCGCGCGGGTCAGGGCGAGGTCGCCTTCTTCGGAATCGGTGACAGCCACGAGGATCGCCACGGTCAGGCTCCCTTTCCAGCGATGGCAGGCTCTCGGGTGAACCGCGTGTGCAGCTCGGTTTCCAGGTTTTCCAGCGATCGGCCCCGGGTTTCCGGGACGACCTTCGCGACGAAGGTGATCGCGCCGACACCGAGGACGACGAAGATGAAGAACGTGTTCGAAATGTGCAGCACGTCGACCAGCACCGGGAACGTCAGGCCGATCGCGAAGTTGGTCAGCCAGAGCACCAGCCCGCAGATGCCGAACCCGAACCCGCGCAGCTTGAGCGGGAAGATCTCCGACAGCATCAGCCAGGTGACCGGCGAAATGGCGCCTTGCTGGAACGCCAGGAACGTCACGGTCAGCGCCAGCACGACGAACGCGCGGCCCTCACCTGCGGGCAGCAGCAGGGAGAACACGCCGATCAGCAGCAACGCCGCCGTCGTGCCGATCTGCCCGACGATCAGCATCGGCCGCCGGTTCACCTTGCCCAGCAGGTAGATCCCGACGAACGTGGCCAGCACCGAGATGACGCCGTTGGCGATGTTGGCCGTCAGTGCGCCATTGGCGGAGAAGCCGGCGTCCTTGAGGATCTGCGTGCCGTAGTACATGATCGAGTTGACGCCGGTGATCTGCTGGACGATCGCGATCCCGATGCCGACGAACACCAGCCGCCGGATCCACGGGGTCGCCAGATCGCGCAGGCCGCCGGTCTGGGACTTCTTGTCCTCCAGCGCCAGCTGCTCGACCTCCGCCAGCTCGGCCTGCGCCCGCTGCGCCGAGCGGACCTGCTGCAGCACGGCCAGCGCGTCGGCGAAGCGGTCCTTCGACGCGAGCCAGCGCGGGCTCTCCGGCATCGCCAGCATGCCGAACCACAGCACGACCGCCGGCAGGGTCGCGATCACGAGCATCCAGCGCCAGACGCCGCCGGACTCGCCGAAGGCGTTGCCGATGATCGCGTTGAACGTGAAGGCGAGCAGCTGACCGGTGACGATCATCAGCTCGTTCTGGGTGACCAGCCGTCCCCGCCGTTCGGTGGGCGAGACCTCGGCGAGGTAGGTCGGCACGGTGACCGACGCGCCGCCGACGGCCAGGCCGAGCACGAACCGGCCCAGCACCATCACCGCGGTCGTCGGGGCGAGGGTGCAGGCGAGCGTGCCGAGCAGGAAGATCACGGCCAGCATGAGGATGTTCTTGCGCCGGCCGCGCCGGTCGGACAGCCGCCCGCCGACGACCGCGCCGAGCGCGGCGCCGAGCAGCAGCGAGCTGGTGACCAGGCCCTCGGTGAACGGCGTGAGCCCGAGGTCGGTGGCCATGTAGGGCAGGGCACCGTTGATGACGCCGGTGTCGTAGCCGAAGAGCAGGCCACCGAAGGTGGCGATGATCGTGACCAGCCGGAGCCGGCGCCCGTGCGGGCCCTTGGTGTCGAGCGGAATCGTCGGCGGCGTCGTTGCGTGGACGTGGGCCATGGTGGTTTCTCCTGGTGCAGGAGGGGTGCGCCGGTCCCCACCGGCGCGTATCTGGGTGTGTCCCTGTGGATCCCTGGTGCGTCGGGTGGTTCAGCGGGCGGCTGGTCGCTTGCGACCGGAGAGGCCGCACCCGGTCAGGTACTCGCGGGTGCGCACCGCGATCGGCAGCGGCACCTCGGCGGCACAGGGGTAGAGGTCCTGCTCGACGATGACGAACAGTTCCGCGTCCAGTGTGGACAGTGCGTCGACGATCGACGCGGGATCGGGCACGCCGGCGGGTGGCTCGACGCAGACGCCGCGCTTGACGGCTTCCCCGAAGGACAGGTTCTCGGCGGCGACCTGGTCGAGGACCGCCGGGTCCATCTGCTTGATGTGGACGTACCCGACGCGCTCGCCGAAACGGCGGATCAGGTCGAGGTTGTCGCCTCCACCGTAGGCGACGTGCCCCGTGTCGAGGCACAGGTTGGCGTAGCGGGAGTCGGTCTCGTTGAGAAACTGCTCGATCTCAGGCTGGGTCTGGATGTGGCTGTCAGCGTGCGGGTGCAGGCAGAGCCGGACGTCGTACTCCTCCAGCAGGATCCTGCCCAGCTCGTTCGCTCGGCCGCCGAGGGAGTTCCACTGCTCGGCGGTCAGGTCCGGGCTTTCGGTGTATTCGCCGGTCTTCTCGTCGCGGTACATCGGCGGGATGAACACCAGGTGGTGCGCGCCGGCCGCGGCGGTCAGCTCGGCGACGCGGCGGGTTTCAGCGAGCATCGTGTCCCACGCTTCCGGGCGGTGCAACGCGCCGAAGGTGGTGCCTCCGGAGACCTGCAGGCCGCGGACGGACAGCGCATCGGCCAGCTCGCGCGGGTCCGTCGGCAGGTAGCCGTAGGGGCCGAGCTCCAGCCAGGTGTAACCGGCGGCGACGAGTTCGTCGAGGAAGCGGGTGTAGGGCACCTGGTGGTCGTCTTCGGGGAACCAGACGCCCCAGGAGTCGGGCGCGGAGCCGAGGCAGAGGTTGCCGGCGACGGTGCGGGCGGACGTCGTTGTCACGGGAGGTCCCTTCTAGGACGAGGTCGGGAAGTTGAACGCGGCTTCGACGGACTGGGTGACGCGCGGCCACCGGGTCGTGACGACCTTGGGGCGGGTGTAGAAGCGGACGCCTTCGGGACCGTGGATCGGGCTGTCGCCGATCAGGGAGTCCTTCCAGCCGCCGAAGGAGTAGTAGGACATCGGAACCGGGATCGGCACGTTGACGCCGATCATCCCGACCTTGACCTCGCGCTGGAACCGGCGCGCGGCCTCGCCGCTGGAGGTGAACAGCGCGGTCCCGTTGCCGTACGGGTTGGCGTTGATCAGGGCGATCGCGTCGTCGAGGGACTCGGCACGCACGACCGCGAGCACCGGGCCGAAGACCTCGTCGCGGTAGACGTCCATCGACGGGCGGACGTGGTCGATCAGTGACGGCCCGGTGAAGAAGCCGTCCCCCTCGACGGGCAGGTCGCGGCCGTCGACGACCACGGTGGCGCCCTGTGCGGCGGCGGTGGCGACGGCGTTCTCGACGCGGTCCTTGGCCGCGGCGGTGATGACCGGGCCCATCTCGCTGGCCGGGTCGTCACCGGGACCGACCTTGACCTCGCGGGCCTTGCGGGCCAGCGTCGCGACCAGCGCGTCGGCGGCGTCCCCGACCGCGACGGCGACCGAGATCGCCATGCATCGCTGTCCGGCGGAGCCGAAGGCGGCTGCGGTGAGGTGGCCGGCGGCGAACTCCAGGTCGGCGTCCGGGAGCACGACGGCGTGGTTCTTCGCCCCGCCGAGGGCTTGGACGCGCTTGCCGGTGGCGGTGGCGCGTTCGTGGACGTACTTCGCGATCGGTGTCGACCCGACGAACGACACCGCGGCGACGTCCGGGTGCTCCAGCAGGGCATCGACGGCGGTCTTGTCGCCGTGCACGACGTTGAAGACGCCGTCGGGCAGGCCTGCTTCGGCGTACAGCTCGGCGACCAGGTTCGACGCCGAGGGGACACGCTCGCTCGGCTTGAGCACGAACGTGTTGCCGGTGGCGATGGCCATCGGGTGCATCCAGAACGGCACCATCACCGGGAAGTTGAACGGCGTGATCCCGGCGCACACACCCAGGGGCTGGCGGAAGCTGAGCACGTCGACGTCGCGGGAGACCTGGTCGGAGAAGCCGCCCTTGAGCGCGTCGGCGATGCCGCACGCGTACTCGACGACCTCGCGGCCGCGGACGATCTCGCCCCGGGCGTCGTCGATCACCTTGCCGTGCTCGGCCGAGATGATCTTCGCCAGGTCGGTCTCGTGTTTCACCAGCAGCTCACGGAAGGCGAACAGGATCCGGGTGCGCTGGGACAGCGAGGAAGTGCCCCAGGACTCGAACGCCTTGCCCGCCGCGGCGACGGCGCTGTCCACTTCGGACTTGCCGGCCAGCAGGACGCCGGCCTGCTGACGTCCGGTCGCCGGGTCGTACACCGGCGCCGCCCGGCCGGAACCGGCGGCGGTCCCGTTGATCCGGTGTTCGATGGTCTTCACGCTGGTTCTCCTAGAGGTAGTGCCGCTGGCCGCGCTTGGCGGCGGCGTAGTCTTCGCGGGCCTTGCGGGTGGTGTCCAGTTCGGACACTTCGCTCACCGGAACGTCCCACCAGCCGGACCCCGGCGGGTTCGGGCCGTAGAGGTCGGTTTCCACGTGCACGACGGTGGTCTCGCGCGCCGCCTTGGCCCGGGTCATTGCGGTCCGGAATTCATCCACTGTGGACGCCTTCAGCACGTTCGCGCCGAGGCTGGCGGCGTTGGCCGCCAGGTCGACCGGGAGCACACCGCCGTCGAGCCGGCCGGTGTCGCCGCGGTAGCGGTACTGCGTGCCGAACCGTTGTGACCCCAAGGACTCCGAGAGCGCGCCGATCGAGGCGAACCCGTGGTTCTGGACGACCACGACGATCACCTTGAGTCCCTCGGACACCATGGTGACCAGCTCCTGGGCCATCATGAGGTAGGAGCCGTCGCCGACGAGGACGACGACCTCGCGGTCCGGTGCGGCCAGCTTCACCCCGAGCCCGGCCGCGACCTCGTAGCCCATACAGGAGTAGGCGTATTCGACGTTATACGCTTTGGGGTCGCGGGCGCGCCAGAGCATCTGGAGGTCGCCGGGGAGTGAACCGGCCGCGTTGATCACGACGTCGCGGTCGTCGAGGACGTCGTGGAGCGCGCCGAGGATCTCCGTCTGCGCGGGCAGGGGCTGGTGGCCGAGAGAGAAACAAGCGTCGGTGGTGCGGCGCCAGTCGTCAGCCAGCAGCCGGGCGCGGGTGCGGTACGCGTCATCGACCTGCCAGCCGTCGAGGGCGGCGTGCAGGGCTTCGATGCCGAGGCGGGCGTCGGCCTGCACCGGGATCGCCGCGTGCTTGACCGCGTCGAGGCGGGTCAGGTTGAGGTTGACGAACACCGGGTCGCCGAACGCGGTGTGGCTCGCGGTGGTGAAGTCGCTGTAGCGGGTGCCGATGCCGAGCACGACGTCGGCTTCGGCGGCGAGGGCGTTGGCGGCCGTGGTTCCGGTCGAGCCGACTCCACCGACCGCGCAGGGGTGGTCCCACGGCACCGCGCCCTTGCCCGCGTGGGTGTCGGCGACCGGGATGCCGGTGGCCGCGGCGAAGGCGCGCAGCTGCTCGGTGGCCTGCGAGTAGACGACCCCTCCCCCGGCGATGATCAGCGGTTTCCGGGCGTTCCGCAGTGCCTCGGCGGCGCGGGCGAGCGCGTCCGGCTCGGGAAGCGGACGCCCGATGTGCCAGACGCGGCGGCGGAAGAACTCCGCCGGCCAGTCGAAAGCCTCGGCCTGGACGTCCTGAGGCAGGCAGAGCGTTACGGCGCCGGTCTCGGCCGGGTCGGTGAGCACCCGCATCGCCGCGAGCGCGGCGGGAATGAGCTGCTCGGGCCGGGTGATCCGGTCGAAGTACTTGGACACCGGGCGGAAGGCGTCGTTGACCGTGACGTCCCCGGCGCGCGGGTCCTCCAACTGCTGGAGCACCGGGTCGGGGCCGCGGCCGGCGAACATGTCGCTGGGCAGCAGGAGCACCGGGAGGCGGTTGGTGGTCGCCAGCGCGGCGCCGGTGATCATGTTGGTGGAGCCGGGGCCGGTGGACGCGGTACAGGCGAAGGTCGCCAGCCGGTCGCGGGTCTTGGCGTACGCGGCGGCGGCGTGGACCATGCCCTGTTCGTTGCGCGCGAGGTAGTACGGCAGGTCGGCTTCGCCGGTTTCGGCGGCCTGCAGCAGCGCCTGGCCGATCCCGGCGACGTTGCCGTGGCCGAAGATCCCGAAGCAGCCCGGGATCAGCCGCTGCTCGACGCCGTCGCGTTCGCTGTACTGGGCGGCCAGGAACCGGACGAGTGCCTGGGCGGCGGTCAGCCTCATCGGGCGCTCCCCCAGCTCTCGCGGACCCAAGCGTGCGCCGGGTCGTCGGTGATCAGCCACGCCCGGTCCGGCCCGGGGCCGGCCATGACGTTGAGGTAGTAGAGGTCGTAGCCCGGCGCGGCCATCGACGGGCCGTGCCAGCCGTGCGGCACGAGCACCACGTCGCCGGAGCGGACCTCGGCGAGCACGTCGATGGGCCGGTCTTCGGTGCCGTACACGCGCTGGTAGCCCATTCCGCCGCCGTCGACCTCGAAGTAGTAGATCTCCTCCAGTTCGCGTTCGTGGTCGCCGTGTTCGTCGTGCTTGTGCGGCGGGTAGGACGACCAGTGGCCGCCGGGGGTGAGCACCTCGCAGACCAGCAGCCGGTCGGCGTCGAACGTGGCCGGCAGGCAGTAGTTGTGCACCTCACGGGCGCAGGTTCCGGCGCCTCGGGCCTCGCGGGGCACGTCCGTGGCCGGACCGTACCGCGCGGCCAGCCGCTTCTCGCACCGCGCGGACGGGAGAGCGAAACGGCCACCTCCGTCGCTGGTGACGGTGAACTCGGCGTCCCGCGGCAGGTAGGCGAAGTCGGTGACGCCGTCGAATACGCCGGTCCGCCCGGCCAGGTCGAGGACCTCGCCGTCACAGGTGACCCTGCAGGCGCCGGACAGCGGGAGGACCAGGTGCTCGGCGTCGCCGGTCGCGATCCGGGCCGACCCGCCGGAAGGCAGGTCGAGGACGCGGAGTCCAGAGGAGCCCCAGCCGGCGGACTCCGGCGTGACGACGGTCGTGAAAGGACCGTCGCTGGTGGACAGTGCGGGCAGGTGGTGCTTGCTCACAGCAGGCTCACCGCCCGGTCGACCGCGCCGGCGACGTCGCCGGAGGCCGGGTAGAGCAGCGAACGGCCGACGACCAGCCCCTGCACGGTCGGCTGGGCCAGCGCTTCCCGCCAGGCGGTGAAGGCGGCTTCGGCGTCGGCGACCTCGCCGCCGAGCAGCAGCACCGGCAGCGTCGAGGAGGCCAGCACTCGCGGCATGTCGTCCACCACCGGCAGTTTGAGCCAGGTGTAGGCGGTGCGCCTGCCGAGACCGGAAGCGATGGTGATCGACTTGATCACCGCGTCCGGGGTGAGGTCGTTGCGGACCCGGCCGTTGTCCCAGCGGGACAGGAACGGTTCGACCATCGCGATCAGGGCGCGGTCGTTCAGCTCGTCGATCGCGTGGGCCGAGTTCTCCAGCGCCGCCGCGGTCGCCGGGTCTTCCAGTGCGATGCGCGTCAGCATCTTGCCGCCGTCGAACCCGTGTGCGGCGATCGTCTCGGCGTCGTAGCCGGTGAACCGGTCGTCGATCTCGAACGCCGATCCGGCCAGGCCGCCGCGGTTCATCGAGCCGAACACGCTCTTGCCGTCGAGCACGTCGAGCAGCAGAAGGTCCTCGAGGACGTCGGCCGTGCCGAGTACCCCGGTGACGCCGGGCCGTTCGAGCGCGAGGCACAGGCGGTCGAGCAACTCACCGCGGTCGGCCATCGCGGCCGGGTCGCCGCCGACGGCGTTCGCGCCGCGAGCCGGGTGGTCGGCGGCGATGATCATGGCCCGGCCGTGGTCGCCGAGCACGGACTTCGCCCTGACCCGCTTGGCCGCGGCCTCGGTGATCGCGCCCGGGTCCTGGACGCGAGCGGTGACGATCCGGCGGACACGCTCAGACACGGGTGGCCTCCGCCAGCTTCGCGAGCACCTGGGCTTCGGTGGGCATGGCATCGGCGCAGGACAGCTCACCGGCGACGTGCGCGCCGGCGGCGTTGGCGAACTCGATCGCGCGGCGGGTGTCCCAACCGGAGAGCAGGCCATGGCAGAGCGCGCCACCGAAGGCGTCCCCGGCGCCGAGACCGTTGACCACCTCGACCGGCACGGGCGGGACCACTACCGCGCCGCCGTCGTCGACGGCGAGCACGCCGCGGGGCCCCTGCTTCACGACCGCGAGCGAGACTCCCTTGCCGCGCAAGGCTTTCGCAGCCTCGTGCGGGTCGCGGGTGCCGACCGCGGTCTCGCACTCGTCGAGGTTCCCGGCCGTGACCGTGACCTGGCCGAGCGCTTCGCCGACCCAGTACCGGGCCTCATCGCGCGAGGTCCAGAACATCGGCCGGTAGTCGAGGTCGAGCACGGTGACGCCGCGGCGGCCGCGGGCTTCCAGCGCCGCAAGCGTCGCCGTGCGGCTGGGCTCCTGGCTCAGCCCGGTGACGGTCACCCAGAAGACGTCCGCGGCCCGGATGGCGTCGAAGTCCAGCTCGTCCGGCGTCAGGTCGAGGTCCGGCGCCTTGGGGGCGCGGTAGAAATAGAGCGGGAAGTCGTCCGGCGGGAAGATCTCGCAGAACGTCACCGGGGTGGGCAGGTCCGCCGACTCACCGAGGAAACGGTCCGAAACGCCGTAGCCGATCAGGGCCTTGCGGACGAACCGGCCGAAGGGGTCGGCGCCGACCTTGGTGATCACGGCCGACCGGCGGCCGTGGCGCGCCGCGGCGACCGCCACGTTGGTCGCGCTGCCGCCCAGGAACTTGCCGAAGGACGTGACGTCCTCGAGCCCGACCCCGATCTGGTGGGGGTAGACGTCCACCCCCACCCGGCCCATGGTCAGCACCTCGAACTGCCGTTCCACCTGCGCACCTCCGCCGCACCGCGGGTCACTGTCGCGCTCTACTAGCGCGCTCTAGTGGCAGGAACTATGCTGTCCTCGGCCGCCGGATGTCAAGGGCCTGGAAGAATCGGCCCGGCAGATCCGGCCAACGGAGCAGAGGCGGAGCGGACGTGCACGACGGCGAACCCACGAGCAGGTCGGCGAAGCCGACGATGGCCGACGTCGCCGCGAAAGTCGGTGTCTCCCGAGCGCTCGTCTCGCTGGTGTTCCGCGGCCAGCCCGGCGCCAGCCAGGAAACCCGGGACCGCGTGTTCGCCGCCGCCGAAGAGCTCGGATACCGCCCCGACAACGCCGCCCGGCTGCTGGCCCGCGGGCGCAGCCGGACACTGGGCGTGATGGTCACCGTGCACCAGTCGTTCCAGGCCGACCTGGTCGAAGGCATTTACCCGGAGGCCGAACGGCTCGGCTACGACGTGCTGCTGTCGGCGACCGCGCCGAGCCGCGACGAAGCCAAAGCCGTCGAAGCACTGCTGAGCCACCGGTGCGAAGCCCTGATCCTGCTCGGCCCGAACGCCGACCGCACGGCCCTCGACGCACTGGGCCGGCGCGCCGTCACCGCCGTGGTGGGGCGCCGGCTACCGGGCGCGCTGGTGGACAGCGTCCACACCGCCGACACCAAGGGAATCCGGCAGGCTGTCGACCACCTGGTGGAGCTCGGTCATCGCCACATCGTGCACGTCGACGGCGGCAAGGAGCCGGGTTCCGCTGACCGCCGCCGGGCCTACCGCGCGGCCGTGCGGCGGCACGGGCTGCCCGACCGCGTTCTGCCCGGCGCGCACGACGAAGAAGCGGGCATGGCCGCGGCCCGGCTCCTGCTCACCGAAGACACCCTGCCGACGGCCGTCCTCGCCGGCAACGACCGCTGCGCGATCGGCCTCATGCACACCCTCGGCCGGGCCGGCCTGGAGTTCCCCCGCGACATCTCGATCGTCGGGTTCGACGACAACCACTTGTCACACCTGTCGCACATCGACCTCACCACGGTCCACCAGGACGCCGCCGGCCTCGCCCAAGCCGCGGTCCACGCCGTCACCGACCGGCTCGAAAACGAATCCCGCGCCCCCGCGGAGATCATCCTGGACCCGAAACTCGTCGTCCGCGGAACCACCGGCCCACCGACCCGCTGAGCGGCTCAGCCTGCCATCCGCCGATACTCGAAACGGCCTGTTGCCGTTCGGCTCTTTCAGCACGGGCGAGACCATGGGCGTCACCATCGTCCTCCGTTGCTGGTCTCGCAGATGGCCACTAACGCCGACTTCGACCCGGATGTCCGCCGACGGGTCGCGAACATCCTCTCCCGCGCGACCAACGGCGACGGCCAGCGGATTCACCTTATCGACGTGCGTCAGGAGGGATAGGGCGACCAACGCCAGTAGCCGTTCCCTGATCCGGGCGACATAGTGAACCTTGCGGTGATCACACCCCCTACCGCGGTGTCCGGTCTCGGGGCCTTCCGGTCCCGCCGCTCACCGAGCGGCGAAGCAATTTGGATCACCGCGCACGTTTACGCCGATCACCCTACGATCTTATCCACGGGCTGTTCTTCAGCCCGACGGACTGGCGGTGGACGTCTCCGCGGGTCTCGCCGTGAAGCTGGTCGCCGCCGGATCACAACCCGGCAGCGCAGGCCTGGCGGACGGCGCGATGGTCTGCACGGCCGCGACCGTGCTGTTCGCCCTGGATCCATGGCATCCATACGCCACCGTGCCGGGTTCGTCGTCGACGGTGCAACGGCCATCGTCTACGGAGGCGACGCTCCGAAGGACATCACTCCGGTCCGCTCGCCAGCAGAGGTCGCGGCCAAGGACCACACCGTGCTGCGGACCGGGGAACCACAGTTCAGGGCGGTGTCTTGGCTCAGCAGATGCTGTCGGTCGGCTGGGGGTTGGCCAGGCCGAAAAGGGGGCGGAGCCGGATCCCGATCCAGGTTCCCCCGAGTGCGAACAGTCCCCACAGCCAGCCGTGCAGGCTGCCGGTGGAGATGCCGGCGAGGTAGGCGCCGATGTTGCAGCCACCGGCCAGCCGGGCACCGATGCCCATGAGGACGCCGCCCAGCACGGCCGCGACGGCGGTCCGCCAGTGAATCTCCGCGCGGATCTTCCAGGTCCCGGCGGCCGCGGCCGCGACGGCGGCACCGAGGATGATCCCGATGTCGGTGAGGCTCGTCTTCTCCGTCCAGATCGGGCCGGCCAGGGCCTTGGCGTTGGCCGCGCTCCGCCAGAATTCCCAGGTTTCCGGGTGCAGGCCGACCAGTTGCAGCAGTTTCGCACCCCACAGGGCGAACGCGAACGTGACGCCCCAGGGACTGCCGGACACGAGGACCACCACCGCGGCGAGCACACCCAGGACGACCGCGCCGGCCAGCAGCGGCCAGGAGCCGCGAAACACCCGCGCGAAGCCGCGCGCGGTCGGGACCGCGTCGACGGGTGGCGGGGTGCGGCGGGCCTGGACCACGCGCGTGACCACGACGACGAGCGTCAGCGCGGCGACGGTGATCGCCCAGGAACCCCACCAGCCCACGTGGTCGGCGAGCAGGAAGCCGGACACCTGCGGCCAGCCCGTGAAGATCGGGTAGGCCCACGTGAAGAGCACCGAGCCGGCGATGAAGCCGCCCAGCGTCGGCACGATCGTGGACTGGCCGGCGCCGACCGCGAACAGCGTCCCCGAGGCGCAGGCGCCACCCAGCTGCATCCCGATCGCGAACAGTGCCGCCCCGGCGAACAGAGCGAGCCCGACCGGTCCGGCGGTGAGCTTCGGCGTCACGCCGAACAGCCCCGCGCCGGTGCCCGCGATCAGGGCGATCAACGTCGCCGCGGTGCCGAGCAGCAGGGTGTGCGCGCGCAGCCCGGTGCCGTTGCCGACCGCGATCAGCTGCCGCCACGCGGAGGTGAAGCCAAACCGTGAATGGAACAGGGCCAGGCCGAGCAGCAGCCCGACGACCAGCAGCGCGCCGGACTTGGCGCCGTAGGACGCCCAGACGTACCAGCTCAGGCCGGCGGCGAGGACAGCGCTGACGACCAGCGGTATCACCCGGACGGGTTCTTCCGGCGCCGGCCGCGGCGCGGCGCACGAAGTGGGTGAGCTCAGCAGGAAGGTCCCTGCCGGGGTGCGTTCGGTGGAGGTGGACATCGATACTCCCAGGAGGACACACGGATCGGGGACGAGGCGAACGAGTTCCCGGCTTGCCCGGCGGTCCTCGCCGCGGCGGGCGAGGACCGCCGGCAGGTCAGGACCAGGACGGCAGGATCTTGCCCGGAACGCCGTTGACCGACTGGATCAGGCCGAGCACCGGAACACCGAGCGGGGCGAATGTCCAGATGTTGTTCAGGCCGCTGGTGTCCGGCTCGTCGACCACGACGACACCCGGGGCGTCGGCCGCCAGTGCCGGTCCGGCCGCGGCGAAGAGGGCCGCACCGGCGAGGACGGCGGCACCGGCCGCGCGGACGAGGTTCTTCTTCATGGTTCTCTGCCTTTCAGGAAACAGCGGTGATCAGGTCGAAGACGGGGGCGAGCAGCCCGACCGGCTGGCCGAGCGGGCCGAGGACGCTGCCGAGGTCGACGCCGGGCACGAGCCAGACGGAACCGTCGGTCGGGTCGGCACTGGCGACACCGGCGGCCAGGCCGGTGAACGCCGTCGCCGCGACGAGCGGCAGCAGCACGCGGGCAGCGAGACGCTTCATGCGTTTTCCTTTCCTATCAGTGTTTTCCCTCTGAGGGGTTCAGCGCAGAACCGACGTGATCGGCACGATGGTTCCGTCGGGGACCCACTGGCCCGCGTAGTCGCGGTCCATCACCATTCCGGTGGCGTGGGGTTCGGTGGGGTACATCGGCATGGCGTTGACCTGGGCGGCGGCGAAGATCTGCACGTCCGCCGCCGGCCGGTCGGCGCCCAGCCAGTTCCGGAAGCCGCCGAGCGTCGGGCTTTCGCCGCCGAAGCGGTTGCCGACCGCGACGGCGTACCCGACCGCGGCCGCCTCGCGCGGGTCGAAGCGCAGCGGCAGCGACGCGCTCGCGACGGCGTTGACGATCGGCCCGTTCAGCAGCCACGGCGCCAGGTACAGCCCGTACTGGTGGGTGGGTTCGAGGCGCTGCAGCTCGGCGGCCCGCGTCATCGCCGGATACCCGGCGGCCCAGCCGGAGACGACGAGGAGCGCGGTGTCGGGCCCGGCGTCCGGGCGCACGGCCAGTCCGGTGCGCGCGGCGGTGTCCCGCACCAGCTTCGCGGCCGCGATCCCACGCGGGGAGTCGTCTTCGACCAGTGTGAGCGCGGACGGCTTCCGCCCGGCGAGGAACTCGACGAGCTTGACGAGCGCCCCGCTGTCCTCCGGCGTCAGCGCGTCGGACGGGCACGCGGTCAGCACGTCGGTGCGGCCGGCGACCAGGCCGCCGAGGGCCGCGGACGCGCATTCCGGCGCGTCCGCCTCGGCGATCACCGGACCGGGCGCGGTCCCCGCGTCGACTTCGACGACCGTCGTCGCGTCGCCGCGGTGGATCTCCAGGTCGCTGCGACCGGGCGGTAAGTCGACATCTGCCCACGTGCCTTCGGCGCCGGGCCGCGCGACGGCCTTCGTGATGATCCCGCCGCGGACGCCGGCGGCGAGGTCGCCGCCCGCACTCGGCGGGAAGTGGACGAGGTTGTGCCCCGGCCGCTGCGGGCTGACCAGCACCGGGAATCCCGGCTCGTCGGCCAGCAGCGGCACGCCCGGCACGGGCAGCGGCGGGGGTGCCGGGATCGCACCGAGCGCGCTCCACGCGAGGAACGCGACGGCGACCCCGACGGCACCGAAGCGGTAGGCACGGCCTCTCGCCACGGCCGCGAGCCCGCTGACCAGCAGCGGGAGGACCACCACGGCCAGCACCGCGAGCCCGAAGAGTGTCGTGGCGAGCCGCCGGTCGAAGCCGAGGCCGGACAGCCCGAACCGCACCGCGCCGGCCAGGACCAGCAGGCCGCCGAGGGTGACCGCCAGGGGCCCGGGACGGATGGCGGAGGTCGTCACCGGCCCGAGCAACGCGAAACCGAACCACACCGCGGCGCCGGCGACGAACACCGAGTCGAGCGCGAACTCGACACCGGTGCCACCCAGCGACGTCTCCAGCACCACCAGGACGAGCAAGGCGGCCGAAGCCCAGCGCGCAAGCCGCGGCCACTGCAGGAGAACCGGCACGGCGACCGCGAGCACGACGTGGACCGCCAGTGCGGCGAAGTTGATGCCGACGGCGAACTCCGACACCACGGCAAGCAGCGCCGACAACCCGCCGAGGACGTACAGCACGAGCTTCTGTGTGCGCGACAGGTCCCCCACCAGCGGGCGCAGAACCCCGCCGCCGGCGAGAAACGCCGTGGACAGCAACAGGGCCAGCCGCAGCACCAGCGCCAGCACGTCCACAGTGGACGAACCGGTCGGCGCGGAGTGGTCGTGTTCCATCAAGACTCCCAGCTCGGGGGTCGTGAGTGGTAATTCGGGTTCTAACCCGAATTACCACTCACG
>NZ_JAJPWR010000005.1:0-507076 GCF_046548995.1 Amycolatopsis sp. lyj-109
CCCCGACGACCGGAGACCTCACCGTGGACGTGCTGGACCAGCCAGCACGACCCAGCACGCCCACCACCCACAACAAGATCAACAACCCAGCCTCAAGATCACCAAAAATCAAATCGGTGGATCCGGGTCGGAGGTCCTGAATGAGTCATTCAAGACGTTGGCTGAGCTGAGCTGCGCTGCCGGGTGAGCGAGTCACCGCGGCTTTGCCGGGGCTCTGCGCGGGGTGGCGGGGTTTCGGCGAGGTCGCTTCTCGTGGGCCGGGCCGAGGTCGGCGAGGCTGTGGCTGCCCCGGCGGCAGGTCCCCATGCGCTCGGCCACCGGCGAAGGGTCCCCTGGCGGCCGGCGTTGCCGGGACCCCGCCCGAGGAGGGGGAGGCGGCGGCAAGGCCGGGGTTGGGCAGTCCGGCCGGGGTCACGGAAGTCGGGGCGCGCCGTGCTGCAGCGTCTTGAATGACTCATTCAGGACCTCCGACGCCAGGAATGAGTCATTCAAGACACCCGGCGAGAGCCCCCAACGCCCCTTGGCCACTCACAAAGGGCTCGAGCGATCGACTCTGCCGGGGGACGGGTGGGCATGCGTGGGCGGACGTCCCGGATGGTGGGAGCTTCGCCCAGCTTCTGGACTTCCGTCGAAGCGCTGTGGCATGATGCGAACATGACCAGCTTCGCGATCATTATCGACGAGCGCGCCGGACGATAGCTCCACAAGAGCCCCCGGCGCGCAACCTCTCGCACCCATGCGGGAGGTTTTTTTGTTGCCTTGAAACGCCAGGAACGCTAGGAGAAGACCGTGACCCGCAAGGAGCCCGCCGATACCCCGCTCGGCGACGCCTTCCACCTCTACGACACCACCCTTCGCGACGGTGCGCAGCGGGAGGGCATCTCCTACTCCGTCCAGGACAAGCTCGCCGTCGCGCGGCTGCTGGACGAGCTCGGCGTCGGGTTCATCGAAGGCGGCTGGCCGGGTGCGCTCCCCAAGGACACGGAATTCTTCGCCCGGGCCGCGAAGGGCGAGCTGAAGCTGAGGCACGCCGCGCTCGTCGCCTTCGGCGCCACCCGCAAGGCCGGCACCACCGCCGACGTCGATCCGCAGGTCCGGGCCCTCCTCGACAGCGAAGCACCGGTTGTCACCCTTGTCGCCAAGTCCGACCTGAGGCACATCGAACGCGCTCTCCGCGTCGACGTCGACGAAGCCTGCGCCATGGTCCGGGACACCGTCGCCTTCCTCACCAAGGAAGGCCGCAGGGTCTTCCTCGACGCCGAGCACTTCTTCGACGGCTACGTGCATTCCCCCGAGACGTCGCTCAGGGTCCTGGACGCGGCCGCCCACGCGGGTGCCGACGTCCTCGTGCTCTGCGACACCAACGGCGGCCAGCTGCCGCTCGACCTGGCCGGAACCGTCCGGACCATCAAGGAAAAGACCGGATTCCGGCTCGGGATCCACTGTCAGGACGACACTTCCTGCGCCGTGGCGAACTCCGTCGCCGCGGTGCAGGCCGGCGTGACGCACGTCCAGTGCACCGCTAACGGTTACGGGGAGCGGGCCGGCAACGCCGACCTCTTCGCCGTGACGGGAAACCTGGTGACCAAGCTCGGCCTCGACGTCCTCCCGACCGGAGGCGCCGCCGAACTCACCCGGGTCTCCCATGCCCTTGCCGAAATCGCGAACATCGCCCCCTACACCCACCAGGCCTACGTAGGGGCGTCGGCTTTTGCCCACAAGGCAGGACTGCACGCGAGCGCGATCAAGGTGGATCCGTTGCTGTACAACCACATCGATCCATCTTCCGTCGGCAACGACATGCGGGTACTGGTCACCGAGATGGCCGGCAGGGCCAGCCTCGAGCTCAAGGGACGTGAGCTCGGGGTCGACCTTGCCGGCCGGCCCGAAGCGCTGACGAGCGCCATCACGAAGGTCAAGCGGCTCGAAGCGGAAGGCTGGTCCTTCGAGGCCGCCGACGCCTCCCTGGGTCTCCTGCTGCGCCAGGAGGCCGACCTCCCGGTGGAGGCGCCGTTCGAGCTCGAGTCCTACCGCGTGGTCCTCGACCACCGTCCGGACGGCGAGGTGATGGCCGAGGCGACGGTCAAGGTGCACGTCGGCGGGCAGCGCGTCATCGCCACCGCCGAAGGCATCGGGCCGGTGCACGCCCTCGACGCCGCCCTGCGGAAGGCGCTCTCGCCGCACCTGTCCTGGTTGGACACCGTGGAGCTCGCCGACTACAAGGTGCGCATCCTCCAGGGCCACCCCGGCACCGACGCGGTGACGCGCGTGCTGGTCGAAAGCACCGACGGCGAGCGCGAGTGGACCACAGTCGGCGTGCACGGCAACATCGTCGAGGCCAGCTGGCTGGCCCTGTGTGACGCGCTGGTGCACAAGAGCACCACCGTGGCCTGAAGCTGTGACATCCGGGCCTTCGGCCCGGGCCGGGGGCTCCGCCACCCGGAACCCCCGAAGGCCGTGGGATGGGCGCACGTAGACTGAGCGACGTGCGCCTAGCCCGTATTGCTCATCCCGGTGGTGTCGCGTTCGCTTCGGTCGAAGGGGACGGTGACGACGCCCAGGTCCTGGAGATCGCCGAGCACCCGTTCGGCCAGCCCAACTTCACCGGCAAGCGGTGGCCGCTGGCCGACGTCCGGCTGCTCGCGCCGATCCTGCCGTCCAAGGTGATCGCCGTCGGCCGCAACTACGCCAAGCACGCGGCCGAGTTCGGCAACGAGGTGCCCAGCGCCCCGATGCTGTTCCTCAAGCCGTCGACGACGGTCATCGGCCCCAACGCGGCCATCCGCCGCCCGGACGTCGGCCGCGTCGACTTCGAGGGCGAGCTGGCCATCGTCATCGGGCAGCCGGTGAAGAACGTGCCCGCCGCGCGCGCGGCGAGTGCGATCCTCGGCTACACCGTCGCCAACGACGTCAGCGCCCGCGACCTGCAGAAGTCCGACGGCCAGTGGGGCCGTGCCAAGGGCTTCGACACGTTCTGCCCGCTGGGGCCGTGGATCGAGACGTCGCTCGACGCGTCCGACCTCTCGCTCACGGCCGAGGTCGACGGCGAGCTCAAGCAGGACGGCCGTACTTCGGACCTCGTCCACAAGATCCCCGAGCTGGTGGAGTTCGTGTCCGGCGTGATGACGCTGCTGCCCGGCGACGTCATCCTGACCGGCACCCCCGAGGGCGTCGGCCCGATCGAGGGCGGCCAGAGCGTCTCGATCACCATCGAAGGCATCGGCACCCTGACCAACCCGGTCGAGAACGTCTAGCGCGTCCGGCTCAGCGCTGCACCGGCTCCATCGGCCGCCGGGCGAACGCCGGAGCGTGCTCCGGCCGCAGCCCCAGGCCGAGGAGGCGGGCCGGGAAGTACGACAGCCGCGGGAACCGGGCGAACAGCTTGATCATCGGCTCCGGCGGGCCGTTGCGCTTGCCGTTCATCACGCCGCGCACCACGGTCCGGTGCATCAGGCGCTGCAGCCCCTGCACCATCAGCGTCGGCGCGAGGCGCCGCGAGCGCACCTTCGCCAGCTCGGCCTCCGTCGGACGCCCCCGGCGCAGCGGCTCGGCCAGCAGCGTCGCCGCCGCGACCGCGTCCTGCACCGCCAGGTTGATGCCCACGCCGCCGATCGGCGACATCGCGTGCGCCGCGTCGCCGATGCACAGCAGCCCGTCGACGTGCCACTTGCGCAGCAGGTTGAGCCGCACGTCGAGGAACTTGACGTCGTCCATCGTCGCCAGCTCGCCCACCCGGTCGGAGAACTCGGGGCAGATCTGCGAGACGTTTTCCCGGAACGCCTCGATGCCGTGGGCGCGCAGGTCGTCGCCCTTCGGCGCGAGGTAGGCGACCTGGTAGAAGTCCGGCCGGGGGAGCGGCACCGCGAAGCGGCGGTCCCGCATCTTCGGCAGCAGCATGTTGCCTGCCTCGCCGTCGCCGCGTGAGAGCCGGAACCACCAGACGTCGAACGGGCAGTCGTACTCCCGCGGCACCAGGCCGGCCTCGCGGCGGGCCAGCGACCAGCGGCCGTCGGCGGCGATCACCAGGTCGGCGCGGATTTCGCCGGTCTCACCGGCGCTCGTGCGGTAGGTGATGCCGGCGACCCGGCCGCCATCGCGCACCAGGCCGGTGCATTCGGTCTCCATCCGCTGGACGAACGTCGGCTCCTTGCGCGCGCTTTCGGCGAGCAGGTCGAGGAAGTCCCACTGCGGCACCATCGCGATGTACGGGTGCGCCACCTTCAGCCGGGTGAAGTCGGCCAGCTTCATCAGCTCGCCGTTCTCCTGGGGGAACCCCGCCGCGGTCAGTTCGCTGTGCGGCAGCGCGTGGAACTTCTCGCCGAGGCCCAGTTCGTCGAGCAGCGTCAGCGTCGACGGGTGGACCGTGTCCCCGCGGAAGTCGCGCAGGAAATCGGCGTGCTTCTCCAGCACCGTCACCTCGACGCCCGCCCGGGCCAGCAGCAGCCCCGTGACCATCCCGGCCGGCCCGCCACCGATGACGACGCAGCTCGTGCGCTCGGTCATCTCGACCATCTCCCTTATTCATCGCTTGTTGAATAACCTGAGGATGCACCGGTCCGGCACCGGCGTCAAGGGGTGTGACCGGAGATACGCTGATCGGGCGACGGCCGGTGCGTCCGCGGCCCGGTTGCCGGAAACCGTCCAAACGCGACAGTTGGTCGAGCGTGTTCCGGTATCGCGCGGCTTCGGCGACGGTATGCGGATGTGCCCTTGTGGACGGAGCGGATTCGCAGTGGGGACAAGGGTTTTCGCCGAGGAATCGATTGCTGCCCCGCGAGAGCCCGCGCCGGTGGTGCGTTCCGCCGGATAACCGAATGGGGACGGCGCACCGACTGGGAGTAGAGCTGATGCGCCGGAACAGGCGAGCGGCAATCACCTCTTTGGCAGCGTCGCGAACGCGGCGGTTGCCCTAGCCTCACTGGGTGGATTTCGCCCTGGCACCCCGGACCCCTTCGCGAACCGCCCCGCCCGCCGCGGTGGCGTCCGAGCCCTGGGCGCCGCCCGAGCTGCGGTTGGTGTGCCTGGACATCGACGACACGCTCATCGACTGCACCGCCGCGATCCGCCGCAGCCTCCACATCCTCACCGGCCGGGGCGACCTGTGGCCGTTGTGGGACCTCATCACCGAAGAGCACGTCGCCCTCGTTGTCGCGGGCGAACTCGACTACGCGACGATGCACCAGCGCCGCACCGACTGCTTCCTCGCCGAAATCGGCATCTGCGCGGACGCCGAGCAGGTGAGCTCCTTCGAGCGCCGCCGTCGCGAATTGCTGGACCACTCCTGGCAACTGTTCGACGACGTCCTCGACTGCCTGGAGTGGCTGCGCGCCGCCGGCCTGATGCTGGCCGCGGTGACGAACGCCTCGGGTGGCCACCAGCGGAAGAAGATCGCGGACCTGGGCCTGGCGCCGTTCTTCGACCACGTCGCCATCGCCGGCGAGCTCGGGGTGGCCAAGCCGGACCCGGTGATGTTCCACACGGTGTGCCTCGGTCTCGGCTGCGCGCCGGCCCAGGCGGTCCACGTGGGCGACAAGCTGGACACCGACGCGATCGGCGCCCGCGGCGCGGGTCTGGGTGCGGTCTGGCTCGACCGCGACCGCATCGGCGAGCGCGCCCCCGACGGCGTCCACACGGTGGCCGGCCTCGCGGAGCTGCCTGAGCTGCTGGTTTCGGAATACGCGACGATCGGCGTCCCGGCCCAGCGCGGCAGCGTCACTCCCGCTGGCACCCCCGCGTTCACGGTCCGGAGCGCCGTGCTCTAGTATTTCTCCTCGTGCGGTGCTGAACCGGCCAGCCGGAGCAGTACCTCACTGGGGTATGGTGTAATTGGCAGCACGACTGGTTCTGGTCCAGTTAGTCTAGGTTCGAGTCCTGGTACCCCAGCTGCGGAGAGTGACCCCCCTGCGAAGCGGGAAAATCGCTTCTGGTAGGTTCTCTCCAGCAAGAAAACAGAAAAGCCCCTGGGAAACCAGGGAAAGATCCTAAGCCCCCGTCGTCTAGCGGCCTAGGACGCCGGCCTCTCACGCCGGTAGCGTGGGTTCGAATCCCATCGGGGGTACAAACAGCATCCACGCAAGCGGTGTTGACCGAGGTCAACACCGCTTTTTGCTGTGTGGATGCCATGGCGTCGGAGATCCTTTCCGCGGCTTGTGCCGTCTTGGGTAAGCGATCAACGGGTAGTTTAACTGTGATCGTCACCTCTTCACCGAGTCCATCGACGTGAACGCTGAGCTGAGTGATTTCGAACAACTCGTACAGCAGCTCCCGTGGCGCCTTCGCCAGGTTGATGGCGAGGAAGGGGAGTGCTTCCAGCAGGCTGAGGTCGGCCTCCTTCGATCCCGCCGATTGGTCGGCTGTGTCAAGCTCCGCGATGGCAGCGAGTGACGCGTTCTTCTGGCTCTCGAGGTCGTTGTAGCTCTCGCGGAGTCCCCGGGTGAAGGGGTCGTCGGGGTCTCCTTCGCGGGCCTGCCTCATGATCGAGTGCTGCTGACGTGCGATGGTGGCCAGGAGCTTCTGCCGGCGGGCCCGTTCGGCCTCCCTGCCTCGGTCGGCGGCATCTTCGACACCGCCCAGCTCTGCTTCGAGGATCGCTCGTCGTCGGGTGCCGAAGAGCCTGTCGGCGTAGAACCGGCAGATCGCCTCGAGGAGTTCGTCCTCGCGCACGCGGATCGACGTGGGCAGGCCGGGGTGGAGGTCGGGCGTGGCTTGGTTGTTCTTACGAGGCCAGCACAGGTAATAGACCGGCTTCTTCGGCTTCATGTCGCCGGTCATACGCCGGCCGCAGCTGTGGTGGACTCGGCCACGAAGGAGGTACTTGCGCTTGGTGAGCGGATGATTGTTGAGCGTGTCGTTGTTGCGGGAGCCGCGGTTCTTGGTGCGGTCGCTATTGATTCCGTCGAACAACCACTTGGGGATCAGCGGTTCGTGCGCGGGGTTCGGCGACCAGACCCACTTGTACTGCTCATTGACCCGACCACGCTTCGACGTGGTCGCGCGCCGGTTGAAGACCTGGTAGCCGGTGTACTTGGGGTTGCCGAGGATGTTGTACACGGCGCTTCTGGTCCACGCGCCCCGTGTGCGTGCCTTGCAGGGCGCTTCGGGTGGTGGGTACCTCTCGAGGTCGGCGTTCAGCCGGTGAGCGATCGCGGTGCAGCCGAGGCCTTCGTAGTAGCGCCAGTTGGCCATCTGGGTGACGGCTTGGCCGCGGAGACCGTCTGGTTCCAGCCGAGACTTGGTCTTGCCTTTCTCGGCCTTGACGGGGCTCGGGTGTGGAACGATCTTCGCTTTGTACCCGTAGGGCGGCTGGCCGATGTTCCAGCCGTCGCGGATGTGGGTGCAGAGGCCGCCCCATGACTGTTCGAGGGTGTTGAGGACTTCGTACTCGGCGATGGACTGGTTGATCCGTCGTTGAAGGACTCGTTGGGCCCGGCTGCCGGAGAGCGTCAGCGGCTCGTTGGACGCAAACAGCGGGACGTCGGCTCGTTCGAGCTCTCGCTCGACCGAGAGGCCTTCGAACGCGCGCCGGGCGACGCGCGAGGTTCAGAGACCCGCGGCGGGTGACGTCGGCTTCGATTGTTCGGGCTTGACCAAGGCCGCCTATGCCGCGGCCGGAGTCGACTTACCTCGCACGGCACAGACGCAAGACGGCGCCGCCCTGCGAATGCCGGCCACCGACCTCAAGCCTGGCGACCTGGTTTCTTCGGAACCAGTCCCTCCCACGTGACGCACGTCGGTCTGGTCATTTCGCGCCGCACGATGATCAATGCGCCGGACTTCGGTAAGCCCGTTCGCGTCGACCCGATCGGTACGAGAATTGTCGGGGCCGCACGGCCTGCGGCTTGAGTCAAGGCTCAGCGTGGGTAGCGCGATATCTGACCAGGTTCACTGGCTGGTAGTCGGCCATGGCAGCCATGCGTACTCGAGCGGCGTCTGAGACTTGTTCGGTGGGCGGCTCGAACTCACCGATCGGGCGAATCGACACTCCCCGGAATCGGCGTGTTGCACTGAGCGAGGCGTGCAATGTGCCGAGCGGGTCGGCCTCGATGGGAGCGTCCCGGAATGCCAGCCCTTGTTCGGTTGCCTTTTTCATCATCCAGCGCAGGCTGAGACCGGCCAAGCGGTTGTCGGCGAAGCCGCCGCCGACATCAGCGTGTGAGCCGGGGAACCAGACCTGTTCCACGCCCGGACTCCGCCGCCACAGCGCGGGCGGGAGGTTCCTCCGGTGCTCGTCGATCGCGAGCGCTTGACAGGCGGCATCCACGATCTGGCTCATCGCGGTGTCGTGGAACATCAGCCGACGCCAGCGCGGGTCAGCCAGGCGCAGCCGACCGGCCGGAATGCCCAGCGGGCCGACGGTCTCCCATACGCCCACGAACTTCACCTCGGTCTCGAATGCGTAGGAGTGCCGGAAGTCGATGGCGGTGAAGCTCCGCGGAGTGTGGCGTGACCGGGTTCGGTAGAGCGCGTAGGCCTCGTCGACACGATCGGCGTGCTCTCGGCGGAGGATCCCGACCGCCGAAATCATGCCCACGACGGTTCTGGTGACGTAGGCGCCGCGGCTGAACCCGAAGAAGTACAGCCGATCGCCTGGCCGGAAGTTCTGCACCAGCAGTCGGTAGGTGTCGAGTACGTCGAGTTCCACGGCGGCCCGGCTGCCGGACGTTCGGCAACGTTGGTGGAAGGTGAGTTGCATAGCGCCATCCGAGGAGGTTCCCGCGACCGCTCGGGCGATCCTGGTCACATTGGTCTGCCCCTGACCTCCCCAGGAGCCGTCGCAGCAAATGACCAGGTTTCGGGGTCCGGTTCGCCAGGTGGTGAACTTCGAACGTTTAAGGGGCTGTTTGGAAACCACCGCGGCCTGATCGGCGTCGAAACCGTCCGGCAGTTTCGCTCGCCACACGGTCGCGGACTCCAGGTTCGCGTCCAGCAGATTCGCCGGATTGACGTCGGCCCGGGACAGGGTCGCTTGGTAGAGGTTGGCACCTTCGAGGTTGGCGTGGCGCAGGTCGGCGCGGTCGAGATCGGCGCCGACCAGATTGGCCCCCGGCAGGGCAGCCGCCCAGAGCTTGGCGCCGGTGAGGGTGGCTGCCTGCAGGTTCGCCGAGCGGGCTTGGGCGTGCTCGAGGTCGGCGCGCTCCAGGACGGCGTCGGGCAGGCGTGCGCTGTTCAGTTCTGCGCGCCGCAGAGTGGCGTCGGTGAGATCGCTGCGGTCGAGGCGTGCCTGGTCGAGCCGGGCGCCGCCGAGGTCGGCGAACCTGAGGCTGGTGTCTCTGAGGTCCGCTGCGGTGAGGTTCGCTCCCCGGAAATCGGCGTGGTCGAGGCAGGCCCCGCGCAGGTCTGCGCCCGTCAGTTGCGCGCCGCTGAGGTCGGCATGGACGAGGTACAGGTCGCGCAGATCGGGCACGTGTCCGTTCCGGGCGCCGTGCTGGCACAGGACGGTCAGCGCGGCCTGGATGTCGGGGGCGGGCCGGCCGGGGAGATCGGGCTGGTACGCGGCCGGAGGGCCGGGTTCGGGCTTGCGCGGCGCGCGGTGGCGGACGAAGGAGGCCAGGACTTCGAGAATGGCCACGCGATCGTCGCGGGACTCGCGGACCAGGGCTTCGAGTGCGCGGATCGCGCCGACTCGCACGTAGAGCTCGGTGCCACCGAGTTGCGTGAGCGCGGTGGTCACCTGGCCCGCGGTATGGCCGCGGCGCGCCAGCCGGTAGTTGAACGCGGTGAAGAGCAGACCAGCGGCGACGGCGAGGGCGGCGCCGGCCGACGTGACCGTGACTCGCGCGTTCTGTTCTGCCGTGAGTTGTGCATCGGGGGTGGGTTGCGTGCCGGCGAGGAGCGCCGGGGCGAAGCGGATCGCCAGCAGGTAGGTGACGGCACCGGCCGCGAACAGCGTCCCGATCAGCGCACGCCGGGCGTTTGGCGAACGGCGGACAATTCGTACCTGGTCTCGATTGCCTCGCACGGCCCCTCTTCGCATGACGTCGTGATGACGACCGGCACCTGCATTCGGTGGTCATGATGCCTGGTGCGCCCATGAATCAGCCAGCTGGCACGTAATCGGCTTGTTACCGGCTGCTCGGAAGAAGATGCGGCGTGCATGATCCACCTTGGCGCCAGCCGTGTCTTGGTTCCCGGTGGAGCAAGCTTGCGAAGGGACACCTGATGGAACTGAGCGAGTTCATTGAGACGAGCGATGGCATCGACATTGGCGGCGTGTTCGCCTACCTCGAACGTCACCGTATCGTCGCAGGTCCAGGTTCATTTCGGAGTCTTGCTCCGAACGCCGACGTGCTCGCGAGCGGCGCGTTCTGGAGGGTGACCACCGCCGCGGCCGCGATCCTGATCGCGGTGTTCGTCCTCCACCGACACTTCCGTTCCCACCACCTCCGCTCCCGTGTCCGGTTCGAGCTGCTGCCGACGGCGACCTTCGATCCGTCGCCGCGGGCGGTGCTGGCGTTCGCGCATCAGCTGGGCGGGTGCGGCCGGTGCACGGGTGGGTGCCGAAGGGAGCGGTCGGGGTGCGGATCCGGTTCAGCACGGACGCGGAGTTCGGGAAGATGGTGATGAGCGTCGAAGGTCGCGAGTCGGTCACCGGTGTGTTGAACAAGCTGGTGTACCCGGACGTCGAGATTCGGCGCGTGCAGGGAGAAGCGGCCGTCGGCGACGAGGGTGAGGTGTCCTCGTCGCCGACGGAATGACTGCGATGTTCTCTCCCCAGTGATCGGCCGTCATAGTGGTTACTTCTTGGCGGCGGCGACCTGCTTCCGCGGGGCTCGCTTGCGCGGAGCCTTCACGGGCTCTTCCGCCTCGGTGATCTGGGCCTGCTCGAACGCGGCGATCACCTCGGAGGACAGACGTCCTCGTTCGGAGACTTCGTAGCCATTGGCGTTGGCCCAGGCCCGGATCTGCTGGTTGCGCTCGCGGTCGGTCGTGCTGGTCGCGGTTGATTGGCCGGTCGCGACGCGGATCTTCCGACCGCCGATACGGCGACCGGCGCCGATGAAGCGGGCGAGTTCGTCGCGCAGGGCAGCGGCGTTGTCCTCGGACAGGTCGATCTCGTAGCTGACGCCGTCGAGGGCGAACGGGATGGTGTGGGCGGCGGGCGTGCCGTCGATGTCGTCGAGCATCTCGACGAGGACCTTCTGGGCCATTCTCACTCCTTGAAGATGAATGTGGTGCTCCACTGTGGAGTGTATACGGGCCGGCCGCGTCAGGGAAATTTGTCCCCCTTCCTGTCCGCCTGCATCAAATGGAAGCACTCGTGCCGTGACTCGGATGAATCGCCGATCTGTGGGAGGAGAAGCCACCGTGAAGCCAGAAACGGCGACAGGGAGCAACGCGAATCTGCAAGTTGCACGTGCGGAGCTTGTGCTGGCCCGTCCGGCACACCTGCCGCTGGAGGCTTTGCCTGTCCGGCCGGACGATCCGCTCCAGTCGCTGGCCAATGCTCTCGGCGACGTACGCCCTGATCTGGGGGAATCGGTCGTCGTCTGTCTTGATCTGATTCCCCTCACGCCGGCGCGGATCCGCCATCACGCCCGACAGGTCGCTGGAGAATCCGGTACCGGTTACGGTGCTGCTCTGTTCGGAGCAGTGGCCGGGTTCGTGACCGATTTGATCGGAGAATTCCTGCCGATCGCGCGGGCCGCCGGCGCACGTCGGACGGCGATGAAATCGACGCAGCGGGTGACGAACAAGTTCGCGACGAATGAGCCGCTTTTCGCTGTTCAGGTGCTGATCCACTGTGCGTCGGAAATTCCCGGTCGGGCGTAGGCGCACTTGCGGAGCGTGATAGGTGCGTTCGACGTCTACCGCGGCGAGAACTACTGGCGCGTCCGCGGACCGCGGATCTTCGGCCGGCACTTCGGCGCGGACACCGTCGTCGTCCGGCGGTTGTTCGACCGCAGGTTCCGCACCGGGCTGGCCAAGCCGGCGCCGCGGTCGCTGGTGACCGCGAGTGAGATCGCGGCGTTGCCTCGTGAAGGTGGAGGACACGCCGATGTCCCCGATCGTGCCGCCGCCGCTGCGGGAAGCGATCGCGCGCCAGGACTACCCGGCGGTGCTGCGGCTCGCCCGGGAGCTGGCCGGATGGACCCAGACCGAGCTGGCGCACCGGCTGGGTTTTCACCCGAGCGTGATCTCGCGGTTCGAGTCCCGGCGGCGGCCGCTGCGCGATGTCAAGACACTGCAGCGGCTGGCCGAGGTCCTCCCGGTGCCCCTGGAAGCCTTCGGACTTCACGACCACGAAGGCGTGGCAACCCGGCGCGGCACGCCCGGTGCTTCTAGGGTGATCGGCAGTCCCGACCGGGAGGAGGACGACGTGCGTCGGCGCAGCTTCCTGAAGGTCGGCAGCCTGGCTGTCGGTGCCACCGTCGCCGGCGCCGCGCCACCCGCGGCAGCCAACCCGGCCGCCCTGGCACCGGACCCGGCCACCGTGCTCACCGCGCGCCTCTCCGACGTCCTCGTCGGCACCCCGACCGCTCATGGGGCGACGCTCCCCGCCGAACAGCTGACCCGCGGTCTCGCAGCCGCGCGCACCGCGTTCGGCAAATCCGACTTCCTCGCCTTAGCCGACGTGCTGCCGCCGGTTGTGCGGGCAGCTGAGGCCATCCAGGATCCCGGGGCGCTGGCCCAGGCGTACACGTTGATCACCCGTGCCCTCGCGAAACTGGCGCCCAACGGGCTGGAGTGGATCAGCGCCGACCGGGCCGTACGTGCCGCCGGCGCCTCGGGAGAGCCTTTGGTGCTCGCCGAGGCGGAACGGATGCTCTCGGGTGTGTGCCGCCGCGCAGGCCATCACGCGCAGGCGCAGGCTCTCGTTCTCGGCGCCGCGGACCGGCTCACGCTCGACGGGCGGGACCCGCGGCATCTGGTGCTGCATTCCAGCCTGCTGTGCACCGGCGGCTACGCCGCAGCCCGCGCAGGCGACGGCATCCGCGCCCGGGACCTGCTCGACGCGGCCGCCACGACGGCCGCGCGTCTCTCCGGCGATGCCGGCGCCCGGGCGGGAGCGAACCTGCTCAGCCATCGTGTCTCCGTCGAGCACCTGCTGGGCGACCCGGCCGCCGCCATCCAGCACGCCCGCACCGCCGGCCCGGTGAGGTTCCCCGACGCCGAACGCGAAGGACGGTTCCTGGTCGACCTCGCCGCCGTACACCTGGACCTCGGTAATCCTGGTTCGGCGTACAACACTTTGCTGGCCGCCGAACGTCGCGCGCCCGGGGAGGTCTACACCCGATCCGCCGTCCGGGACATCGTCGGAGTGCTGCTCACCCAGGCCCGCGTTCCCGTCCCGGGTATCCGCGATCTCGCCGCCCGCGTCCACGTCGCCAACTGAAGCCCGGCTCGAAGCTTCGGGTTACTCCTGAGCTGGCCGACGGCTGCTGAGGCGGTCTCGTCGTGACGGGATGCCTTGGCGCCGCCGGTAAATCGTGTCGCATGCGTCGCACTGCCGGGGAATGCCGTGGTTTCGTCGTTCGAGCAACGGCATGAACACCGGAGTGTCGGTGATACCGCACAGCATAGTGATCACTTCTGCTGCTTCGAGTGCTCCCGCGAGGCGGTGCCACTCTCCGTTGATGACCGGGTGAACGGTCTGCGCGTCGAGGTAGATCAGTGCGGCCGTCGCGACGTCTGGATCAGGGAGACTGGAAGTCGGCGCACGTGACCGCTCCGCGTTCGAGCTCGCTGAATGTCGACCGGTAGCCATGGACTGCGTCGGGTTCGTTGACAAAGATGATGTTGTCCTGGTGTCGCAGCGACGGTGAAGACTTTGCTCTGGCTTTCGTAGATCGTGAAGGGATCGATCGCCTTCGCGACGCTCGGAGGAACGATCTTGACTACCAGGCCGGGAAGGTTGGTTGCCGCCCGAAGAGCTCAACCGCCTCACGGAGCTGGCTGCGTTCCTTGCGCTGCACCCCGGGGTGACAGCCGACGAGATCTCCCGCCAGCTCGGCACGGATGCGCACCCCTGGTCGGCGGCGACCCGGCAGGGTTACATCTCCCGCCTGCGGACCTGGCTCGGCCGGGCCGAGAACGACGAGCTGTACGTACCGACTCGGAGGTGTTCCGGGACTTCGCGCGTCGCGGTCTCGCCGAAAGGGAGTGCGTCGTCGCGGACCTGCAGCAGGCACTGGATTTGGTCCGGGGAAAGCCGTTCGGCAACGTCCCGCCAGGCAGGTACGCGTGGAGTTTCTGGCTTCAGCGGGAGATGCTCGACGCGATCGTCGACGTGGCCCACACCCTGGCCGACGCCTATCAGAAGTCGGGCGACTTCGCGGCTGCGCGCCGGGCAGCGATGCGAGGACTGCTGGCCGAGCCGGTGAGCGAGATCCTCTACCGGGACTTGCTCCGTATCGAGTACCGCGCTGGAAACCATACTGGGGTGCGAGAGACAGCGGACAAGCTCACCGCGCTCGTGGCCTCTCTCGACGTGGAGCTGGACGACGAGACCAGTGTCCTGGTGAGCGCATTGCTTGCTCGCCGACCGTAAAACGGTTGCACTGTCGATCAATTGTTCGATTTTGCGATCGTCCTGTCGGGACGGTCCTGGTATCGAGCACATGTCCTATGAGGACGTTGCATCCTCTGCTCAGCTAGCTTGGAGGATGAACTCGCAGTTCAGGGGTTCGGGTTGTGAGCACGCCTCGCGGCGCGGGCCGGAATTCCGCACGACACAAGAGAGTTAAGCTGTGTCCGCTGTTTGGATTTGTGCGGCTTTGGTAATACTCTGTGCGCTGTCGGCCGTGATGGGCCTGACTGGAGTTCCGCTACGGAGGACTGGAATGACGAACAAGGCCCAGCTGATCGAGGCGCTGTCGGAGCGTCTGGGCGATGACAAGAAGGTGGCTGCGCAGGCCGTTGACGGTCTGGTGGACATCATCATCCGGACGGTCAACAAGGGCGAGAAGGTCAACATCACCGGTTTCGGTGTGTTCGAGAAGCGCGCTCGCGCGGCTCGTACGGCGCGCAATCCGCGTACTGGTGAGGCCGTGAAGGTGAAGAAGACCAACGTGCCCGCGTTCCGTGCCGGTACGACGTTCAAGGATGTCATCTCCGGTTCGAAGAAGCTGCCGAAGGCGACTCCGGTCAAGCGTGCGACTGCCGCTACCGGCACGCGGGCGACGGCCACGAAGGCCGCTGCGGCTGCCGCGCCGGTCAAGGCGACGACGACCCGCACGACCCGGGCGGCGGCGGCCAAGCCGGCCGCGACGCGTCCGGCGACCACGCGGACCCGCGCCACCGCGGCGAAGCCGGTTGCCAAGGCCACCGCGACGGCCACCAAGGCGCCTGCTGCCAAGGTGGCCCCGAAGGCCGCGGCGGCGAAGCCGGCCGCCAAGGCCGCTGCGACCACGGCGAAGGCGACCACCACGCGGGCGAAGACCGCCGCCGCCAAGCCGCCTGCGGCCAAGACCGCCGCGGCGAAGAAGCCGGCCGCTGCCAAGGCCCCGGCCAAGCGCACCTCCGCGGCCAAGAAGTAGTAACACCCCCGGCGACGATCGGAAGGGCCCTGCACCTGCCTGGTGCGGGGCCCTTCCCGTTCAGCGAAACAAGCTGCCGACGTGCGACGCAACGATTCTCGGGTGGTCTGACATCGGCCGGGACGGCGTGTGCGAGCCTCCGGCACAGGCGAATCTGGAATGGTTTCCGCATGACGCAGAACTGGGTGACGTTCCTGGTCGCGCTTCTGACGGCAGTCACCGGGCTGGCGGGTGCCATCGGTGGGCAACTCGTCAGTGCGCGCCGGGCGGTCAAGCTGTCGACGCTCGAACGTCAGGCGCGGATCGAGGACCACGACCGTGAGGAGCGGCGTACCGCCTACGCTCGATTCCTGGTCGCTACCCGGCTGGTGGGCCAAGCCGTCCAGACGGTCGACCCCGCGGCCCGCGAACCCGCTCTGTCAGCACTTCGCGAAGCTGCGGCCTACGTGGAGCTGGCCGGCCCCGAGGGGATCGAGGGCTTGGTTACCCGTGTCACCGACACTGCCGAGCGGTGGGTGAGCATGGCCCGCCGTGAAGGCCCGACCTCCGCGGGCACCCAGTCCGCGCATGACGGATACGAGGCGGCCCTGCTCGAAACGCGGGCACGCATGCGGACCGCACTCGGTGGCTGACGCCTTACCGTGCGCGGACGCTCGTGCGCGGTAAGGTCGGTCCACGTTCTGTGAGTCGCGGGCTGCGCTGGGGGTCGCATGGTCGTTCCGCACGAGGTCCCGCTGGGGCCGCGGGTGTTCGTCAACCGGATACCGGATTTCGAGCGGATGACCGAGTTCTGGCGTCGCCGCTCCGGCGTTGCCCGGGTCGGGGTGTGTTCCGGTCTGCCGGGCGTGGGCAAGACGGCGTTCGTCCGCCGGTGTGTCCAGCAGGCCAGGGACGAGGGCGCTTTCCCCGGTGGGGATCTGCACGTGGACTTCGGTCCGGTCGACGGCGAGCGGCTTTCGGTGTCCGATGCGCTGGCCTCCTGCCTGACCTCGCTGGGCGTGGCGAAGGAGGTGCTGCCCGCCTCATTGGCCGGCCGAGCCAACCAGCTGCGTTCGATGACCGCGGATCTGCCGGTCCTGCTCGTTCTGGAAGACGTCACCGACCCGGCGCAGGTTGTACCTTTCCTGCCGAACAGCCAGGCCAGTGCCGTCTTGGTTACCAGCAGTGGCCGGCTCGGGGAGCTGATCATGGACGGCGCCGAGCCCATTCCGCTCCAGCCGCTCGACGGGGCCGACGGTGCGCACTTGCTCCGCGAACTCGCCGGAGCGCGGGTTGACGCCGAACCGGACGCCGTGGCCGAGCTCGTCCGGCAGTGTGCGGGCCTGCCGGTCGCGTTGAAGGTGGTCGCGGCCCGGCTCGTCGCGCGCCCCGGATTGTCCGTCGCCGCGCTCGCCCAGCGGATCGCGGAAGACGACCGGGGATTCAGCGCGTTCTCCACCCGAGGGCAGGAGAAGCTCGCGGCGGTGTTCTCCACGGCCTATGACGCTCTCGACGCCGACGCGGCGAAGCTGTATCGGCTCCTGGGCCTTCTGCCTGGCGCCGACCTGGCGCCGGACACCGCGGCTGCGGTGCTCGACCGGCCCGCCGCTGCTGTCGCCGACCTGGTCGACTCCCTCGACGACGCCGGCCTCCTCAACATCGGCTCGACGGGGCGGCTGTCGCTGCACAAGATGGTCCGCCGCCACGCGGCGCACCTCGCCCGGCTCACCGACTCACCCGAGACCCACGAAGCGGCCAAGCGGCGGTTGGTCGAGCACCTGCTGGTCAAGGCAGCTTTCGCCGACCTGGCAGCGCTGGGACCGGGACGCTACCGGTGCACGCCCGGCGAGCTGACACGAGCACGCCGATCCCCGTTCACCGGTGCCGATGCCCGGCGCACCGCGCTGGATTGGCTCGATGCCGAACGCGCGAACCTCCTCGCCGCGCAGCGCATCGCGGCCGACGAGGGCTGGCATGACGAGTCGTGGCAGCTCGCCGAGGCGCTGACCGCGTTGTACGTGACCCGGCGATACCTGGTGGATTGGACGGTTTCCAGCGAGTTGGGCGCGGCTTCGGCACGTCAGGCCGGGAATGCCGTCGCGGAGGCACGGCTCCGCAGCTTCGTGTCGCGAGCCTGGAGCGACCTCGGCAGGCTCGATCGTGCCGAGGAAGAGCTGATCACCAAGGCCCTGCCCATCGCCGAGCAGTCGTCCGACGTCCGGCTCCGGGGATCCGTGTGGGAGATGGTCGGCCGGCTCAGAGACGCGACCGCACCTGGCGAGGCCGCGGAGGCCTATCAGCGCGCCATCGCGCTGTTCACGTCCCAGGAGGACGAGCGGGGAGTCGCGTTCGTGACCTTCTTCCTCGGCGGCTCGCAGCGCCGGAACGGTGACTGGGCGCGTGCGGAGGAGACGTTGCGCGCCGCCCTGCCGTTGATCCGTGCCGTGCCGGACACCCGGATGGAAGGCCGGTGCCTGGTCGAACTGGGCAAGACCCTGCGGGCGGCCGGGCGGCCGGGAGAAGCACGCCAGGAGTTCGCCCAGTCGGCCGAGGTGCTGCGGCAAAGCGGAGACCAGTACTACGAGGCCCAGGCTCACGAGGCGCTGCTGGTGATCGCGGAGGCCGCAGGCGACGAAAGCGCCGGGCGCGCCGCGCTGGCGCGGATGGCCGAGATCCACGTCCGCCTCAAGAGCCCGCGCGCCGAGGAGCTCATGGAGCGGCTGGCGCGGTTCCCGAAGGTGTGAACCGGAGCGAAAACTCGTGGACCCGCGCGCCGGTCCGGACGGTCAACGTCCGGTCTCCGAGGGTGCGGGACAGCCAGCAGCAGTAGACGGCGGAAGCGGCCGGCGCAACGTCTTCAGGCTGCCAGCCGGGGGAACCGACCCAGGCTTGTCCGGCACCACGGACCATGGCCGAGCATCCGTCGGGTGTCGCGGTGACGGCCAGCCGGGCACCGGGATTCGCGTCGAGGGTCGCCCTGGCCCAGGTTCGCGCCTCGGCCGCGTCGAGGACCTGGCATCGCACGATCGCGGCCGCGCGCTCGACGATCTTCAGCTCCAGCTCGGTTTCGTCGGCCACGACGTGGGCGTCCACCGGATACTCGGCTCGCATCGCGGCCGCCGGGATCCGGGTGAGATCGAGCGCCCCGTCGGCCGGTATGGCTGCCTGCACCACATGGGACCGGACTCGACGGTGCAGCGGTACGGGGAGCGGGATCCGGCGCACCGGCGCGTCCGGTCCGAGCGGAGCCAGCGCGAGCTTGTCGTAAATCAGATTCCGCAGGTTGGTGGCGGCCTCGCCGGTGTGCGCGAAGACTCTCGAGGTCACGGCGGCGTACTGCCCTGGCTGGTGTGACGCGCGCGCTTCCTCGACCTGGCTGAGCAGCGGTGCGTCCGGCACCAAGGCGGGTGCGCTGCGGGCGAGCAGGTGCGGGGGCGAACCCACGACCGTCTCCTCGGTGGGCGTGCTCAGCAACAGCGGCTTGTCCAGGGCGGCGGCGACAAGGCCGAGCGAGCCGTGGTCGGTCAGCACCTGGTCGGCGGCGATGAGGGCGGCCTGCCAACCGGCGTGCGGCGGCATCAGGACGAGCCCGGCGTCGAGCGCCGAGGAAAGCCACAGGTGGATTTGGTGACGTCCGTAGCGTGCCCAGATGTTCGGGTGGAGGACGGCGCAGACCTGGTAGGAGTCCGCGGGGAGTTCGCCGAGCAAGTGCAGGGGGAGGGAGTGCTGCCGGCCGAGCAGCGAGTCCGTGCGCCAGGTGGACGCGAGGGTGATCAGGATGCGGTCCCCGGTGCCGAGCTCGGCGCGGTAGTGGGCGCGCAGGCCGCGGCTGGCTTCCACCCGGTCGAAGGCGGCGTCGCCCACGACGGCGGTCTGGCCGGCGGTCGCGGGGCAGGCGGCGAGGAGCTGGGTGATCTGCTCGGGGTGCTGGAGGGTGACGGTGGCCTTGCCGTCGCGGAGCACCCATTCCGGGGGGAGACCGGCGATTCGCTGCCCGGTGCCGGTGCGGTCGGGAACGTACTTGTTGAAGCCGAGGCCGTGCGGGAGAACGATTGTGTGGGCCCGGATGTGCTCGAAGTCGATGTTCTCGCTCGCCGAGAGGGCGAGGTCGTAGTGGACGTCCCCGGCTGCGACCCTGGTCCAGGGGATCGGGGTGATGCCGGCGTCGCGCAGGAAGTCGGGTACGCCGTCGCTGAAGGCGGAGGTGGCGTTGACGGTGAAGACGAACCGGACCCGGAAGTCGTCACCGAAGAGGTCCAGGGCGTCGAGCAGGCGGTAGGTCGAGGTCAACGTCCGGGCGACGACGAGAACGGTCCGCTCGTAGCCGAAGGTGTCCCAAACGGCTCCCGGCTCCCGGCTCCCGGCTCCCGGCTCCCGGCTCCCGGCTCCCGGCTCCCGGCTCCTCTACTCATTGTATCAATGCCATCGCTCAGAGTGAATTCGGGCTGTTCTGCCTGGCTTCGGTGGTCAGTCGGAGCCTAACCAGCCGGGAGGTCGTGACCGGTCGCCGTGGGAGTGATCTCCGTTGCATTCCGCTCGTGATGCCGGGCTCGGGAAGCGTCGTCGTTGGTCGGTCATCGTTTCGTGGCCGCCGTTCGACCCGGCCATTGCTCTCTTCGAGATCCACAGGCGCAATCGGCGGCGGAATCGCTCTGGTGCTGGGGAGGCACGGTCGATGGCGAAAGCGGTAGGGGTACTTCTCGTCCCGGGCATCGGCTCGTTCCGGCCGGGAAAGCGAGGTGAAGAGAGGGACGAGCTGCCGTCCAAGACGGACCCCGTCCTGATCGCATGGCGGCGGCAGCTGGGAAAGGCCGCGGTGGCAGACCGATATGTCGAAGTGGAAGGGCGTCCGGTCCGGATCGTCTCGGTGAATTGCGGCGGGACGTCAGTGGAGTATGAGTTTTCGGTCGCCTGCTGGCGTTCGGCCTTGCATCGGGTGTGCGTCGGAAACAAGCTCGGGCATTGGTTGCGTGCCTGGGCCTGGATCCTGGTCCGGTTTCCGATCGTGTTGGCACTGGTCATCGGACCCGATCTGCGGGATCTGCCGGAGTCGCGCAGGTGGGGGGCCTCCAGGTCGTGGCGCTGGTGGCAGGTCCGCCGGGGCCTTCACGAGACGGTGCGGTCCTTTCCGTACGGCTCTCTTGTCCGGTTCGTATTGCTGACGACGGTCATCGGCGCTCTCGCGGGACTTGTCCTTTCGGGGTCGATCGAAACCGCAGTCGTCGGGCGGTGGAATGCTCTACCAGGTGGTTGTCGCGGCACGAGGTGGGCCGGAACGAGAGGCGATGGTGGCTGCTGTCCGGCGGGACCTGCAGCTCGTTCGAAAGCGTTCGTCCCGGGTCGTGGTGATCGCTCATTCCCTCGGTGGTTACCTCTCTTATCATGCGCTCGAAGGACTTCCGTCTCCGAGGAAAAAGGTAAGGGGGTGGAATTCGTCAGTATCGGTTCCGGGTTGCGGCCGGTCCACATACTCTCCTGCTTGCGAAGCACCGTGAAAGCGTCGTGCTTACCGGTTGTGTACTGGTGGCCGGTCTGATGCTGCTGCCAGAAGTCGTCCGATTGATCACCGGCCTCGCCGGAGCGCTCGGTGTCGGCTCTGCGGATTGTCCACAGACTGCTCAAGGTCTGTGGACAACTTGTCCGGCGTTGTGTCCTGGACCACATCGGCAGTCTGCATCAACGGCGAGCGGCGGCGCTGGAGAGCGCGATTCAGTAGTTCGACCGCGAGCAGGAGAGCCAGAGGTGGGCACGCGGCGACCATGATGCCGAAGGCGCTCAGCTCGGCGGCCGAGGCGATGTTGGCGCAGAGGGAGAGTGAGATCCCGAACACGAAGGCGAGCCAGGCCTGCCACCGGCTGCCGCTGCCGGACTTCCACAGCTCGACGGTGGCGATGGTGAGCAGGCCGTCGACGATGAGGGGCCAGATCCAGGCCGTCGTCTCGTCGGCGCCGAAGCGGAGGGCGAACCGGAGACCGTGCCGGTAGGAGGCGAACGCGGCGCCGAGTGCGACGAGCGCGGTGAAGAAGCACTGGACGCCGAGGGCGACGCCGTCGCGGGATGGCTTCTTCATCGCCGCCCCCGGCCGTACTCGACGAGGGTCAGAGTTGCGGAGATCTGCAGGTCAGAGGTGCTGCCCGGGTGCGTGGATGCTGTTCGTACCCGGTCGGGGGTACCAGCAGTAACCAAGCCCGTCTGACCCAGGTCAGGCGGGCTTTTTGGTGCGCTGGGGACCTCGTGCCGGAGAGTTGGGCCACCGGTGGGCCCGCGCCCGCCGCGGCGGGTCGTCGGCGGGCCGCATGGGTGGCTCTCGGCAGCGGCTCGGTGATCGCTCGGCCGCCGACGTCGAACCCACGGGCCCCCAGGGATGCATGGGCCGGGGCATGGAATCTGCTCGGCGGCAACCCTCAGCAAGGTATTAAATACCGCAAATCTTGAAATGGCCGGAGGGCACAAAATTACTCGGTTTGCAAGTTTGCCGGAGGGGCATATATTCGGTTCGGCTGCAATAGTCTTGACAAGAAATTCCTGACTTGACAGCCTCTCGGAGTCTGCTTATGGTCGTGCAGGTTCCCGCCGATCGATATCGAAGGTGTTCATGACCGCGCCTCCAACGCTGCCCAAGTTCAGGCAGCGGTTGATTCTTGCCGTTCTGATGTTGTGTTCACTGTTGATTTGGCTGGACAACACCGTCCTGAGCACCACGCTGGAGACGCTGGCGGACCCGGTCCGTGGCCTGGGCGCCGATCCCGGTGAGCTGCAGTGGGCAACCGGTTCCTACACGCTGGCGTTCGCCACGTTGATGTTCACCGCAGGCGCACTGGGCGATCGGTTCGGTCACCGAACCGTGTTTTCCGGCGGCCTGGTGATCTTCGCCGGCTCCTCGCTGTGGGCGGCGTACGCCAGTGACGCGGGCCAGCTCATTGCGGCTCGAGCCGCAATGGGAGTGGGCAGCGCGCTGATCACGCCCGCCATGCTGGCCATCCTCATGTGGACCTTCACCGGCCCCGCGCGGGCCGCCGCGATCGGCATTTTCTCGACGTCGGCCGGTGTCGGAATGGCCGCCGGTCCGGTGCTGGCGGGATTCCTGCTCGACCATTTCTGGTGGGGTTCGGTTTTCCTCATCAATGTCCCGGTCGCCGCATTGGCCTTGGCCGGGCTCGCCGTGCTGGTCCCGAATTTCCGCAGCCCTGCCCGGCGGCCGTTGGACCCCGCCGGAATGCTGCTGTCGATCAGCGGGCTGGTGGCACTGGCCTACGGGCTGATCCGGGCGGGACAGGTGGCCGAATGGGGCCGTACCGATGTCTGGGCGCCGATCGTCGTCGGGCTGGCACTGCTCGCTGGTTTCGTGCTCGTCGAACTGCGGGTCAAGCTGCCCAGCTTCGACCCGCGACTGCTTGCGCAACACACCTTCGGCGGCGGCAACGTGGCGCTCGGGCTCCTGCTCTTCGCCGTGGCCGCGATCACCTTCTACAACGCCTTCTACCTGCAGGGCGCCCTCGGGTTTTCGCCGATGAAGGCGGGGCTGGCCAACATCCCGACCGCGCTCGGCGCGCTCGCGGGGGCGCCTCTGGCCACGCGCCTGGTTCGGCGCTTTTCGCTACGGCCTGTCACCGTTCCGGCGCTTGCCGTGGCCGCGCTGACCATGGGCGGCTACGGGTTCCTCGGACTGCAGACCCCGCTCGCCTGGATCGAGGTCCTCCTGCTGGTCCAGGGGCTCGCGATCGGCATGGTGATCGGCCCCGTCACGGCCGCCTTGATCAGCAACCTGCCACTGGAACAGGCCGGTGCCGGATCGGCCGTCACCAACACCGTGCGGCAAACCGGCAGCGTGATCGGAATCGCGGTGGGCGGCACGATCATGTCGATCGCGTACCGGCGCGCCATCGAACCTGCGCTGGACGGTGTCCCGGGTCCGGTGCAGGACCAGGCGCGCGTGTCCGCCGAGCAGGCCCGCCACGCCGCCGCCGCGGCCGGCCGGCCCGCTCTTGCCCGGGCCGCCGACGACGCGTTCGTCCACGCCATGCACGTCGGCGCGGCCTGGATCGCGGTCATCGCGCTGCTCGGAGCCGTTGTGCTGCTGGTCACCTTGCCTGGCGCCGGAAAGAAGACGAGCGCGGCGGACGACGAAGAAGCTCCCGGCGCCACCCCGGCGGCGCGAAGTGTGCTGGAGTCCCGGTGACGCCGGTACGCGCCGCCACCGACGAGCTGGAAAACGGGCAACGCCCCCGCGTGGCCAGTGTGGACAGTGTGGACAGTCAAGCCACGTACCTCCTCGATCGTCACATGTTCGCCCTGTGGACCTGGACCGGCCGCGCCGTGGGCGCCGCCCCGCCCGTCGGTGACGTCGAATCCGTTGCCCTGGTCGTCCCGACGCCGGACCTGTCCGGGCTCGAGGTGTCCGACGTCGACTGCGCGCTGATCGAGCCGGACAAGCTCGCCGGCGCGCTCCTCGACTCGCCCGGCCGGTCGGTCGACGCCTGGCGGGCGCGGATCGAGGGCGGCGAGCCGACCCTGCCGATCGCCGGGCACGCCGTTCCCGATGCCACCGGCGCCGCCGTGACCTCGGCGGAGCACGCCGCGGCCGTCTTCCGGCACACCATCGCTGTCGCGGCCGAACTGCGCACGACGCTGACCGCCGAGCTGCGGCCGTACCAGGTCCGCGGCGTGAGCTGGCTGCGCGAGACCGTCGACGCACACGGCGGTGCCGTGCTCGCCGACGAGATGGGGCTCGGCAAGACGCTGCAGGCCATCGGCTACCTCGTCGGGCGCGCCGACGAGGGGCCGCAGCTGGTGGTGTGTCCCACGTCGCTGGTCGGGAACTGGGCACACGAGATCGCGCGGTTCGCCCCCGATCTGCGGACGGTGATCTGGCGTGGCGGGCCGCTGGGGGCGATGGCCGCCAGGACGGTCGTGATCACCGGCTATCCGACGCTGCGCCTGCACAGCCCGGTCCTGCTGGAGCACCAATGGGTCACGGCCGTTTTCGACGAGGCGCAGGTGCTGAAGAACTCCCGCACGCAGGTGTCGAAGGCCGCGCGGACCATCGCGGCCGAGGCGAGGATCGTGTTGACCGGAACGCCCGTCGAGAATCGCCTCGAGGAACTCTGGGCGCTGCTCAACCTGGTCGCACCGCAGCTGTTCGGGCACAGGGCGCAGTTCCGTCGTCGCTTCATCCGGCCGATCGCCGACGGTTCCCTCGCCGCCGCCACCCGGCTGCGCGCGGTGATCGAGCCGGTCGTGCTGATGCGGAAGAAGGCCCAGGTCGCCGGCTCCCTCCCGCCCAAGATCCACGCCGACCTGCGCTGCGATCTGACCGAGGAACAGCAGCACCTGTACGACCGGCTGCTGGACCGGGCGATCGACGACGGCTTCGGCAGCGGCGTCCAGCGCCAGGCCCGGGTGCTGGCCGCGTTGACCGCGCTCAAGCAGGTCTGCAACCACCCGACGCTGGTCGACGGCGGCTCCGCCGGCTCCGATGAACTGCCGGGGCGGTCGGGAAAGCTGGACCTGTGCACCGACATCGTGGCCAACAACCTCGAAACCGATTCGCCGACCCTGATCTTCACCCAGTACCGCAGGACCGGCGAGCTGCTCGTGCGCCACTTCGGCGAGCAGTTCCGGGTGTCCGTCCCGTTCTTCCACGGAGGCTTGAACCAGGAACAGCGGGCCGATATCGTCCGCCGCTTCCAGGCCGACCACGGACCCGAAGTGCTGGTGCTCAGCCTGAAGGCCGGGGGTACCGGGCTCACGCTCACCCGCGCCGCCGACGTCATCCACTTCGACCGGTGGTGGAACCCCGCGGTGGAAGCGCAGGCCTCCGACCGGGTCCACCGGATCGGTCAAACCCGGACGGTGACCGTCACCACGCTGACCACCAGCACCACGGTCGAGGAGCACATCGCGGCCATGCATTCACGCAAGTCCGCGCTCTCCGACATCGCCGACATGTCCGGCGTCGCCGAGCTGGCCCGGTTGGACGACGACCGCCTCGTCGCGACCCTGCGCCGGAAGCGGGGCAGCTGACATGCCGGACGACGACTTCGGGTACACGGCGTGGGGGCGGGACTGGGTCCGGCTCGCCCAGCCGTTGCGCCAGACCCGGCCCAACCCGCTGTTGCCGCGCGCTCGCAAGCTGGCGCGCCTCGGAGGTGTGCAGGTCACGATCGACGGGCGCGTCGTGCGCGGCGTCGTCCAGCGTGGCCGCACCGCATCGGTGGCCGCCATCGAGGTGGCGCCGATGCCGCCGGAGGTGATCGCGGGAATCACCGGCCACCTGTGCGGCGCCCGGCCCCTCCTGACCGACGAGGTGCACCGCGCGATCACCGAGGCCGGCCACTCGCCCGCACCGATCCTCGCGGGTGTCGACTGCTCCTGCCCGGATGGCTCCGGGAGTTGCATTCACGTGCTGGCCGTCTATTACGAGATGGCCCGCCGGGTCGATGACGATCCGCGCATTGCGCTCGACGTCCAGGAATTCTCCCGCGTCTCCTCGGGGAGCACCCGAGTCGCCACCGCGGCATTGCCGCAGCAGCGGTGGATCGCGCTCAATGCCCTTGATCCGGCGGACTACTTCACGGTGTCGAAGTAGTGGTGGCCGCGGTGAACTCAACCGGACAAACGGGAAGTTTCGCTGCCCTGGTGGTCGCGGCGACGGCTGCGTCCCGGGCAGTGGTCAATATCCACCGCACTACGCTATTGAGGGGTGGACACCTCTCATGACGCATGCCATGCTCGTCCATAGGGGTCAAACCCCGAAATTTTAACGTGAGCAATGGGGGATTACTGATATGGGTAGCCGTCAGATCGACTACTTTTTACCTGAAATGCGTGACAGGCGAGCGCCGGGCGGCACCTTCGACACCAACCTCCAGCTCGTCCTGATAATCCAAGACGACATTCGCCGGTACAGCATCGAGGGAATGTTTCGTTCGCTCGACATCCGGCTGACCGTGCAATTCATCACGGATGTCGGAGATCTCTCGACGTTCCGCAACGGCCAGTTGCTGATTTCTTCCCGCAATGCGGTGGAGCCGGTGCCCGCCGAGCTCGCCGAAAAGCTGCGCCTCGACAACATGCGGGTCCTGATCCTGGTGGATTCGGCCGACGTCGTCGAGCAATCCTGGGTCGATCACGCAAACGGTTTCCTGGACTGGGCGGATCTGCGCCCCGAGACCCTGCGCGAAGCGATCGTCGACGTGCAGACGGGCCGATTCCACGTGTCGCCGGCCCTGGCGCGGCGATCCGTGGCGGCGCTCGACCCGGCCGGTGACGACGCCACCTCGAAGCGCGCGTCGATGATCGCGCTGACGGCCCGGGAGCAGCAGGTGCTGCGCCTGATCGCCGAGGGGCTGAGCAACCGGCAGGTCGCTCGGTCGCTGAGCATCTCCGAACACGGGGTCAAGCGCACGGTCGGCATCATTTTGGCCAAGCTCAACTGTCCGAACCGGACGCTCGCGGTCGTTCGGGCCATGGAGTCGGGACTCCTCGTCATGTGATTCGTGCGGAGAGTGGCCGGGCCGCCTCGGCGGCCGAAGGACACCTTCGTCTCATCTGGTGCGCCGAAGGGCGCCTTCCTCCCGTTGGATGCGAGGAAGGCGCCCTTCGGCGCGCGCCGGCCTTGCCCCTTCATCTCCGCCTCGACGGCGTCGCTGCCCTCGGGGTAGCCGTTCGGCTACCCGGGCCGGGCCGCCTTCCGGCACTCCCTTGTAGCCAGTCGAACGATCTACCGCTTACTCCCATTGTGCGGCGAAGATTGACCCACCCTTCGGACGACGTCTCCATAGTTGGCTAAATCAAAGGAAGTTCCCATGAGCCTGCCCGGGCATTGGTGGAGTGCAAGTCAAAGTTATGTCTCGGAGATCCTCTCCCTGCTCGCGGCCGCGCCGGACCGCGATGTCGTCCATTGGCGTGGCCAGGCTTTCTCCGGTGGCGACCTGATCCGGTCCGTGACCGAAGCGTTCCTCGCGCTGCGCGATCGTGGAGTGGGCAAGGGAGATGTGGTCGCGATCCTGGTCGCCCCCAACAGCCCTGAGACGCTCACCGCGCGGTACGCGACGCAATTGCTCGGCGGCGCCGTGTGCTACCTGCGGACCACCAATCCCGGTACGAAGGTCACGGTCCTTCCGCTGGAGCACCAGATCCAGATCCTGCGCGAAACCGACGCGGTGACCGTTTACGCCGATGCCGAAAACGCGGCGCGCGCGGCGGAGATCGCCGATGGTGGCGGGATTCCGGTGACGCGGCTTCGCGACGGGGAACCCGCCGCGAGCGCCGATGTCCCGGACGCCGTGTCGTGGGAGCCGGACGCGCCGGCCTTCATCAACTTCACGAGTGGCAGCACGGGACGTCCCAAGGGCATCCGGTTGTCGGGCCGCGCGTGGGACGCCACCATGCGTGCCTGGATGGACCTCGGTCGCGAAGCCGGCTGCACGTCTCTGCTGGTGTCGACCCCGCTGAGTCACGGCGTTGCCCCGATGGCCGACGCGGTCCTCGCCGCGGGCGATGCGCTCTACGTCCAGGAGAGCTTCGACGCCGGGAAGTTCGTGGACACCGTCTCCGCGGAGAAGGAGGTCACGTGGACGTTCATGGCGACGACGCACGTGTTCCAGCTCATCGACCACCTGCTCGAGCGGGGCATCCGTGACCGGGCCGCGGTGGCGGCCGCCGGCCTGGCTTCGCTGAACCGGATCGTCTACGGCGGCAGCCCCGCGGCACCCGCCCGGATCGGCCAGGCGTTCCAGCTGTTCGGCCCGGTCCTGGCGCAGGGGTACGCCACCAGCGAGTCCGGCCGGATCACGACCCTGACGCCGTCGCAGCACGGCGAGCCGGACCTCGCGGCCACGGTCGGGCGGCCCTTCCCCGAGGTGGAGGTCGTCGTCTGCAACTCGGAATCGGGTGCGCAGCTGGCGGCGGGGGAAATCGGTGAGGTCCGCGTGCGCTCGCCTCAGCTGATGGACGGCTACAACGGCGACCCGGAACTGACCGCACGGGTGCTGCGTGACGGCTGGTACTTCACCGGAGACATCGGTTGTCTCGACGAGCGGGGATACCTGACCCTCTTGGGGCGGGTGGCCGACGTCATCAAGGTCGACGGCGTCAAGGTCCACCCGATCGTCGTCGAGTCGGAAATCCTTTCCTACCCCGGTGTCCGGCACGCCGCCGTCTACGGCGTGCGAGACGAGGACGGCAGCGAGCACATCCACGCCGCGATCGAATGCGATCCGGCCGAGGTCGTCGAAGTGGAAAAGATCCGCGCGGGAATCGCCGAGGCGTTTTCCCCGATCCACGTGCCCGAAAAGATCAGCATCTTCGACGCGCTGCCGATGAACCGGAACGGCAAGCCGGACAAGGTGCTCCTGCGGAAGACCACCGTCTAGTGCGGGCTTTTCGGTTCGTTTGTCAATCCAGCTGCTACGTCGAGAAGGCGAGTGAATGAACGTTCACCTGGCGTCATACCTGAGCGGGAAGACCGCCGAAGATCTTTCGGAAAGCAAGCGCGAATTCCTGGAGATCGGCCGTCGTTCCGGTGACTACCCCATGGCCAGTGCGCGGCGCGACGGGGTGGATTCGGAAGTGAGTGTCTGGTGCAGCAACGACTACCTGGGCATGGGGCAGAACCGCCAGGTCATCGCGGCCGTGCAAGCCACCATCGACATCCACGGCGTGGGCTCCGGAGGTTCCCGGAACATCGGCGGGAACAACCATTACCACGTCCTGCTGGAAAACGAACTGGCGGACCTGCACGGCAAGGAAGCCGCACTCCTCTTCGCGTCGGGGTACACGGCCAACGAAGGCGCGCTCACCGTGCTGGCGAGCATGCCGAAGGACACGATCGTCTTTTCCGATGCGAAGAACCACGCCTCGATCATCGACGGCCTCCGGCACAGCGGCGCCAAGAAGCAGGTCTTCCGGCACAACGACGTCGCCCACCTGGAAGAGCTGATCGCGGCCGCCCCCGCCGGCAGCCCGAAGCTCATCGTCGTGGAAACGGTCTATTCCATGTCGGGCAACGTCGCGCCGCTCGCCGAGATCGCCGACATCGCGGACCGCTACGGCGCCACGACCTTCATCGACGAGGTCCACGCGGTCGGCATGTACGGCCCGCAGGGCGCCGGGATCGCCGCGCAGGAAGGCATCGCCGACCGGTTCACGGTCGTGATGGGCACCCTGGCGAAGGGGTTCGGCCTGGTCGGCGGCTACATCACCGGACCGGCGGCCCTGGTGGACGCGGTGCGGACCTACGCGCGCTCGTTCGTCTTCACCACCTCGCTGCCGCCGGCGATCGCGGCCGGTGGGCTGGCGTCGGTCCGGTACCTGCGCTCCTCCGATGTCGAGCGGAAGCTCCTCTCGGAGAACGCGCGGCTCCTGCACCGCCTGCTGAGCGATGCCGACATCCCGTTCATTTCGGCGGACTCGCACATCGTTTCGGCCTTCGTCGGTGACGACGACCTATGCAAGCGGGCGTCCCGGCTGCTGTTCGAGCGGCACGGGATCTACGTCCAGTCCATCAACGCCCCCAGCGTGCCGGTGGGCAAGGAGATCCTGCGGATCGCCCCGTCCGCCGTGCACGAGCAGAAGGACGTCGAGAGCTTCGCCGACGCCCTGCACGGCATCTGGACGGAACTGGGCATCCCGGCTGCGAGCGCCCGGGACTGGGCCACGTCCGAGCTCCGCGCCGACGGCGCCCGCACCGTCGCGAAAGCCGGACTGCTGCCGCGATGACGACGTCAGTTGCCGGCGTGCTGGCCGAAACGGCGGCGCAGCGACCCGACCACCCCGCCGTGATCCACGAGTCCGGGCAGGTCACCTACGGGTGGCTGTGGGAGCAGGCGCGCCGCTATGCCTCCGTGCTGCGGGACAACGGGGTGCGGCCGGGCGACCGGGTCGTCCTGCTCCTGGCCGACACCCCGCAGTTTCCCGCGGTGTACTTCGGCGTGCTGGCCGCCGGCGCCGTCGCGATCCCGCTGAACGTCATGTCGACCGCGGCGGAGATCGGGCACGTGCTGAGCGATGCCGACGCCCGGTTCCTGGTGTGCGCCACCTCGTTGCTCGCGCAGGCGGGCGAGGCGGTGGAGCGGCTCGGCAAGGGGCTCTTCACCGTCGGCCCTGGCCCCGCGGGCACGGTCGACCTGGAGGCCGCGGCGCGGGACACCGCGCCGGTCGAAGAGGTCGTGGAGCGGGATCCCGACGAGGTCGCGGTCGTGTTCTACACGTCCGGCACGACGGGTGCGCCGAAAGGCGTGATGCTCACCCACCGGAACGTCCGGTACAACGTCGAGCGGATGGTCGCCACCCCGTACGTGTTCCGCGGCGACGACGTCCTGCTCGGGTGCTTGCCGCTGGCGCACAGCTTCGGCCAGATCTGCGTCATGCTGACCGGCTTCCGCGCCGGGTTGTCGATCGTCCTGATGTCGAAGTTCTCCGGGCGGGCGGCCCTCGCGCTGATGGTGGAACACCGGTGCACGGTGTTCATGGGCGTGCCGACGATGTACTTCGGGCTGCTCGACGCGGTGGCCAGGGGAGGGCCGGTGCCCCGGCTCGACCGCGTGTACAGCGGGGGATCGCCGCTTCCGGCCAAGACCCTCGACGACGTCCGGAGCGTGTTCGGCTGTCCGGTGTACGAGGGCTACGGGGCGACCGAGACGTCCTGCAGCGTCGCCTACCACTACCCCGGCGTGTCGTTCCGCCCCGGAACGGTCGGAGTGCCGATCAACGGCGTCACCGTCGGGATCGCCCGGCCGAACGCCGACCGGATCGAGCTGCTGCCCGTCGGTGAGGTGGGCGAGATCGTGGTGCGCGGGCCGAGCGTCATGGCCGGGTACCTCGGCCGTCCGGATCTGACCGCCGAGGTGCTGCACGACGGCTGGTTCCGCACCGGCGATCTCGGAAAGCTGGACGGCGACAGCTACCTCGCGGTCGTCGGCCGGAAGAAGGACCTGATCCTGCGGGGCGGCTACAACGTCTACCCGCGCGAAATCGAGGAGATCTTCGCCGGGCACCCGGCCGTGGCACAGGTGGCGGTCATCGGGGTGCCGCACCCGGTGCTCGGTGAGGAAGTCTGGGCGATCGTGGTGCCCGCCCGGCCGGAGGACGGCACCGACGGCTCGGCCGAAGAGCTCGTCGAATGGAGCAAACAGCGTCTCGCCGCGTACAAGTACCCCCGTCGAGTCGAGTTCACCGACGCACTCCCGACGGGGTCCAGCGGCAAGGTTCTCAAGCGGATGCTCGTTTCGAAGTACGAGGCGACCGTCAGCGCGTAGCAGGGAAACAGCACATCGGCGTAGCGCCCGCAGCATTGCTGCGGGTGCTACGCCTGCGCTCAGGCACCGTCCGTGACAACAGGTAGGGCAGCTCGACCATGGGTGAATTCCAGGCGGACACGTCGACATCGACCGAAGCGATCGCCATTGTCGGTATATCGTGCCGGCTGCCGCACGCGGAGAACCCCGCCCAGCTATGGGAACTGGTGCGCGACGGCCGCAGCGCGATCGGTGCGCCCCCGGCCGGCCGCCCCGAACTGCCCGCTCGGCCGGGCGGCTACCTCGAGGACGTCCGCAGCTTCGACGCGGGCTTCTTCGGCATCGGCCCGCGTGAGGCTTCGTCGATGGATCCGCAGCAGCGGCTGATGCTCGAGCTGGCCTGGGAAGCACTGGAGGACGCCAGGATCGTCCCGGCCGACCTGGCCGGCAGCCGGACCGGTGTCTTCGTCGGCGTCATCGCCGACGACTACGCCGCCCTCACGCACCAGCACGGGGTCGACGGCATCACCCGCCACACCCTGACCGGTCTCAACCGCGGCGTCCTCGCCAACCGGATCTCCTACACCCTGGGGCTGCACGGACCGAGTGCGGCCGTGGACACCGGCCAGTCCTCCTCACTGGTCGCGGTGCACCTGGCCGCCGAGAGCCTGCGCCGCGGCGAGTCCGCGATGGCCATCGCCGGTGGCGTCAACCTCAACCTGGTGCCGGACAGCACCATCGGCGCGGAGCGGTTCGGCGCGCTTTCGCCGGACGGCCTCAGCTTCACGTTCGACGCGCGGGCGAACGGCTACGTCCGCGGCGAGGGCGGCGCGTTCGTGGTGCTCAAGCCGCTGGCCGCCGCCGTGGCGGACGGCGACCCGATCTACTGCGTGCTGCACGGCAGCGCGATGAACAACGACGGCACGACCGAGGGGCTCACCGTCCCGAGCCCGGCCGGCCAGCGGGAAGTCCTGCGGCAGGCGTACGAGCGCGCCGAGGTGTCCGCGGAACAGGTGCAGTACGTCGAATTGCACGGCACCGGCACCAAGCTGGGCGACCCGATCGAAGCGTCGGCACTGGGCGCGGTGCTCGGTGCCGGCCGCGCGGACGGGGCCGAGCTGCGGGTCGGCTCGGTGAAGACCAACGTCGGGCACCTCGAGGGTGCCGCCGGCATCGTCGGCTTGCTGAAGGCGGCGCTCTGCATCCGCCACCGCGAGCTCGTGCCGAGCCTGAACTTCGCAACCCCCCACCCGGACATCCCGTTCGACGAGTGGAAGCTCGCCGTCCAGCGAAGGGCCGAGCCGTGGCCGCGGCCGGACGAGCCGCTCTACGCCGGGGTCAGCTCGTTCGGCATGGGCGGGACGAACTGCCACGTCGTGCTTTCGGACGGGCCCGCCGAGCGTGCGGCGGAGGATGCCGAGCCGGCTCCGGGTGTGGTGCCATGGGTGGTGTCGGGCCGGTCGGCCGAGGCGGTGGCCGGTCAGGCGGAGCGGCTGGAGTCGTTCCTGGAGGAGCGTCCTGGACTGGACGTCGCGGCGGTGGGTCGCTCGCTCGTGGTGTCACGCGCTCGGTTCGACCACCGCGCGGTGGTGGCCGGGGAGACCCGTGAGGAGTTCCTCGCGGGTCTGGGGGCGCTGGCCGCCGGGGTGCCTGCGGCCGGTGTGGTGTCGGGGCGCGTGGTGCCGGATGGCGCGGTGGCGTTCCTGTTCTCGGGGCAGGGCAGTCAGCGGCTGGGCATGGGACGCGAGCTGTATGCGAGCGAACCGGTGTTCGCGGCCGCGTTCGACGAGGTTGTCGCGGCTCTCGATGAGCATCTGGATCGTTCTCTCGCCCCGGTGATCGAAGGCGAACCGGAACTGCTTCAGCGGACGATGTTCACGCAACCGGCGCTGTTCGCGGTCGAGGTGGCCCTGTTCCGGCTGATGGCTCACTACGGGGTGACCCCGGATTACCTGGTGGGTCACTCGGTGGGCGAGCTGGCGGCCGCCCATGTGTCCGGTGTGTTGTCGCTTGAAGACGCGGCACGGCTGGTGTGTGCGCGGGCGCGTCTCATGGAGGGCGTTGCCGAGGGTGGCGCGATGGTCGCCCTCGACGTCGGCGAAGAACGGGTCTCGAGGTGGCTTCGTCCGGGCGTGGAGGTGGCCGGGTTCAACAGTCCGGGGAACACGGTGCTCTCGGGTGACGAGACCGCGGTGCTGGAAGTCCTGGAACTGGCTCGCGCGGAAGGCGTGAAGGCGACCCGGTTGAAGGTGAGCCACGCCTTCCACTCCGCGCACCTGGACGGAATGCTGGCGGAACTCACTGCGGTCGCGCGGGAGCTGACGCACTCGGCGCCCCGGATTCCGGTCGTTTCGAATGTCACCGGTGAGGTGGTCGACGAGTTCACGGCCGAGTACTGGGCAGTGCAGGCTCGGTCGGCGGTCCGGTTCGCCGACGGCGTCGCGACGCTGGCCGATCTCGGGGTGACGGCGTTCGTGGAGCTGGGTCCCGACGGGACGCTCGCCGGTCTGGCGGGTGAGTGCCTGGCCGGTGCCGAGGGTGTCGTCGTGGTTCCGGTGCTGCGCAAGGACCGTGCCGAGAAGCAGTCTCTCCTCGCTGCCTTGGGTGTGGTGCACGCCCATGGTGTGGAGGTGGAGTGGGAGCGGTTCCTGCCGGGTGCGGGTCTGGTGGAGCTGCCCACGTACGCCTTCCAGCGTCGGCATTTCTGGCTGGACGGCCCGGCGAACGAGCCGGAGCGGCCGTCGCCGCGAGGCGATGAGCTGGAGCTGGTGCGGGCCCACGTGGCAGCGGTGCTCGGCCACGGTTCGGCGCGTGACGTGGACATCGACACGACCTTCAAGGACCTGGGCTTCGACTCCCTCGCGGCCGTCGAACTCCGGAACGCGCTGAACGCGGCCACCGGGCTCTCGCTGCCCTCCGGCCTCCTCTTCAACTACCCGACCCCGGCCATCCTCGCCGGGCACCTCGGTGGCCTGCACCGCGGTCAGGACGTCGATGCGCACGAGGCCGTCGCCTCGGACGAACCGATCGCGATCGTCGGCATGGCCTGCCGGCTGCCCGGCGGGGTCGCCTCGCCGGAGGACCTGTGGCGCCTGGTCAGCGGCGAAGTCGATGCGGTCGGCGGATTCCCGGCCAACCGCGGCTGGGACCTCGACGCGCTCTTCGCCGCCGATCCGGACGACCCCGGCAAGACCTACGCCACCCGAGGTGGCTTCCTGCACGACGCGGACCGGTTCGATGCCGAGTTCTTCGGCATCAGCCCGCGTGAGGCGGCGGCGATGGATCCCCAGCAGCGGTTGCTGCTGGAGACGGGCTGGGAGGCCTTCGAGCACGCGGGGATCGACCCGGCCGTGGTGCGCGGCACCCGCACCGGCGTGTACGTCGGCGCGACCGCGCAGGAGTACGGGCCGCGGCTGCACGAGTCGTCCGGCGGCCACGACGGCTATCTTCTGACGGGCAGCACCGCCAGCGTCGCGTCGGGCCGGCTGGCCTACACCTTCGGGCTGGAAGGGCTGGCGGTGACGGTCGACACCGCCTGTTCGTCTTCGCTGGTGGCGCTGCACCTTGCCGCGCAGGCATTGCGGCAGGGCGAATGTTCGATGGCGCTTGCCGGCGGCGTGTCCGTGATGGCGACGCCGGGCATGTTCGTGGAGTTTTCCCGGCAGCGTGGGCTGGCGCCGGACGGGCGGTGCAAGGCGTTCTCGTCGTCGGCGGACGGTACGGGCTGGGCCGAGGGCGTCGGTGTGCTGGTGCTGGAGCGGCTGTCGGACGCGCAGCGCCGCGGACATCGGGTGCTGGCGGTGATTCGTGGTTCCGCGGTGAACCAGGATGGCGCGAGCAATGGCCTGACCGCGCCGAACGGGCCCGCGCAGGAGCGGGTCATCCGGGCCGCGCTGGCGAATGCCCGGCTGTCCGCCTCCGAGGTGGACGTGGTGGAGGCGCACGGGACGGGTACGCGGCTGGGCGACCCGATCGAGGCGCACGCGCTGCTGGCCACCTACGGCCAGGCTCGTCAGGAACCCCTTCGGCTCGGTTCGCTGAAGTCGAACATCGGGCACACGCAGGCGGCGGCGGGTGTCGCGGGCGTGATCAAGATGGTCATGGCGATGCGCAACGGCGTCATGCCTTCGACGTTGCACGTCGCCGAGCCGACGTCCGAGGTCGATTGGTCGGCGGGCGCGGTGGAGTTGCTGACGCAGGCGCGGGAGTGGCCGGAGCCGGATCGTCCGCGTCGCGCGGGTGTGTCGTCCTTCGGGATCAGCGGGACCAACGCGCACCTCATCGTGGAGCAGGCCGACGAGAGCGAAACTCCGGTGGTGGCGCCGTCGCCGGGTCCGGTGCCCTGGGTGGTCTCGGGCCGGTCGGGCGCCGCGCTGGCGGAGCAGGCGGATCGGCTGGTGTCGTTCCTGGAGGAGCGGCCGGAGCTGGACGTCGTGGCGGTGGGCCGCTCGCTGGCCGGGTCGCGTGCTCGGTTCGGCCACCGTGCGGTGGTCGTGGGGGAGACCCGTGCGGAACTGCTGGCCTCGCTGCGGGCGCTGACCCCGGGCAAGGCCGCCTCGGCGGGTTCGGTGGCGTTCCTGTTTTCGGGGCAGGGCAGTCAGCGGCTGGGCATGGGGCGTGAGCTGTATGTGAGCGAGCCGGTGTTCGCGGCCGCGTTCGAGGAAACCGTCGCGGCTCTTGACGTGCATCTGGATCGTTCGCTCGCCGGGGTGATCGACGGTGAGCCGGAACTGCTTGAGCGGACGGTGTTCACGCAGCCGGCGTTGTTCGCGGTCGAGGTGGCGTTATTCCGTCTGCTGGGTCATTACGGGGTGACCCCGGACTACCTGGTAGGTCATTCGGTGGGTGAGCTGGCGGCGGCTCATGTGTCCGGTGTGCTGTCCCTTGAAGACGCGGCACGGCTGGTGAGTGCGCGGGCGCGGTTGATGGAAGGTGTGGCCGCGGGCGGGGCGATGGTCGCCCTGAACGCGGGCGAGGAACGCGTTGCCGGGTGGCTCGAGGGCCGTTCGGGCGTGGACGTGGCCGGGGTCAACAGCCCGGCCGGCACGGTGATTTCGGGTGCCGAGACCGCGGTGCTGGAGGTCATGGAGCTGGCTCGCGCGGAGGGCGTGAAAGCGACCCGGTTGAAGGTGAGCCACGCATTCCACTCCGCGCACTTGGACGGGATGCTGGCGGACCTCACCGAGGTCGCCCGGACCCTGACCTATTCGCCGCCGCGGATTCCCGTGGTGTCGAACGTGACCGGTGCGCTGATCGAAGAGTTCACGGCGGAGTACTGGGCTGTTCAGGCCCGGTCGGCCGTGCGGTTCGCCGACGGCATCGCCACTTTGGCCGGTCTCGGTGTGACGGCGTTCGTGGAGCTGGGTCCCGACGGGACGCTCGCGGGCCTGGCGGGCGAGTGCCTGGCGGGAACCGAGGGCGTCGTGGTGACTTCGTTGCTGCGCAAGGACCGCGGCGAGAAGCGTTCGCTGCTCGCCGCCTTGGGCGCGGTGCACGCCCACGGTGTCGAGGTGGACTGGGCGGGGTTCCTGCCGGGTTCCGGTGTGGTGGAGCTGCCGACGTATGCGTTCCAGCGTGCGCGCTTCTGGCTGGACGCTCCGCGTTCCGGCGATGCGGGCAGCCTGGGGTTGACGGCGGTGGATCACCCGCTGCTGGCCGCGGTGATCGCGGAGCCCGACGGTGCCGGTGTGCAGTTCTCCGGGACGGTGTCGCTGTCGACGCATCCGTGGCTGGCCGACCACGCGATCGGGGGGACGGTCCTGGTTCCGGGGACGGTGTTCCTGGAGCTGGCCGGTCATGCCGCCGAGCAACTCGGCTACGCCGCCGTCGAGGAGCTCACCCTCCAGACACCCCTCGCCCTCACCGGAACCGCCGCCGTCTCGCTCCGGCTGACCGTCGATCGGGGCGACGCGCGCGGCGACCGCCGGTTCACGGTGTACTCGAGGACCGGCGAGGAGCAGTGGACCGCCCACGCGGCCGGTCTGCTCACTCCCGTCGCCGCCTCGCCGGGGGTTTCCCTGGACCAGTGGCCCCCGCGCGGTGGCATCGCCATCCCACTGGAAGGCGTCTACGACCGCCTCGGGGAGCTGGGTTACGGCTACGGGCCGGCCTTCTCCGGTCTCCGCGCGGCCTGGCGCGCCGGGGACGACCTCTTCGCCGAGGTCGTGCTGCCCGGCCCGCTGCAGGACGAAGCCGGCCGGTTCGGGGTGCACCCGGCGCTCCTCGACGCGGCCCTGCACCCCCTGGTACTGGTCCTCGAAGCGGCGCAGGACGACCGCACGATCCGCCTGCCGTTCTCGTTCTCGGGCTTCGCCGTGCACGCCGTCGGTGCCACCGTGCTCCGGGTCCGCTGGACCCACACCGGCCAGGACACCGCGCGCCTCGCCGTCGCGGACGGGGCCGGCGCACCGGTGGCGACGATCGGCACGGTCGCCCTGCTGCCGATCCCCCGCGATCGGCTCGCCCCGGCCGGCCCGGCCGTGGAATTCCTGTACCGGCTGGACTGGGCGGCCGTACCCGCGGCCGAGCCCGTCGCCGAGCAGCGGTGGGTCCGGGTGGGCGAGGCACCGCACGCCGACCTCGGCGCGCTTCGGGACGCTGTCGACGCGGGCCGTCCGGCGCCGGAGTTCATCGTCCTCGACGGCCGGGAACTCTCGGCCGGTACCTCGGCCGACGTCGTTCTGCAGACCCACGTGACGGCGGCACGCGGTCTGGAAGTGGTGCAGGAGTGGCTGACCGCCCCGCAGTTCGCCGGGAGCCGCCTGGTCGTCGTCCTGCCGGACGGCGCACTGCACACGGCCGCGCTCGTGGGCCTGATCCGCACGGTCCAGTCCGAACACCCGGGCCGGCTGGTCCTGGCCCACCTGGACGAGGGTGGGGCGGAGCTGCTGCCGTCGGTGCTGGCCTCGGGCGCGCCCGAAGTCGCGGTGCGCGGCGCCGAGTTGTTCGTGCCGCGGCTGGCGCGCGCGGCGGGTGCCGATGCGGGTGGGGCGGCCCTGGACCCGGAAGGCACCGTCCTGGTGACCGGTGGCTCGGGCACGCTGGGCAGGCTGGTGGCCCGGCGGCTGGTTTCGCACCACGGTGCGCGGCACCTGCTGCTGGTGAGCCGCCGTGGTGGCGAGGCTCCGGGCAGTGCGGAGTTCGTGGCGGAACTGGCGGCGTCGGGTGCGCGCGTATCGGTGGCTGCGTGCGATGTGGCGGATTTCGACGCGCTGGCCGCGGTGCTGGCCGAGGTGGCGCTCGAGCGTCCGCTGACGGCCGTGGTGCACACGGCGGGTGTGCTGGACGATGCGACGGTCGGGTCCCTGACGGCGGATCAGCTGGCGCGGGTGCTGCGCCCGAAGGTGGACGCGGCCTGGAACCTCCACCGGCTCACCCGCGACGGCAGGTTGGCCGCCTTCGTGCTCTTCTCGTCCATCGCCGGTCTCGTGGGCAACGCCGGTCAGGCGAACTACGCGGCCGCGAACACGTTCCTGGACGCGCTCGCGCAGTACCGGCGGGCGCACGAGCTGCCCGCCACCTCCCTCGCCTGGGGCCTGTGGGACAGCGTCGACGGCATGGCCGGAAGCCTCGGCGCCGCCGACGTCGCGCGGTGGCGGCGGAGCGGCATCGTCCCCCTGCGGCCGGAACTGGGTCTCGAGCTGTTCGACGCCGCCCTCGGCTCGGCGGAGCCGCTGCTGGTCCCCGCCGAATTGGACCTGGGCGCCCTGCGCGCCCGCGCCGAAGAGAGCGGGCTCCCCGGGCTGTACACCGGCCTGGTGCGCGTCCGCCGCCGGCAGGCGGCCGGTGCCGCCCGCAGCGCCGGCTCGTCCTGGGCCCAGCAGCTGATCCCGCTTCCCGCGGACGAACGGGCGCAGGCCGTGCTCCAGGCCGTGCGGGAGACCGTGGGACTCGTGCTCGGGCACGGGGCCGGTGCCGACATCGATCCGGGCCGGGCGTTCAAGGATTCCGGCTTCGACTCGCTGACCGGCGTCGAGCTGCGCAACCGGCTCGACGAACTGACGGGTCTGCGGCTGCCGGCCACGCTGGTTTTCGACTGCCCTTCGCCGGCGGCGGTGGCGGACTTCCTGCTGGAGCAGCTCGACGTGTCCGGCGAGGCCGGCGTCCCGTCGGTGGCCGCCCACGACCTGGGGGCGGACGAGCCGATCGCGGTGGTCGGCATGGGGTGCCGCTACCCGGGTGGCGTCGGTTCGCCGGAGGAGCTGTGGCGGCTGGTCGCCGAAGGCCGGGACGCGATCGGCGAGTTCCCGGCGGACCGCGGCTGGGACGTAGAGGCGCTCTTCGACCCGGACCCCGACAAGGTCGGCAAGTCCTCCACCCGCAGCGGCGGATTCCTTTACGAGGCCGCGGATTTCGACGCGGAGTTCTTCGGGTTGAGCCCGCGTGAGGCGACGGCGACGGATCCGCAGCAGCGGGTGCTGCTGGAGGTCGTGTGGGAGGCGCTGGAGCGGGGCGGTATCGATCCCGCTTCGCTGCGCGGTTCTTCGACCGGTGTCTACGCGGGGGTGATGTACCACGACTACGGGTCGCGGTGGGCGAGTGCTCCGGAGGGGTTCGAGGGGCACTTGCTGACCGGCACGATCGCGAGCGTGCTGTCCGGCCGCGTGGCCTACACGTTCGGTCTGGAAGGGCCGGCGGTGACGCTGGACACGGCGTGCTCTTCGTCGCTGGTGGCGGTGCACCTGGCGGCCCAGGCGCTGCGCCGGGGCGAGTGCTCGATGGCGCTGGCCGGCGGGGTGACGGTGATGTCGACGCCGAACACGTTCGTCGAGTTCTCCCGGCAGCGCGGGTTGTCGCCGGACGGGCGCTGCAAGGCGTTCTCGGCGGAGGCGGACGGCACGGGCTGGGCCGAGGGCGCGGGCGTGCTGGTGCTGGAGCGGTTGTCGGACGCCCGGCGGCTGGGCCACGACATCCTGGGCGTGATCAAGGGGTCGGCGGTCAACCAGGATGGTGCGAGCAACGGCCTCACCGCTCCGAACGGACCGGCCCAGCAACGGGTGATCCGGCAGGCGCTCGCCAATGCCGGGCTGGCGGCGTCCGAAGTGGACGCCGTGGAGGCGCACGGCACGGGCACCCGGCTGGGCGACCCGATCGAGGCACAGGCGCTCCTGGCGACCTACGGCCGGGAGCGGTCCGGCGAGCAGCCCCTGTGGCTCGGTTCCATCAAGTCCAACATCGGTCACACGCAGGCCGCGGCGGGTGTCGCGGGCATCATCAAGATGCTGATGGCGATGCGGCACGGCGAGCTTCCGGCGACGCTGCACGCGGACCGGCCGACGCCGCACGTCGACTGGTCGACGGGCGCGGTGGAGCTGGTCACGCAGCGGCGGGCGTGGCCCGAGGTGGCGCGTCCGCGCCGGGCGTCGGTGTCCTCGTTCGGGATCAGCGGCACGAACGCGCACGTGGTCCTGGAGCAGGGGCCGGAGCCGGTCGTGGCCGGTGCGCCGGTCGTGACGGGGCTGCCGATCGTGGTGTCCGCCAAGAGCGAGGCGGCGCTGGCGGCCCGCGCGGGGCAGATCCGGGAACTGCTGGCTTCGCCGGCCGTGGAGCCGGCGGCGGTCGCTTCGGCGCTGGCGACGCGGGTTCCGCACCTCCCGTTCCGCGCGGCCGTCCCGGGTGGCGACCGGGCCGCGGTGCTGGCGGGTCTCGAGGCGCTGGCTTCGGGTGCTTCCGCGGCGAATCCGGTGCGGGGCGTGACTTCCGGCGCGGGCAAGACGGTGTTCGTCTTCCCCGGTCAGGGTGCGCAGTGGCCGGGCATGGCACTGGAGCTCCTCGATTCCGCCCCGGTGTTCGCGGGCCGGCTGGCGGAGTGCGCGCAGGCGCTGGCGCCGGTCACGGACTGGTCGCTGCTGGACGTGCTGCGCGGTGCCGAGGGCGCGCCCGATTTCGACCGGGTGGACGTGGTGCAGCCCGCGTTGTGGGCGGTGATGGTGTCGCTGGCGGCGTTGTGGCGTTCGGTGGGCATCGAGCCGGACGCGGTGGCCGGTCACTCGCAGGGTGAGATCGCGGCGGCCGTGGTCGCCGGTGCGTTGCCGCTCGAGGACGCCGCGAAGATCGTCGCGTTGCGCAGCCGGGCGATCGGGAAACTGGTCGGTACCGGCGGAATGGTGTCCGTGGCGCTGCCGGCCGAAGAGGTCCGCGCGCTCATCGCCCGCTGGGACGGCGCGATCGACATCGCCGCCCACAACGGCCCCGCGAGCACGGTCGTCTCCGGCGACCCGGAGGCACTGGCCGTCCTCGTCGCCGAAGGCGAGGCCAAGGGATACCGGGCCCGCACCATCCCGGTCGACTACGCCTCCCACTCCGCGCACGTCGACCTGCTGGCGGACGAGCTGCGGGAGCTGCTGACCGGGATCACACCGCGTACCGGCGACATCCCGTTCTTCTCCACCGTCACCGGGCAGCCGCTGGACGGTGCGGAGCTCGACGGCGGGTACTGGTTCCGCAACCTCCGTCAGACCGTCCGGCTCGAAGAAGCCACCCGGGCCCTGCTCGACGACGGCCACCGCGTCTTCATCGAGGTCAGTGCCCACCCGGTGCTTACCTCGGCGCTTGGTGACACGGCCGCGGAGGCCGGGGTGGACGACACCGTCGTCGTCGGATCGCTGCGGCGCGACGACGGTGGACCGGACCGGTTCCTGGCCTCGGTCGCCGAGGCGCACGTCAACGGGGTGGTCGTCGACTGGCCGGCCGTGACCGGTGGCCCCGGTGCCCCGGTCGACCTGCCGACCTACCCGTTCCAGCGGCACCGCCACTGGCTCGAAGGAACCAGGAGCGCCGGCGACGCGGCCGGGCTCGGCATGGCCACCGAGCGACACCCGCTGATAGGGGCCGCGCTCTGGGCGGCGGACGCGGACAAGCTGGTCCTGAGCGGCCGGATCTCCCTGAGCACGCATCCCTGGCTGGCGGACCACGCGGTGGCCGGCACCGTGCTGCTCCCCGCCACCGCCTTCGTGGACCTCGCCATCCGGGCGGGTGACCACACCGGGCTCGACCAGCTCGACGAGCTGACACTGGCCGCCCCGCTGGTCCTCGCGGGCCGCGGCGGCGTGCAACTCCAGGTCGTGGTCGACGCTCCGGACGAGGACGGCCGCCGCGCACTGTCGTTCCACTCCCGGCCGGAGCTCGAATCCGCCGACGCGCCACCTCGCCCGTGGGTCCGGCACGCCACCGGCGTACTCGGCCACGCAGCAGGAAACCCGGAAGTGCCGGACGTCTCGGCCTGGCCTCCCGCCGACGCCGAACCGGTCGATCTGTCGGCGGCGTACGACACCCTTGCCGAACGCGGCTTCCACTACGGCCCCGCTTTCCAGGGGCTGCGGGCACTGTGGCGGGCCGGCGAGGAGATGTTCGCCGAAGTCGCGCTGCCGGAGGAGGTCGCCCCGGGAGAGTTCGGGATCCACCCCGCGCTGCTCGACGCCGCACTGCATCCGCTGGCGCTGGCCGAGGACGGCCGCCTGGTCCTGCCGTTCGCCTGGACCGGCGTCCGGCTGCACGCGGTGAACGCCGGCGCCCTGCGCGTCCGGATCACCCCGGACGGCTCGGGTGCCGCACTGTCGCTCGCCGACGCGAGCGGCGCACCGATCGCCTCGGTGAAGTCGCTCGGCCTGCGGGCCGCCGATCCCGCGCAGCTGGCCGGCTCGGGCACCCCCGGCGGGCCGCTGCTCGAGGTGGAGTGGACGCTCGCGCCGGAGCGCACCCCGGTTGCGGAATGGGCCGTGCTCGACGAGTTCGGCCACGGCCTGCCCGCCCCGCTGGGGAGCAGCGCGGACCTGGCCGGCATCGCCGGCACCCCGCAGCTCGTCGTCGTCCCCGTTCCCGCCGGGGACGGCCCCCGCGCCGTCGCGCACCGAGCCTTGCGCCTGACCCAGGACTGGTTGGCCGAAGAGCGCTTCGGTGACGCGCGCCTGGTCTTCGTGACCCGGGACGCGACCACCGCCCACACGGAGTCCGGCCTCGCCTCGGCGCCGGTCTGGGGACTGGTGCGGACCGCGCTGGCCGAGCACCCCGGCCGGTTCGGCCTGCTGGACGTGCCGGACTGGGACCTCTCCGAGGCCGAGCTGGGCCGCGCGCTGGCCGTCCCGGAACCGCAGGTGTGCCTCCGGGACGGGACGCTGCTCGTACCGCGGTTGGTCACCTCGCCCGCGACGAGCGCCACCGTGCCTGCCGTCAACCCCGGCGGCACCGTGCTCGTCACGGGCGCCACCGGCACCCTGGGCCGGCTGTTCGCCCGGCACCTCGTCTTCGAACACGGTGTGCGGCACCTCCTGCTGGCGAGCCGCCGCGGCCGGGAAGCCGCGGGCATGGTCGAGCTGGAAGCCGAACTCATCGCCCACGGCGCCGAGGTTTCCGTGGTCGCTTGTGACACGGCCGACCGCGCGGCGCTCGCCGCGGTACTGGCGGGGATTCCCGAAGCGCACCCGCTCACCGCGGTTCTCCACACCGCGGGCGTCCTCGACGACGGCACGCTGCAGGCCCTCACCCCCGGGCAGCTCGACACCGTGCTGCGGCCCAAGGTCGACGCCGCCCGGCACCTGCACGAGCTGACGGCGGACCGGGAGCTGGCCGCGTTCGTCCTGTTCTCCTCGCTGGCCGGCACGGTCGGCACCGCGGGGCAGGCCAACTACGCGGCGGCCAACACGTACCTGGACGCCCTCGCGCTCCACCGCCGGGCGGCGGGCCTGCCCGGCACGTCGCTCGCCTGGGGCCTGTGGGCGGACGGCAGCGGGATGACCGGGCACCTGACCGACGCCGACCGGGCCCGCATGTCCCGCGGCGGCATCGCCCCGATCGGCAGTGAGCAGGGACTGGCGCTGTTCGACGCGGCACTGGCGACCCGCCGTCCGGTCCTCGTTCCGGCGCTGCTGGACCACACCGGACTGCGCAGGCAGCGCGACGAGGGCACGTTGCCCGCCCTTTTCCACGGCCTGGTGCGCCCGGCGCGCCCCACCGCGGCCGGCGAGCGGGCCGGCGAGCGGGCCGGCGGCACCACCCTCCGGGAGCGGCTGGCGGCCCTTGCGCCCCAGGAACAGAAGCGGACGCTGCTGGAACTCGTCCGCGACGCGGTGGCTTCCGTGCTGGGACACTCCGACGCCGGCCGGGTCGCGGCCGACCGGGCCTTCACCGAGCTGGGTTTCGACTCGCTCAAGGCCGTGGAACTGCGCAACCGGCTGAACGCGGTGGCGGGACTGAAGCTGCCCGCGACGCTGGTGTTCGACCACCCCAGCACGTCCGAGCTGGCCGGCTTCCTGCGGAGCGAACTGCTCGGCCCGGCCGCCACGGCGGCAGTGGCCGGACCGGTCGCCGCCGCTCCGGACGAGCCGATCGCGATCGTGGCGATGGCGTGCCGCTACCCGGGCGAAGTCAGTTCCCCGGAGGAGCTGTGGGCGCTGTTGTCGGACGAGCGGGACGCCATCGGGCCGTTCCCCGCCGACCGCGGGTGGGAGCTGGACGATCTCTACGACGAGGACCCGGATCACGCGGGCACCTCCTACACCCGGCACGGCGGATTCCTTTACGAGGCACCGCGGTTCGACCCCGAGTTCTTCGGGGTGAGCGCCCGGGAGGCCACCGCCATCGACCCGCAGCAGCGGCTGCTGCTGGAAATCTGCTGGGAGGCGTTCGAGCGCGCGGGGATCGACCCGGCCTCGCTCAAGGGCAGCGACACCGGGGTGTTCGCCGGGGTCATGGCGAACGACTACGCGGGGCGGCTGAAGGACGCTCCCGAGGCCATGGAGGGCTACCTGTCGGTCGGCAGCACGGTCAGTGTCGCCTCCGGCCGGGTCGCCTACACCTTCGGCCTGCAGGGACCGGCGATCACCGTCGACACCGCCTGTTCCTCCTCGCTGGTCTCGATGCACCTTGCGGCGCAGGCACTCCGGAACGGCGAGTGCGGGCTGGCGCTGGCCGGCGGTGTGACCGTGCTGGCCACGCCGAGGATGTTCGTCGAGTTCAGCCGGCAGCGCGGACTGGCTCCGGACGGCCGGTGCAAGTCCTTCTCCGGCGGGGCGGACGGGACGGCCTGGGCGGAGGGCGCCGGCATCCTCCTGCTGGAGCGGCTTTCCGACGCACAGCGGAACGGCCGCCGGATCCTCGGCGTGCTCCGGGGAACCGCCGTCAACCAGGACGGCGCGAGCAACGGCCTCACCGCGCCGAACGGCCCCTCGCAGGAGCGGGTGATCCGCCAGGCGCTGACCAACGCGGGCCTGACCGCGGCGGACGTGGACGCGCTGGAAGCCCACGGCACCGGCACCACGCTGGGCGACCCGATCGAGGCCCAGGCGGTCCTCGCCACCTACGGGCAGGAGCGCCCGTCGCCCTTCCTGATGGGCTCCCTGAAGTCGAACATCGGGCACTCGCAGGCCGCGGCCGGCGTGGCCGGCGTCATCAAGATGGTGATGGCGATGCGGCACGGGGTGCTCCCCAAGAGCCTCCACATCGACGAACCCAGCCCGCACGTGGACTGGGCGACCGGCCGGGTGGACCTGCTCACCGCGTCCCGGCCGTGGCCCGAATCCGGACGTCCGCGCCGCGCGGGTGTTTCCTCCTTCGGCATCAGCGGCACCAACGCCCACGTCATCGTCGAGCAGCCACCGGCCGCGGAGCCGGTGCCGCCGGCCAGGCCGATGCCGGTCGTGCCGCTGGTGCTGTCCGCGCACACCGATGCGGCCCTCCTGGCGCACGCCGATCAGATCGGCGCGGCCCTCGCCGAATCCTCGCAAGAGGAGCTGGCCTCGGCAGGCCGTACTTTGGCGACCGGACGCGCCGGACTGCCGCACCGCGCGGTGGTCGTGGCCGCCACCGTCCCGGAAGCGGTCGGCGGGCTCGCGGCGTTGACCGTGCGCGGAACGCCGGTGGCCGGTCGCACCGCTTTCCTCTTCACCGGCCAGGGCAGCCAGCGGCTCGGCATGGGCCGGGAGTTGTACGCCGCTTACCCCGGCTACGCCGAAGCCCTGGACGCCGTCTGCGAGGAAATCGACCAGTGGCTGGAAAAGCCGCTGCTCGACGTGCTCTGGGGGGCCGACCCCGCCCTGCTGGACCGGACCGACTTCGCTCAGGCCGCGCTGTTCGCGACCGAGGTGGCGCTCTACCGGCTCCTCGAAGGCTGGGGGATCCGGCCGGACTTCCTCGCCGGGCACTCCGTCGGTGAACTGGCGGCCGCGCACGTCGCCGACGTCCTTTCGCTGGCGGACGCCGCGAAGCTGGTCGCGGCCCGTGGCCGGCTCATGCAGTCGCTGCCCGGCGGCGGCACGATGCTCGCCGTCGCGGCCGACGAGCGGGAAGTGCTGGCGCTGCTCGACGGACGGGAGGACCAGCTGGACATCGCCGCCGTCAACGGCCCGGCGTCCGTGGTCCTCTCGGGCGACACGGCCGCCGTCGAGGCGATCGGCGCGGAACTGGCCGCGCACGGGCGGAAGGTCAAGCGGCTGCGCGTCAGCCACGCCTTCCACTCCCCGCACATGGACGCGATGCTGGACGACTTCCACGCGGTCGTGAAGGAGTTCGCCTTCGCCCCGCCCACCATCCCGATCGTGTCGGCCATGACCGGGGAGCCGGTCGCCGCCGAGGAACTGACCACCGCGGAGTACTGGGTCCACCACGTCCGCCGGCCGGTGCGGTTCCTGGACGCGGCCCGCGCGCTGGCGGCCGAAGGCGTCCGGACCTTTCTGGAGCTCGGCCCGGACGGCGTGCTCAGCGCCATGGGACAGGACTTCCTCGATCCGGCGTCGCTGCTGGTCCCGGTCCTGCGCGAGGGACGCCACGAGCCGCACACGGTCGTCACCGCCGTGGCCCACGCGCACGTCCGCGGCGTGCCGGTGGCGTGGGGTGCCCTGTTCGGCGAGGACGGCCGGACCGCGGACCTGCCGACTTATCCGTTCCAGCGTCGGCACTTCTGGCTCACCGACGGACAGGGCAGCGCCGACGTCACCTCGGCCGGACTGGACTCCGCGCGGCACCCGTTGCTCGGAGCCGGAGTTCCGCTGGCGGATTCCGACGGTGTCCTGTTCACCGGCCGGGTTTCGGCCCGCAGCCACCCGTGGTTCGCCGACCACGCCGTCGCCGACACCGTGCTGCTTCCCGGGACGGCCCTGGTGGAGCTCGCCCTGCACGCGGGAGCCGAGGTCGGCTGCGAGCGGCTGGAGGAGCTGATCCTGCAGGAACCCCTGGTCCTTCCCGACAGCGGTGCGCTGCAGCTGCAGATCACCGTGGGCAGCCCCGATGCGGACGGCCGCCGGCCGGTGGCGATCCACTCCCGCGGAGACGGCGACGGCTGGCGCCGGCATGCCACCGGCAGCGTGGTGGTGGCCCTGCCCGGCAGCCCGGATCCCGATCTCGCGTCCTGGCCGCCGGCGGGTGCCGAACCGCAGCCGGTCGACGACCTGTACGACCGCCTCGCCGACCGCGGCTACGGGTACGGCCCGGCCTTCCAGGGACTCCAGGCGGCCTGGCGCTCGGGTGGCGACTTCTACGCCGAGGTACGGACTTCCGTCGACACCGCCGGATTCGCCCTGCACCCGGCGCTGTTCGACGCGTCGTTGCACGCGCTGCTCCTGGACGATCCGGCGGAGCTCCGGCTGCCGTTCTCCTTCGGCGGTGTTCAGCTGTCCGGAACCCGGTGCGACTCCCTGCGGGTGAAGCTTTCGACCGGTAAGGACGGCGCTGTCGCGGTGCACCTCGCCGACGACACGGGAACGCCGGTCGCCACCGTGGAGTCGCTCGCGCTGCGCGCGCTGCCGGACGGCACGCTGACCGGCGACGCCGGCCCGGACGTGTATGCGGTGGAGCGAACCGCGGTGGACCTTCCGGCCGCGGGTGCCGCGACCATCGCGGTGCTCGGCGCGAGCGACCTCGGGCTCGGCGCCGAATGCCATTCCGACGTCGCCGCCTTGACGGCGGCTGGTGCCGACGTGGTCGTCCTTCCGGTACGGCCGGCCACCCCGGAGGAGACGGGCCGGGTCACGGCCGAGGTGCTGGCGGTGGTGCAGCGGTGGCTCGGCACCGAGGCACCGGCGGGAGCGCGGCTCGCCGTGCTCAGCACCGGGGAACTGGGGCACAGTGCGCTGTCCGGGCTGATCCGCGCGGCCGAGTCCGAACACCCGGGACGGTTCCAGCACCTGATCACCGACGGCCTGCCCGCCGGTGACGAGCTGCGTGCGGCGCTGGCCGATCCCCGGCCACAGCTCGAGCTGCGTGGGGGACAGGCTTACGTGACCAGGCTGGCGAAGGTGCCGCAGCCGGTCCGGCCTCCGGAGTCCGGCGCCCGGTTCGACCCGGCGCACACGGTGCTGATCACCGGTGGCACGGGCGCACTCGGCGCGGCGGTCGCCCGGCACCTGGTGGTGGCCCGCGGCGCACGCAGGCTGCTGCTCACCAGCCGGCGTGGCGGTGCCGAAAATCTGGTGGCCGAACTGACGGCGCTCGGCGCCGAAGTCCGGGTCGCGGCGTGCGACGTGGCCGACCGCGGCGCGCTGGCCGGGCTGCTCGCGTCGATCCCGGCCGAACACCCGCTCACCGCGGTGGTGCACGCGGCCGGCGTCGTCGAGGATGCCACGGTGGCGGCCCTGAGCCCGGAGAGCCTCGCCCGCGTCCTGCGGCCGAAGGTGGACGCTGCCTGGAACCTGCACGAGCTGACCGCCGGACTCCGGCTGTCGGACTTCGTCCTCTTCTCCTCGGTGGCCGGCCTGGTGGGCAACGCCGGGCAGGCGAACTACGCCGCGGGCAACACCTTCCTGGACGCGCTGGCCGAGCACCGGCGCGGCGCCGGCCTGCCCGCGGTGTCCTTGGCCTGGGGAATGTGGCAGGGCGGCATGGCGAGTGACCTCGAACAAGCCGACCGGGCCAGGCTGCTGCGCAACGGAGTGCTGCCGATGCCGGACGAGCAGGCCCTCGCGGCGCTCGACCAGGTGCTGGCCGGGGACGACGCGGGTTCCCGGCCGGTGCTCGCGCCGGTGGCACTCGACCTCGCCGCACTGCGCGCCCTCGGGGACGCGCTGCCCGAGCTGTTCCGGGGCCTGGTGCGCACCGGGCGCCGGGCCGGCCGGCGCACCACGCCGGGGGAAATCCCGCTGGCGCACCGGCTCTCGGGGCTGGACGGGGCAGCGCAGGAGGCGCTGCTGCTTTCCTTCGTCCAGGAACAGGTCGGCATCGTGCTGGCCCACCCGGCACCGCGCACGATCGACGTCCGGCGTGGGCTGCTGGACCTGGGCCTCGATTCGCTCACCGCGGTCGAGCTCCGCAACCGGCTCACCACCGCCACCGAGCTGAGGTTGCCCAGCACGCTCGTGTTCGACCACCCGACCACCGAAGCCCTCGCCGCATACCTCCGGGGCCGGCTGTTCGGCGAAACACCGGATCCGGTCCAGCAAGCACTGGACGCGCTGGAAGCCGCCATCGCCGCCCCGGATTCGCCCGACGGTGCCGCTTCCGCGGAGACGATCGCCGCGCGGTTGCGCGGGCTGCTCCGGATGGTGGACGGCGGGTCCACGGTCGCGGCCCTCGAGCTGGAAACCGACGACGACCTCTTCGCGGTACTCGACAACGAACTCGGCAGGTAGAGATGAACAACGAGGAAAAGCTCCGCGACTACCTCAAGCGAGCGACGGTCGACCTGCGCGAGAGCCGCCAGCGGGTCCAGGAGCTGGAAGAGCGCGCGCACGAGCCGATCGCGATCGTCGGCATGGCCTGCCGGCTGCCGGGCGGGGTCGCCTCTCCGGAAGACTTCTGGGAGCTGGTGAACGCCGGGCGCGACGCGGTCGGCACCTTCCCCGAAGGCCGTGGCTGGGACCTGGAAAAGCTCTATGACCCCGACCCCGACCGGCTGGGGACCTCCTACACCCGGGAAGGGGGGTTCCTGTACGACGCGGACCGGTTCGACGCCGAGTTCTTCGGCATCAGCCCGCGTGAGGCGGCGGCGATGGATCCCCAGCAGCGGTTGCTGCTGGAGACGGCGTGGGAGGCCTTCGAGTACGCGGGAATCGACCCGACCGCGCTGAGGGGCACCCGGACCGGGGTGTACGCGGGCGTCATGTACGACGACTACGGTTCCCGGATCCCTCAGGCGCCCGAGGACTTCGAGGGCTACCTGCTGACCGGGAGCGCGGGCAGCATCGCGTCCGGCCGGGTGGCCTACACCTTCGGGCTGGAAGGGCCGGCGGTGACGGTCGACACGGCCTGTTCGTCTTCGCTGGTGGCGCTGCACCTTGCCGCGCAGTCGCTGCGGCAGGGCGAGTGCTCGATGGCCCTCGCCGGCGGGGTGACGGTGATGGCGACCCCGGGCACGTTCGTCGAGTTTTCCCGGCAGCGCGGGTTGGCGCCGGACGGGCGGTGCAAGGCGTTCTCGTCGTCGGCGGACGGTACGGGCTGGGCCGAGGGCGTCGGCGTCCTCGTGCTGGAGCGGCTGTCGGACGCGCAGCGCGGCGGGCATCGGGTGCTGGCCGTGGTCCGCGGCAGCGCCATCAACCAGGACGGCGCGAGCAGCCAGCTGACCGCGCCGAACGGGCCCGCGCAGGAGCGGGTCATCCGGGCCGCGCTGGCGAATGCGCGGCTGGCGGCGTCCGATGTGGACGCTGTGGAGGCGCACGGCACGGGCACGCGGCTGGGTGACCCGATCGAGGCGCAGGCACTGGTGTCCGCGTACGGCCGGGGCCGTGGGGACGGCAACCCGTTGTGGCTGGGGTCGGTCAAGTCGAACATCGGGCACACGCAGGCGGCGGCGGGTGTCGCGGGCGTGATCAAGATGGTCATGGCGATGCGCAACGGCGTCATGCCTTCGACGTTGCACGTCGCCGAGCCGACGTCCGAGGTCGATTGGTCGGCGGGCGCGGTGGAGTTGCTGACGCAGGCGCGGGAGTGGCCGGAGCCGGATCGTCCGCGTCGCGCGGGTGTGTCGTCCTTCGGGATCAGCGGGACCAACGCGCACGTGATCCTCGAAGAGGCGCCTCGCGAACGCGCTGACGTCGTCGAGCACCGGCCGGAATCCGGCGCGCCGGCACCGTGGTTGCTTTCGGCCAAGACGGAGACCGCGCTCCGGGCCCAGGCGAGCCGGCTGCTGGCCTGGCTCACCGCCCACCCCGAGGTGGCCGACGCCGATGTCGCCGCCGCCCTGACCGGCGCGCGCGCTCAGCTGGGCCGGCGCGGTGCGGTGCTCGGCGCCGACCGGGCCGGTCTGCTCGCCGGCCTCACGGCTCTGGCCGCGGGTTCGGACTCCGCGCATGTCGTGTCGGGTGCCGCCATCACCGGCGAGACGGCCTTCCTGTTCACCGGTCAAGGCGCGCAGCGGGCCGGGATGGGCGCCGGGCTGGCCGCCGCGTTCCCGGTGTTCGCCGCCGCCCTCGACCAGGTGTGCGTGGAATTCGATGCCCTGCTGGGGGTTTCGCTGCGCGAGGTGATGTCCGGCGAGACCGGTGGCCGGCTCGACCGGACCGAATTCACGCAGCCCGCGCTGTTCGCGTTCGAGGTGGCGCAGTACCGCCTCTTGGAATCGTTCGGCGTGACCCCGGACGTGGTGGCCGGGCATTCGATCGGTGAGCTGGCCGCGGCCCACGTGGCCGGGGTGTGGTCGACGGCCGACGCGTGCCGGCTCGTGGCCGCCCGCGGCCGGTTGATGGGGGCGCTGCCGGCCGGGGGCGCGATGCTCGCCGCCGCGGTGCCGGAGGAGCGGGCGCGAGAACTGATCGCGGCCGGGACGGTCTCGCTGGCGGCCGTGAACGCGCCCGCGGCGACGGTGTTCTCGGGCGAGACGGCGGCGATCGCCGCACTGGAGCAGCGACTGGTGGCCGAGGGCGTGAAGACGACCCGGCTGACGGTCTCGCACGCCTTCCATTCGGCGTTGATGGAGCCGATGCTCGCCGAGTACGAGCAGGTCGCCACCTCGGTGACGTACCGGGCGCCGCGCATTGCCGTGTGCTCCACGGTGTCCGGTGCGCCGATCGGTGACGAGCTGCTGACGCCGCGGTACTGGGTGCGGCAGGTGCGCGAGGCCGTGCGGTTCGCCCCGGCGGTGCGGTCGCTCACCGACGCCGGCGTGCGCCGGTTCGTCGAGGTGGGTCCGGACGCGGTACTGGCGGCGCTGACCCGCCACACGCTGAGCGACGAAGTGGCGGCCCGCTCGCTGGTCGTCGCGGCGTCCCGGCGCAAGCTCGACGAGGTGGACCGGTTCCTGCGGTTGCTCGCCGCCGTCCACTGCTCGGGCGTGGCCGTCGACTGGACGCCGCTGTCGGCCGGACGACCGACAGCCCACCTCGACCTGCCCGGCTACGCCTTCCAGCGCCGCAGCTACTGGGTGCAGCCCGGCGACGGTGCGCTCGGCGACCTGGGCCGCGCCGGCCTCGTCGCGCTCGACCACCCCATGCTGCGCGTCGGCGCGCCGCTCGCCGGCCGGGACGAATGGCTGTTCAGCGGCCGGCTTTCCACCACCGGCCAGCCGTGGATCGCCGACCACACGGCCTTCGGGACGATCCTGCTGCCCGGCACCGGGTTCGTGGATCTCGCGCTGGCCGCGGGCGCCCGGCTGGACCTGCCCGTCGTGGACGAACTGGTGCTGTCGGCGCCGCTGCTGTTCGACGGCGCCGCCGCGGTGGACGTGCAGGTCTCGGTGACCGAGCCCGACCACACCGGCCGCCGTCGCCTGTCGATCCACTCGCGTGCCGTCGCCGGCACCGCGCAGCCCGAGCCGGAGTGGACGCTGCACGCCACCGGCACCCTCGCCCCGGCCGACGACGTGCCGCCGGACTGGACCGGCTCCACCTGGCCGCCGGCCGACGGCACGCCGATCGACGGAACGCGGCTGTACGACCGGCTCGCCGAACTGGGATTCGGCTACGGCCCGAGCTTCCAGGGCGTGCGCGCCGCCTGGGCCGGTGGTGACGACGTGTTCGCCGAAGTGACCCTGGCCGAGCGGACGGCGGGCTTCGGGGTGCACCCGGCGCTGCTGGACGCGATCTTCCACGCCGCCCTCGACGGACTCGCCGGTGACCTGCCCGACGACAAGCTGCCGCTTCCGTTCTCCTTCACCGGAGTCCGGGTGTTCCGGCCGGGCGCCTCCGCGGTCCGGGCCCGGATCGGCCGGCTGGGTTCCGGGAAGGTGCGCATCGACGCCTGCGACGACACCGGCGCCGCGGTGCTGTCGATCGACGCCGTGCTCGCCCGCCCCGCGGACGCGCGCGCTCTCGCCGGTGCCCGCAGCCCGCTCTACGCCCTCGACTGGACGCCGGTGACGGTCTCCGCGGTGCCGGACCGGCACCTGGTGGCACTGGGCCGCCCGGTCGCCGGGTGCGCCGAGACGTTCGCGGATGCCGCGGCGTTCGCCACGGGCGAGGGCCACCACGGCTCGATTGTCGTCTGGTCGCCCGAAACCGCGGACGGCGACGACGTCCCCGCGGCCATCCGCACCGCCGTGCACGACGCCCTCGCGGTGCTGCGCGGCTGGCTCGCCGAACCGGGCAGCGCCGGTTCGACGCTGATCGTGCTGACCCGCAACGGCGCAGGTCTGCCCGGCGAGACGCCGGACCCCGCGGCCGCGGCCGTCCGCGGCCTGGTGCGCAGCGCGCAGTCGGAACACCCGGGGCGCATCGTGAACGTCGACCTCGCCCCCGACCTCGCCGACACGGACGTCGCGGACCTGCCCCGGCGGATCGCCGCCGCGGCCGCCACGGACGAGCCGCAGCTCGCGCTCCGCGACGGCGGCACGCTGGCACCGCGGCTGATCCGGTCGGCCACCGGCGATCCGACCGGCAGCACCTTCGGCGACGGCACGGTCCTGATCACCGGCGGCACCGGCGGCTTGGGTGCCGTCACCGCGCGCCACCTGGTGACCCGGCACGGGGTGCGCAGGCTGCTGCTCGTCTCGCGCCGCGGGTCCGCGGCGCCGGGCGTCGAGGACCTGGTCACCGAGCTGACCGCGCTGGGCGCCGAGGTCCGCGTCGCCGCGTGCGACGTCAGCGAGCGCGCCGAGGTTGCGGCGCTGCTGGAATCCGAACCGCTGACCGCGGTCGTGCACACCGCGGGCGTGGTCGACGACGGCACCATCGAAACCCTGACCGCCGAGCAGGTCGACCGGGTGCTCGCCCCGAAGGTCGATGCCGCCTGGCACCTGCACGAGCTCACCCGCGACCGGGACCTGTCGGCGTTCGTGCTGTTCTCCTCCGCCGGGCCGCTGCTCGGCGGGCAGGGCCAGGGCAACTACGCGGCCGCGAACGCGGGCCTGGACGCGCTCGCCCGGGCGCGCCGCAGCGCCGGTCTGCCCGCGCACGCGCTGGCCTGGGGGCTGTGGAAGCTCGGCATGGCCGAAGCGGTGAACGACCCGGGTGGCGACCACCTGGTGCGCCAGATCCGGGCGCGGCTCGGGTTGTCCCCGATCGAGCCGGACACCGGCATGCAGCTGTTCGACCACGCGCTGGCCACCGGCGAACCGATGCTGATGACCGCGCTGCTCGACACCCCCGCCCTCACCGCGCTGGGCCGGCTCGGCACGCTGCCCGCGGTGCTGCGCGGCCTGATCCACGTGCCGGCGCGCGGCCGGGTCGCCGACAGCCCGTTGCGACGGCGGTTGCTCGACGCCCCCGCCGAGGGGTGGGAGGCGTTGATCCGCGACGAGGTCCGCGCGATCGCCGCCGCGGTCCTCGGCCACGAGTCGGCCGACGCCGTCGACCCGGAAACACCGTTCACGGAACTGGGTTTCGACTCGCTCGGCGGCGTCGAGTTCCGCAACAAGGTGACCGCCGCCACCGGGGTGCAGCTTCCGTCCACGCTGGTGTTCGACTACCCGACCACCGCCGCGGTGGCGGGCTTCCTGCGTACCCGGGTCGACGGATCGGCACCGTCGCGACCGCTCCCGGCCAGGGCCAAGGCCAAGGCCGACGAACCGATCGCAATCGTCGGCATGAGCTGCCGGTATCCTGGCGGCGTCGAGAATCCCGACCAGCTCTGGGAACTGATCGCCGGGCGCGTCGACGCGATCACCCCGATGCCCGGCGACCGCGGCTGGGACCTCGACCGCCTGTACGACGCCGAACCCGGCAAGCCGGGCAAGAGCTACACCCGGGAAGGCGGATTCCTGCACACCGCCGGTGATTTCGACGCCGCCTTCTTCGGCATCGGACCCCGTGAGGCGGCGGCGATGGACCCGCAGCAGCGGTTGCTGCTCGAGGCGTCCTGGGAAGCGCTCGAAGACGCCGGTATCGATCCGACGTCCCTGCGGGGCAGCGACACCGGGGTGTACGCGGGCGTGATGTACCAGGACTACGGCCACGTGGCGCGCGAAGCCGCCGACGGTGCCGCGGAAGGCTATCTGGCGACCGGATCGGCCGGCAGCGTCGTCTCCGGCCGGGTGTCCTACGCCCTCGGCCTGGAAGGACCCGCGGTGACGGTGGACACGGCGTGTTCGTCGTCCCTGGTGGCCTTGCACGTGGGGGCCCAGGCCCTGCGTGCCGGGGAGACGTCGCTGGTCCTCGCCGGCGGGGTGACGGTCATGTCGACTCCGCTGCTGTTCCAGGAGTTCTCCCGGCAGCGGGCGCTGGCACCGGACGGGCGCTGCAAGGCGTTCTCCAGTACCGCGGACGGTGTCTCGTGGGCCGAGGGCGTCGGCGTGCTCGCCCTCGAGCGGTTGTCCGACGCGCAGCGGAACGGGCGCCCGGTGCTGGCCGTGCTCCGCGGCAGCGCCGTCAACCAGGACGGGGCCAGCAATGGCTTGACCGCCCCGAACGGCCCGTCCCAGGAGCGGGTGATCGCGCGGGCGCTGGCCAACGCCGGAGTGGCCGCGGCCGAGGTGGACGCGGTGGAGGCGCACGGCACCGGCACTACCCTGGGCGACCCGATCGAGGCGCAGGCACTGATCAACGCCTACGGGCCGGACCGCGCCGAGCCGCTGCGGATCGGGTCGCTGAAGTCGAACATCGGGCATGCGCAGGCGGCCGCCGGGGTCGGCGGCGTGATCAAGATGGTGCAGGCGCTGCGGCACGAGACGTTGCCGCCCACCTTGCACGTCGACGCGCCGTCGCCGCACGTGGAGTGGCCGGCGGGCGCGGTCCGGATCCTGACCGAGGCCGAGCCGTGGCCGGCCGGGGGCCGTCCGCGCCGGGCGGGCGTGTCGTCGTTCGGGATCAGCGGGACCAACGCGCACGTGATCCTCGAAGAGGCGCCCGCGGTCCCGCCGCGGGCGACCGAGGCACCGCGGCCGGCGGTGCTGCCGTTGCTGCTGTCCGCGCGGACGACGGCCGCGCTGCGAACCCAAGCGCGCCGGCTGCACGATGCCCTGCGGGAACGTCCGGAGCTCGACCTGACCGACGTCGCGGTGACGCTGGCGCTGCACCGCGCGCGGCTGGAGCAGCGCGCCGCCGTCGTGGGCCAGGACCGGGAGACGCTGCTGGCGGCCTTGGCACGCCTGGCCGCCGACGAGCCGGAGCCGGGTATTACCGGCCAGCCGGGCACGACCGCGTTCCTGTTCACCGGTCAGGGCGCGCAGCGGATCGGGATGGGCGCCGGGCTGTACCGGGCGTTCCCGGTCTTCGCGGCCGCACTCGACGAGGTGTGCGCGGAATTCGACGCACACCAGGGGCATTCGCTGCGAGACGTGATGTTCGGCGCGACGGCCGAGTCTCTCTTGGACCGCACCGAGTACACCCAGCCCGCGTTGTTCGCGTTCGAGGTGGCGATGTACCGCCTCGTCGAGTCGTGGGGCGTGACGCCGGACGCGGTGGCCGGGCATTCGATCGGCGAGCTGGCCGCGGCGTACGTGGCCGGGGTGTGGTCGTTGCCGGACGCGTGCCGGCTTGTGGCGGCCCGGGGCCGGTTGATGGGGGCGCTGCCTTCCGGGGGGAGCATGCTGGCCGCCGCCGTGCCGGAGGAGCGGGCCGCGGAACTGCTGGCCGAGCCGGCGGCCGCCGCGGTCTCGCTGGCCGCGGTGAACGCGCCCGACGCGGTGGTCTTCTCCGGAGACACCGAGGCGGTGGCGGCGCTCGAGTCGAAGCTGGTGGCCGAGGGCGTCAAGACCAGCAGGCTGCGGGTGAGCCACGCGTTCCACTCCGCCTTGCTGGATCCGATGCTGGCCGAGTTCGCGGAGATCGCCGCGGGCCTGACCTACCACGAGCCACGGATACCGTTGTGCTCCACGGTTTCCGGCGCCTTCGACGGCGGTTCGGTGGCGACGCCCGGGTACTGGGTCCGGCAGGTGCGCGAGGCGGTGCGCTTCGCCCCGGCGGTGCGGGCCCTGCTCGATTCGGGCGTGCGCCTGTTCGTCGAGCTGGGCCCGGACGCGGTGCTGACGGCGATGACCCGCGCCACGCTGGCGGCGGATCCCGCGGCGAGCGCAGCGGTGGTCGCGGGCTCCCGGCGCACGGTCGACGAACCCGAGCAGCTGGTCACCGCGCTGGCGACCGCGCACTGCGCGGGCCGTCCGGTGCGGTGGGCCGACTACTTCGGAGCCCGGCCGCAGGCCCGGATCCCCTTGCCCGCCTATCCCTTCCAGCACGAACGGTTCTGGCTGCGGCCCGCGGAGACCGCGGCGCCGCTCGCCGGTGCCGACTCCGCCGGCCACCCGCTGCTGCACGCCCAGGTGCACCTCGCCGGCAAGGACGAGTGGCTGTTCACCGGCCGGCTCTCGCTGCACACGCACCCGTGGCTCGCCGACCACGTCGTCTCCGGCGCGGTCCTGGTGCCGGGTACCGGATTCGTGGAACTGGCGCTGGCCGCCGGCGCCCGGCTCGACGTGCCGCGCCTGGCGGAACTGGTGCTCGCGGCGCCGCTGGTCCTCACGGCCGAGGGTGCCGCGGACATCCAGCTCGCCGTGGGCGAGCCCGATGCCGACGGGCACCGGACCGTGACCGTCCACGCCCGCACCGCCGACGCCTGGGTGCCGCACGCCCGTGGCTTGCTCACGCCTGCCGTGCCGGCCGCGGCACCGGGCTGGGCGACGACGTGGCCCCCGCTTGCGGGCGAGGGAGTCGACGGGCCGCAGGTGTACCGCGCGCTCGGCGACCTCGGCTTCGGGTACGGCCCGGTGTTCCAGGGTGTGCGCGCGGCGTGGTCGCGTGGCGAGGAAGTGTTCGCCGACCTGGCGCTCGACTCCGAAACCGCGGCGCGCGCCACCGCCTTCGGCGTGCATCCGGCACTGCTGGACGCGGTGTTCCACGCGGCGGTCGGCCGGCTCACCGAGGACGGGCCCGACGGCCGGGTGCCCCTGCCGTTCGCCTTCGGCGGTGTCCAGCTGGCACAGTCCGGCGCGGGTGCCTTGCGCGCCCGCATCGCCCGCGTCGCACCGGACACCTTCCGCGTGGACGCGGTCGACGCGGCCGGTGCCCTGGTGCTGAGCGTGGAGTCGGTGCGGGTCCGCCCGATCGAGCCGCAGGCGCTGGCCCGGCTGCGGGGCGCGGCACCGTTGTTCGACCTCGAGTGGGTCGCCGTGCCCACTGTCTCCCATGCGGGCGCCGGGCGCGTCGTCGTGCTCGGCGACCCGGCGGCCGTCGAGGCCCCCGAGCCACTGGCAAGCTGCGCCGGGCTCGCGGAACTCGCTGTGCTGCCGGAGGTTCCCGACACGGTGGTGTGGCCCGCGCCCCGCGGCACCGGCGCGGCGGACGTCCACGCCGGCGTGCTGGCGACGCTCGCGCTGCTGCAGGGCTGGATCGGCGCCGAACACCCCGGCCGGCTCGCGATCGTGACGCGCACGGCCGCCGGTCTGCCCGGCGAGGAACCCGAGCTGGCCGGCGCTGCCGTGGCGGGCCTGGTGCGCAGCGCCCAGTCCGAGCACCCGGGCCGGTTCCTGCTCATCGACCACGACGGCGACGCCCTGGCGAGCACGTCGCTCGCCGAGGCCGTGGCCCAGGACGAACCGCACCTGGCCGTCCGCGACGGCCGGCTCCTGGCACCGCGGTTGCGGCCGCTGCCCGCCACCGAACCGGGCGGGCCGCGGCCGTTCGGCCACGGCACGGTGCTCATCACCGGCGGCACCGGCGGCATCGGCGCGATCGCCGCCCGGCACCTGGTGACCGCACACGGCGTCCGACGGCTGCTGCTGGCATCGCGGCGCGGTGCCGCCGCGGAGGGCGCCGCCGAACTGGCCGCCGAGCTGACCGGGCTCGGCGCCGACGTCCGGGTCGTGGCGTGCGACGTCACCGAACGTGCGGCAGTCCGGGATCTGCTGGCCGGCATCGACGGCGACGCGCCGCTGAGCGCCGTCATCCACGCGGCGGGCGTCCTGGACGACGGCATGCTCGACACCCTCACCCCCGCGCAGACGACCCGGGTGCTGGCCCCGAAAGCCGACGCGGCACTGCACCTGCACGAGCTGACCCGCGACCTGGACCTCTCGGCGTTCGTGCTGTTCTCGTCCGCGGCCCCGCTGCTCGGCGGGCAGGGACAGGGCAACTACGCCGCCGCGAACAGCGTGCTGGACGCGCTGGCTCGCGTGCGCCGCAGCGCGGGCCTGCCCGCGCACTCGCTGGCCTGGGGGCTGTGGACCGTCGGCATGGCCGGGGTGCTCGGCGGGGACGACGGCGGGCAGCACGCCCGCCGGATCCGGACCCGGCTGGGCCTGGTCCCGATCGACCCGGAGTCCGGGATGGCGTTGTTCGACAACGCACTCGCGACCGATCGGCCGGCCCCGGTGACGGCCCTGCTGGACACCGCGGCGCTCGCCGACCTGGCGCGCGGCGGCACCCTGCCCGCGGTCCTGCGCGGCATGATCCGGGTTCCCACGGCCGTCGCGGGGGCCGGCGTCAGCTTGGCCCAGCAGTTGGCCGCACTGCCCGACGCCGATCGCGACGGGCTGATCGTGCGCGAGGTGCGCACCGTCGCCGCGGCGGTCCTCGGGCACCGGTCCGGCGACGCGATCGATCCGGACGCGCCGTTCACCGAGCTCGGTTTCGACTCCCTCGGTGCCGTCGAATTCCGGAACCGGCTCGCGCGGCTGACCGGGCTGGCGTTGCCGTCGACGCTGATCTTCGACCACCCGACCGCCGCCGACGTGGCGAAACTGGTGCGCTCACGGATCGAGGAATCCGGAACCGGCGTGGCCGAGCAGGCATCGGCCGGGGTGCGCGGCACGATCACCGACCTGGTGTCGGGGGCGCATCGCCGCGGCGACCTGGCCGGGGCGCTGCCCCTGCTGATCGCGAGTTCGGCGCTGATGACCACCTACCCGGCCGGCGAGGCTGCCGCACAACGCCCCGCTGTGCAGCTCCTGGCCCGCGGTGCCACGGCACCGGCGCTGCTCTGCCTCCCGTCGTTCCTGGCAGGATCGGGCCCGCACCAGTTCGCCCGCCTGGCCCGCGAACTGGGCGGTGAGCGGCAGGTGGGCGCGGTGCGGCTGCCCGGCCTGCGCGCCGGCGACGACCTGCCGGCGACCTGGGCGGCGGCGATCGAGAGCCTCGCCGCGGCCGTCGCCTCGGAACTCGAGCGAAGCCCGGTGGCGCTCATCGGTTATTCGGCCGGCGGTGCGCTCGCCCACGCGGTCGCCCGGCGGCTCGAAGACGACGGCGTCGAGCTCGCGGGCGTCGCGATGATCGACACCTACGCCCCGGAAGACCTCGAACTCAACCGTCTCGTGCTCACCGACGCGCTGGGGCAGATCCTGTCCCGCGACAACGCACTGACCCCCGTCGACGACCACGGCCTGGTCGCCATGGGCGGCTACGTGCGGATATTCCCCGAGCGCGCGGCCGAGCCGATCGCCGCGCCGACGCTGAACCTGCGGGCCACCGTGACGTTGAGCGGCTTCGGAGCCACCGACCCCGTCCCCGCCTGGCAACACCGGGGACCGGTCGAGCGCATCGAGGCCGATCACTTCTCGATCATCGAGGAACAGGTGGCCGAGACCGCCGCACACCTCCGGCGCTGGCTCGACGCACTCGGCGCCCGGTAACAGCCCGCTGCCGCTCTGCCGCTCTGCCGCACCTGGTCGTGAGTGGTAATTCGGGTTAGAACCCTACTTACCACTCACGACCAGGTGTCTGCGCCGGCAGGGGACGCACCGGCCTCCTCAGCCCATCAGCAACACCGCCCACAACCTCCCCCGGGCGGCCAACTCACCACCCGGAACGGCCAACTCACCACCCGGAGCGGCCAACTCACCACGTGCCGGTGAGTTGGCCGTTCCGGTGTGTGAGTTGGCCGCTGCGAGCGGTGAGTTGGCCGTTCCTGCCCCGGTGACAACATAGGTCGACAGAACCCGACCCCCGGCCACGGCAGGACCGTGTGCTTCTTCGGTCAGCGGAACAGCAGCCGTTGCCGGTAGCCGGGGGTGGTGCGGTCGTAGTAGCGGGGGACCCAGCTGTCGTCGGGCGCGAGGTAGGCGACGTCGCGCGGGTCGTCGCGGAGTTTCTGCTGGAGGTAGCGGAAGTAGAAGTGGGTGAACAGCCGCATGAACTCGCCGAGGTAGATGTCGGCGACCCGGGTGTCGCCGCGGATGACGAGCATGTTCTCGTCGTTTTCGTGGACCGAGGCGTCGCTGAAGTTGCCCGAGCCGGTGATGACCAGCGGGTCGTCGCCGAGCGGGTCGACGAGCATGAACTTCGTGTGGGTGTAGCGGACGTGGAAGTTCAGGCCGGTCAGCTGTTCCTTGGTCCAGCGGTCGAGGATGTCGGTGCTCAGCAGTGAGCCGACGGCGACCTTGACGTCGTTGTCGCGGGTGAATTCGACGTCGCCGCTGTCGGGTGGTTCTTCGAGGACCAGGTAGCGCAGCACGTCGGACTCGGCGGCGATGGCGTCGGCGATCTTGTCGTGCACGCCGAACGCCGCGGTCATGAAGAACGACTTCCCGGCGCGCCCGGCAACGCCGGCGTACCAGTCGATCAGGTCGAGGGTGGTCCTCGGGCTGACCACGAGCGAGACCCCGGCGGTTGGTGGCGTGGCCGGGGTGGGCGTGGCGCCGGTGTTGGCGGCCCGGATCCCGGCGTAGTCCGGGTCGGCGGACAGGCGGGTCCAGTAGTCGAGGTACCGGGCGGCGACCGCGGGGTCGCGGACGAGGTGCCCGACGTTGGACTGGCCGAACAGGCCGCCCCAGGTGACGTTGGTCGAGCCGGTCCAGACGGCCTGCGGTGCGCCGTCGTGCAGCAGGATCAGGAACTTGTTGTGCGAGATGGCGCTGCCGGTCTTGCGGGGGACCATGCACGCTTCGAGCCCGGCGGAGGCGATGGCCGGCTCGGACTGCTGCCAGACCTTGGCGCGTTTCGGATCCGTGCTCGCCCGGCCACGACGGTCGTAGATGATCTTGACGTCGGCCCCGCGGTCGGCGGCGGCCTTCAGCGCGTCGAGGACGGGCGGGTAGGAGAATTCGTAGACCGAGCCGCGCAACGCATACCCGGGCCCGGCGGCCGAGCCGATGAACTCCAGCAGTGCTTCTTCGAGGCCCCGGGACAGCCAGTCGTAGGCGGGGTCGGTGCGATCGCCCGCACGCGGTGGCCGCCCGAACTCCTGCGCGTAGGCCTGGCTGGCGGCGACCCCGCGGTTGAAGTGGACCGCGTGGGTGCCGGTGCCGGCGGGTTCGGTGTGGACGGTGATCGTGACCTCGCGGCGGACCACCAGGTTCTTCGGCGTCCCGTAGAGGGCGACGACGCGGTACTCGTAGTCGTGATCGGGCTCGGCGGTGTAGTCGCCCCACTGGAAGGACTGCAGCGGGTGGTCGCGCAGGCTGACCGAGGTGCCGGGCGGGATCCCGCGTGAGGTCGCCTCGAACACTTTGCGGCCGCGCAGCCAGTAGCGTTCCCGCTTGGCGTGATCGGTGCGTTCGATGGCGAACCCGAGGAGGTTCCTGGTGGCCCGTTTCGGCAGGTCGATCCCGAACAGCACGACGTAGGATCCGGCCACGGCATGGACTTGCAACGAATCGGCAGTAGAGCGGCTCCGCATGGTCGTGCCTCCACCCCCGCCGGTCCCGGGAGGGCCACGGCGCACTTCGTGCCGGTGCCTCCGGAAGGCGGCGAATCCATCCCGGCACTCAAGGGTCGCCAGGGGCATGGCGGTCGTTACGCCCTGACCCCGGATTGCCGGGCGAGCCGGCCGGAGATTGATTGCGGGAGCGGGCTTTTCGCGGGCGCGGCGTCGATCAATTGTTCGATTTTGGGATCGTCTCATCAGGACGCTCGTGGTGTCGGGCACACTCGCTGCTTGTCCTTTGAGGACCTTCGGGGCCCGGTTCGGGCGCCATGCCGGAGGAAAATCTGCAGGTCAGCGCTTCGGGTTGCGGGCGGGTGCCGGTGGTTCCCGCCGGCCCGGACCGGAATTCCGCACGACACAAGAGAGTTAAGCTGTGTCCGCTGTTTGGATTTGTGCGGCTTTGGTAATACTCTGTGCGCTGTCGGCCGTGATGGGCCTGACTGGAGTTCCGCTACGGAGGACTGGAATGACGAACAAGGCCCAGCTGATCGAGGCGCTGTCGGAGCGTCTGGGCGATGACAAGAAGGTGGCTGCGCAGGCCGTTGACGGTCTGGTGGACATCATCATCCGGACGGTCAACAAGGGCGAGAAGGTCAACATCACCGGTTTCGGTGTGTTCGAGAAGCGCGCTCGCGCGGCTCGTACGGCGCGCAATCCGCGTACTGGTGAGGCCGTGAAGGTGAAGAAGACCAACGTGCCCGCGTTCCGTGCCGGCACGACGTTCAAGGACGTCATCTCCGGTTCGAAGAAGCTGCCGAAGGCGACTCCGGTCAAGCGCGCCACCGCCGCCGCCGGCACGCGGGCGACGGCCACCAAGACCGCCGCGGCTGCCGCGCCGGCCAAGGCGACGACGACCCGCGCCACCCGGGCGGCGGCGGCCAAGCCGGCCGCGACCCGTCCGGCGACCACGCGGACCCGCGCCACCGCGGCGAAGCCGGCTGCCAAGGCCACCGCGACGGCCACCAAGGCGCCTGCTGCCAAGGTGGCCCCGAAGGCCGCGGCGGCGAAGCCGGCCGCCAAGGCCGCTGCGACCACGGCGAAGGCGACCACCACGCGGGCGAAGACCGCCGCCGCCAAGCCGGCTGCTGCCGCTGCCAAGCCGGCCGCGACCAAGACCGCCGCGGCGAAGAAGCCGGCCGCTGCCAAGGCCCCGGCCAAGCGCACCTCCGCGGCCAAGAAGTAGTACCCGGGTTTCTCCCGAAAGGGCTCCGCACCGATCCGGTGCGGGGCCCTTTCGGCATCCTCCGGCGAGCACGTCCCGACGGACGCAGACCACCGCGGCGTTGCCGACCACGACCACCACGAGCAGCGGGAACACGGCAACCAGCACGCCGTCCACAGTGGAATTGGCGACCACCGCCCGCATGTCTGGGGGCCGGCCGAGAAGATCTTCTCCAGGCTTGCCGTGAACTTCACCGGAACCGGCGCGACCTGGTGCCGGCCCTGCCGGCCGCGGTTGACGTGCGGTCGTTCCGCGCCCTTCGGAAAACCGCGTGTCCGGTTGGCGCCGGGCCCTCGATCGGCCGACACTGGCCGTGGTTCATGCCGCCGGGGTGGAGGGTCGTCCGTTGAGTTCCGAGTACACCGTGATCAAGGCGATCCTCGTGCTCGAGGTGCGGTCCACCGGCGGCGGAGCCACGTCGCTGCGGGCGGACCTCGGGTACGACAGCCGGGAGCCCTACGCGGTCGCTCTGACCCTCCACACCGGACGCGGGCCCGTCGAGTGGCTCGTCGCGCGGGACCTGCTCGTCGACGGCCTCCGGGAACCGGCCGGGCTGGGCGACGTCCGGGTCGCGCCGGGTGCCGATCCCGCCGTGACCGTGGTCGAGCTGCGGTCGCCGAGCGGGCACGTCGTGCTCGACGCGGACACCGCCGAGCTCGTCGACTTCCTCTACCGCACCTGCGAGGCCCTGCCGCGCGGGCAGGAAAGCCGGGCGTTCGACTTCGACCGGGAGCTGGCGAAGCTGATCCACGCCCCGGAATGAGGCGGCCCGGCGCGGGCCGCAGGACCGGATCCGTGGGTCTTCGTGGTCACCGTCCGGAACGGTCCCTTCGTGCACGCTCGCGACCACCAAGGCCGCTGAGCCCCTCTTCCGACCGGCGCACGGGCCGCTCCGCGCGTCCGGACAGGGCGGCGAGGACGAAGTCGGCCACGGCCTCGGGTTCCGGCGTGCCGGGCAGCTCGGCGACGACCAGGGCGGACCCGGACGGTCCGGCCTCCGCCGCCAGTTCCCAGCCTTCGCCGGGTGTCCAGCGCAGCAGGTAGGCACTCGGTTTGCGGTCGCCGGACGCGCCCGCGAAGAGGATCTGACCACCCGCGAAGTCGCCGGTGTGCGAGCGGGTGTCCTCCGGCTGCAGCCCCAGCTCCGCGGCCATCGCCTGCATGCGCGCGGCCGTGGACGGTTCGTCGTCGGTCATGATCCACCCTTCCGTCGCAGCCGGTGACTTACCCGCGCGCGAAGCGGGAAATGCCGGGGCCCGCGGAACCGCACGGGTAGCGAAACGATTCGGCGAGGCTGGCGCGAAGGTCTGCCGGGTCCGTGATCAGGAGCGGAGCGAGGGCTCAGGGCGAACCGGCGACGACGGACAGCATGAAACCTCACTGCAAGGTGTTAACGTTAACATTCGTGCGAGAAAGAGCTTGGACGGCGAGTCCGGAATTGGCAACCGACGTCGATCGACCACGTTCGATGTTATGCGGAAATCTCCGGCGAACCGGTTGCGATCGTCCATTGTGGACGTCGAGGGGGGCTTGACACCCGCCGGTGGTCATTCATACATTCGGTGTCTGTTTGTATGAATGACGGGAGTTGATCCGCATGCGGCTCGGCAAGACCGCCGTCGTCCTCGGAGGCAGTGCCGCCGGTCTGTGCGCGGCCGGAGCGCTGGCCCCGCACTTCGACCGCGTGCTGGTGCTGGAACGCGACGAGCTGCCCGACGGTGCCGAGCACCGCCGCGGCGTACCGCAGAGCAAGCACCCGCACTTCCTGCTCAACTCGGGCCGGCGCGCGATCGGCGCGCTGTTCCCCGGGTTCGAGGACGACCTCATCGCGGCGGGCGGGCTGCTGCTGATGCCGTCCATGGACGCCGCCTACCTCGACGGGCCGGGCTGGTCGGCCCGCAAGAGCAGTGCCATGACGATGGTCTACGGCTCGCGGATCCTCATCGAGCGCGTGCTGCGGGACAAGGTCAGAGAACTGGCCAACGTCGTCGTCCGCGAGGGCGTCGCGGTAGGCGGCCTGACCACCGCGGACGGGGAGATCACCGGTGTCGGCTTCACCGCCGCCGACGGCGAGGAGCACGTCGACGCCGACTTCGTCGTGGACGCGATGGGCCGTGGGTCCCCGGTCTCCGGCTGGCTGGCGGCGGCCGGCTGGCCCGAGCCGGAGGTGCAGACGCTCGACGCCAAGGTCACCTACACCTCGCGCTGGTACGACCTGCCGGCCGAGCGTCCCGCGTCCTGGTGGTGGCGGCACCTGGTGATCATGCCGACGCCGGACAAGGGCGAACACCCCGCCGAGCACGAGTTCCTGGTCAACTTCTTCCCGATCGAAGGCAACCGCGTCATCGCGTGCATGGGGTCGTGGGGGCTGGAGATGCCCAGCACCACCGACGCTTTCGTCGAAACCGCGCGCCGGGTGCGGACGCCGTTGTTCGCCGACGCCATGGACCACTGCGCCCCCGCCTCGCCGGTCCACCTCACGCGCTCGACCGGCAACAAGTGGCGGCGCTACGACCGCCTGCGCACCCCGCCGCGGCGGCTGGTCTTCGTCGGGGACTCGATCTGCGCGTTCAACCCCTTCTACGCCCAGGGCATCAGTTCCGCGTCGGCTTCGGCCCTGCTGCTGCGCGAGCACCTGTCCCGCGCCGGGCGGCTCGACGCGAAGTTCTCCGCGCGTTTCTTCGCCGCGCAACGCGGATTGCTGCGCGTGCCGTGGAGCCTGGCGATGGCACGCGACCAGGGCTACGCGTGCGCGGTGGGCACCGAACAGCTGCCGGAGTGGCGGCGGCGCATCATCGCGGCGATGTCGGCCCCGGCGTTCAGCCTCGTCGTCGGCGCGGCGCGTGAGGACGCCGTGGTCGACGAGCACTTCGCGAAGGTGTTCAACCTGGACGAGTCGCTGGGACAGATGATGCGCAACCCGCGGGTGCTCGCGGGCCTGGTGCGCTACCGCGTCCGCGCGGCGCTGGGCCGCCACCGGGTCCCGTTCGGGTTCGATCCCCAGGCGGAGCCGCCGGCCACGGACTACTCGACGGCGACGGCGAACGCGCGATGAGCACGGCGTGCGGGCCGGACGCCGAAGCCCTCACCCGCGGTCTCGGCTTCGACTGCCACGACGTCTCGCCGGTGGTTTCGGTCCGGCCGCCGTGGGCGCTCGCCCACTGGACGATGCCGCTGCTGGAAGTGCTGATCGTCGGCGGCGCGGTGTTCGCTCTGGTGCACGCGCTGCGCCGCCGCCGCGAGGGCGATCCGGTGAACCTGGCGCTGTGGTGGACTTCGCTGGTCTACCTCTTCGTCACCGAGCCGCCGCTGTACTTCCCCGAGTGGTTCGGGCTCGACCGGCTGTACGGCTTCATCTTCGCCCACAACCTCTTCACCGTGCAGTTCATGGGGGACCGGCTGCCGCTCTACATCGTGGCGTTCTACCCGGTGATCAGCCAGCTCGCCTACGAGCTCGTGCGCTCGCTCGGCCTCTTCCGGCGCGGTGCGCTGCGGGGTTCGGTGGCCGTGGCCTTCGTCTGCCAGGTGTTCTACGAAGTCTTCGACCACCTCGGCCCGCAGCTGAAGTGGTGGGCCTGGAACCCGGCGAACGCGATCGTCAACCACCCGGCGCTGGCGTCGGTGCCGCTGAACAGCATGCTGCTGTTCGCTTCCGTTTCGATGGCCGCCATGACCTACCTCGTGGTGCGCCTGACGGGCGGCCCGCCGCGGCGCGGGCTGACCTGGCGCATCCTGCTGGCCGGCGTCCTGACGCCGCCGACCATGGCGATCGCGGGGATCCCGTCGGGCTTCGCCGGTGACGACATCACCGCGCGTGCCTGGATCCTCGGTGTCGAACTGGGCCTGCTGTGGGTGGCCGGTGGCTGGATCATCGTGGCGCACCTGCGTTCCGGGGAGCGAGGCGAGCCCCTGCAGCCCTTCGCGCGGTTCTACCCGGCCCTTTACCTGGGCGGGATGGCGGTGTGCTGGCTCGGGGCCCTTCCGGCTTACCTGGCCGCGAAGGACGGCGTCACCACGGACGGCACCCCGACCGGAAGCGGGCTGTACGCGCTCGCCTGCTTCGCCGCGGCCGGCCTGCTGCTGGTCGCGCTGTACCGGAAGGATCGCGCCCCTGTCCCGGGCTGATCTCTCTCTCGGGGAAGATGGGTGGCATGGGGCACCACGGATGGCAGGGCAACCCGCCCGGCACCGAAGACGAGGCACGCCGCCGGATCGTCGACGCGGCGACGGCGTGCCTCGACCGGGCCGGCCTGGCCAAGACGAGCCTCTCCGACGTCGCCGCCGAGGCGGGCGTCACCCGGCAGACCGTCTACCGCTACTTCCCGGGGCTGAAGGACATCCTGCGCGCCGTCGCGCTGGCCGGCGTCGAAGAGTTCGCCGGGCGGATGGAGCGGCACCTGGCCGCGTTCGGCACCGCCGCCGAAGCCGCGGTGGAGTCGGTGGTGTTCGCCGTGCGCACCCTTCCCGGGGAGCCCCACATGGGGCTGCTCCTGCAGGCGGGCGAAGCGGACTACTTCACCGACGGCGTCATTTCGCCGCTGGCGTTTTCCTACGGCGCGCGGATCCTCCGCAACCTGCCGGTGGACTGGGCGGGCGCCGGGATCGCGACCGACGAGGAGCTCCAGGGCCTCGCCGAAGTCCTGATGCGGCTGTTCCTGTCGTTCCTGCAGTACCCCTCGAAGCCGCCGCTCACCGAAGACGAGCTGCGCGCCGTGGTCGGCCGCTGGATCGGACCGGCGCTGCGCGGGTGAGTCCGGGAAACGGTGCGCGGAATGCGCTGACAATTCCTGACAACGCGGAGTGTGTGATGCCTCCCACGTTCGGCTCTTCTCAAGCCGACGGCGGTGGCGGGGACGTTCAGCCCCCGCCACCGCCGCTGCGGTGATCTCTCCCCAGTGATCTCCCGGCCACCGGGGTTACTTCTTGGCGGCGGCGACCTTCTTGCGCGGGGCACGCTTGCGCGGCGGGGCGGCGGGCGCCTCGGCCTCTTCGACCTGGGCCTGCTCGTAGGCGGCGATCACCTCGGAGGACAGGCGTCCCCGCTCGGAGACCTCGTAGCCGTTCGCGTTGGCCCAGGCGCGGATCTGCTGGTTGCGCTCGCGGTCGGTGGTGCTCGTGGTGGTCGACTGCCCGGTGGCGACCCGGACCTTGCGGCCGCCGATGCGCCGGCCGGCCCCGACGTAGCGGGCCAGTTCGTCGCGCAGGGCGGTGGCGTTCTCGTCCGAAAGGTCGATTTCGTAGGTGACGCCGTCGAGGCCGAACTGAACGGTCTGGGCGGCGGCGGTGCCGTCGATGTCGTCCAGGATCTCGACGAGGACTTTCTGGGCCACGGGAATGCTCCTCAGCTGGATGTGCGTCCGGGGGAACGCGACGTGTGACAAGTTGCACAATGGTCGGCGTTCTTCGGTGGAGTGTATCCACCCGAGGAGACGTACGGCAATTTCCTCCCGGTAACGCGGAACGGTGGCGGTCCGGGGTGGTCCTGATAGGACCGGCCACCGCCGTTCCGGCCGGGTCGCGGCTTTCGGCCGGCAGCGGCGGCGAAGGCGGCAATACCGGCGCAAATGCGGCCGGGAATCTACGTTCCGGAGGGCGTGGAGCCCTGCTCGCCGTGCTGGTGGGGCGGATCCGTCGCGAGCGCCTCGTCGGCGGCCCCTTCGCCGGGATCGGCCAGGTGCGCCTCCGCGGCGGCTTCTTTCGCCTCTTTGATGAGCTGCCGGCTGTGGGCGAGGTCCGCTTCGGGCCGGTTTTCGTTCTCCGTCATCGCGACTCCCTGCGATCGATTGCGTTCCCTGCGGGACGGCTACCCGCGAAGGCCCGAACGCAACCACCGGCGCTTCGAGGCCGTTCACCCCAACGTGTGGCCCCGGTGAATTCTTCGGCGGCCATCGGCGGATCGGGTGAGCCGGTGTCCGGGACCGGTTCCGGGGCGGGAATCTGCGGCGGGAATCGCCGCTGAAGGGGCGGCGGCCGGTTCCTTTGCCGATGTCCTGTGGGGTGGCTTCGGTGCGCGCCGGGCGAGGATCCGCTTTCGGACCGTGGCCGGCGGACGGCGCTCAAGCCGCCGGAGAGTGGTTCGAAGTCGATCGACGTTCGGTGGGGCCGGGTCGGCCCGGCAAGCCGTGAGGGGCGATCTCAGCCTGCTGTTGCCGGTGTCTTGAATGACTCATTCAGGGCGTCGGAGGTCCTGAATGAGTCATTCAAGGCCTTCGGGCACGCCGCCGCAGCCGGCTGACAGCGGCGGCGCGACCACCCCGCCCGCCCCCAACCAGCCCCGGAAATGCCGGAAGAGCCCCGCACCAGGCAGGTGCGGGGCCCTTCCGATGTCGCCAGAGGGTGTTACTTCTTCTTGGCGGCCGACGTGCGCTTGGCCGGGGCCTTGGCGGCGGCCGGCTTCTTCGCCGCGGCGGTCTTGGTCGCGGCGGCCGGCTTGGCGGCGGCGGCCTTGGCCCGCGTGGTGGTCGCCTTCGCGGTGGTGGGCTTGGCTGCCGTGGTCTTCGCCGCGGCGGCCTTCGGGGCCGCCTTCGTGGCGGGGGCCTTGGTGGCGGTGGCCTTGGCGGCCGGCTTGGCCGCGGTGGCGCGGGTCCGCGTGGTCGCCGGGCGCGTGGCGGCCGGCTTGGCGGCTGCCGCGCGGGTGGTGCGGGTCGTGGTGGCCTTGGCCGGCGCGGCAGCCGCGGCGGTCTTGGTGGCCGTCGTCCGCGTGCTGGTGGCGGCGGCGGTGGCGCGCTTGACCGGGGTCGCCTTCGGGAGCTTCTTGGTGCCGGAGATGACGTCCTTGAAGGTGGTGCCGGCGCGGAAGGCGGGCACGTTGGTCTTCTTGACGCGGACGGCCTCACCGGTGCGCGGGTTGCGGGCGGTGCGAGCCGCGCGGGCACGCTTCTCGAACACACCGAAGCCGGTGATGTTGACCTTTTCGCCCTTGTTGACCGTCCGGATGATGATGTCCACCAGACCGTCAACGGCCTGCGAAGCCACCTTCTTGTCGCCCAGACGCTCCGACAGCGCCTCGATCAGCTGGGCCTTGTTCGTCATTCCAGTCCTCCATAGTGGAACTTAGTCACGGCCCATCTCGGCCGACACTGCACACGGTATTACCAATACCGCACAAAATCCAACCGGGGGTCGAAATATTTCCTTGTACGGGGGCGAGTTCCGCCTCCGAAAGGCCCGTCGCCGGACGCGGACCGGTGTGCGACCCGGACTTCCGCCATGCCTCTGAGCAGGCAAAACCCGGTGCCGGTGCCGTCCACAGTGGTCGTCCATATAGGACCCGAGGCCCTTCCGGAGAACTTTTCCCGCGACACGCCGGGAGCGGGGTCCCGCGGCGGGTGGCCGAGCCCACCCGGGCCCGATCCCGCGCGGCGGCCGGGGATCGCGGGCCCCTCCCGGCGCCGCTTCGCCGTGGTTCCAGGCGGAACCGGAGCGGCCCCACGGGCACGGCGTTGCGGCGCAACCGGTACGCCCCCGGAATGCCTGCGGCGGGTACGAAAGATCCTCCCCGAAGGGTGAACTCACTCGTTCGGCGCAGTCCCGGCCTGCGGCGACGCCGGTGCGGCAACGCCGTGTTGGGCGCGGGACTGTCGGTCCGGCGGGCTAGTCTGCCGCGGTGGAAGACCCCGGCCGGACAGGGAGAACCGTGGACCAGGAGACGCTCACCACCGTGGTCGGACGGGTGGCAGGCACCGAGGACTCGACGCCGCTGCAGTTCTGCGTGGCCATCGATCAGGACGCCTATCTGCAGCTCGACGACGTCGTCGTGACCCGGCGGGAACTGCCCGGGCTCGGCGAAGTCACCTCCTACGGCGTCGTGACGCAGGTGAGCGCGCGGCACGAGGGCGCCAGCTTCGGCAGTGACGTCTTCCTGATCTCCGACGGGGTCCTGCCCGCCCAGGTGCAGGAGATCGCCGAGATCGCCACCACCCGCGTCGAGCCCGAATGCTACGTGCCGCCGCGGCCGGGGGCCGTCGTGTCCCGTGCCGTGGGAGAGGATCGCGCGCAGGCGCTGTACTTCGACAACATGACCCGCCAGGTGGCGGTCGGCCTGGGCCGGGACGGCGAACCGGTCTACCTCAACATGGACTTCCTCGACGGCACCCGCGGCGCGCACGTCAGCATCAGCGGCGTCTCCGGCGTGGCCACCAAGACGTCGTTCGCGTTGTTCCTGCTGCACTCGATCTTCCGCGGGGGCGCCCTGCCCAACGCCCACAACGCCAAGGCCCTCGTCTTCTCGGTCAAGGGCGAGGACCTGCTGTTCCTCGACACCCCGAACGTCCACCTCGACGAAAAGCTCAAGGTCGAGTACGCCAAGCTGGGCCTGCCCGCCGAGCCCTTCGCGTCGACCGGGTTCTTCGCGCCGCCGACGCCGTCGGACACCACGGGGAAGCCTTACGTGACCGGGCGGACCTCGGGTGTCGGCGCGTTCTGGTGGACCATCGCGGAGTTCTGCGCCAACGACCTGCTGCCCTATGTCTTCGCCGACGCCGAAGACGAGCGCAACCAGTACACGATGGTCATCCACCAGGTCGCGAACCGCCTGCGCCTGGACAGCACCCCGGCGGGCAAGGACGGCGCGGCGAACGTCGACGGCGTCCTGTGCCGCACCTACGCCGAGCTCGTCGACGTCATCTGCGAGCGCGTCACCGACGAGGAAACCCGGGCGAGCTGGGCGGGTGCGGTCACCGGCGCGGGCACGGTCAACGCCTTCATCCGCCGCCTCCGGTCCAGCCAGCGCGCGCTGAACGGCCTCATCCGCGGCGACCTCGCCGATCATCCGGCGCGCCGGTTGTCCACGGAGAACCAGCAGGTGACCGTGGTGGACATCCACAACCTCGTCGAGCGCGCACAGCGGTTCGTCGTCGGTGTCACGCTGGCGACGGAGACCGCGCGCAAGGAAGCGGCCGGCCCCGGCGGGCTGCTGTTCACCATGCTGGACGAGCTCAACAAGTACGCGCCGCGGGAAGGCAGCAGCCCGATCAAGGAGGTGCTGCTGGACATCGCCGAACGCGGCCGCTCCCTGGGCGTCATCCTGATCGGCGCGCAGCAGACCGCCAGCGAGGTCGAGCGCCGGATCGTCAGCAACAGCTCGGTCCGCATCGTCGGCCGCCTCGACGCCGCCGAGGCATCGCGGCCCGAGTACGGCTTCCTCCCGGCCAGCCAGCGGGTCCGCGCGACGCTGGCCACGCCGGGCACGATGTTCGTGAGCCAGCCGGAGATCCCGGTGCCGATCGCCGTCGGCTTCCCGTTCCCCGCCTGGGCCACGCGGCTTTCCGAAGCCGGGACGATCCCGGCGGCCACGGGCACGTCGAAGAAAAGCGATCCCTTCGCCGGTCTCCCTTCGCGCGGCAGTGATCCCTTCGGTGACGACCCGCCGCCGTTCTGAGCCCAACCGCGAGCCCACCGCCCACCATCCGAACGGAAGGACGAAGTGTGAAGTTCCTGCACACCTCCGACTGGCACATCGGCAAGACGCTCAAGGGGCGCAACCGCCTCGACGAGCAGCGGGCCGTGCTCGGCGAGATCGTCCGGATCGCGCGGGACGAGCAGTTCGACGCGATCCTCGTCGCGGGTGACCTCTACGAGACGTCGGCGCCGTCGGCGGCCGCGCAGGAACTCGTGGTGCGGGCGCTGATGGCGCTGCGCGAAACCGGTGCCGAGGTGCTCGCCATCGCCGGGAACCACGACCACGCCGCCACGTTCGAGGCGTACCGGCCGCTGCTGCTGGCCGCGGGCATCCAGCTCACCGGCGATCCCCGCCCGGTCCACGACGGCGGGGTCTGCTCGTTCGACGCGCGTTCGACGGGCGAGCGCGTCAACGTCGCCGTGCTGCCCTTCCTTTCCCAGCGCTACGCGGTCCGCGCCGCGGAACTGCTCGCCGGGACCCCGGCGGACAACGTCGGCGAGTACGACCAGCGCGTGCGCGACATCCTGGAGCACCTCAAGACGGGCTTCACGCCCGGCGCGGTCAACCTCGTCATGGCGCACCTGACGGTGACCGGCGGGACGATGGGCGGCGGGGAACGCGCGGCGCAGTCCATCTTCGAGTACCACGTGCCCGCGACGGCGTTCGGCGCCGATCCGCACTACGTCGCCCTCGGCCACCTGCACCGCCGCCAGTCGCTGCCCGCCGCGTGCCCGGTGCACTACAGCGGTTCCCCGCTCGCCGTCGACTTCGGCGAGCAGGACAACACCAGCGTCGTGCTGTCGGTGGAGGTGAGTCCTGCGACGCCGGCGAAGATCACCGACATCCCGCTGACCGCGGGGCGGAAGCTGCGGACGGTCCACGGCACGGTGGCGGAACTGACCGGCCGGGCCGAGGAGTTCGGCGACGACTACCTGCGCGTCTACGTCCGCGAAGCGACCAGGGCCGGGCTGCGGGAGGAGATCCAGGAAGCCCTGCCCAACGCCCTGGAAATCCGCATCGACCCGGAGTTCGCCGCGCCGGTGACGACCTCGAACGGCGACCGCGCGGTCGCGGACCGTTCGCCGGGGGAGCTGTTCGCGAGCTACTGCGCGGAACGCACGGTCGAGGACAAGCGCGTGCAGGCGCTCTTCGCGCGGCTGCACGACGAAGAGACGAGCGGGGTGTGACATGCGGCCAGTGCTGCTGGAGATGACCGGCTTCGCGTCCTTCCGCGAGAAGACCGAAGTCAGCTTCGAGGACACGGACTACTTCGCGCTCGTCGGGCCCACCGGCGCGGGCAAGAGCACGGTCATCGACGCCCTTACATTTGCGCTGTACGGCTCCGTCGCCCGCTGGGACCACGAAGGTCTCGTCGCGCCCGCGCTCGCCCCGACGGTGAACCGCGCGACCGTGCGGCTGGTCTTCGACGCCGGCGGCGCGCGCTACCACGTCGTGCGCGAAGTCCGGCGCAGCGGCGGCAAGAAGCCCACGGTCAGCGTCAAGAACGTCCGTCTGGAGCGGCTGATCGACCCGGCCGCGCCCGGCGGCCCCGAGGACGACGCCGAGGCCGTCGCCGCGGACTCCGAGGTGACCCCGGCGGTCGAACGCCTGCTCGGGTTGACGTTCAAGCACTTCTGCACCTGCGTGGCGCTGCCCCAGGGCGACTTCGCGGAGTTCCTGCACGCGAAGGCCGCCGACCGGCAGAAGATCCTCATCAAGCTGCTGGGCCTGGAGGTCTACGAGCGGATCGGCCGCCGGGCCGGCGTGACGGCGGAGCAGCAGAAGCAGCGCGCCGCCGTCCTCACCGAACAGCTCGGCGGCTACGCCGACGCCACCGAGGAAGCCGTCACCGAATACGCCGCCCGCATGACCGCCCTGGCGGAGCTGGACGCGCGGGTGACCGCGGCCCTGCCGGGGTTGAACGACGCCATCCGCGCGCACGACGAAGCCCGGCACCTCGTCGCCACGCTCACGGCGGAGCTGAAAGTCCTCGACGCGGTAACAATTCCGGCCGGCGTCGAAAACCTCGAAACCCGGCGTCGCGAGACGGCGGACGCGGTCACGACGGCCCGGACCGCGTTGGAGACGGCGGAAACGGCGGACGAAGCGGCCCGCACCGCGCTCGCCGCGGCGCCCGCACGCAGCGAACTGGAACGGATCCGCGCCGAGCGCGCCGAGCTCGAGACGACCGAGAAAGCCCTCCCGCGGCTCGAAGAAGCGGCGAAAACGGCGTTGCGGGCGAAAGACGCCGACGCCGTCGCGGTCACCGAAGCCCTGTCCGTCGTCGAGACGGCCCGGCGCACCCGGGACTCGACGGCCCGTGCCGCGGAGGACGCCGCCGCCGAAGCCGGCCGGGCCCGCCAGGACCGCGACCGGCTGGCCGGGCTGCGGCCGCCCGCGGATCTCGGGGACCTGTCGGCGGATGCGGCGCGCGTGGCGAAGCGCACCGCGGACGCCGCTGCCCGCCTGAGCGCGGCCGAGGCCACCGACGCCGGAGCGCGGGCGGCGCTGGCCGCGCAGCCGGACGTCGCCCCGCTCGCCGCGGCCCGCTCCGACGCCCGCACGCTGTATGCGTTGTGCGAGGCGCAACGGAAGGCCGCGCCCGAGCAGGCCGCGCGGCGGACGGAACTCGAAACGGCGCGAAGCACCTTCGCCCGCGTGGACGCCGAAGTGACGGCGGCGAAGACCGCCGTGACCGCCGCCGAACGGGCCGGGCAGGCGCTGAGCCTGCGCGCCGGGCTCGCCGTCGGGCACCCGTGCCCGGTGTGCGAGCAGGAAGTCACGGCGCTGCCCGACTCCGGCGGCCACGCCCACCTGGCCGAGGCCCGCGAGCGCCTCGAGCGCGCCGAACGGGACCGCACGGCCGCGGAGTCCGCGCTGCGCAAGCTCGAACGCGCGGTGGACCGCGACGCCGACTCGGCCGCGTCGGCGGCCGCTCAGGCGGAGGAACTGCGCGCGGCGCTGGTCGACGGCTCCGGCAGCCAGGACTCCGACATCCGAGGCTTCGCCCCGGGCCGGGGGCGCGGTGATTCGGATCTTCGGGAAGCCGGTGTGGTCGGCTCGCCGGAGTCGGCGCTGCGGCAGGACGAGCCGGACTTCCGAAAGGCGGGCCCGCCGGAGTCGGCGGCGCTGCGGCGGCCGGTCGAGGCCTCCTTCTCCGAGCAGGACTTCGCGGACCTCGTCGCCGCCGTGCGCGAGCGCGGCGAGTGGCTGTCGAAGACGATCGAGGGCCGCGACCGCGTTGCCGAGGCCGCGAACGCCGCGGACGAAGAACTGGCCGCGGCCCGCACCGAACGCGCGGCGGCGCAGCACGAGGCCGACGTCGTCGAAAGGTCCTTCGCGGCGGCCAGGGAAGCGTTGCGGGCCGCGCGCGACCCCCTGGTGGAGCTGGGCGCGCCGGCGGTCGGCGGCGAGGACGTCCCGGCGGGCTGGCAGCGGCTCACCGCGTGGGCGGCGGCCACCCTGGCGGACCGGCGCACCGCGCTGGCTGCCCTCGAAGCGGCCGCCGAAGCCGCGGGCAAGGAAGCCGCCGTCGCGGCGGACGACCTCGCCTCCGCCGAGCGGAACGCCGAGGAGCGGCGGAAGCGGGCCGTCGACGCGGGCCTGGCCGAGCAGGCGGCGGGCACCGAGCTCGCCACCGCCCGGCGCCGGCACGGCGAACTCGTCGCGACGCTCGCCGGCGCACCGTCCGCCGCCGTCGTCACCGAGGAGCTGGCGAAGGTCGCTTCTCTCGAAGCAGCCGCGAAGAAGGCGGACACGGATCTGCGGACCGCCCGGGCGGCCGCGAAACGCGCCACCGAAGCCCAGGCGGGCATCGGCGCCGAGGTCGACGCCGAGCGGCAGCGGCTGTCCCGGGCCCGCGACCCGCTGGTCAGCCTCGGCTCGCCGCCGATCGACGGCGAGAGCCTCCTCGAAGCCTGGACCGCGCTCACGGATTGGGCTGCCGGCCAGGCGAACGACCACCGCGAACGGCTGGCCGTCGCGAAGACCGCCGAGGGCGAAGCCGCCGAAGCGTTGCAGGCGGCCGAACGTGCGGTCGCCGGTGCCGTCACCGCACTCGGGGTCGCGCTGCCGGAGGGCCCGGTGCGCGATCGCGTCCCGGTCGCCGTCGCGGCCGCGCGGGCGCGCGCCGAAGCCGACCACGCCGACCTGAAGCGGCGCGTGGCCCGGGTGGCCGGCCTGCGCGAGGACATCGCGGCCGCGGAGTCCGACAGCCAGGTCGCGCGGTTGCTCGCGGACCTGCTGCGCTCGGACAAGTTCCCGCGCTGGCTGATCGCCGGGGCGCTCGACACGCTGGTCGCCGAGGCGTCGGCGTCGCTGCTGGAACTGTCCGGCGGCCAGTTCGAGCTGACCCACGACAAGGGCGACTTCCTGGTGGTGGACCACAACGAGGCCGACGCCCGGCGCCCGGTGAAGACGCTGTCCGGCGGCGAGACGTTCCAGGCGTCGCTCGCCCTGGCCCTCGCGCTGTCTTCGCAGCTGGGGGCCATGGCGGCCGAAGGCGCGACCCGGCTGGAGTCGATCTTCCTCGACGAGGGCTTCGGGACGCTCGACGAAGCTACCCTCGACGTCGTGGCGTCCACTTTGGAGAACCTCGCCGCGTCCGGCTCCCGGATGGTCGGGGTGATCACGCACGTGCCGGCGCTCGCCGAGCGCGTCCCGGTGCGGTTCCTGGTCACCCGGGACGGCACCGGCTCGCACATCGCCAGGGAGGGCGCATGACGGCGGTGGCCGGGATGAACTTCAGCATCGACGCCTGGGACCCGGGCTACGGCAGCTCGATGGAGGCCGAGGAGCTCGCCAAGTCACAGGCCGAGGTCGAGCTCGACGTCGAGGTCCCGGCGGCCGAGTGGGCGCCGATCGACCCATCGCCGGTGCCGTCGCCGCCGGACGCGGTGCTGTTCGTCGACGGCGTCCGCCGCATCGACGCCCGCGTCTGGATCGACGACCCGGCCGGAGCGAACTCCGCGTCCATCGGGATCTGCGCGTCCTATGCGGCCGGAGTGGTGTGCTGCTGCGAGGGCCGGGCGCACGTGGTCGGCACCGACATCCGGCGAGGGCTGTTCACCGTCGCCTCCGAAGCTTCCGGGATCGCCACCTCGGCGGGGCGGTACGAGGCGTTCCACGCGACAGCCAAGGACGACAAGCCGCTGGCGGTGGTGCTGTCGTCCGCGTTGCAGGAGCAGCTGGCCGAAACCGAGCTGGCCACGGCCACGGAGGCGCGCCGGGCGATCGACGGCCACGTCGGCCGTGACCTGCTCGTCGTCGACGGCCCGCTGAGCGGCCGCACGCACCTGCCCCGGGCCGTCGGGTTCATCAAGAGCCACCAGACGACGTACCTGCCCGGCGAGCTCAACGCGATGGTCGGCCGGCTCGGCCCGCACCAGCGCACGCCGGTGTTCCTGATGGGCACGACCTGGGTCCGGCACTCGTGGTACCTGCGGCTGCCGTCCGCGGGCGGGCCGCCGTGGGAGGGCGTGGTGCGGGTGGAGGCGGCGCCGCACCTCGCGCGCGAAGAGGTGACGGACCTGGCGAACGTCACCCAGTCGGTGCTGGGGCGGTTCGCGTCGGTCCCCTACAAGGACTCGCGCGCGCCGCAGAACCTCTACCCGATCGCCGGCCTGGAGCGCGACCTGCGCCACCGCCTCGGCGACCAGCAGTTCGTCTATCGGGCGCTGCGGCTGGCCGCGGCCCGCTGAAGCACCTTTCCCGGGTCTGCCGCGGCCGGTCGTGAGTGGTAATTCGGGTTCTAACCCGAATTACCACTCACGACCAGCTGCGGCAGACCGGCAGACCGGCGTCCAGGATTGTCCTGGCAGGCTGTCTTCGGCCGCACCGAACAAAGATCTCGCCTTGCAGTACTAGACGTCGAACACGGTGTCGTAGGGATCGTCGTCGGCCGCCGGGGCCTGCCCACGCGGCGGTGGCGGTGCCTGCCGAGGCGGCGCGGCCGGCTGCGGCACCGTCGGCCGATTGGCCGGCCGTCCCCCGGCGGCGACGGCTTCCCGGATGGCCGCGGTGATGGTCCGGCTCAGCGTGACGGCGTCGTACCGCATGGCTTCGGGCGCCAGCCGCACCTCGCTGACCACCCCGCCCGGCCCGGCCAGCACGGTGACACTCCGATCCGGCGAGACGACGGTCGTGTGGTCGCTCCCGGCGATCCCGGCGAGGAGGCGCTGGTTCTCGGCCTTGCGGTCTTCGATCTGCTTGAGCTGCCAGCGCAGTTCCTCGATGAGCTGTGCGTTGTCGCTCACGCGATTCTCCCCGGTTGGTGCGGCGTGAAGACGAACTCGTAGTACTTCCCGACTCGATGGTCGATCAGCGAGTAGCCCCGGCTGTGCAAGACCCGTAGCAGGTCCTCCCGGGACAACCCGATTTCCATCTTCCGGATGTACACCTGGTTCCGGCCGTCGAGCTGTGCGGCCAAGCGCGCCATTTGCTCCTCGCGCGGCTTCGTCGAACGAAGTGCACGGACGATCGTCAAGGTCAGACCGGCGATGACCACCACGCCCATCAAGACGAGGAAGGCCGTACGCATGGCAGGCGACTCGGTCGAACCGGCCGCCACCGTGCTGATCACGACGTTTCCCCGCTCCGGAGACTCCACGCCACCTTGGCCGTCGCTTCGGCCACTGCGGGCCAGGCGTCTTCCGACTCCGCCACCACCGCCAGGATCACCACGGACCGGCCGTCCGGTAAGGGGATCTGGTACTCCGCCTTGATCTGGGTGCGCACATCCCGTTCGGGCAGGTGGAACTCGCCGCCGCTGATCGCCACGATGGCCGGGCCGATCGGGAGGCGCACGGGCTGTACCACCGCGCGCTTGTGGCGGCCCCGGTACTGCTCGGCCATCGCCGCCACCACCGCGTCCCGGTTGCCGGGCGCCGCCTCCGGCCACTGCGCCACGCCGAGCGTCAGGGTCGCGACGTCACCCTTCCGAGGTCCGACGGCGAACTTGCCGAAGACCCGGATGCCATTGGCCTGCATGGCCGGGACCAGCGCCATCAGGTAGCTGCCGAACTCCTCGACCGTCTTCCCGGCGCCGGCTGCCACGTTTTCGGCGACGGTCCAGGCGTGGCCGCGGTTCATCTTGTCGTCGGTCCCCACCGGCATCCCGGCGAACCCGGGCGGCAGGTCGATCTGCAGAGGCATCAGTTCCACACCTCGTCTTCCGCGCGCTCACGACGATGCTCCGGCGCGTTGTCGGCCTGCTCTCCGGCATCGGCCGCGTTCCAAGCCGCGACGCCCACCCACGAGAGCCCCATCCCCCCTACCTGCTCGGCAGTCTTCGGCACCCAGTAATTCTGGAAGTCGTCCCAGGGGCTCTCGAAGTTCTTGCGACCCGCGAGCTCGCCGACCCCCTGGTCCACGAGAAAGCCATAGGTCGCGACCTTGATCGCGGCGTCGGGAAGCACCTTTGCGGCCCCGGCCAACGACGTGACCGCGCCCGCCACGTCGAAGAGCAGCGTCTCGGTCGACACGTCGGCTCCGGCCTCCTTGGCCAGAGCATGACCGCTGAGCGCCGTGAGCCCCAGCCCGGTGGCGATGCCGCTCATCACCGTGCCAGCCGGGGGTGGCACGAGATCGCTCAGCACACCGAGGCCATTGCCCATGTCGCCCACGACGTCCGACAGCTTCGAGAGCACCTCAGCGTGGTCCTGGATGAAGTCCCACGCGTCGTCGACCCCGTCCGCGAGGGTGTTCGACAAGTCGACAAGGGCCCCGCCGACCGCGTCACCCAGCTTGTCGAGCAGGTCCGGTTCGTCCGGCGCCAGCTCCTTCGCCTGCCGCAGCTGCTCGGCGACGCGGGCCGCGGCGTCCGCGTGCTCCTGCTGGAGCTGTTTGGCCGCGTCCTGGACGTTCTGGCAGCCGTCGATGGCGTTCTGGAGTTGCCGGCCCGCGTTGTCCAAGAGGCGCTCGGCGATCTGCAGGGACTGCTGGTCCGGGAACGTCCGGTTGGCCAGCGCCAGGTCCGGGTTCGCCCGCGCCTGCTCGGCCGCCCGGGCCGCCGCTTCCGCGCGGGCCTCCAGGTCGGCCGCGCGTTTCTGCAGGTCACCGAGGGTGTGGACCCAGCCGTCGAGCGCGTCGGCAGCGCGGCTCATCGACTTGGCGGCATCGTCGAGGTACTCCGGCAGCGGGCCGACGCGGCGGGCGAAGGCTTCGCTCGCCTCGCCCTGCCAGATGCCCTGCTTCCGGACGATCCGGCGGAGCGAATCGTCGGCCTCGGTGAGGTCGGCGCCGACCGCGCGGTACTTGCCGGCCAGGTCGGTGCAGCCGTCGAGGTCGCCGGGCGCCGGGTCGAAGCCCAGGGCCGGGAAGTCGCGGGCGCTCACCGGTCGAGGCCGTTCAGGATGTCGGTGATCCCGCCGGTCGCGCCGCCGCCGACCATCCCGCCGCCCGGGTCAGCACCCGGCTCGGCCTTCGACGCGAGGTCGTCGATTCCCGGCACCCCACCGGTGTAGCCACCACCCACCGGGCCTTCGGCCGGCTGCCCGATCCGTGGGTGGTTCCCCTTTACCGCACCCGCGGGTTCACCACCGACGGGACCGTCACCCAGCACCGCCGAACCGAACTTCCCCAGCTCACCGCCGAACTGGGCCTCGATCCGCTCGTACTTCTGCTTCGCCGCCTTCAGCCGCTCCGTCACCTCCGAAGCCGCCTCGCCCAGGCGGCCGATGCCGTATCCCCAGGCCTCCTCGAACTCGACGCCGGCCTTGCCCAGCTCCGCGGTGCCCAGGGACCCGAACGCCCCACCGCCGCCGAGCTTCTTGTTGGCGTCGGCCATCCTGCCCGCCGCCGTGTCGAGGTCGCCGATGAGCTTGCCCAGCTCGTCGACCTTCACCGCGTACCCGTCCACGCCACCCCTCCCCTTGTGGTCCCGTCCACCGTATGACGGCCGTCAACGCTCCGCGGTTCCCTTGTCACCCAAAGGAGTCACACACGAGCAAGGCCACCCCCGGGCGATCCCCGGAAGTGGCCTTGTCGCAGCGGAAACTACTTGCCGAAGACCTGCTCCAGCCAGTCGAGGAAGTCGTAAATCCCGTCCTCGATCGGGTTGCCTGCGCTCGGCCGGAACCGGATCACCTGCGGGTCGTGGTCGCTGGCCTGGTCGGCGAACTCCGCGTTGATGTGGACGACGTCGTAGTCGACCCCGCGCGGCGCCCGCGACGCCAGGATGTGGTCCAGCACCTGGGACTGGCCCTCGAACACGTAGCTGTACCGCTCGGCATCCGGCACCGACGCGATCAGGTCCTTCAGCACGCCACCCGCGGTGAGCGTCTGGACCGCCGGCGAGAACGGGTAGTCGTTCAGGTCACCCGCCACCACGATGTTCGCGTTGCGATCGGCCGCCAGCAGCGAATCGACGAACCCGCGCAGCACCGTCGCCTGCTTCGCCCGCTGCACCTCGGAGCTGCGCACCGGCGGCTGGAACCGGCCGTGCGTCGGCTGGTCGCCGCCCTTGGAGTTGAAGTGGTTGGCGATGACGAACACCGTGCGGCCCTTGAAGACGAACTCGCCGGCCAGGGGCTTCCGGCTGGTCGTCCACGCCTCGTTCGCGGGGTCGACGCGGCCCGGCGACGCGGTCAGGTGCGCCTTGCCGTGCTCGCGCACCACGCCCACCGCCGTCGTCGACGTCCCACCCGGACGGTCCACGAAGGACACGCGCGCCGGGTTGAACAGGAACGCCACGCGGATGTTGCCGCCCGGCTGGCCGCCGTCCTGGTCGTTCACCGGGTCGATCTCGCGCCACTGGTAGCGCGGGCCACCCTTGGCCACGATCGCGTCGGTGAACTTCTGCAGCGTCTGATCGGCCGCGACGGTGCCGTCGTCGGTCGCGCCCGTGTTGTCCTGGATCTCCTCCAGGTTCACGATGTCCGGCGTCGCCAGGTGCGTCACGATCGCCTCGCCGAGCCGGTCGTACTTCGCCTGCGGGTCGCCCGGCGCGAGGTTCTCGACGTTGTAGGTCGCGACCGCGAGCTCGCCGGTCCGCTGCCTGCGCGTGGTCTCGCCCTGCAGCCCGTTGTCCTTTTCGGTCCCCAGCACGCCGGCGAACAGCGTGTAGCCACCGAAGTTGCTGTACTCGACCGGCCCGGACGTGGTGCCGGTCAGCACGTCACCGACGTTGAGCTTCGGGAACGGCCGCTCGGCGAACGGGATCAGCGACGAAACCTTCATGACGCCGCTGTTGAGCTGGTCGTACCCCAGGTAGACGCTGCCGCCGCGCACCGACTTGTGCTGGTCCGGCTTGCTGGTCACGTACAGCTCGTTGAACGAGTTCGTCGGGCCGACGACCCGCGCGTCGGTGACCGAAACGATCTCGCTCTCGTGCGCCTCCCAGAAGTCCAGCGCGTACTTCGCCGGCTCCAGGGCGAGCGGCTCGATGTTGCCGCCGGGCGACGGCGCGTACGTCGTCGGCACGGTGTCCGGGTTCAGCACGGTCGGCGCCGGCAGGGCGTTTCCGTGCGAGTCGACCGTCCACTGTGCACTGCTCAGCTCGGTCAGCGACTGGTAGTTCGACGTCGCGGGCGCGTCCGGGTAGAACTCGCGGACGGTACCGATCGCGGTCACCGCGTCGCCGACCGCGACGGCCGGGCTCGTCGAGCCGGTGAAGACGAACAGGCCCTCGCTGGTGCGCGGGTCGTTGTCCGGATTCGGGTCGGTCAGCCAGAACCCGCGCTGCGAGCCGAACGTCCGGGTCGCGGTGACGACGCCGGTGACGCCGGAGACCTTCTTGTCCTTGAAGGGCGAAATGCGCGTGGTGCCCTGGATGTCGTGGATCTTCGCCGGGGTCGGCGCCGGGCCGGGGTCGCCGCCGGTCGACTCGCCCGCGGTGTTGGTCGGGCTCGGGTCGCCGACGGTGAAGTCGGCGGCGTTGTCGTCGGTGTCGGCGAGCGCCGTGCCACGCGCGACGGACGTCGTGTTCGACGGCGCCGCGGTCGGGTTGCCCTCGCGCACGGTCGCCGTGCCGAACCCGACAAGGTCCTTGATCCGTGCGTCGGCGGCGCAGTCGGCCGCGGTCTTGCAGGTCAGCGCGGTGGTGCCGGAGACGAGGGCGATCGTGCCGGCGGTGGCCGACATCGCGATCGCGCCGGTCGCGTCCGGCGTGGGCAGCGCGACGGTGCCGCCGGAGCCCTTGCCTTCGGCCACGAGGTAGCGCCCGCCCGGCGCGACGCTGCCCGCCAGCGGCGTCACCTGCCAGGCGCTCGACGGGCTCGCCGAACCGGGCAGGTACTGAACGCTGAAGCCGGCCAGGCTCGCGGCCGCGCCCCCGCGGTTGCCGAGCTCGACGAAGTCGCTGGTGAGCGTCGCGCCGGAGTTGCCACCACCGCCGTAGACCTCGGCGATGACCGCGTCGGCGCTCGGCGCGGCGAGCGCGGCCGGTGCCGCCACGCCGCCGAGCACCAGGCCCGACGCGACGGCCACCGTGAAGGCAGCCTTGGATCTGTGGGTCTTGGTCACCCTGAGTCCCCTTTGTGCTTGAACAGTCGTGGCATAGTCCCCCGAGCAGGTGAGGAGGAGGAAGACAAAGATGCAACGATTCGTAACAACTACTTTCGTCGTCACTCATTCGGCAGAGCAGGTTTCGTGATCACGCTCGTTCTCGGCGGAGACGTCGACCTCCCGGCCCGCACCACCCCCTCGGCCGCCTTCGACCGGTTGAATCCGCTGCTCGAAGGGGCCGATCTCCGGTTCGTGAACCTCGCCGGCCCCGTCGACGCGGCGGCGGCCGAGGCGCTGAAGTCGACCGGCATCGACGTCGTCTCGGTCGCCAACGACGCGCCCCACCCGCCGGCGAGCCTCGCGGTCCTCGAGCACGCCGGAATCGCGTACTGCGGCGCGGGCGCGAACCTCGACGCCGCGCACGCGCCCGCGTCGGTCGAGCGATCCGGGAAAAAGGTCGCATTCCTCGCGTACACGTCGCTTCGCCGCCCTTTCGCCGCGCAGCCGGATCTCCCGGTCCTCGCGCAAGCGTTTGCGACGACGGCGTACCAGCCGGATCCGCACGTCGCGGAGATTCCGGGCCGCCCACCGCTCGTCCGCACCATGCCGGTGCCCGAGCACCTGGACCGGCTGGGTGCCGACATCGAACGGGCGAAGAGCGACCACGACCACGTCGTCGTCTCGATGCACTGGGGCCTGCCCGGCGCCGAGCTCACCGAGTACCAGGTCACCTACGGGCGTGCGGCGATCGACGCCGGAGCCGACCTGGTCGCCGGGCACGGGCCGCGCACCATCCAGGCCGTCGAGGTGTACCGCGGCCGGCCGATCCTCTACAGCCTCGGCAACCTCGTCGCCGACCGGCCGGACGGACTGCTGGCCGGGTGCATGTTCGGCGACGAACCGCGGGTCGAGCTCATCCCGGTGCGGCGGACTGCCGGCAACGAGTGCGAGCCGCTCGCCGGGGACGAAGCGGACAAGGTGCTGCGGTACGTCGCGGAGGTTTCGGCGCTGCGCTCCACGACGGTGACCGTCCAGAGCGGAATTGCATCGGTATCCGTTGGCGCGTAACGGATTGCGCCCGTCCTGTGACAGTCGGAGACCGGCGTGTCACCCATCCGGCGCATCTGCCTTAAATGAAGGTCAAGGGCCGGAACAACCTGCGTGAAGCGGCGGTACGGTCTGCGTGAGCCGCCGGAAAAGTGGCACAGACCACTCCCCGACAGCTCTCGGTCGGCACGACACGGGGGGAGGGAGAACGATCATGTGGGGGCTGATTGTTCTCAGCAGCGTGTTCGTGCTGGTGCTGGGGATAGCCGCGGTCGTGGACCTTCGGGACCACGACCGCGGCGAACACCGGGTCTAGCGCACCGCCTGCCTCCCCTGGTAGCGGCCGAGGAGCGTGCGCGCGCCGGCGAGCGCGACCCGCCCGGCACCCTTCGCGCTCGCGGCCAGCACCGTCGTCCAGTCGAAGTAGTCGCGCCAGAGCACGATCCGGCCCGCCTCGACCTCGAACGTGCCGCACACCCAGAATTCCGCCTCCCACGCGCCGCGGCGCAGCACGTCCGTGCGTTCGGTGAGCACGACGTTGCCGTCCGCGGCGATGTGGTGGGTTCGCGCCTCGAACCCGGAGCCGTACTTGGCCATGATGCGCAGCTGCTTCTCGACCGCCGCGACGCCGCGGGCGGGCGGCAACGGCACGTTCTGGTACACGATGTCGCTCGCCGCGAACGTCAGCGCGCGGTCGATGTCGAGGTCTTCGAGAGCCTTGAGGAAACCGGTCACCACTACCTGGGGTTCATCGGTCATGACCCCAGGCTACGGCTCAGAACGGCCGGTCGCCCGCGATGGCGACGCGCTCCGCGATCCGGCCGTGCGGGTGGTAGTCGTTGACCGCGTAGTGCTGCGTCGCGCGGTTGTCCCAGAACGCGACCGAGTTCGGCCGCCAGCTGAACCGGACCTGGAATTCAGGCGTGTGAGCCTGCAGGAACAGGTACCTCAGCAGCCGGTCGCTCTCGGCCCGGTCCAGGCCGACGACGTGCGTGGTGAACGCCTGGTTGACGAACAGGGTGCGCCGCCCGGTCTCCGGGTGCGTCCGGACCACCGGGTGTTCCACCGGCGGGAAACGGTCCTGCCACTGCGCCAGCAGCGCGGGATCGGAGAACCGGTCGAAGCCGGGGAGGTAGTCGTGCACCGCGGTGAGCCCGTCGATGCGGTCGCGGACGTCCGCGGGCAGGTTGTCGTAGGCCGCGGCCATGTCGGCCCACATCGTGTCGCCGCCGACGGGCGGCACCTCGATCAGCCGCAGCACCGAACCCAGCGCCGGTTCGGGCCGCCAGGTGACGTCGGTGTGCCAGACGTTCTCGTACCCGGGCATGGCCGCCGTGCGCTCGAAGCGCGTGACCGCGGCGTCGTCGCCCTGCGGGATGAACGGGTTGGTCTCCAGCTCGCCCCAGTTCGCGGCGAACGCACGCTGCTGCGCCGAGGTGATCCGCTGGTCGCGGAAGAAGAGCACCTTCCACTCGAGCAGCGCGCGGTTGAGCTCTTCGCGCAGGCCAGAACCCACCTCGGCACCGAGGTCGACGCCGTCGATCTCGGCACCGATCACCCGGCCCAGCGGGCGGAGGGTGAACAGCTCGTACTGCTTCCGCTGCGGTTCCCGGAGGATCCGGGGGCCTTCGACGATGCCATCCGCGGGCGTGACGGCCGCACGCAGCTGAATCCGGGCCGGAAGATCTACGGACATGGTTGTGCTCCAAGGGTTTTCGGGAAATCGGACGCCGGGTTCGCGTCAGGCGGGCGGCGAACCCAGGCGGCCGCGGCGCAGCAGGAGCTCCACGACGCCCTCCCCCATCGACCGCGCGAAGGCCCGGATCGGCGTGGTTTCCGAGGTGGCGGACATATGACCATGGTCGCTGTCTTCCCGACGCGCGGTCAAGACGTCCACTTGGTGGAACGCTTACAACGCCGCAGGTCACCGCGATGCGAGCGGCTCGGGAGCATGAGGCAAGATCTTCCACGATCGGGTGAGCGCCCTTGATGACGGAGGTCCCCATGCCGGAAGGCAGAGGCTCGCGGATCGACAGCAGCAACCCGGAGCCTCGCCCCGGGTCCGGGAGCTTCGCCACCCGGAACCCCCCGAAGCGGCCCGACCGGCTGCGTGCCGCCGCCGACCTGCTCGACCAGGCCGCGGCCGCCGACGACAAGGCAGCGGGGCGGTTCGCCGAAGCCCGCGTCGATTCGACGCCGTTCGGCATCTCGCCGCAGGCCCGCGAGCTGGCCGCGCGCTGGGCCACGGCGCTGGCGGCGCGGGAGGCGGACGCGCGCGTCCTCGGCGACGCGACGTCGGACCTGGCGGGCCGGCTGCGGATGGCCGCGGTGAGCACCCGGAGCACGGGTTTCCGGGGGCGGTTAGCGGTGGCACCGTGACCGTCGAGGTCTTCGAACACCCGGCCCTGTCGTCGGCCGCGGCCCAGCTGTCCGCGTTGCGCGCGGCAGCCGGCCGGCTCGGCGTCGCGGACCCGGTGGCGGCGCTGCGGCACCTCGACTGCGCGCCGGCGTCGATCCGCACGTCCGCCTCGGCGGTCGACACCGGCGCGCTGGTGGTGACCTCGGCGCAGGCCGAGTTCCGCGCCGGCGTCGAGCACGCCGAAAACGGCGGCAGCGCGGAGACTTTCGGCACCTGGGCGGACACAGTGGACGGTCAGTACGCCGCGGCGGCGCGGGCGGCCGCGGCCACGGCGGCGCTGGGCGCCCGCATCGCCGACCGGCTGGACGAACTGGCGGAGGCCGCGTCCGAAGAGGTGTGCGCGCTGGCGTCCGCCGCGGCGGCCTCGGTGTCGGCGGTCCTGGCCGGCGACCGCTCGGCCGAAGTGGTGAGCGAGGTCAGCGCGACGTGCTCGGCAGTGATCCGGGCCGTGCAGGAAAAGGTCGCGGCGCTGACCGCGCTGGCGGCCGAGCTGGAGCCGGTGACGGCCCCGGTCGTCGAACTCAGCTGAAGTGCTCGCGGGCCCACTCCTCGAAAGGCCGCGCGGGATGCCCGGTGACCTGGGCGACGTCCAGCGAGACGGGTTCCGGGTCCTCGACGAGTGATGCCCAGTGGTTCACCGCGCTGGCTGCGAATTCCGCGCCCAGGTAAGCACTGAGCTCTGCTTTCGCTTCCTCCGGCGGCTGTTCTTCCCACCTGACGGGCGTGCCGAGCACCTCCCCGATGAGCCGCACCTGTTCGGCGTGCGCGAGGGATTCCGGGCCGGTGACGAGGTAGATCCGCTTCGCGTGGTCCCCGGTGAGCGCTTCGACGGCCATGTCGGCGACATCGCGTTCGTGGACGACCGACCGTTTCGCCTGCCCGTAAGCCGCCCGGACCACGCCGGTGCCGACTTGCTGCGCCCAAGCGAGCGCGTTGGTGGCGAGGCCCGTGACGCGGAGGAAGGTCCAGTCGTCGGTCACCTTCTCGACGGCGGCTTCGACGTCTCCCCAGACGCCGCCGTCTTCGGCGGACATGGCGGAGAGGTAGACGATTTTCTTGCCCCGGAAGGGTTCCACGGCCCGCTCGATACCGTCGGCGGTGAAGAAGGGCCAGAGCAGGTAGACGGCGTCGACCCCGGCGGCGGCTTCGGCGGGATCGGTGATGTCGCCTTGGACGACGTCGACGCCGTCGGGGGCCTTCGCGAGGTCCCGGACGAGGACTCTGGTGTCCACGCCGGCGGCCTTCAGGCCGGCGACGACGTGCCGGCCGGTGTGGCCGGTGGCCCCGGTGACGAGAACGTTCATGGTGCGCTCCTGGTGATCAGCTGGTGCCGACCACGGTCACACTTCAAGAGCCCTTCAAGTCAAGCACGGCTCAGCTCGTCCCGCGCCGCATCGAGGAACGCGACCTTCGGTCCCCGGAGGTGATCCCACAGCGAGCCGTCCTCGAGTTCCTGCCAGAGAACGTGATCCAGCGCCTTCACGTAGGCGCGGGCCAGGCCGTGCAGGTTCGAGGCGAACAGGACGTGGATCATCCGTTCGCAGACCCACAACTCGTCGAGCGCATCCAAGGCCGTCGTCTGCCGCGACGGCGTCTTCTTGCGGTTCTCGGCAGCGCGTTCGGCCTCCTGGGCGACGCGGATGAACTGGCGCAACAGATCCAGCTGCTCCTCGCGCCGCGTCTCGGCACGCGCGGCGGCCAGCCGCCGTTGCTCGCTGCGCTCGTTCCGACGTTGCACGCTGGTCTGCACCAGGTACGACAGGCCACCACCGAGCAGCACCCCGGTCAAGGACAGGACCGCGAGCCACACCTGCGTCTGCATGCCGCACTTCATACCAAAGGACAGCAAACGCCCGGCGCCTTCGAGAGGATCGCCGGGCGTTTGCCGGTAAGAGCGGAACAACGGGGATGTCTTTCAAGCCCGGCACCCACCGAGGTGACCACCATCGGGGGTCCGGGGGCGAAGCCCTCCGGGCGGGGTCTGGGGGTTGCACCCCCGGAAAACACGGCGAGCGAGGTATGTCGACGTTTCCGTCGACATACCTCGCCCACTCGAGAGCGGTGGCGGTGGGATTTGAACCCACGGACGGGGATTAGCCGTCACACGATTTCGAGTCGTGCTCCTTCGGCCGCTCGGACACGCCACCGCCGAGAACAGTACCCGAGCGCCGACGCGGGTCTCACCTGGGGTCGGCGGGCCGGCTGCCGCGCAGCCTGACCTGGGCCTCGCGAACCGCGCGGCGAGCTCGGTGGCGGACGTCCGCCGCCGTCGAACGGAACTGGGCCGACCTTCGCTGGGCGCGGCCCGACGCCTCCAGACGGCGGTTGCCGGTCACCTCGCCGGCCTTCTCGCGAGCGCTGCCCACTGCCTGCTTGATCCGGTGCTTCATCGTCATACCGGAGGAGTACCCAAAAATCAGCGACGCGTCGCGAAGTACGTCTCCAGGAGCCCGGCGCACTCGTCCACCAGGACGCCGCCGTGCACCTCCGGGCGGTGGTTGAGCCGCCGGTCGCGCACGACGTCCCACAACGACCCCACCGCGCCCGTCTTGGGCTCCCACGCCCCGAACACCAGCCGGGTGATGCGGGCCAGCACCAGCGCGCCCGCGCACATCGTGCACGGCTCCAGCGTCACCGCCAGCGTGCAGCCCTCGAGCCGCCAGCCGTCGCCCACCACCTGGGCCGCCGCGCGCAGGGCGAGGATCTCGGCGTGCGCCGTGGGGTCGCCCAGCTCGACGCGCGCGTTGCGGGCCGCGGCCAGCGGGATGCCGTCGGGGCCGAACACCACCGCCCCGATCGGCACGTCCGAGCCCGGGGCGCGCGCCGCTTCCAGCGCCGCCTCCACGGCCTCGGTGTCGGACGGGCGTCTCAGAGCTCGTCCAGGAGCTTGGCGAACTCGCTGCCGAACCCGCAGCGCTGCGCCACCATCTGCAGCTGCTCGTCCGGGTACAGGTCGACCTCGCCGACGATGACCTCCAGTTCCGGCCCGGGCAGCCCGAGGTCGGCCAGGATCCCCAGGTCGCCCTCGGGCCAGACGGAGTCGTCCTCCTCGTCCGGCGGGTCGACGCGCAGGACGTCGAGGACGTCCGCCGCGATGTCGTAGTCCAGCGCCGCCGCCGCGTCCGAGAGCAGCAACGACGGCCCCCGTGGACTCGGCCGGACGATCACGAAGAACTCGTCGTCGACCGCCAGCAGCCCGAAGCTCGCGCCGGTGGAACGTAGTTTGCCCAGTTCAGTGATCGCTGCGTCCAGCTCGGTCAACGCTCCTGGATCGAGCGCACTGCACCGCCACCGACCGTCTTCCCGGACCACAGCCACCGCGAAGCCCGTGACCGGCTCTTCCACCGCCATGCGCACACCGTATTCCGCCGGTCGATCCGGCGCACGCACGGTGCGCCCGAAGCGCCGCATGCGGCACTATCGGGACCATGACCGGCCCCACTGACCTGCCCACCTTGCCCGGCACGCCGTTCGCCGGGCTCCTCGACGACGCGCGGGCCCTGCAGGACCGCACGGTCGCCCTCCGGCGGGCCGTGCACCGCCACCCGGAACAGGGCCTCCAGCTGCCGCGGACGCAGGCGGCGATCCGGGAATCCCTGGCCGACCTGCCGCTGGAGATCATCGAAGGCAAGGCCACGACGTCGCTGACGGCTGTCCTGCGCGGCGGGCGGCCCGGTCCGGCGGTGCTGCTGCGCGGCGACATGGACGCGCTGCCGCTGACCGAGGAGACCGGTCTCGACTTCGCGTCGGAGGACCCGGAGTCGATGCACGCGTGCGGGCACGACACGCACGTCGCGATGCTGGCTTCGGCGGCGCGGCTGCTCGCCGAGCGCCGGGACCAGCTCGCCGGGTCGGTCGTGTTCATGTTCCAGCCGGGTGAGGAAGGTCACCACGGCGCCCGGTTCATGATCCACGAGGGCGTGCTCGACGCGGCCGGGACGCGGGTCGAGCGCGCGTTCGGCGTGCACATCCTGGCCAACGCGCGCAGCGGGCTGCTGCAGCTGCGGCCCGGCCCGCTGATGGCGTCGGCGGACTCGTTCCACGTGCGCGTCACCGGCAAGGGCGGCCACGGCTCCGCGCCGCAGCACGCGATCGACCCGGTGCCGGCCGCCGCGGCGATGGTCGGGGCGCTGCACACGATGATCACGCGCCGGGTCAGCGTGTTTGACCCCGCGGTGCTCTCGGTGACCCGGATCCAGGCCGGCACGACGTCGAACATCATCCCGGAGACCGCCGAGCTCGAAGGCACGATCCGCACGCTGTCCGAGCCGACGCGCGCGCTGGTCCGCGCCGAGCTGCCGAAGGTGTGCGAGCAGGTCGGCGCGGCCTACGGCTGCCGCGTGGTCGCCGACGTCGAACCGGGCTACCCGGTGACGGTGAACGACGACCGGATCGCCGCCGAGGTGCTGGAGCTGGGCGCGGCCGTGCTGGGTCGGGACAACGTCGAACTGCTCGCCGACCCGCTGATGGGTGCCGAGGACTTTTCCTACGTTCTGCAACGCGTGCCCGGCGCGTACGCGTTCCTCGGCGCGTGCCCGCCCGGCGTCGAGCCCGCCGAAGCGGCGGCGAACCACTCCAACCGCGTGCTCTTCGACGAGGACGCGATGCCGAACGGCGTCGCGATGCTCGCCGCCTTCGCGCTCGACGCCCTCCGTCAGGGCCCGGTCCGCGACGGGCGGCCGTCCTCCAAGTGACCGGCGAAGCGGCGACGCCAGCCCGGCGTCTCGAACGTGATGTCGTACCAGCCGTTGCGCGCCGGCACCGGGAAGTCGTGCGCGCCACCGGGCGGGAGGGTGACGTCGTTCAGCGTGACCGGTGACGGTCCGCGGTTGGTCACCGTGACCCGCAGCGCGGGCGTGCCGGCGAAGGTGACGGCCGCCTCGAGGTCCAAGCCGCCCGAAGCCTCGACGACGAAGCCGTTCGGGCCGTGGACGGCGACGTCGTAGGTCCCGCCGTGCGCGACTTCGCCCGTCGTCTCGCTCTTCGGGCCGACGTCGAAGCGTTGCGACGTCCCGCCCGCGTGGTAGGCGTACGCGGCCAGCTGCAGCGCCTGCGTCCCGTGGTTGGCCAGGTGCAGCGTCAAGACACCCGCCTCGGCCGCGACCCAGGCGACCGGCTGGTACGGCAGCGGACGCGCCTTCGCCGTGCCGGGGTCCTGCACCAGCGCGCCCGGCCCCAGCCCGGGCTTCGGCAGCCGCCGCTGCGTCCGGTCGGCTTCGGCGCGCAACGCGTTCGCGTCGGGCAGCAGCGGGATGGTCGTGTCGGGCGCCCGGAAGTCGAAACAGCTGGTCAGATCACCGCAGATGGCCCGGCGCCAGGCCGAGATGTTCGGCTCGCGCACGCCGGTCCACGTCTCCAGGAACCGCAGCACCGACGTGTGGTCGAAGACCTGCGAGTTCACCCAGCCACCGCGGCTCCACGGCGAAACGACGGTCATCGGCACGCGCGGGCCCAGCCCGATCGGGACAGGCGGCCCGGACGGCTCGCCCTTCTCCGGCCGGTTGCCCGGCAGGTACTCGCCGGGTGTGCCGGGCGGCGGCGTCGGCGGGACGACGTGGTCGAAGAAGCCGTCGTTTTCGTCGTAGTTGATCAAGACGACGGTCGATTCCCACAGCGACGGGTTGTCCCACAACGCTTTCAGCATGCGCTGGATGTAGGCGGCGCCGTCGACCGGCCGCGCCGCCGGGTGCTCGCAGTAGCCGTACGGGGCCACGACCCACGAGACCGCGGGCAGTGTCCCGGCCGCGCAGTCGGCGATGAACTCGGCCAGCACGTGGTCGAGGTCCTTCCCCTTCCCGGAGTCGGGCAGGAGCTTCTTGCGCAGGTTCCCGCGTTCGGCCAGCCGGCGCTTCACCGGGTCCATCGAGTACAGCGCGTCGTGGAAGTTCTGGAACAGCCAGAGCGGGTTGTCGCCGTAGTCGCCGACGAAGTGCTCGGGGACGCCGCGCTCCTCGTCGTTCGCGTAGATCCGCCACGAGATGCCCGCGGCCTCGAGCCGCTCGGGGTACGTCGGCCAGCGGAACGAAGGTTCGTAGTCGGGCGCGTTGTGCGTCGCGGGGCCGCCGGCGACGCCGTCCGGGTCGATCGTGCCGGTCCAGTGGTACAGCCGGTTCGGGTGCGTCGGGCCCTGGATCGAGCAGAAGTAGTTGTCGCACAAGGTGAACGCGCCCGCCAGCGCGTGCTGGAACGGCAGGTCGTCGCGCGTGAAGTACCCCATCGTCATCGGGCTCTTCGCCGCGACCCAGCGGTCGTATCCGCCGCCGTTCCACGCGCGGTGCGTGCTGTTCCAGTCGTGCGGCAGCTCGCCGAGGTCCTGACCGTCCACAACGGACGTGTCGACCCGGAACGGCAGCACCGGCCCACCCCGGTCGCCGCGCTGGCGGAAGACGTCGCGCAGGGCCGCGCGGTCGCCGAAGCCGCGGACGCCGGCCATGGTGCCGTAGTACTGGTCGAACGACCGGTTCTCCTGCATCAGGACGACGACGTGGCGGACGTCGTCGATCGTGCCCTTCCTCGGCACGGGGGCACAGGCCGCGGACAGCGCACCGGCAGCCGTGGCCGCGGCCGCGCCGCCGAGCACGGTGCGACGACGGATCCGGCCCATTCCCACCTCCTCGCGGCAGCTTTTCCCACGTCAGCGCTCCGGAACGAGGAGTACCTTCACCGGAGAGAGGTGGTGGCCCCCATGCTCGGCTCCGCGGATCTGGTCGCCTTCGCACCGTCGACCGACCTCGAGCGTTCACGTGCCTTCTACACGGATGTCGCCGGGCTCGAGTTCATCGAGCAGACCCCCTTCGCGTGCGTGTTCCGCAGTGGCGCGACCATGCTGCGCGTCACCGCCGTCGCCGGATTCACGCCGCAGCCGTTCACGGTGCTCGGCTGGGCGGTCGCCGACATCCGGGCTGCGGTGGCCGAGCTGCGTGGCCGTGGCGTGGAGTTCCTCACCTTCGACACGCTGCCACAGGACACCGACAAAATCTGGACCACGCCGGGCGGCCGGATCGCGTGGTTCACCGATCCGGACGGCAACATTCTGTCCCTGACCGAGTTCACTGGTAATTAAACAACAGTGTTGATTTAATGCGTCCATGACCGAAGTCGACCGCCTCGCCCAGCTCGCCGAGCAGGAGGAACGCCTCCAGTTCACGAAGTTCGACAACGAGACCGCCCTCGCCCTCGGCCAGCAGATGCTGACGATCGCCCGGGACCGCGGGCTCGCCGTGACGATCTCGATCCGGCGCAACGGCCAGCGGCTCTTCCACGCCGCACTGCCCGGAACCTCGGCCGACAACGACGCCTGGATCGACCGCAAGAGCCGCGTCGTCGACCGCTACGGGCACAGCTCGTTCCTGATCGGCACGCAGTTCCGCGCGAAGGGCGGCTCGTTCGAGGAGCACTCCCGCCTCGACCTGGACCTCTACGCGGCCCACGGCGGCGTGTTCCCGGTGCTGGTGCGCGGAGTCGGACCGGTCGGCACGGTCGGTGTGTCCGGGCTCCCGCAGGCCGAGGACCACGCCTTCGTCGTCGAGCAGCTGGAGTGGTTCCTGGAGGCCTGAAAAGGGCTGGCGGCCGCTGCTACCGTCGGTTCCATGAAGCGCGCTGCACTGACGACGACGCCGGAGAGTGTCCCGGCGCGCTGAACGACGTTCGAGCCCGGGGCGGGTGCCCCGGGCTTCGTCTTGTGGTCTCCCGCCTCGCCGTCCACGAGGGAGTCCACCATGCACGACCACCGCAAGCTCGGCCGCGAACTCGGCCTGTTCGGCACCGACCCGCTGATCGGCGCCGGCCTGCCCTACTGGCTGCCCGACGGCGCGATCATCCGCCACAGCCTCGAGGAGTACGTCCACGACCTCGAACGCCGCGCGGGGTACCGGCACGTCCATTCGCCGGCGCTCGGCAAACGCGAGCTGTACGAGATCTCCGGGCACTGGTCGCACTACCGCGACGACATGTACCCGCCGATGGACGTCGGCGGCGAGCAGCTCGTGCTGCGGCCGAGCCTGTGCCCGCACCACGCGCTGATCTACCGTTCGCGCGGCCGCAGCCACCGCGAGCTGCCGCTGCGGATGGCCGAGATCGGCGGGATGTACCGCGCCGAGCTGTCCGGTGTGCTCGGCGGGCTGAGCCGGGTGCGCGCGATCCAGCTCAACGACGCGCACATCTTCTGCACCCCCGACCAGGTCGAAGCCGAGGCGAGCGCCGCGCTGGCCCTGATCCGGCGGGCGTACGACGCACTCGGCATCAGCCCGGCGCGCTACCGGCTTTCCCTGCCCGGTCCGGGCGGGAAGTACGTGCCCGGCGACTGGGCGGCCGCGGTGGAGCTCCTGCGTGCGGCCCTCGGCGACCTCCCGTACGACGCGGTCGAGGGCGAAGCGGCGTTCTACGGACCGAAGATCGACGTCCAGATCGCCGACGGAGCGGGCCGCGAATCGACCCTGTCCACCGTCCAGGTCGACTTCCACCAGCCCGCGCGGTTCGGCCTCGAGTACGTCGGCGCGGACGGCGCGAAGCACCGGCCGGTGCTGGTGCACCGGAGCATCATCGGCAGCGTCGAACGCGCGGTGGCCCAGCTGATCGAGGTCCACGGCGGCGCGTTCCCGGCCTGGCTGGCGCCGGTGCAGCTGCGGCTGCTGCCGGTGTCCGCCGCCGAAGTGCCGTACGCACGGGAGGTCCTGGACCGGTGCGGTGAGGTGCGGGCGGAGATCGCGTCGGAAGGCAGCCTCGGCGCGCGGATCCGGGACGGGCGGCTGGTGCCGTTCCAGGCGGTGGTCGGGCCGCAGGAGGTCGCCGCGGGGCAGCTTTCCGTGCGGTTGCGCGACGGACGCCGTCTGGACGCGGCGCCTGCGGCGGAGGTGCTGGCGCGGATCGGGGCTGAGGTCAGACGGCCGTAGCGGCGGTCAGCCGGAGCCTCTCCGGGCTGCCCGGTGCAGGTCAGGCGACCGTAGCCGCCGCCTGCCGCACGACACTCTCCGGCGAAAGTCAGGAAGCCGTAGCCGCGGCCAGCCAGTCGAGCGCCGGCGCCAAGCTCTCCGGGGCCGCCCAGCCGTTGATCACCGCGAGCAGCTCCAGGTACCGCTCGCGGCGGGGATCGTGGACGGCGCCGAGCCAGTTCCGCAGCTCGGCGGGGTCGCGGCCGAGTGCGTCGACGATCGCCGCCGCCTGCGGGGAACCCGGGTCGACTCCGGCCGCCAGTGCCGGCGTGACGGCGGCGCGCACCTCGGCGGCCAGGTCACGGCGCAGGCCGCCGCCATGCCGGTCCGCGAGCCGGCGCACGAGAGCGCGGAAGCCGGCGTCCTGAGTCAGCTCGGCCAGCTCGATCCAGGCGTCGAGCTGGCCGGGGCTCGGGTCCTCAGGGAGTTCCGGGGTCAGCGTGCGGGCGATCCCGGCGAGCTCGGGACGGTCGCCCAGCGCGTCGGCGAGGAAGTCGCCGATCAGGCGCCGGCGCTCCACTTCGGACAGTCGGGCCAGCTGGTGCACGAGTTTCGTCTCCTCGGTGGTCGAGCCGCGGGCGGCGATGGCCGTCCACACCGCCTGCCGCAGGCGCAGCACGCGGATCTCCGTTTCCAGGGCCGCGGCGTGCCTCGCCGCGACGTCGGCGACGGTCGCTTCGCCGTCGACGATCCGGCGGATCGCGGCGAGGCCGAGCCCCAGTTCGCGGAGCGTGCGGACGAGGACGAGGCGGCGGAGCGCGGCCTCGTCGTATTGGCGGTGACCTGCGGTGTTGCGGCCGGACGGCGGCACGAGGCCGTGGTCGGAGTAGTAGCGCACGGCCTTGATCGTCAGCCCGGTCCGGCGGGCCAGGTCGCCGATCGAATAGCGCATGCCGTCAGCGTGGCACCTCCCCTCGGGGGAGGCGCAAGGCTCAGGTTCGCCCGATCGTGTCGATCATGCGTTCGACTTTTCGCGGTAAAGTCGAACGCATGAGCGAACGGACTAGGTCTCCTCCCGGATCCGGGTCACCAGCTGGGTCGGGTTCACGAACCGCAGCGCGACAAGAAGGAGCACGAGCATGGACGCGGTGTAGATGGTCGCCATGGCGTCGACGGACTGGTTGGCGCGGATCCCCGCGGCGAACACGGAGTTGTAGAGCGCCACCACGAGGGTCGTCGAGTCCGGGCCGGCGGTGAGGAACGTCAGCTCGAACATGCCGACCGTGCGCACCAGCACCAGGATCGACGCGGCCAGGATGCCCGGCAGCAGCAGCGGGCCGAGGATGCGGGTGAACACCGAGACGGTCCGCGCGCCGGACATGCGGGCCGCGGCCTCGATCTTCGGGTCGATCTGCTCGATGAACGGCGTCATCGTCAGCACGACGAACGGCACCGACGGCACGAGGTTGGCCAGGATGACGCCGGTGATCGTGCCGGCCAGGTGGAACTTGTACAGCACGGTGGCCAGCGGGATGCCGTAGGTGATCGGAGGGATCAGGATCGGCAGCACGAACAGCAGCATCACCAGGCGCTTGCCGGGGAACGAGCGGCGGGCCAGCGCGTAGGCGGCCGGGACGCCGACCGCCACCGACACGGCGATCACCACGAGCGCGACGATCGCCGTCGTGAGGAGGACGTCCGACAGGCCGAACTCGCGCCAGGCGTCGGCGTACCAGTGGGTGGTGAAGCCGTCCGGGAGCCAGGTGCCGAACCACTGCGTGCCGAACGAGTCGACGACCACCGAGAGCACCACACCCGCGAGGTTGACGAAGAAGAACGCGACGATCGCCCAGACGACCCAACGTCCGGGACGCGTGACCCAGCCGGTCATCCCTTGCCTCCGGTCGCTCCGCGGTACAGCGTGCCGCGCCACGCCATGACCAGGCCGATCACGATCAGCATGACCACCGCCATGAGCATCGCGACGGCCGAGCCCATCGAGTAGTCGTACTCCTCGAACGCGGCGTGGTAGGCGGCGATCGAGATGACGCGGGTTTCGTTCGCGGGGTCGCCGACGAGTTGCGCGCTCGGGAAGACCGAGAACGCCATCACGAACGAGAGGCAGAAGGTGATCGCCAGGCCAGGGGCCAGCAGAGGCAGCGTGATCCGCCGGAAGCGCTGGACGCCGTTGGCGCCGAGCGTCGCGGCCGCCTTCTCCAGAGAGGGGTCGATGCCCGAGAGATAGGACAACGTCAGCAGGAAGGAGAACGGGAAGCCGGTGATCACCAGGGAGAGCAGCACGCCGGTGTAGTTGTGGATCAGCGGCAGCGGCTCATCGGTCACGCCGAGGACGGTGAGCACCTTGTTCAGCCAGCCCGCCGGCCCGCCGTACATGATCAGGCCCTGCGCGGTGAGCACCGTGCCGAGCGTGATCGGCACGACCAGGATCGTGGTCAGGAGGCGCTTGCCGCGGACGCGGCCGCGCATCACGTAGGCGATCGGGATGCTGGCGAGCACGTTGATGAACGTCGCGGGCAGCGCGATGCCGAGCGTCGTCCAGATGGTGTCGCGCAGGTAGGGGTCGCCGAAGAACCGCGCGTAGTTCGCGAAGACCCCGCCCTTGCGCGGTGCGAACGACAGCTGGAGACCGTAGAGGAAGGGGTACAGGAACAGGCAGGCCGTCACCAGCAGGCCGGGCACCAGGAGCAGCAGGGTGCGATCGATGCCGCGTTCGGCAAGGCGGTGCCGCAGCGCCGGTCGCGCGGTGGCCACGGCGGTCATGGCGCGAACACCAAGACCCGCTCGGCCGGGACGCTGATCTTCGCCGTGTCACCGGGGGCGAGGCGCTTGTCCGTCCGGAAGTAGACCGGCACCCCGGTCCCCAGCCGGGCGGAGACCGACAGCTCGCGGCCGTGGTACTCGACGATCTCGACCGTGACGTCGAGGGCGTTCTCCGTTCCGTCGCCGACCACGAAGTCCTCCGGGCGGATCGCCACCTTCGCCGGGCCCTCGGCGAGCGAGCCGCGGCCGGTGAGGCGGACTCCCACGCCCTCCACGGTGATCGAGGTGCCGGCGGTTCCGGTCACCGTCAGGTCCAGGAGGTTGCGGTAGCCCATGAAGGACGCGACGTAGCTGTTCACCGGCTGCGCGTACACCTCCTCGGGCGTGCCGATCTGCTGGACCGCGCCCTCCCGCAACACCACCAGGCGGTCGGCCAGCGACAGGGCCTCCTCCTGGTCGTGGGTGACGTACACCGTGGTCAGGCCGAGCGTCTGGTGGAGGCGGCGGATCTCCATCCGCATCTCGAGCCGGAGCTTGGCGTCCAAATTGGACAGCGGCTCGTCCATCAGGACGACCGGGGGCTCCAGCACGACGGCGCGGGCGATGGCGACGCGTTGCTGTTGCCCGCCGGAAAGCTGCGCGGGGAACTTCGCCGCGTGCTCGGTCAGCTGCACCAGGCGGAGCGCTTCGTCGACCCTTCGCCGGGCCTCGGCGCGGCCGACCTTGCGCATCTTGAGGCCGAAGCCGACGTTCGCGCGGACGGACATGTGCGGGAACAGGGCGTAGTTCTGGAACACCATCCCGAACCCGCGCTGTTCCGGCGGCTGCCCGTCGATGCGGGTGTCGTCGAGCCAGATGCTGCCCGCGGTCAGGGGCAGCAGGCCGGCCAGGCAGTTCAGCGCCGTCGACTTGCCGCAGCCGGACGGCCCGAGCAGGGCCACGAACTCGCCGTGGGTGATGGCGAGGTCGAGGCCGCGCAGGGCGTTCGCGGTGCCGAAGCTGCGCGAGACGCCGTCCAGCCGCAGCTGCCCGAACGTCACTTCTTGCCGACCTTCGAGCCGCCGACCAGCTGGTTCCACTTGTCGAACGCCTTGACCTGCTGCTCAGCGGGCAGGGACGTCTCCTTGGGGTACTGGGCGATCCACTGGTCGTACTCCGGACGCCCGAACTGCTTGATGGTGTCCTGGCTCTTCTGCGGCGCCATCTGCAGCGTGACGTCCTTGACCGCGGGACCGGGGTAGAAGTACCCGTCGTCGTAGGCGATCGCCTGCTGGTCCGGCTTGAGCATCCACGCGATCAGCTGCAGGATCGCCGACTCCTGGTCGGGCGAAAGCCCCTTGGGGATGAGGGCGTACTGGGCGTCGGTGACCCAGTGCATCGGCTGCATCATCGCCGTCTTCACGGTGTTGGGCACCGTACCGAGCTTGCGCGGGTTGAGATCCCAGCCGGTCATCGACGTGACCATGTCCACCGAGCCGGACGCCAGGTTCTTCATCGTCTCGGTCGTGCCGGACGGGTAGTACTTCACGTACTTGCCCAGTTCCTGCAGGAACGCCCAGGTCTTGTCCCAGCCCTTGTCCGGGTCCTTCGGGTCCTTGTCGCCGAGCAGGTACGGCAGACCCATCAGGAACGTCCGGCCGGGGCCGGAGTTCGACGGCTGCGCGTACTGGAACCGTTCCGGATGCGCCTTCGCCCAGTCGAGCAGCTCTTGCGGGGAAGCGGGCGCGGCGGGCACGGCAGCGGGGTTGAACTCCAGCAGCGGGCCGGCCGGAGAGTAGACGAGCTCGATGCCGTAACCGTTGGCCAGCTCCTGCATCTTCGCCGCGGGTTCCTGGTAGTTCTGCACCAGGTTCGGGAACCGGCCGGAGAAGTCCGGGAGGATCTTGGCGAGGGTGCCGTTGGCGATGCCGGCGGAGAGGCCGTCCGTACCGCTCAGCACCAGGTGGGTCTGGGCGACGCCGCCGTCCTGCTCGGCTTTCAGCTTGCCCGCCATGCTCGGCGCGGGCGCCGTCGAATAGGTGACCTTCGCGAGGACTTCCGGGTGCGCGGTCTTGAAGTTCTCGATCATCTGCTTGGTCAGCTGCAGGTTGCCCGCGACGTCGAGGATGTTCAGCTCGACCGGCTTGCCCGGCTTGTCGGGCACGGCTTGGGGATTTGCCGCCTGGCCGCCGTCGCCGCCGGGTGCGCCACAGGCCACCAGACCGGCGGCGAGGCTCACCGCCAGCAACACTCGTCGGAATCGGAAGCCGGTGCAACGGTGCATGGCTGCTCCCTAGGTCCGTGATAATGTTGTATGTCGCATCGTATATCAGATCGGACATGCCAGTGGCGAGCACTTCTTCGGCCCGGAGGCCGCCGCCGCCCGTCTCGCGGACCGATTTCGTCCGCGACGCGATCAAAGAAGCGATCTTGAGCGGGGAGTTCGGGCCGGGGGAAACGCTCGTCGAAGCCGAGGTCGGCGCCCTGCTCGGGGTGTCGAAGACGCCGGTGCGCGAGGCGCTCCGGATCCTGGCCGGTTCCGGTTTGGTCACGATGAGCACGTACAAGGGGGCGGCGGTCCGGGTCATGGACGCCGAGAGCGCGTACGCGGTGTACGACCTGCGCGCGCTGCTGGAGCCCGAAGCGGTCCGGCGGGCCGTCGAGCGGGGTGCGGATTTCGGCGACGCGCGGCAGGTGCTGGCCGGCGTCGAGACCGGCACGGCGGCCGGCGACCGGGCGAAGGCCAGCCTGACCAACCGGCTGTTCCACCGCGCGCTCTACGCCGGGTGCGGCAACCCGCTGCTGGTCGAAGTCCTGGACGGGCTGCGAGACCAGGCCGCGCTGATCACCGTCACCGGCTGGGGCATCAGCCCCACCTGGCAGGGCGAAGCGGCCGAACACCGGGCGATCCTGAACGCCGCCGAGAGCGGCAACGCCCGGCAGACCGAACACCTGCTGCGCAAGCACATCACCGATTTCATCGACCGGGTCGCCTTCGGGCTGCCCGGCGAACGCACCACCGAGACCGGCGATCCGAAGGGGGCCCGATGACGTTCGAGGAGCAGAGGCGGCGGCTGTCCGGGGTGGTGGCCATCCCGGTCACGCCGTTCGACGCCGAGGGCGCCGTCGACGGCCAGACGTACGCGAAGCTGGTGGACCGGCTGATCACCGGCGGCATCGAGGTCGTGACGCCGAACGGCAACACCGGCGAGTTCTACGCGCTCGACGCGGACGAAGCGCGGCAGTGCCTGGAGGTCACCGTCGAGGCCGCGGCGGGCCGGGCGAGCGTGCTCGCCGGGATCGGCCACGACGTCGCGTCGGCGACGCGGGCCGCGGTGCACGCACGGGACGCCGGCGCCGACATGATCATGATCCACCAGCCGGTGCACCCGTACATCTCCGGCGACGGCTGGGTCGACTACCACGCGGCGATCGCCGCGGCGGTGCCGGAACTGGGCGTCGTGCTCTACGTCCGCAACCCGGCGATCGCCGGCGCGCAGCTGCGCGCGCTCGGCGAGGTGGCGCCGAACGTCATCGGCGTGAAGTACGCGGTGCCGGACCCGGTTCGCTTCGGCTCGGTCGCCCGGGACGCGGGCTTCGGCCGGTTCGTGTGGATCGCGGGGCTGGCGGAGCTCTCGGCACCCGGCTACTTCGCCGTCGGCGCCACCGGCTTCACGTCCGGGCTGGTGAACGTCGACCCGGCGATCTCCCTGGAGATGTTCCACGCACTATCCACAGTGGACTACCCGGCGGCGATGGCCGTCTGGGAGCGGATCCGGCCGTTCGAGGAACTCCGCGCCGCCAACGGGAACGCCAACAACGTCAGTGTGGTCAAAGATGCGCTCGGCCAGCTCGGCCTGTGCCGCCCGGACGTCCGCCCGCCGAGCCGGCTGCTGACCGGGGCCGAGCGGGCGCAGCTTTCCGGGCTGCTTTCGTCGTGGGGGCTCTCGTAAATGGCGGCTCGCCGGCGGGTCGGGGCTCGGCGAGGCCGAACCCCGGCTCGTCGACGAGCCACCGATGACAGGAGTTTCCCGGACACGAACCGCGTTGTAGCAACCTGATCGGGCGCCCCGGGCGTCACTCTGCGCGACTGCGGGCGGCTGCTCGCCGGTCGAATGGCCGGCACGGCTGCAAGACGAACGGGTTACGAACCCGGGGTTCAACTCCTGTTCCCCGGCCGGGCGAACCAGCCGGAAGGCCTCGGGTGTGGGGTAGATCACCGTCATCCCGATGTGGCCGACTGTACACCTCTTCGGTGATCAGCGGGGAATTGCCAACGGGAGCGCCGGGTGGGAGGCTGTGAACAGGACGCGGTACCACCGCGACCAGGCCCCAGTGCCCTTTCCCGAACCGGACCCAGACCCCGTCAGGGCTGGAAACCGTTGCTGGACAAGCCTTTACGACTTAGCCAGAGCGGTGCGTTGATGACTTCCACGCAAATTTCGGATACTCCTGCGATGCCCGGCAGCGATTTCGCCGAGTTGTCCCGGCTGATCAAGGACGCGGGCCTCCTCCGGCGTCGGCGCGCCTACTACGCGGCGCGGATCGGCCTCAACCTCGCCGCGTTCGGCGGCGGCTGGGTCGCCTTCGCCTACCTCGGCGACTCGTGGTGGCAGCTGTTCCTCGCCGCCTTCTTCGCGATGGTGTTCGCGCAGCTGGCGTTCATCGGCCACGACGCCGGGCACAAGCAGATCTTCCGCAGCCGCAAGGCGAACGACGCCACCGGCTTGGTCCACGGTGGACTCACCGGGTTGAGCTACGGCTGGTGGATCGGCACGCACGCGCGGCACCACGCCAATCCCAACAACGAAGACGAGGACCCGGACGTCGACATCGCCGCGCTCGCGTTCAGCAAGGCGCAGAGCTCGCGGAAGCGCGGTTTCCTGCGCTGGGTGGCGAAGTACCAGGCGTTCCTGTTCTTCCCGCTGCTCCTGCTCGAAGGCCTCAACCTGCACGTCTCGAGCGTGAAGGCGGTGTGGCGCGGGGATATCCGCAAGCACCGGCTGGAGTCGGCGCTGCTGATCGGACACCTGGTGGCCTACCTCGCCGCGGTGTTCGTCGTGCTGTCGCCGCTGACCGGGATCATCTTCGTCCTGGTGCACCAGTTCCTGTGGGGGCTGTACATGGGCTGTTCGTTCGCGCCCAACCACAAGGGCATGGAAATGCTGTCGGCCGGCCACAAGCTGGACTTCCTGCGCAAGCAGGTACTGACCTCGCGCAACATCCGCGGCGGACGGCTGACCGACTTCGCCCTCGGCGGGCTGAACTACCAGATCGAGCACCACTTGTTCCCGAGCATGGCACGGCCGAACCTGAAGCACGCCCAGGTGATCGTCCGCGACTTCTGCGTCCGGCACGACATCTCCTACGCCGAGTGCGGCTGGGCCCGCTCGTACGGGTACGTGCTGCAGCACCTCCACGCGGTGAGCGCACCCCTGCGGACCGCGAAGGTGACACTGTGACGGCGCCGATGCCCGACGCGCCGGAGGTGCCCCGCTCCGGCACGCAGTGCCCGAACTGCCCCCACCCGCTCGGCACACACGACGCGATCGCCCGCCGCTACTGCACCGCGACCGCGGCCGGCCAGGCAACCGACCGCGGCTGCGTGTGCGGGACCGCTCCTGGCAAAGCCCGCTGAAGCCCGAGCAGGTCAGGCCGCTGTGGCCGAAGTTACTCACGCGTTAACAAGGAGTAAGCGGACAAACCAACGCCGTCAGGACGGCGTTCACGGGTGATCTCCGGGCCCGTCCGCGGGAGTGTCCTGACGGGGTCCGATCCGCCGTGATGCCCGGAGGCACCCGTGACGCTCAGCGAGCTTCTTCCCAGCCTCGGCTGCGAAGCCGCCGATCACCTCGAGCCAGGAGTCTGGCCGCGAAGCACCCGACTCGGCGAAGACGGCGAACTGCTCTTCGCCGGCGCGCCCGTCAGCCACCTCGCCGCCCGCTTCGGGACGCCGTCCTACCTCATCGACGAACAGCAGGTCCGCGACACCGCGCGCGAGTACCGCGAAGCGCTGCCGGACGTCGAAGTCGCGTACGCAAGCAAGGCGCTCTGTACGCGGGCCGTACTGCGTTGGGTCGCCGAAGAGGGGTTGTCGCTCGACGCCTGCTCCGCGGGCGAGATCGCCGTCGCGCGCTCGGTCGGCTTCCCCGCGGAACGCATGCTGCTGCACGGCAACGCGAAGACGCCCGAGGACCTCAAGGCCGCGCTCGGCTACGGCGTCCGGCGGATCGTGGTCGACTCGCTCGACGAGATCGAGCAGCTCGGCGCGCTCGCCCACGGTGCTCAGCAGGTGATGATCCGGGTGACGCCGGGGGTCGCCGCCGGGGCGCACGCCGCCATCAGCACCGGCGCCGAAGGCCAGAAGTTCGGCTTCTCGCTCCTCGACGGCGTTCCCGACAACGTCGACGCCGCCGTCGCAGCCGTGCGAACACAACCCGGGTTGCGGCTCCAAGGCCTGCACTGCCACATCGGCTCGCAGGTGACCGGAATCGACCGGTACGAGGCGGCCGCGCGGCGGATGGCCGAAGTGCTCGTCCGGGTCCGCGACACCCACGGCGTCACGCTGCGGGAACTCGATCTCGGCGGCGGGCACGCGGTGCCGTACGTCGGCGGTGAGCCCGCGTTCGACCTCGGCGGCTACTCGCGGCGCCTGCGGGTGGCCCTCGCCTACGAATGCGCGGCGCACGGCTTTCCCCTGCCCCGCCTGACGATCGAGCCCGGCCGGGCGCTCGTCGGGCCGGCCGGGATCACGGTCTACCGGGTGTGCGCGGTCAAGCGCGGCAGCCGCACGTTCGTCGCGGTCGACGGCGGCATGAGCGACAACGCGCGGCCGTCCCTCTACGGCGCGCGGTACACGACACGCCTGGTCGGACGGCGGTCGAAGGCGAAGCGGGTCCCGATGACCGTGGTCGGCCGGCACTGCGAAGCGGGCGACGTCCTCGCCGACGGCATCAGCCTGCCCGCCGACCTGCACGCGGGCGACCTCCTGGCCGTGCCGTGCACCGGCGCGTACCACCACTCGCTGGCTTCGAACTACAACCAGGTCGGCCGTCCGCCGCTGGTCGGCGTGCGGGGCGGCGTCGCGACGCTGCTGGTGCGCCGCGAGACCGAAGAAGACCTCAGCCGACGCGATCTGGGCTAATGATGCTGTCGCCGCCGCGCGGCACGAACCCGCGCGGCAGGCGGCGGCCGGCGAAGAACTCCCGGCAGGCCCGGTGGACCGCGAACATCAGCGGCACCCCGAGCACGATCGACACCACGCCGATCACCGCGACGCCGCCGATGCCGAACACCGTCGTCTCGCCCGCGTCCGGCCGCGCGTACTCGATCAGCGCGAACACCAGCACGGCCAGGAAGAACACCCCGCCGGTGAACGGCAGCAGCCCGCGCAGCACGAAGTTGCGCACGCTCGCGAAGAGCGTCCGGCGGAACACCCAGACGCAGGCCAGCGCCGTCATCGTGTACTCGATGGCGATGGTCAGCCCGACCGCGTCGACCGAGTCGGCCAGCACGTTGTCGCTGATCAGGGCCAGCAGCACGTACCCGGCCAGCGAGACCAGCCCGAACGCCCAGGTCGCCACGGTGGGCGTCCGGAACCGCGGGTGCACCCGCCCGAAGACCCGCGGCAGGGCGCCGTGACTGGCCATCGACAACGTCGTGCGCGCCGCCGGCATGATCGTCGCCTGGCTGGTGGCCGCACCGCTGGTCAGCACGGAGACGATCAGCAGCACGCCCAGGACCTTGCCCGTCGTTCCGTCGCCGAACACCGCGCCGCCCAGCCCGGCCAGGACGTCCTCGGAGCCGGCCTCGTTCGCCAACCCGATTCCGTCCTCGCCCACCCCGGCGAAGGCCAGCGCGGCGACCGTCACGAGCAGGTAGTTCAGCACCAGCAACACCGTCGACAGCACGGCCGCGCGCCCCGGTGCGTGCCGCGGATCGGCCGACTCCTCGTTGACCGACAGCGAGCTTTCCCAGCCCCAGTAGATGAACACGGCCAGCAGCACCGCCGAAACCGCGGTGCCGGCCGAGACCCCGCCCGGCCACAGCCAGTCCAGCCGCGGCAGCGACGCCTGCGGCCCGGCCGTGCCTTCGAAGACGCGGACCAGCGCGACGACCGAGAAGAGCACCAGGACGGCGAGCTCCACCCCGAGCAGGATCCACTGCACCCGCGCGGACACCTCGATCCCGCGGTGGCAGAGCCAGCACAGCGCCAGCAGCCAGCCCGCGCCGATCGCCGTCGTCACCCACCGGTTGCCCGCCGCGTCGGAGGCACCGAACAGCAGCAGCGTGTACCGGCCGGTGAGCGCGGACTGGCTGCTCATCACCAGCAGCTGCGCGACCGTGACGACCCAGCCGGTGAACCACCCGGCGTGCGAGCCGAACGCGCGCGCCGCCCAGGTGAAGTTGGTGCCGCAGTCGGGTTCCGCGGTGTTCAGCTCGCGGAAGGCGAAGGCGACGAACAGCACGGGAACGAACGAGAGCAGCACGAACGCGGCCGCCTTGAACCCGGTGCCGGCCAGCACGATCAGCCCGAGCGTGGCCGCGATGGAGTACGCCGGCGCGGTCGACGACATCCCGATGACCATCGACGACACCATGCCCAGCGCGCCGCTGCGCAGTCCCTTCGCGGGAACGGCGGGGGCGGCACCGAACGCCACAGCCTCCGACATGCGTTGGTCCTCCTGGGGTTGCCGGGCACAACAGAGCCGCCAGACGGTACCCGGCGTGACCCGGTGTGCGCGTCCGGCTGTGCGCGGGCGCACAAAACCGCCTCGGAAAGCCTCGTCAGGTTCGCCTCTGGCCACCGATTCCTCGGCTGAGCGCAGCGTGCACGTCGAATCGCGCGAAGGTGGCGCGGAGGGCTCGCTTTCTCGGCTGGGGTCGATACGCTGCGCACTTGACAAATCACATGCCGAAACACAGGGAGGGACGGCATGGGTGACGAAACACGTGCGCGCGCGCTGGACAATACGGACAGATCACTGATCGACCTGCTGCAGAAAGATGGCCGGGCCTCGTTCACCGCGCTCGCCAAGGCGGTCGGGCTTTCGGAGGGAGCGGTCCGCCAGCGCGTGCAGCGGCTGCTGCGTGACGACCTGATGCAGATCGTCGCGGTGACCGACCCCGCCAACGTGGACCTGACGCGCCAGGCCATGGTCGGCATCAACGTCGACGGCGTCGATCCCCGCGAGGTCGCGGACAAGCTGTCCGAACTGACGAACGTGCACTACGTCGTGCTGTGCGCCGGGCGCTACGACCTGCTGGCCGAACTGGTCTGCCGGGACGACGACCACATGCTCGACGTGCTCGGCGAAGAGATCCGGAAGATCCCGGGTGTGTCCGGGACCGAGTTGTTCGTGTACCTGAAGCTGGCCAAGCAGAACTACTCCTGGGGCCGGCTCACGGCGTAGCGGTGCGGGGATGACGGGCGCCGCCGCCCGCCACCCCCTCCGTTCGCTACAGGAGTCGCCGGTGCCCGGACCTCACGGGCACCCCGGCCTCGGCGAGGCCGGTCAGCGCCGCCGGGAGCGGATCCCGGTGCAGCACCCCGAGGCGCTGCGTGGCGCGCGTGAGCGCGACGTAGAGCTCGGCCGCGCCGCGCGGGCCCGCGGCCAGGATCCGCTCCGGTTCGACGACGAGCACGGCGTCGAACTCCAGTCCTTTGGCCGCCGCGGCCGGGATCGTTCCCGGCACCCCCGGCGGACCGAGCACGACGCTGGTGCCTTCGCGGCCGGCCTCCTCGCGGACGAAGTCTTCGACGGCACCGGGCAGCTCGTCGCCGGTCACTCGTCTGGACCACGGCCGGACCCCGCACGCACGCACCGATTCCGGCGGCCGCACGGCCGGCGCGAACCGCGCCAGCAGTGCGTTCGCGACGGTCATGATCTCCGCCGGCGTCCGGTAGTTCACGGTCAGCTCCCGGTACAGCCAGCGGTCGCCGACATACGGGTCGAGCACCGCGCCCCACGCCGTCACCCCGGCCGCCGAGCGGCGTTGAGCGAGGTCGCCGACGATCGTGAACGACCTGCTGGGGCACCGCCGCATCAGCACTCGCCAGTCCATTTCGGACAGTTCCTGGGCCTCGTCGACGACGACGTGCCCGTACGTCCAGTCGCGGTCCGCGGCCGCCCGCTCGGCCAGGTCGCGGGGGTCGCGCTCGGTGAACCGGCCGGCCAGGTCTTCGGCGTCGAGGAGGTTCTCGGCCACCAGCGCCACGTCCTCGTCCAGCTCTTCGGCGTCCAGCTTCATCAGCTCCATGACGCCGGAGGCGTACTCGGCCTCCGCTTCCGCCCGCCGGCGCGCGGCCGCACGTTCCTCGGTGTCGTCCCGGCCGAGCAGGTCGACCAGCTCATCGAGCAGCGGCACGTCCGACACGGTCCAGGCCGTGCCGTCCGCGCGGAACAGCGCCGGATCGGCCCCGGCGGCCTCGAGGCGACGCGGAGACCCGTACAGCGGCGCCAGCAGCGTCTCCGGTGTCAGGTACGGCCACAGCGCGTCGAGCGCGGCACCGAAAGTTTCGTCCTCGGCGAGCTCGTCGAGGACGCCGGCGCGCAGATCCGCCCACAGCCCGCGATCCTCCCGCGTCAGCCAGCCTTCGCCGGTCTTCGCCACGGCCCGCTCGGCGACGAGCGCCGCGGCGTGCTCGCGGAAGACCGGGCGGGCTTCGTTGTGCGGCAGCCCGGTCTCGCGTGCTGCGAGCCGGGCCTCGGCCACGAGCTCGGCGTCGAGCGCCACCGTGACGTCGCCCAGGTCGATCGGCACCGGTTCCCCGGGCACCCGCTGGCGGTCGGCGATCGCGGCGGCCAGCACGTCGATGATCCGCCGCGAACCCTTGAGCCGTGCCACCTCCGGCCGGTCCTCGGCCGTGACGCGCAGCCCGGGCACCAGGTCGCCGGTGGTCCGGAAGACGACGTCCGACTCGCCGAGCGACGGCAGCACGCGGCCGATGTGGTCGAGGAACAGCGGGCTCGGCCCGACCACGAGCACGCCGCTGCGGGACATCCGCTCGCGCCGGGTGTAGAGCAGGTACGCCACCCGGTGCAGGGCGACGGCCGTCTTGCCGGTGCCGGGGCCGCCTTCGACCACCAGCACCCCGGTGTGCCCGAGGCGGATGATCTCGTCCTGCTCGGCCTGGATGGTCGCGACGATGTCCCGCATGCCCTCGCCGCGGGGTGCGTTGACGGCGGCGAGCAAGGCCGCGTCCCCGCGTTCGCTGAGACATTGCAGGGGGGACGACCCCCCAGGCCCCCCGAAGTCGTCCGAGCCTGGGCGCCCCAGAACCTCATCGGTGAAATCGAGGACCCGGCGGCCCATCGTGCGGAACTGACGACGGCGACGCATGTTTTCCGGCCGCGCCGCCGTGGCGACGTAGAACGGCCGCGCCGCCGGTGCCCGCCAATCCAGCAGGAACGGTTCGTAGTCGTTTTCCGCGTCGAACAGGCCGACCCGGCCGATATAGCTGGTTTCGCCCGAAAGGGCGTCCAACCGGCCGAAGCACAGACCGTTGTCGGCGACGTCCAGCCGGGCCGCCTCCCGCGACCGGCAGCGGACGTCGGTCTCCCGTTCTCCCGGCGTCACCCCGGTTTGCCCGAGTGCACCGTGGTAGCGGGCCTGCGCCGCCGCGCGCTCGCGGTCGAGCCGCTCGTACAGCGCGGCGACGTAGGCCCGTTCTTCCCGCAATTCCTCGTCGTACCCCTGGTTTGACAAGTTCCCCTCACAGCGGTTAGACTCTTATCAGGTTCGGCGGTTCTTCTGCTTTCTCGAAGAACACGCCGATTTTTTATTGTCCACCCGCTGTCAAGAGGCTCAGCCCAGCATGAATTCACGCGGGTTCAGCGGCCGGTCCACCACCCGCACGTCACCCAGCAGCCCCGCAAAACTCCGGTCGACCTTCCCCTCGTAGGACGACGCACCGACCAGCCACGGCCCACCCGGATCGGCGAGCCCGACCGCGGGCGTGGCCGGGTTCCGGACCACCGGGCAGCCGTCGACGTACATCGTCGTGCGCCGGCCGTCGTTGACCACGGCGACGTGCCACCACTTCTCCACCGGCAGCTCGTGCCCCCAGTTCGTCGAGGTCCGGTCCTGGTTCAGCGGGTACACCGCCCACTGCAGCTCACCACCGTCCGAAAGGGACAGTGTGGCCGCCGACTCCCGCGGGTCGTCGCCGGTCTTGCCCGCGGCCGCGCCGCTGCCCTGCCGGGCGAACAGGCCGCACCAGCCGTGGTGGCCGTCCTTGAAGTTCGCCGGCAGCCGGAAGAACGCCTCGACCGTGTAACCGCGTTCGAACTCGAGCTTGTTGATCGGCGCCGCGTCGACCGTGCGCAGGTACGCGCCCCGGCTGGGATCGCGGCTGCCGTCGAACCGCAGGCTCGCCCGTGACGGCTGCCGCGGCGAGAACTCGTTCGAGTACTTCAAGGCGTCCGGCCCGCTCCCGGGCGCGGTGACGCGCGTGAGGTCGTTGCCGCGGCCGGTCTGATCGCGCACGACGACGTCGTCCGGCACCACCTTGCCGTCCTGGCCGCCTTCGAAACGCCAGTACGCGACAGTTCCGGGGATCAGCAGCTGCCTCGCCGGCCGTCCGGGCGGGACCGGCACCGGTGCGAAGCCACCGAAGCGCTCGGCGAAGTCGATCTCCAGGCTGAAGTAGTCGGCCGATCCGCTGCGCTCGACCTCGACTTGCTGCATTTCGCTCAGGTGGTCCTGCGCGGCGAGCCACGGCGAGACCGTCCGGACGTCGATCACGCCGCGCGCCAGGTCGAACCGGTAGAGCCGGATCATCGCGCTGCCGCCGTAGTAGCGGTCCTGGTAGTTGGCGATGTGGACGTGCACGTCGTGCCCGGCGGCGTTCTTCCGGACGGTCCGCCCGGTCGGCCAGTAGTGGCCGTTGAGCGTGAGGAAGATCTGGTCGTTGCCCTCGACGAGTTCCTGCCACACGTGCTCGCCGAACGTCGAGAACTGCGCCTGGGCGTTGTCGTCGGCCCAGACCAGCTCGTGGATGGTGAGGATCGCCGGCAACCCCGGGTGCTGCGCGAGGACCTGCTTGGCCCAGTTCAGGCCGCCCGCCGACGGGCGCCAGTCGAGAGCGAGCAGCAGCCACTCGCGGCCGCCGCCGCGGAAGACGTGGTAGCTGTTGTAGCCGTCCTTCGTCGCGCCGCGGAACGTCGGCGAGGTGCGCTGACGCTGGGGGCCGAACGCGTCGAGGTACGGCGACGGGCCGCGCTGGTCGTCCTTCGAGCCGTCGATGTCGTGGTTGCCCGCGAGGGTGCTGTACGGGAACCGGCGGCGGTCGAGCGCCTGGAACGACCGGCTGACGCGGGCGAACTCGTCCGCGCGGCCGTTCTGGGTGAGGTCCCCGAGGTGGGCGAGGAAGACAACGTTGTCGTCCGCCTCTTCGAGGACGTATCGCAGCGAGGCGTCCAGCGGGGCCGCGTCGCCGCGGTCCTCGTCGAACAGGTACTGCGTGTCGGGCATGACCACGAGCGTGAAGCGCGGATCTTCGGTGTCCGGGCGGTGCCGCCCGGCGGCTTGGGCGGCCGGCGCGCCGAGGACGTTCGGCAGGGTCGCCGCGGCGGCGACGGCCGGTGCGCCGAGGAGGAAGGTCCGGCGAGAAGTGTCAGTCACGGGCGGAAGCTACGTGCGGCTTCCGACCACCCCGGCAACTGCTGCCGAACACGAAATGAACAGCGGTACTGTGCCCGCATGAGCGGCCCACGGGTGTTCCGGTTGATCCAGCCCGTCGACGACATCGAGGTCGCCGTCGCGTTCTACTCGGCCGTCTTCGGCGACCCCGGCGAGCGGATCTCCGTCAACCGGCACTACTTCACCTGCGGCGGCGTGGTGCTGGCCTGCGTCGAGGCCCCGCTCGAACACCGCGAGCCGCGCCCGCAGCGGGACCCGCGGATCGTCTACCTCGCGGTCGAGGACGTCGAGGAGACGTTCGAGCGAGTGCGCGCCGCCGGGCCGCGCTGGGCCGACGACGCCATCGAGACGCAGTTCTGGGGCGAACGCTCCTTCTACGCCGACGACCCGTTCGGCAACCCGCTCTGCTTCGTCCAGGAGGACACGCTCTACCTGGGCGGGCCCGTCGGCTGAACGCCGTTGGCCGGGTGCATCCGGATCGGCATGACGAACCAGAGGATCCCGAAGATCAGCACGCACAGCACGCCCAAGATCCCCATGGCGATCCAGCCGTAGACGACCTTGGCGATCAGCGCGACCGTGGACGTGATCGCCAGGGCCAGGCAGACCAGTCCGACCAGCACGAGCCGGTTGCCGACGGTCAGGATCCGCTCCCGGCTGCCCGTGCGGAACAGCAGCCGGTGCCACGCCGCGGGCGCGGTCAGCAGGGCCGTGGCCGCCACCGCGAGCGTCACCGCGGACAGGTGCAGCGACTTCTCGAACCCGCTGGCGTCGTGGAACCGGTCGGTGAACACGACCGACAGCAGGAAGCCGAAGAGGATCTGCACCCCGGCCTGCGCGACACGCAGCTCTTGCAGCAGCTCGCCGACGTTGCGCGTGAGTTGTTCGTTGCGGGTTTCGCCGGTGTGTTCGGGCACCAGACGACCATAACGGGGTCCACGAGCGTTCACCGGATGGGAGATTCGTAACTTTTCCACCAAATCGGTCACTCGTCCGGGTGATGATCATGGCGGCGCCCCGAGCAACTGGTTAAAGAGGGGAAATGCGTCTTCTTCCCGCCTTGGCCGCCGCGGCCGCCGTCGCCGTGCTCGCTCCCGGCACCGCCGCCGCATCGTCGTCACCGGCGCGGTTCGTGACCGCGCACGGCACGTTCACCGCGTATGCCCCGGGCGCACCCGCCGTGACGTACCGCCCCGACCTCGTCCCGGCCGGCGCCCGGGCGCACGTGTTCAGCCTTTCGGCCGCGCCCGCCGGCACGACCACCCTGCTCTTCGTCACCGGCCTGCGGCCGGGACGCGCCTACGGCGCCCACGCGCACGCCCAGCCGTGCGGCGCCACCGGCGACGCCGCCGGGCCGCACTTCCAGTACGCGCCGGACCCGGTGAAGCCGTCGGTGGACCCCGCGTACGCGAACGCGCGCAACGAGATCTGGCTCGACTTCACCACCGACCGGGCCGGCACCGGCCTCGCCCGGTCCACAGTGGACTGGACGTTCGCCGCCCGGCGGGCGAAGTCCGTGGTCGTCCACGAGACCTCCACGCACACCGATCCCGGCCACGCGGGCACGGCCGGCGCCCGGCTGGCCTGCCTGACCGTCGATTTCTAGTTTCAGAACCCCCAGGAGCGCTCGGGCACCACGCGGATGCGGACGGAGTACCTGGCGTCGAACCCGTCCGCGGTCAGGCCGATCGCCGCGTAGTGGGAGCCGTACTTGTCGAGGTACCCGGGCGCCTCGGAGGCCTTGCCCGCCTCGACGTGCGCTTTCCCGTTCACCACGAGGACCGAGCCGCCGTGCTCGTCGCTGTTGAGGTGGAAGCTCACGTCCGGGTTCGCCTCGATGTGCCGGAGTTTCGCGGTGCCGGGCTCGCTGAACACCACGATGTCTTCGCCGTCGAGGACGAACCACACGGGCCGCGGTGCGGGCCGCCCCTTCGGCGTGACTGTGGTCAGCCAGGCGATCGGCTCGCCGGCCCGGTCCGCGAGATTCGGTTGTGCCATGTCGGTGCCCCCTGGTCGTCGGTCTGTGATCCAGGTAACCACGGGGCACCGACAGTTCTTCCCGGCCTAGCGGCTTTCGGGGTCCGGGTGGCGGAGCCCCCGGCCCGGGGCGCAGCCCCGGTTGTCTCAGCGCGACGCGACCCGCCGCGCGTACCGCGTCCCGGCCCCCAGCAGCACCAGGCCCGCGCCGAGGAACGCACCGACCCTGGCCAGCCCGTCGAGCGCCGACAGGTCGAACAGGACCAGCTTGAGCACCGCGGCGCCGACCAGGATCAGTCCGGTCACCCGCAGCGCGACGACGTCGATCCCGCGCAGGAGCAGCCCGAGCGCCGCGATCGTCCAGGACACCGTGATCAGCGCGTGGCCGAGGAGGAACCCCGTCCGGCCGGGGACCGCCAGCAGCGCTCCGCACAACACGACCCCGGCGGCCCCGTACAGCGCCGATACCCCGGCGAGCAGCCAGATCGGCAGGTCCTCGGCCGGCCCGCGGAACACCGTCAGGCGCGCGGCGGCCCACGGCAGGGCCACCGACACGGCGAGGATGAGCGCGGCGACCACCAGCGCGCCGGTCAGCTCGCCGACCGGGTGGGTGCTGGGGACGATCAGCAGCACGGGCGTGACGTCGAAGACCACGCCGAGCAGGCCGCCGATCGCCGCGAACCCGAGCGCGGCGGCCAGCGCGCCCCGGTTGCGGCCGCCCACCGCGGCCACGACCAGCAGCAGGGCCTCACCGAGCAGCACGCCGGCGCGCGCCGGGCCGTCGAACTGGGTGACCGTCGCCTGCAGGAGTGCGAGCAGCGCGGCCAGGCCGGCCACCTGCCCGGCGAACCCGGGCCAGAAGCGGCGGGCCGCCCAGACGGCGAGCAGCAGGACACCCGCCCCGGCCGTGATCGGCACCGCTTGGGTCTTCGGCAGCAGCACCGCCGCGACGAGCGTGGGCAGCACGGCGGTCGCCAGCAGCGAGAGCGCGGCGGGGTCGTTCTCGCGGCGGCGCAGCACGATCAGCGCGAGCACCAGCCCGGTGCCGCCGGCGCCACCGGCCGCGGCGGTGTTGGCCCAGCTGCCGCCACCGCCGAGCCACGCCGAGCTGATCACGGAGGCGAACAGCGGCGGGACCCCGGCGGCGAGCGTCAGCGACGACCAGTCGCGGCGCAGCTGCACCGGCGCCGTCGCGAGCTGGACCATCAGCAGGAAGGTGACCAGTTCGGGGGTGAACCCACCGACGATCATCGGCGCGCACACGACACAGCCGATGACGACGGCGGAGGCCAGCAGCGGCGACTCCCAGCGCACGGCCACGAGCAGCCCGCCGACGGCGACCGCCAGCCCGGCGGCGAGCCCGGCGAGCACCGGCAGGAACTCGTACAGCGAGGTCGCGGCGACGACGTCCAGGTAGAGCGTCGCGATACCGGTCGCGGCCAGCGCGAAGGCCCCGGTGCGGCCGGCGGGCTTGCGGTGCAGCCACACCCCGGTGCCGGTCAGCGCCAGCCCGAACCCGGCGCCGACGAGCACCCGCGGCAGCGGCCCGAGCCAGCCGCGCTGCACGGCGAGCACGAGCAGCAGGACGACGCCGAGCAGCGTCACGGCCCCGCCGACCCAGGCGAGCACGCGGCTGCCGGCGCCTTCCTTGCCGAGCTTCTCGCCCAGCGTCTGCCGCGGAACCGGCGGGTGGAACGACGGCGGCGGGTAGTGCGGCTGCGGCGGCGGGACGTACTGCGGCTGCGGCGGCGGCTGCCACTGGTACTGCGGCCAGGGGACCGACTCGGGCCGCGTCGGCCGGGGCGGCGGCTCCGGTTGCGGCTGCGGCGGGGGTGGCGGCGCAGGTTGTGGCTGCGCAGGTTGCGGTTGCGGGGCCTGCTCCGGCTGTGCGGCCTGCGTGGGCTGGTCGGCTTGCTCGGGCTGCTCGTCCCCGACGGTCCGCAGTTCGGAACCCACCAGGGCGAGACGACGCCCCAGGTCGTCGATCTCGCCGGCGAGCCGGAGGAGCACATCTGCTTCGGTGGTCATATCGGACAGGGTCACGCACCCGCGTCACCTGCGGATCCGTAGCACTACTCAATCCCGGGTCACGTCCTGGTCGCGGCCAACACCTCGTCCATGGTGGTCATGATCGACACGGTCTCGGCGAGCCGCATGAAGGGGCTTTCGGTCTCCCCGGCGGCCAGCCGCAGCGCCACTTCGTCGGCCTGGTGCCGCAGGCCACGGCCCTCATCGACGTATTCGAAGCGGCTTCGCTCGCCTTCGCGTGGGATGAAGGTGAAGGACGCGGGAGCGTAGAAGGGGCCGTCGACCTCGATGCGCGCGTCGGTGCCGACGATCGTCGCGGTGGTCGGCGAAACGGCGCTCAGAGTGCAGGTCAGGAGGGCTTGCGCACCACTCGCGTAGCCGAACAGCATCGACGTCTGGGCGTCGACGCCGGTGAAGGTGGGCGTCGCCATCGCGGCCACCCGTTCCGGCGGCCCGAGGACCATCGACGCGAACGACATGGGGTAGATCCCCAGGTCGAGCAGGGCGCCCCCGCCCAGTTCGGGCGCGAACAGCCGGAAGGCGGGGTCTTCGGCGAACCACTGCCCGTGATCGGCGGCGACGGTGACGACGTCCCCGAGGCTCGGCAACAGCTCGCGGATGTGCCGGATGTGCGGTAGGAAGCGCGTCCACATCGCCTCCATCAGGAAGAGGTCCTTGGTGCGCGCCAGGTCGACGAGGTCGCGGGCTTCGTCGGCGTTCATCGTGAACGGCTTCTCGACGAGTACGGGCTTCCCGGCTTCGAGGGCGAGCCGGGCGTTGGCGTGGTGCAGGGGATGCGGGGTGGCGACGTAGACGACGTCGACGTCCGGATCGCTCGCGAGGGCTTCGTAACTGCTGTGACGGGTGGGGATGCTGAGCCCGTCGGCAAACCGCCCGGCGCTGTCAGCGGTGCGTGACCCGACCGCGGCGACCACGCCGGACCCGGTGAGCCGCAGGTCCTGGGCGAAGGCGCCGGCGATCCCACCGGTACCCATGATTCCCCAGCGCAGGGGCGCGTTCGTCATACGCCGGACCCTATGCCTGTTTAGAGTGACGAATCGATCACCATGAGGGGAAGTGGGATGGCGGAGGCGAAGAAGGCCGGGTGCATCGCGGGGGCTGTCGCGCTGATGGGCGCGATCGGCGCGCTGCTGAGCGGCATCGCCGACTTCGGCGGACTGTTCAAGGGCGGCGGCGAAGATCCGCCGGCGGGCAGCTCCGCCACGGCCGCCCACCCTTCGCCACCTTCGACGGCCGGCTCCGCGCCGGCCGCCGCGGCGACGGTCTACTACCAGGGCCACCTCGAGTTCGGCCGGTTCAACCTGGACTTGAACCCCCCGAAGCGCACGGGCGACACGTACATCGTCGGCGGCACCGGCGGCGTGTTCGAGAGCTACCACGACGCGGGCAAGCTGGCGGTCTGGACGAGCAGCGGAACCCCGGACAACGCGGGCTGCGGATCGACGGTCGACGAGCACGGTGCCACGTACATCAGCGGCGTCGAGAAGGGCAATCACGTGTGCGGCCGGACGGCGGAGGGCCGCGTGTTCCGGGTCGACGTCACCGGGGTGAGCGACCGTATCGACGGAGGCGTCACGGGGGACGTCACGGTCTGGAACAAGTAGGCCGTCGTCGTGCTCGCTCCGATCGCCGGGGTTTCGCCGCGCACCGTCCGGGTGGTTGCGCAAGACAACTCGGCCACCCGCTCTCGCGGATCTGCCGACGATCGCACGCTGGTCTGCCGACCGCGCTGTCGTGGATCTGCCGACAGTTACTCCGTCAATCTGCCGATATTTGCTGCTCGGGACACCAGGTCGCCGGAGAGCCCGCAAGGCCGCGTCACCGCCCAATCTCGACGTGATCGAAACCACAAGCCCTGAAGATGCAGCTCTACGGGGTCGACCCGAAGACCATGGCCGAAGCCGTCCGGATCATCGTCGGCGAAGGGCACTCCATTGAGCCAATCCCTCTAGCCGGGCTTTATCTTGACACTCTAGCCCCCCTAGAGTCACACTCATGGTGTTCAAGCCGATGAAGCGGACGGATGTTGTCGCCGCGCTGACTGGCCACGGCTGCAGATGACCTGTCTTCCCCGGGGATGGTTGCAATGAAAACGTACAGCGCAACAGCACATCGCGAAGACAAGTGGTGGGTCGTGGAGGTCGCCGGGGTCGGAGCCACCCAAGGGCGGTCCACAGCTGAGGCTCAGCGCATGGCCGCAGACCTGGTGGCCATCATGGAGGACATTCCCCTCGAAGAATTCGACGTACAGATCGACTTCGACCTCCCAGGCCCCTTGGGCGATGAGGTGAAGCGTGCCAAAGAAGCGACCCGCGACGCCGATCAGGCACAGCGAAAGGCAGCCGAAAGAACTCGCCAAGTCGTGCGTCGGCTGTTGAGCAGCGGGCTGTCCAAACAGGATGCCGCGCGCATCCTCCGTGTCTCGCCTCAGCGGATCAGCCAGCTGGTGAAGTCCGTCTGAGGTCACTCTTCCCACCCATCGCGGAGCGGCGGATCATCGTCGGGGCCGGCCGACCACATCGACTGTCGATCGACACAGCCCTGCTGCCCCGTGACCGACACCACAAGGGACAATGGAGGACGTGACCGCCACCCTGAGCAAGCCCGCCCTGAAGATCGGCCCCTACCAGGTCGATCCGCCGGTCGTGCTCGCACCGATGGCCGGCATCACCAACGTCGCCTTCCGGCAGCTGTGCGCCGAGTACGGCGCCGGCATCTACGTCTGCGAGATGATCACCGCCCGCGCCGTCGTCGAACGGCACCCCGGCACCATGCACATGATGACCTTCGGAGCCGACGAAAAGCCCAGGTCCATGCAGCTCTACGGCGTCGACCCGAAGACCATGGCCGAAGCCGTCCGGATCATCGTCGGCGAAGGCCTCGCCGATCACGTCGACTCCAACTTCGGCTGCCCGGTCGCGAAGGTGACGCGCAAGGGCGGCGGGGCCGCGCTGCCGTTCAAGCGCAAGCTGTTCGAAGCCATCGTGCGCGAGTCCGTGAAGGCCGCCGGGGACACGCCGTTCACGGTGAAGTTCCGCATCGGCATCGACGACGACCACCACACCTACCTCGACGCCGGCCGCATCGCCGAGGCCGAGGGCGCCGCCGCCGTCAGCCTGCACTCCCGAACCGCCGCGCAGCGCTACTCCGGTCAGGCCGACTGGACGAAGATCGCCGCGCTGAAGGAAGCCGTCACCAGCATCCCGGTGCTCGGCAACGGCGACATCTTCTCCGCCGCCGACGCCCTGCGCATGGTCGACGAAACCGGCTGCGACGGCGTCGTCGTCGGCCGCGGCTGCCTCGGCCGGCCGTGGCTGTTCGGCGAACTCGAAGCCGCCTTCGCCGGACGACCCCTGCCCACGCCGCCGAACCTCGGCGAGGTCGCGAAAGTCCTGCGCCGCCACGCCGAACTGCTCATCCAGCACGACGGCGAGACCAAGGCCCTGCGCGACCTGCGCAAGCACATGGCCTGGTACTTCATGAACTTCCCGGTCGGCTCCGAACTCCGCCGCGGCTTCGCGATGGTGTCCGGCCTGCCCGAACTCGACGACCTCATCGGCCGCCTCGACCACGACGCCCCGTTCCCCGACAACGCCGACGGCCCCCGCGGGCGTCAGGGCTCCCCGGGCAAGGTCACGCTGCCACATGGCTGGCTCGACGATCCGGACGACGACTGCGTCCCCGAAGCCGAAGACATGCACTCGGGCGGCTGAGCTGTACCAGGCTCAGGCCGAACAGCAGCACCCCCAGCGGCACGTGCACGGTCTTGACGTGCGCGATCCCGAGGAACACCTGCGCGGTCACGAGCCCCAGGAACACGACCGCGTGGACGACCACCCGTGGCGAGCCCCCACCCGGCCGCCACACCAGGACCGCGGCGATCACTTGCACCACGGCGACGACCCACACCGTGTACGCCGAAGCGCTGTGCAGGACGTGCCCGTTCGGGGTGGTCAGCAGCAGGCCTGCGGTGACCGGCGCAAGGAAGAGCGCCAGCGTCTGCAGCGCGATCGTGCCGCGCAAGAACGTCGTCATACCCAGTAGACGACGCAGCCACGCGGAATGTGAGGCCGTGACATCTGTCAGGCCGAAGTCGTGGCGGACGGCATCCTTCCCGGCGCCGCCACCGCGACAAGCTCTTCTCATGACGACGACGAAGACGAACCAGCCCGCCGGCTCCCCGCTCAAGAACCTCGCGATCGAGATCGCCGTTCCCCTCGGCGTCTACTACGGCCTCCACTCGCTCGGCGTGAGCGACTTCACCGCGCTCGCCCTCTCCGGGGTCTTCCCGCTCGCCCGGACCCTCTTCCAGTTCGCCAGGAACCGGACGATCAACGGGCTCGCCCTCGTCGTCCTCGTGACCAACGTCGTCGGCATGCTGCTGACCTTCGTCTCCGGGGACGCCCGCATGATGATCGCCAAGGACTCGATCGGCAGCGGCATCACCGGGCTCGTCATCCTGATCTCCGCGTTCACCGCGCAGCCGATCATGACGAAGGCCCTGCGCCCCTTCCTCACCCACGGCCAGGCCGACCACGAAGAGGCCTGGGACCGGCTGTTGGGCAACCGGCGGTTCGCCACCGTCCTCCGCCGCAGCAGCTACATCTGGGGTGTCGGGTTCATGCTGGAAAGCGCCGCCCGGGTGATCGGCGCCTTCACCCTGCCGGTGTCCACGATGGTGTGGCTGAGCACGGTCGTCTTCGTCGCCTCGTTCGCGGTGATCATGCTGGTCGCCGGCCTGAGCGCCAAGGAAGCGGGCAAGATGGTCGCCGAAGAAGCCCGGCGGCGGGAGCTCGTCGCCGCTTGACCAGCGACAGGGCCCGGAGTACAGGTGTGTACATGTACAGCAAGCGGCAGCAGCTGGTCGGCGACCTCACCGACCTGATCCGCTCCGGGCGTCTCGCCCACGGCGAACGCCTCCCCGGCGAGAACCAGCTCGCCCTGCAGTACCAGGTCAGCCGCGGCACCGTCCGCAGCGCGCTGTCCGAGCTCCAGCAGCTCGAGCTCATCTCCACCCAGGCCGGTGTCGGCTCGTTCGTCACCTTCGACGGCGTCCAGCTCGACCAGCGGCTCGGCTGGGCCCGCGCCCTCGAAGACGCCGGCGCACCGGTCACCACCGAACTGCTCGGCATCGAAACCGTCGAAGACACGGCCCTCGAAGAAGAATTCGGTGAGCAGGCCTACGTCGCCGTGCGGCGGCTGCGGCGGGAACACGACCGCGGGATCTCGCTCGAAACCGCCACCGTGCCCGCCGTCGGGCCGCTCGCCGACCTCCCCGCGACGGGTCTGCAGGACGGTTCCCTGACCAAGACCCTCGATGCGGCCGGGCGGATCTCCGTCGGCGGCGACCAGTGGATCAGCACCGAACGCCTCGACGCCTGCGCCGCCGGACTCCTCGGCCGGAGCGTCGGCGAACTCTTCCTCCGCGCCGAACGCACGTCGGTCGACGTCGAAGGCCGGCTCGTCGAGCGGGTCGTCAGCCTCCTGGACCCGGACCGGTTCCAGTTCCACCTCACGTTCGGACACCGGTGACCGCGCGGGACCGGGCACTCGGCGCGTTCACCGGGCTGGCCGTCGGCGACGCGCTCGGCATGCCGACGCAGTCGATGTCCCGCGCCGCGATCGCCGCCACCTACGGGCCGGTCACCGGCCTGCTCGCCGCCGTCGCCGAGCAGCCGGTCGCGCCGCTGATGCCCGCCGGCTCGGTCACCGACGACACCGAGCAGGCCGTCATGGTGGCCCGGCTGCTCATCGACGGCCGCGGCGTCGTCGAGCCGCAGGTCTTCGCCGACGCGCTGCTGATCTGGGAGGCCGACATGGTCCGCCGCGGCTCCGCGGACCTGCTCGGGCCGTCCACCAAACGTGCGCTCGCCCGGCTCCAGGACGGCGTCCCGGCCGACGAAGCCGGCCGCACCGGCACCACCAACGGCGCCGCCATGCGAGTCGCGCCGGTCGGCATCGCCACACCGTCGGACAACCTGCACCGGCTGGTCGACGCGGTCGTCGCGACCGCGCGGGTCACGCACAACACGAGCCTGGGCATCGCGTCGGCCGCCGCGGTCGCGGCCACCGTCTCCGCCGGAGTCGACGGCGCGAACCTGGCCGAAGCGCTCGACGCGGGCGAGCGCGCCGCCGTCGTCGGCGGGGAACGCGGGCACTGGGCGCCCGGCGGGGAGATCGCCGCCCGGATCCGCTGGGCGCGCGACTGGGTGCGGGGCATGGCCCCGGCCGCCGTCGCCGACGCGGTCGCGCAGGTCATCGGCACGTCGGTCGCGTCGCAGGAGTCCGTCGTGGCCGCGTTCGCGCTGGCCGAAGCCATGGGCGACGACCCGCCGGCGGCGCTGCGCCTGGCCGCCGGGCTCGGCGGCGACACCGACACCGTCGCCGCGATCTGCGGGGCGATGCTCGGCGCCGCGCACGGGGTCGGCGCCTTCCGCCCCGACGTCGTCGAAACCGTGCTCGCCGTCAACCGGCTCGAATTCGGGCCGCTGGTCGACGAACTCCTGAAGCTGCGCCGCCGGTGACCGGGCGGCTGGTGCACACCGGGCAGGTCGTCGTCGACCTGGTCATGGCGGTGCCGGCCCTGCCACCGCTCGGCGGCGATGTCCTCGCCTCGTCGACGAACCTGGTGCCGGGCGGCGGTTTCAACGTCATGGCCGCTGCTGCGCGCTCCGGCGCCCGCGTGCTCTACGCGGGCAGCCACGGCACCGGCGGGTTCGGCGACCTCGCCCGCGCGGCTCTCACGGCCGAAGGCGTGGAACTGGCGCACGAACCGACGTCCGAAGTGGACACCGGCGTCGTCGTGGTGCTGGTCGACGCGACCGGCGAGCGCACCTTCGCGACCGGCACCGGCGCCGAAGGACGGCTGCGCGCCGAACTGCTCGACCGGGTCCTCCCAAAGAAGGACGACGTGGTGTACGTGAGCGGATACAGTTTGTTGCACGAGATCAATCGCGCGGCCCTCCTCGAGTGGCTGCCTCGGCTGCCCGGCTCGAGAATCCTGTTCGATCCCGGCCCGCTCATCGCCGACGTCAACCCTGGAGACCTTCGTGAAATTCTGTCCACAGTAGACATAGTGAGTTGCAACGCCCGCGAAGCCGACGTGCTGGGCGAGCTGCCCCCGATCGCCGTCGTCCGCGACGGCGCGAAGGGCTGCCGCGTCAACGAAAACGGCCGGTTCACCGACGTCCCCGGGTTCCCGGTCGACGCGGTGGACACCACCGGCGCCGGCGACACGCACTGCGGCGTGCTGGCCGCGGAGCTGTTGTGCGGCAGTACCGTCCTCGACGCCGCCGTGCGCGCCAACGCGGCGGCCGCGCTTTCGGTGACCCGGCGCGGCCCGGCGACCTCGCCGTGCCGCGCAGAGATCGACCAGCTGGTGGAGGCCATGCGATGACCGGTTCCCGCAGGCTCGAGGTGGAGACGAACGGCCTCGACGTGATCGACGATGCCGAGCGGCGCGGGCGCCCGCGGCAGCTGTTCTGGCCGTGGTTCGGCGCGAACGTGTCGGTGCTGGGGCTGAGCTACGGCTCGTTCACCCTCGGCTTCGGCATTTCGTTCGGGCAGGCGCTGGTCGCCGGTGTCGTCGGCATCCTGTTCTCGTTCCTGCTGTGCGGGTTCATCGCCATCGCGGGCAAACGCGGATCGGCGCCGACGATGCTGCTCTCGCGGGCGGCGTTCGGCGTGCGCGGCAACCGGCTGCCGTCGGCGATCTCGTGGCTGCTGACGGTCGGCTGGGAGACCGTGCTCGCCGCGCTGGCGACGCTGGCCACGGCGACCGTGTTCGAGCGCCTCGGCTGGGGCGGCGGGACGCCGACGAAGGTGGTCGCGCTCGTCGTGGTGGCGGCGCTGACCGTCGCCGCCGGCGTGCTCGGCTTCGACGCGATCATGAAGCTGCAGACGTGGATCACCTGGATCACCGGGGTGCTCACGGTCGTCTACGTGGTCCTCGTGGCCGGCGATGTGCACTGGGAGGCGGTGCGCGCGCTGCCGTCCGGCTCGGCCCAGCAGTGGGTCGGGGCGCTGGTGTTCCTGATGACCGGCTTCGGCCTCGGCTGGGTCAACGCGGCCGCGGACTACTCGCGCTACCTGCCGCGGTCGTCGTCGAGCCGGGGCGTGGTCGGCTGGACGACGTTCGGCGCGTCGGTGGCGCCGGTGGTGCTGCTGGTGTTCGGGCTGCTGCTGGCCGGCTCGTCACCGGACCTGAACAAGGCGATCGCGCTGGACCCGATCGGCGCGCTGACGACGTTGCTGCCGCTGTGGTTCCTGGTGCCGTTCGCGATCGTCGCGGTGCTCGGCCTGGTCGGCGGCGCGGTGCTGGACATCTACTCGTCGGGGCTGGCCCTGCTCTCGGCCGGCCTGCGCATCCCCCGCCCGGCGGCAGCGCTGGTCGACGGCGTGATCATGATCCTCGGCACGATCTACATCGTCTTCTTCGGCGGCGAGTTCCTCGGCCAGTTCCAGGGTTTCCTGGTGACACTGGGCGTCCCGGTCGCGGCGTGGTGCGGCGTGATGCTGGCGGACGTCCTGCTGCGCCGAGGCGACTACGCCGAGCGCGAGCTGTTCGACCCGGCCGGCCGCTACGGCGACGTCCGGATCGGCCCGATCGCCCTGGTCCTGGTGGCCACGGCGCTCGGCTGGGGCCTGGTGACGAACACGTCCGCGGACTGGCTGAAATGGCAGGGCTACCTGCTGGAACCGTGGGGGCTGGGCGGCCGCGAGGGCGCATGGGCCTTCGCGAACCTCGGCGTCCTGCTGGCGCTGACCCTGGGCTTCCTGGTGACATTGCTGACGCGGCGGCGGGTCCGCGAACAGGAGGCGGCGTGAAGCGAATCCTGGCGGTCATCGACCTGCAGAACGTCTTCGCCGACCCGGCGAGCCCGTGGTTCACCCCACGCTTCGCCGAGGTCGTCCCGCCGATCCACCGGCTGGTCACGGCTTTCGGCAACGACGTCGTGTTCACGCGGTTCGTCGCACCTTCACGGCCGGAAGGGGCGTGGCAGCGGTACTACGAGCAATGGCCGTTCGCCCTGCAGCCACCGGACGCGCCGCTGTACCAGGTGGTCGACACGTTCGACCCACCCTCCACAGTGGACGCGACAACGTTCGGCAAGTGGAACGCCCGCATGGCCACCCGGGTGGGCGGCGCAGGCCTGGTACTGGCGGGCGTCTCAACGGACTGCTGCGTGCTGTCGACAGCGCTGGCCGCGGCGGACGCGGGTGTCGCGGTGACGGTGGTGTCCGATGCGTGCGCGGGCGTGGACGACGCGAGCCACGCGAAGGCGCTGGACATCATGCGGCTGTACGGCCCGCTGGTGAAGGTGGCCACGACCACCGAAGTGCTCGGCTAAGCTCGTGAGGACGTGACCCTGCTCAGCCGGTGGGCAGCCGGGCTGCGGCGGCTGCGCCTGATCGCCTGTCCGCCCGTCAATCCGGGCCCGATCGCCGGGCTCACCGAGCTGCGGCTGCTCGATCTCACCGGCTCCGACCTGACCGACCTGACGTGGCTGTCCGGGCTGCGGGTCGAGGTGAGCGGTTACGTCGAACCCGTCGGCGCCGAGCAGCTCGGACCGGGCAGTGCCGTGGTCGTCTCGATCGCCGAAGTAGATTCGCCTGCGTGATCGACCACATCAGCATCCCCACCGAAGCCGGTTCCTTCGACGCAATCGCCGCCGGGCCCGAAGACGGGCGGCCCGTGCTGCTGCTGCACGGCTTTCCCGAAGCCGCGACCGAGTGGGAGCACCAGGTCGCCACGCTCGGGGTGCTCGGGTTCCGGGCCGTCGCGCCGGATCAGCGCGGTTACTCGCCCGGGGTGCGGCCGGAGCAGGCCGGCGACTACGCCATCGATCACCTCGTCGGGGACGTCGTCGCGATCACCGAAGCGCTGGGGTGGCCGAAGTTCGACCTCGTCGGGCACGACTGGGGTGGCGCCGTCGCCTGGTGGACCGCCGACGCGCACCCCGAACGGCTGCGCAGCCTCGCCGTCGTCTCCACGCCGCACCCCGCCGCGCTCGCCGAGGCCATGAAGACCGACGAGGACCAGCACCTGCGTACGCGCTACATGACCGAGTGGCGGCAGACCCGCGTCACCGAGCGGCGGATGCTGGAGAACGACGCCCGCGCGCTGCGCGACATGTTCGAGCGGCGGGTGTCGCCTTCGAAGGTCGACGACTACGTGCAGCGGCTGGCCGAGCCGGGCGCGCTCACCGCCGCCCTCAACTGGTACCGCGCCGGGCGGCCGGGCGGGAAGATCGGCAAGATCGCCGTGCCGACGCTGTACATCTGGAGCACCGAGGACGTCTCCTTCGGCTCCACCGCCGCGCTCGACACCGCCAACTGGGTCACCGGGCCCTACCGGTTCGAGATGCTGGAGGACATCTCGCACTGGGTGCCCGAGGAGGCACCGGAAGCCGTCACCTCGCTGCTCGTGGAGCACCTCCACGCGGGGTGACGGCCCGTCACCCCGCCGGGCGGACCGCGGGTAACCCACCCGCCTCGCGGTACGGCGCACCGCGGGCCGTCGTGTTCACTGGGGCGCGTGGATACCGCGACCGAACCCGAGACCGAGCAGGTCGTCTTCGTCACCGAGGACGGCGTGCCCACCGGCGAGACCGGCCCGAAGCTGGCCAGCCACCACGAACACACCCGGTTGCACCTGGCCTTCTCGTGCTACGTCCTGCGGCGCAGCGACAACGCCCTGCTGATCACCCAGCGCGCCCTCCACAAGAAGGTCTGGCCGGGCGTCTGGACCAACAGCGTCTGCGGCCACCCCGCGCCCGGCGAAGAGCTCGAGGACGCCGTCGAGCGCCGCGCGGGCTACGAGCTCGGGCTGCCGTCGCTGTCCGGGTTGCACTGCGTGCTGCCGAACTACCGCTACCGGACGCCGCCGTTCCAGGGGATCGTCGAAAACGAGTTCTGCCCGGTGTTCACCGCGTGGGCCGAGGTCGAGCCGGCGCCGAATCCGGAAGAGGTCGGCGACTGGCGCTGGGTCGCCTGGGCCGACTACACGGAGTTGCTGAACGACGCGACGGCTAATGTGAGTTACTGGGCCAAGGACCAGTACGCACAGCTCAAGAGCATCGAACCCTTCGCCGGACTCTGAACCGAGCACTCCGGAGAGTTACCGCCGCAGTCCCGTTTGAGCGAAATTCATCTTCTTCCGCACCGGCACCTCAAGCGCGGCCGTCCCCTCGACGAATACCAAGGGGTGGTCGAGGTGGGGATGGTCGCCGAGGGCGAAGGCGCGCCGGGCCGGACAGCCAGCCCGCCGCCGCCGGACCTGCTCCGCCTCCACGAGGCCATCGCCGGCCTCTTCGCCACCCAGGGCGATTGGCGGCGCGCCTACCAGCACCTGCGGTCCGCGCTGGAGATCGCCCGCGACGGCAGTCTCCGCGACGCGCTGACGTCGAGTTACAACCGCCGTTACCTCGACGAGCGGCTGTACGGACCGTTCACCGACCGGCCGCCGCTGGCGCTGGCGTTGATCGATCTCGACCGCTTCAAGAGCGTCAACGACACGTACGGTCACCTCGTCGGCGACCGCGTCCTGCGCCGGGTCGCCGATCTCCTCCAGGAGGACCTCCCGCCGGGCGGCTTCTGCGCCCGCTACGGCGGCGAGGAGTTCGTCCTGTGGCTGCCGGGGGTCGACGCCGGGCAGGCCGTCCGCGTCGTCGACGACGCCCGGTTGCGCGTCGCCCGTCATCCCTGGTCAGAACTCCAGTCGGGACTGCGGGTGACGATCAGCGCCGGCCTGGCGCACGCGTACGGGACGCCCGTGTCTCCGGAGCGCCAGCTGCGTCACGCGGACATCCTGCTTTATGCGGCGAAACGCGCGGGCCGCAACAAAGTCGTCTATCAGGACGCGCAAACGACACACTTAATAACCCACTCTGAGTAACGCAAACGGCGCATTACTCCGTCCGCCGAGAGGCGGTATCACCCGTTTGTCGACGCACACCGGCCGTTCGTCGACTCAAGGTGAAGAAAATTCCGGAGGGGTGTCGTCACGAACGGGGGGTATCCGTACGATAACGAAAACCGCCGGGGGAACGATCACCTCCTGCAGGGGAAGACGGCCAATTCGAAGCAACCCTTCGATCGCGAAAGGAGACCGAGTGCCGGACGAGCTCGACAGCCCGGGAACCGGTCGCCGCCTCGACGGTCCCGCGCGGCCCCGGCCCGGACGGCGCCGGTCGATGGAGGACCAGGGCGGGATCAGCGTCTCCGACGTCGTCGCCAGGACCACCGGTGCCCGCCCGGTGCCGCCCCGCGAGCAGCAGGACCGCCCCGACCAGCCGGGACACCGAGTCCGCGCGACGGAACCACCGGCCCCGCCGCGGCCGTCGCAGCCGCGTGTCCCGAGGCCGGCCCAGGGGCCCGCCGAAGACCCAGTACCCACGGACGCCACTCGTCAATCGCGCCCCCCTCGGCCCCGCCGCACGACGGCCGCGGCTCCGGTGCCGGAAGCCCCGCTCCAGCGGCGCCCGCCGGCTCCCCAGCAGACGTCGGCCGCGCAGCCGCCGCCCAGGCGCCCGCGCCGCCCGGCGGACGCGCCCCTGGCCGAAGACGCGCAGCTCCGGCGCGCCCCCCAGCGACCGACCCCGGACAGCCCGGCACCCCGCCGAACCGCCGCCGAAGGTGCCGCGGCCCAGCGAGCCGCGGGCGACGCTCCGGCAGGCCGCCGTCCCTCGGCGCCGGCCGACGCGGCCGCACCTCAGCGCGCCGCCGCGGACGGCCCGGCATCTCGCCGAACCGCCGCCGCCGCCGACGCGGCCGCACCTCCGCGCCCCGCCGCGGACGGCCCGGCACCTCGCCGAACCGCGGAAAGCCCCGTACCCCGCCGAACCGCCGCAGCCGCCGCCGCAACTCAGCGCGCCGCCGGCTCCGAAGGGTCCCTCTCCGCCGCGGTGCCGCCGCGGGCCGCGCTCGATCCGCTGACCATGACCGACGAGATGGAAGCGATCGACGAGGCGACCCAGTACCGCCGCAAGATCGATCACACCCTCGCCCGGTTCTCGGCCGCCCACGACGAGATGGAAGCCGAAGAGGCCATCCGGCGGGAACGCCGTGAACGGCTTTCGCCCACCTCCCTGATCGAGAGCACCCGCACCGCCCTGCAGCGCGTCGTCACCACCGCCCCCTCGGCGGAAGGGGCCCCCGCCGAAGCCGAACTGAGCCTGCTGCAGGAAAAGAAGCAGCGGAAGCTCGAGCGGTCGGCGCGGTTCGGGCGGATCGCCGCCGCCGTCGTGGCCGGGCTGGTCTTCCTCGGGATCGGGGGTGCCTGGGGCGCCCAGACCTACTTCGACGCCAAGTTCACCCAGGTCGCCGCGCTCGACGAGAACTCCGCCGACATCCAGGACGCCGAGGCGCAGGCCAACGACGAGAACTTCCTGATGGTCGGCTCCGACACCCGCGACGGCGCGTCCGCCGAGGAAGGCGTCGGCACCGCCGACAGCACTCCCGGCGCCCGGAGCGACACCGTGATGGTGGCGCACATCCCGGCCGACCGGAAGCGGGTCGTCGTCACGTCCTTCCCGCGTGACCTCGAGATCAACCGCCCGGACTGCCAGAAGTGGGACCCGGCGCAGAACAAGACCACCAACGACGTCTACAAGGGCGCCAAGTTCGCCAAGCTCAACACCGCCTACGCGGTCGGCGGGCCGGCGTGCGTCACCAAGGTGATCCAGCAGATCACCGGGCTGCGGATCAACCACTTCGTCGGCATCGACTTCAACGGCTTCAAGGAGATGGTCGACGCGGTGCACGGCGTCACCATCCACAACGAGATCCCGATCGACGACAGCATCCTCGGCAAGGTGCTGCTGCAGACCGGCGACGTCACGATCTCCGGCGACCAGGCGCTGAACTTCGTGCGCGCGCGGCACGTCAAGGGCGACCCGACCTCCGACTACGGCCGGATCAAGCGGCAGCAGGAGTTCATCGGTGCGCTGCTGAAGAAGGTCATGTCCTCGGACGTCGTGCTCGACCCCGGCAAGCTCAGCGACTTCATCAACGCCTTCGCGAAGGCGACCTTCGGCGACAACCTCGGCGTCAAGCAGATGATGACGCTGGCGCAGTCGATGAAGGGCCTGGACCCGTCGAGGATCACCTTCCTCACCGTCCCGACGGTCGGCATGGCCAACAACCGCGGCAACGAGGTTCTCGTCGTCAGCAAGACGAAGACCCTCTTCGACGCGCTGCGCAACAACACCCCGCTGCCCGACCCGAACGCGCCGGTCCCGGTCAGCGAGCAGGCACCGCCGACCAGCACGTCGAAGTCGAAGAGCAGCGGCAGTTCGAAGTCGACCACCACCCGCAAGAGCACCAGCAACGGCTGATCGCGAGGATCGTTAGGCCGGGTTCACGTGCGGTTCACCCGGCGATGCGGTATTTGGCCATCGTTGGCCGTAGGGTTGGGCCATGCGTGAGGCTTACCATGTCGAACTCGAACAGCTCGCCGACCACCTGGCCGCGATGTCGGTCCAGGTCGCCGAAGCGATGGAGCGGGCCACGCGGGCACTGCTGGAGGCCGATCTGAGTCTCGCCGAGCAGGTGATCAGCGACGATACCAAGGTCGACGACGCCCGCGCCCAGTGCGAGGAGCAGGCGTACGCGCTGCTGGCCCTGCAGGCGCCGGTGGCGACCGACCTGCGCACGGTGCTCGCGGCGATCCACGCCGCCGAAAGCCTGGAGCGGATGGGCGACCTGGCGCTGCACGTGGCGAAGGCCGCGCGGCGCCGTCACCCCGAGCCGGTGCTGCCGGAGACCGTGCGGCCGTACTTCGCCGAGATGGGTGAGGTCGCGGTCAAGCTGGCCCGCCAGACCGAACTGGTCATCAAGACGAAGGACGTCGAAGCGGCGAAGACGCTCGAGTCCGACGACGACCAGGTGGACGACATCCACCGCCACCTCTTCACCGTCATCATGGACCGCGAATGGCCGTACGGCGTGGCCGCGGCGGTCGACGTGACGCTGCTGGGCCGCTTCTACGAGCGCTATGCCGACCACGCCGTGTCGGTCGCGAAGCGGATGATCTTCGTGGTCACCGGCAAGATGCCGGGCTACGGTTCCAACGAAGACATCTGAGCCGTACCAACGAAAAAGCCCCCGGCCGCGGCCGGGGGCTTTTCGCATTCCACTGAGGACTCAGCCGAACCGGCCGGAAATGTAGTCTTCCGTGGCCTTTTCGTCCGGGTTGGAGAAGATCTTCTCCGTGTCGTTGAGTTCCACGAGCCGGCCCGGCTGGCCGACGCCGGCGAGGTTGAAGAACGCCGTCTGGTCGGAAACCCGGGCCGCCTGCTGCATGTTGTGCGTGACGATGACGATCGTGTAGTCCTTCTTCAGCTCCCCGATCAGGTCCTCGATCGCGAGCGTCGAGATCGGGTCCAGGGCCGAGCAGGGCTCGTCCATCAGCAGCACGTCCGGCTGGACCGCGATCGCGCGGGCGATGCACAGCCGCTGCTGCTGACCGCCCGAGAGCCCACCGCCCGGCTTGTTCAGGCGGTCCTTGACCTCGTTCCACAGGTTCGCGCCGCGCAGGGCGCGCTCGGCGATGTCGTCGAGGGTCTTCTTTCCCTTGGTGCCGCTCAGCTTCAGGCCCGCCACGACGTTGTCGCGAATGGACATCGTCGGGAACGGGTTGGGTCGCTGGAACACCATGCCGATCGTGCGGCGCACCTGGACCGGGTCGACCGCCGACGCGTAGATGTTCTCGCCGTCCAGCAGGACGTCGCCCTCGACGCGGGCGCCGGGGATGACCTCGTGCATGCGGTTGAGCGTGCGCAGCACCGTCGACTTGCCGCAGCCGGACGGGCCGATGAACGCGGTGACGTTGCGCGGCGGCACGGAAAGGGTGACACCGTCCACGGCGTGGAACTTGCCGTAGTAGATGTCGACGTCCTTGACATCGAGTCGTTTGGCCATCAGGAACAGCTCACTTCTTCTTCGGGGCGACGAGGCGCGCGAACACGGTGGCGAGGAGGTTGATCAGCGCGATGATGAGCACCAGGGTCAGGGCCGCGCCCCAGATCCGGTCGAAGCCGACCGAGCCGGGATCCATCGAGTTGGTGACACGCTCGTTGTTCATCAGCAGCGGCAGTGCTGCCTGCTCGCCCTTGAAGATGTCCCAGTTCGTGTAGGCGGAGTAGCCGACGAGGACCAGCAGTGGCGCGGTTTCGCCCATCACGCGGGCCAGCGCCATCATGATGCCGCCGATGATGCCGGACATCGCCGTCGGCAGGACGATCTTCATGATCGTCTTCCACTTCGGCACGCCCAGCGCGTAGGACGCCTCGCGCAGGTCGTCCGGGACGATCCGCAGCATCTCCTCCGACGAGCGGACGACCACCGGGATCATCAGCAGCACCAGGGCCAGCGACACGGCGAAACCGCTGCGCGGCAGGCCGAACGTGGTGATCCAGAGCGCGTAGATGAACAGCGCGGCGACGATCGAGGGGACACCGGAGAGGATGTCGACCATGAACGTGGTGGCCTTGGCCAGCTTGCCGCGGCCGTACTCGACGAGGTAGATCGCGACGAGCATGCCGATCGGCACCGCGATGACCGCGCAGACGAGGCCCTGCAGCAAGCTCCCGATGATCGCGTGCAGGACACCGCCGCCGACCTCGTCGGACAGGTAGTTGCCCAGGTCCTGCGACCACCAGTTGCTGTACGGGATGCGCTTGATGCCGTTCGCGACCACGGTGTAGAGCACCCACACCAGCGGGACGACGGCGATCAGGAACGACAGCCAGACCAGCGTGGTGGCGACGCCGTTCTTGACCTTGCGCCCCAGGCTGACCTGCTGGAAAGCCGGAGTCGATGCGGGCGCTTCGAGTGTGGAGGTGGACATCCTCAGTCCCCCTTCTTGCCGATGATGGAGCGCGCGGCGAAGTTGACGAGGAAGGTGAGCACGAACAGCACCAGGCCGGCCGCGATGTACGCGCCCGCCGAGATCTCGTTGTTGAACTCGCTGTAGTTCGCGGCGATCTTCGACGCGAAGGTGGCGCCACCGTCGAAGAGGCTCCAGTCGAAGTTCTTGCCCTGCGGGATGAGCAGGATGACGGCCAGCGCGATCGTCTCGCCGAGCGCGCGGCCGAGGCCCAGCATGGACGCGCCCACGTAGCCGGCCTTGCCGAACGGCAGCACCGTGGTCCGGATGACCTCCCAGCGGGTGGCGCCGAGCGCCAGCGCGCCCTCGATGTGCGGCGTCGGCGTCCGCTCGAAGACCTCGCGCGAGAGCGACGTGATGATCGGCAGGATCATCACGGCCAGCACGATGCCGGCGGTGAAGATCGTGCCGCGCACGCTGGGTGCGACGTTGCCGGGCGCCAGCAGCGGGAACCACGAGAACGTGTCGTTGATCCACTGCGAGAACGGCTCGATCGCCGGGGCGAAGACCAGGATGCCCCAGAGGCCGAAGATGATCGACGGCACTGCGGCGAGCAGGTCGATGATGTACCCGAACGGCCGCGCGAGCCGCCTCGGCGCGTACTGCGTCAGGAACAGCGCGATGCCCAGCGAAACCGGCATCGCGATGATCAGCGCCACGAGCGACGTCGCCACCGTGACCTCGAGCAGGTCGAGGATGCCGAACGACATGTTCGCGGGGTCACCGGTCGACCAGCCGTGGTTGGTCAGGAAGTTGGCCTTGTCGGCCTTCAGCGCCGGGATCGCCTGGATGAGCAGGAAGACCCCGATCAGGCCGATCAGCCCGACGACGAAGATCCCGGCCCCGGTGGTCAGGTTCTGGAAGATACGGTCACCGGGCCGCACCTTCTTCGGTTTCTCGCTCGCGGGCGGCGCGGGGGCCGCCGGGGAGCCTGGTTGCTCCGAAATCGGATCCTCCGGGGGCTTCGTGGCGGACGACGAACGCCCACCGGGGTCGCCGGTGGGCGTTCGCGTCGAGGATGACTCGCTCATCGACAGGTGTGTCCAGCCTCTATCACTTCAGTGAACTGTCGCAACCGGTCAGGAGATCGCCTTGACCGCGGCCAGGACCTTGGTCTGCAGCGACTGCGGGATCGGCACGTAGCCCTTCGCGGACAGCGGCTCCTGGCCGGCGGTCGCGGCCACCGTCAGGAACGCCTTGACGGCCTTCGCGACATCCGGGTTCGCGTACTTCGAGCAGACGATCTCGTAGGTCGTCAGCAGCAGCGGGTAGGCACCCGGGGTGTTGCTGGCGTAGATGCCGTTGAGGTCGAGCGCGAGGTCGTTCGAGCCGTCCTTGAGGAACTTCGCCGCGTCCAGGGACTTGGCCACGTTCGCCGAGGTGAGCTCGACACCGCCGGAGCCGCTGTCGATCAGGGCCGGGGTCAGGCCGTCCTTGGCGAACGCGCCCTCGACGTAGGTGATGCCGCCGTCGGAGGCCTTCACCGCGGTCGCGACACCGTTGGAGCCCTGCGCGCCGTTGCCGACACCGCCGTTGAACTTCTTGCCGGCCCCCTTGGTCCAGTCCGCCTTCGCGGCCGCGCCCAGGTACTTCTGGAAGTTGTCGGTGGTGCCCGACTCATCGGCGCGGGAGACGACCTGGATCGCCTTGTCCGGCAGGTTCAGGCTCTCGTTGCCCTTGACCGCCTTGATGGCCGGGTCGTTCCACTTGGTGACGGCGCCGCTGAAGATCTTGGCGGTCACCGACGGGGTCAGCACCAGCTTGTCCACGCCGGACAGCTTGTAGGCGACCGCGATCGGGCCGACCACGAGCGGGATGTTCCAGGCGTCGCTGGCGCAGCGGGCCTTGGCGGCCGCGGCGTCGGCGTCCTTGATCGGGGAGTCCGAGCCGCCGAAGTCGATCTGGTTGGCGTTGAACTGCTTGACGCCGGCGCCCGAACCGCTGGGGTTGTAGTTGACCTGCTGGCCCGAGCACTTCTTGCTGTACTGCTGCGTGAAGATGTCGATGGCGTTCTTCTGGGCCGACGAGCCTTCGGCGGAGAGCGGGCTCTTGCCACCGCACTCCACATCGGCGGTGCCGGTCGCAGCGGGCGCCGAAGCCGAGTTCGAGCTGCTGCTGTTGGACGCCGCGGGGTCAGTGCCACAGGCGGCGAGCACGAGAGCGGCGCTCGCCACGATGCCGACCGCGCTCAGGGGCCGCATGATCTTCACTGCTGTTTCCTCCATCAGGAGCTTCACCGGTTCGGCCGCGGCGGTGGTCGCCGTGCCGGAACCGGACATTAGGCAGCGCTGATGGACGGGTGGCCGTGAACAAATGAACGCAAAGTGAACAGACCCCCGGATGTGAGCAGTGCTACTCGCCCGAGAGGTCGCCGTGTCCGGGTCGTGACCTGCGTGTATGCCGTCAGTGACGACGTGCTCGCGCCGCGTCGACCGTGGTCACCGACCGTACTGGACGTCGGTTTCGTGACGCGCGAACCCGAGCTTGGTGTAGACCGCCAACGCCGGCGCGTTGTCGCCTTCGACATACAGGATGATCTGCCGCAACCCGCGGCCCGCGAGGTACCGCAGCCCGGCGAGCGTGAGCGCCCGGCCGAGCCCGCCGCCCTGCGCGGCCGGGTCGACGCCGACGACGTACACCTCGCCGACGCGCTCGCCACCGAACCGGCCGGGCGTCGGCTCGTGCACCTTCGTCCAGTGGAAGCCGATGACTGTGTCGTTTTCCTCCGCGAGGAAGAAGCCGTCGGCGTCGAACCACGCCCGCCGCTCGTCGGCGCGGACGTCGTCGGCGGTCAGGGCGCCCTGCTCGGGGTGCCAGTCGAAGGCCCGCGCGTTGACCCGGACGACGGCGTCCTCGTCCTGCCCCGGCACGAACGTGCGCAGCGAGACGCCGTCGCGCAGCACCGGCTCCGGCCAGTCCGAGCCTTCGACGTCGACGTGCAGGATCAGCAGCTCGCGCTTGCGCTCCAGACCGGTCTTCCTGGCCAGGCGCTGCGCCCCTGGGTGGTCGCCGTGCGCCCAGACGCGGAAGCCGACCGCGGCCCGCTCGTCGAGCGCCTGGAGCAGCTTCGCGCCGTAGCCGCGGTTGCGGTGGGCGGGGTGCACGAACAGTTCGGCGACCTGGTGGTCGAAGGAGTCGCCGGTGGTGTCGAGGTGCGCGTACGCGACGACCTCGTCCTCGACGCAGGCGACGAGGTGCTCACCGCCGTCGAACGCACCGGGCAGCGGGCCCTCGGGTTCGACCTCGGGGCGCCCGTCCGCTTCGCGCACGGCCAGCAGCAGCCGCCGCACGTCCTCGAACTGCCGGTCGTCCAGTTCCTGGCGCCACTCGCCGTCTCCGCTCACCCTGCGACCGTACCCGTGCCGGACGCAACGCGACGGCTGTGCGGGACGTCTTCCGGGTGCGGAAGGGGGATCAGTGAGCGAGTTCTGGGGTGTCGGCCGGGGCCTCGGCAGTGGCCTGCGCGGGCACACCCGGCCGCGGGCCGCCGCCGCTCTTGGCCGGCCGCTCGAACTTGTAACCGACGTTGCGCACGGTGCCGATCATCTGCTCGTGCTCGGGGCCGAGCTTGGCGCGCAGCCGCCGGACGTGCACGTCGACCGTGCGGGTGCCGCCGAAGAAGTCGTAGCCCCAGACCTCCTGTAGCAGCTGGGCGCGGGTGAACACCCGGCCCGCGTGCTGCGCGAGGTACTTGAGCAGCTCGAACTCCTTGTAGGTGAGCTCGAGGGTGCGCTTGCGCAGCCGCGCGGTGTAGGTCGCCTCGTCGATCACCAGCTCGCCGACCCGCAGCTCGGCGTCGACCTGCGCGGAACCGCCGTCGCGGGTCGTCACCAGCCGCAGCCGGGCGTCGACCTCGGCCGGGCCCGCGGTCGGCAGCAGGATGTCGTCCGTGCGCCACTCGGCGCTGACCGCCACCAGGCCGCCTTCGCCGACGACCGCGATAATCGGGGTGGCCGCCTCGTCCTCGCCGGTGCCCTTGAGCAGGCGGCAGAGGCTCTTCGCCGAGGCCAGATCGCTGCGGGCGTCCAGGAGGATCACGTCACGGTGGCCCGCGTCGAGCAGGGCCGTCACCTCGGGAGCGCGGACGCGTACGGTGTGCGGCAGCAGGTCCAGAGCGGGAAGCACCGAGGTGGCGTCGGCCTCCGCAGTCAGTACCAGAAGGTCCAGGCTCATCAGCCGCACCGCCTTCTCGAGTTGTCGCCGCACAGCGGCAGTGGTCGGTGCTAAGTGAGAATAGCGGCTGAACGGCCGGGCACCTAACCCTTGCTGGATCGATCACACCTGGAGGAATCCGGGTGCCCCCGACGAACAGGAGTACGGACGCGATGGTGAGCAGGCCCGTGACCCGGGACGACCGACCCGGACCGACGCCCGACGCCCGGCGCCGCGGCCGCCGGGCCCGGCGCTGGGTGATCGCTCTCGTGGTGTTGGTTTTGCTGCTGGTCGGCGCCGATTTCGGGGCTGCCGCGTACGCCGAGCACATGATCTCGCAGAAGGCACGCACCCAGTTGCAGCTGAGCGACGACCCGTCGGTGACGATCCACGGCTTCCCGTTCCTCACGCAGGCGCTGGGCGGTGACTACAGTCACATCAGCGTGTCCGCCGCCGGCGTCCCGGTCGCGGGCAAGCTCCAGGACGTCGCGGTCAACGCCGAACTGGAGAACGTCACGGCGCCGCTGTCCGACATCTCCTCGGGCAACACGAAGGCGATCACCATCGGCGAGCTGACCGGCTCGGTCACCATCAAGGCCGCCGACCTGGCCCGCCTCGCGCCGCTGGACAAGATCAAGGACCTGCGGATCGAGCCGTCGACCCGCGAGTACGTCGAAAACGGCGACGCCGGGCAGAGCGAGCCCACGCCGACCCCGACGAAGACCACCGAGGGCCAGCCCGACCAGGACGAGTCGAGCACTGGTGTCCGCATTTCGGGACACCTTCAGTTCGCGGGCAAGGATCTGGAAATCTTCTGTTTCGCGATGATCGAGGCCGACGCCGCCAAGGGAACGATCAACTTCCTCCCCAAGCGGCTGCAGTTCGGGAACGACCAGGAGACCACCGTGGTCCCCGCGGCGGTCCAGAAGGCGCTGATGCCGAACTTCAACGCGTCGATCAGCACGAAGGACCTGCCGCTGTCGGTCACCCCGACCGGCGTGCGGGTGCAGAGCGGATCGGTGACGATCAAGGGCAAGGCGGCGAACGTGTCCTTCGCGGACCTGAGCAAGTAGGGAGCGGTGCGGTGACGGGGCTGTGGGTGCTCGTGGCGACGCTGGTGGCCGCCGGGGCCGTCGGCGCGCTGCTGAAGGCCCGCAACGGCCGGGTCCGGGCCGCCAGGCCCGCCGCCGCTCGCGGGCTGCCCGCCCCCGTCACCGACGTGCTCGACCCGGCGTCCGCGGTGACGCTGGTCCAGATCTCCACCACCTTCTGCGCGCCCTGCCGGCACGCGAAGGCCGTGCTCGCGCCGCTGGCCGAGCGGACGGCCGGCCTGCACCACGTCGAGCTCGACGTCACGGACCAGCCGGAGGTCGCGCAGTCGCTGTCCGTGCTGCGGACGCCGACCACGATCGCGCTGACCCCGGACGGCCGGGAGCTGCTGCGCGTCGGCGGCGTCCCCAAGGGACCCGAGCTGCTGGCCGCCCTGCGGCCGCATCTCACCAGTCGGACAGTCTGAGCAGGGATTTCTCCCGAAATCCGGGAATCGTCCCAAGGAATGAACGTGGTTCCCACCCTGAGGGAGCTCTGGGTACCCTCGCACCCGTGACCAGGCTGACCACCTTCTTGACGCAGCGACGCGCAGTCGACCTCTGCCGCGTCCACAGCAGCCTGTGTCGCGTTCAGTCCGACCGGCACTGAACCGTCCGATCCGGTCCCCACCAGCCCTGATGCCGCTGACGCGTGCCGTTCGCACGCACCCTTTCCGCCCAGCTGGAGGATCCATGCCCGCCGGACCGGCCGTCGACCCGCGAGGCCCGCGGTTCGCCGCCATCCTGACCACGATCGTGCTCGCGGTCGTGCTGGTCACCGAGTGGTGGCCGCTGCTCGCCGTCCAGACCGTCGTGTTCGCCATCGGCGCGTTCGTCGGCCTGAAGCAGGCGCCGTACTCGATCGTCTACCGCGCACTGGTGGCCCCGCGCCTCGGCCCGACCGACGAGCGGGAGGACGCGGCACCGCTGCGGTTCGCCCAGGCCGTCGGGTTCGTGTTCGCCCTGGTCGGCACGATCGGCTTCGCCGTCGGAATCACCCCGCTCGGCATCGTCGCGACGGCTTTCGCGCTGTTCGCGGCCTTCCTCAACGCGGCCTTCGACTTCTGCCTCGGCTGCGAAATGTACTTGCTCATCAAACGCTTCAGCCCCGCCCGCGCGTCGTCCTGAAGAACAACCCAGAAAGAGAGTTCTGTCCCATGAGCCGTGAAGACGTCCTGGTCACCACCCAGTGGGCCGAGGAGAACCTGGACACCCCCGGCGTCGTGTTCGCCGAGGTCGACGAGGACACCACCGCCTACGACGGAGGCCACATCCGGGGCGCGGTGAAGTTCGACTGGCGGAACGACCTGCAGGACGGGGTGCGCCGCGACTTCGTCTCCAAGGAGGGCTTCGAGAAGCTCCTCTCGGAAAAGGGCATCTCCAACGACGACCTCGTGGTCCTCTACGGCGGCAACAACAACTGGTTCGCCGCGTACGCGTACTGGTACTTCAAGCTGTACGGCCACGAGAACGTCAAGCTGCTCGACGGCGGCCGCAAGAAGTGGGAGCTCGACGGCCGCGAGCTGAACTCCGACGAGGTCAAGCGCGCCGGCACCGACTACCAGGCACAGGACCAGGACCTCTCGCTGCGCGCGTTCCGCGACGAGGTCGTCCAGTCGATCGGGTCGAAGAACTTCGTCGACGTGCGTTCGCCCGACGAGTTCTCCGGCAAGCTGCTCGCCCCGGCGCACCTGCCGCAGGAGCAGTCCCAGGTTCCCGGGCACATCCCCGGCGCGCTGAACGTGCCGTGGGCGAAGGTCGCCAACGAAGACGGCACCTTCAAGACCGAGGAAGAGATCAAGGAGCTGTACCAGGACGAGGGCATCGACGAGGGCAAGGGCACCATCGCCTACTGCCGCATCGGCGAGCGTTCCTCGATCGCGTGGTTCGCGCTCCACGAGCTGCTGGGCTACGAGGACGTGAAGAACTACGACGGTTCATGGACGGAATACGGCTCGCTCGTCGGCGTGCCGGTCGAGTTGGGAGCCAAGTGATGGCGGTTGACGACAGCTGCGGCGCACCGGTCCAGGAGGCCACGCCCGCGGACTACGACACGCGCGGGCAGGTCGTGCTCGCCGGCAAGGTGACCGGCGCGAACGGGCCGGTCGGCGGCGCGTTCGTCCGGCTGCTGGACGGCGGCGGCGACTTCACCGGCGAGGTCGTCTCGTCGGCCGACGGCGACTTCCGCTTCTACGCGGCGCCGGGCGAGTGGACGGTGCGTGCGCTGCACCGCTCCGGCAACGGCGAAGCCTCGGTCACGGCCGAGGGCCCCGGCGTACACCAGCTGGCCATCTCGGTCGCCTGAGTTTCGTGGTTCGTGAAGGCCACCTTGAGGAACTTAAAGTTCCTGAAGGTGGCCTTCACGGCGTTCAGGGACCCGAAGCGGTGACTGTGCTCACCGCGGCGACCCTGCGCCGGGCTGTCCGGAACCGGGCGGACTATTCTGCGGGGCGTGGAAGCCTTCTTTACGACTCTGCTGGTCCTCGCCGGCATCGCGATCACCTGGTTCGCCGTGTACGTCGTCTACCGGCTGTACGCGGACCAGCGCTGACCCATGACCGCAAGCGGCGACGAAGCCATCGTGGCAGCGGAGAGGCGCGCGGAGAGCACCCGCGCCCGCAACCTCCCGCTGTGGGACGACCTGCCCATCCCCAACGACACCGCGAACCTGCGCGAGGGGCCGAACCTCAACGACGCCTGCCTCGCGCTGCTGCCGCTCGTCGGCGTCTGGCGCGGTGAAGGCGAGGTCGACTACCCGACCATCGACGGCCCGCGCAAGTTCGCGCAGCAGCTCACGATCGCCCACGACGGCCGTCCGTTCCTGATCCACGAGGCCCGCGCGTGGCTGCTCGACGACGACGGCAACGTCATCCGCCCCGCCGCCCGCGAGTCCGGGTTCTGGCGGCCGCAGGAAGACGACACGATCGAGCTGCAGCTCACCCACAACACCGGCATCCTCGAGCTGTACTACGGCAAGCCGCGCAACCAGACGTCCTGGGAGCTCGGCACCGACGCGGTGATCCGCACGGCCACGGCCAAGGACGTCACCGCGGCCCAGCGCCTGTACGGCCTGATCGAAGGCTCCCTCGGCTACGTCGAGGAGCGGGCGATGATGGGCCAGGAGATGCAGCCGCACACCTCGGCGCTGCTGCACCGCGTCGTCGGCTGACGCCGTGCGCTGGCGGCGGTGCGGCGAGGACGCCGCCCTGCTCGACTGCGACTCGCTCGACCAGATGCGGGCCGCCCACGCGACCGTGCTGGCCGCGCGCCCGCCCGGGGTCGCCGACCTCGTGCCGGGCGCGCGCAGCCTGCTCGTCGTCGGCGGGGTCGCGGCGGTGCGAGCCCTGCTCGAAGACGCCGATCTCGCGCACCCGCCGTCGGACGAGCCCCGCGAAGTGACCCTCGACGTCCGCTACGACGGCGAGGACCTGGCCCTGATCGCCGCCGACGCCGGCGTCTCGCCCGACGCCGTCGTCGAGCTGCACACCCAGGCCGCCTACACCGTGGCGTTCACCGGGTTCGCCCCCGGCTTCGGCTACCTGACCGGGCTTCCCCCGCAGCTCCGGCAGCCTCGCCTGGAGTCGCCGCGGACCCGCGTCCCGGCCGGGTCGGTCGGGCTCGCCGGCGAGTTCACCGGCGTCTACCCGCGCGAGTCGCCGGGCGGCTGGCGGCTGCTCGGGCACACCTCGGCGACGCTGTTCGACCCCCACGCGGACCCGCCCGCGTTGTTCGCGCCGGGGGACCGCGTCCGCTTCCGGAGCGTCCGGTGAGGAGCCTGGAGGTGCTCGACCCCGGGCGGTACGCGCTTGTCGAGGACCTGGGCCGGCCCGGGTACGCCCACCTGGGGGTCGCGCCTTCGGGAGCCCTCGACACGGCGTCGCTGCGGCTGGCGAACCGGCTCGTCGGCAACCCCGAGCACGCCGCCGGCGTCGAGGCCCTGCTCGGCGGCCTCTCCGTGCGCTTCACGGCCACGGTGACGGCGGCGGTCACCGGCCCGGCCGTCGACGTCCGGGTCGACGGCCGTCCGGCCGGCTCCCACACACCACTGCCGGTCCGCGCGGGCCAGACGCTGACGCTGGGCACGCCTCGGACGGGCCTGCGCTGCTACCTGGCCGTCTCCGGTGGCATCGCGGTGGAGCCGGTGCTGGGCAGCCGATCCCGCGACGTCCTGTCCGGCATCGGCCCGCCGCCGTTGCGCGCCGGGGACGTCCTGCCGCTCGGCGAGCCCGGGGTTCCCGCCGGCGCGGACGTCGTCGTCCCCGTGCGGGCGCCGGACGAGCTGCTGGTGCCGGTGACGCTCGGGCCGCGCGACGACTGGTTCGACGACCCGGCCGGCGGCCTCTCGGCGGGGTGGACGGTCACCGCCGAATCCAACCGCGTCGGCCTGCGCCTCGACGGGACGCCGCTGCGGCGGGCCGTCGACGGCGAGCTGCCCAGCGAGGGCGTCGTCACCGGCGCGATCCAGGTGCCGCCGAGCGGGCTGCCGGTGGTGTTCCTCGCCGACCACCCGACCACCGGCGGCTATCCCGTCGCCGCGGTGGTGAAAGCGGCCGCGCTGAGCGCGCTCGCGCAGGCTCGGCCGGGTACCCGAATCCGGTTCCGGCCTTCCTGAGCAAGGCGTACCGCCGCGCGGGTGAGACCCGGGTCACGCAGTGCACCCGTCCGGGTTGAGGCTGGAACCTTGTTGCGCTTTCACCCGTCCTCATAAGCGTGGAACAGGTGACGATCAGCGGTGGCACGGGTTTCCTCGACGTGAACACGCGGGCGCGGGCGGAGCTGCCGCAGTCGCTGCGGATCGCGCTGGCCACCGGGCAGCTGCGGCGTCCGCTGGCCACCACGCTCGGGCCGGTCCTCGACCTGCTCGTCGACGGCAACTACCGGGTGAGCGGCCCGGAACGGCTGCCGGAGGACCAGCAGCTCACCCCGACCGACACCTGGCCACCGTCGGACGAGGCCCGCGTCGGCTACTACCGGACCGCCATCCGCACCGGGCACCGGCCGGTCGCGGTGGTGCTGGCCGACGGCGAGCGCGAGCTGATCATCGACGGCCACCACAAGATCGCCGCCTACCGCGCCGAAGAGGTCGCCCCCGCCGTCGTCCGGATCAGCCAGGGTCAGGCGTATTCGCCTTCGTAGGCCGCGACGAGCTCGGCGTACACCGCTGCGGAATCGGGCAGCCGCTCGCCGTCGAGGGTGTGCACCCGGGTCAGCTTGCGGACGCTGGAGGCCATGAACACGCCGTCGCCCTCGACGAGGTCGCGCACGGTCAGCGGCTCCACCTTGACCGCCCAGCCCGCCTTCTCGGCGCCGCGGAACAGCGCCGCCTGGGTGGTGCCCGGCAGGATCCCGATGCTCGACGGCGGTGTGTAGAGCGTCCGGCCCTTCGCGAGCACGACGGTCGACGTCGGGCCTTCGAACACCGATCCGTCGGCCGCGGTGAAAATCACATCTCCGGCCCCACGGCGGCCCGCCTCCCGCACGGCGGCCATGTTCATCGCGTACGACAAGGGCTTCGCGCCGAGCAGCAGCCACGGCGCGCGCTCGGCGAGATCCGGCGGGAAACCGCGTTCGAGGGTGATCGCGGCAACGCCTTCGGCACGAGCCTTGAGGATCGCCGGGGCGACCTCCGAGCCCAGCGCGAAGCCGGTCGGCACCGCGGCCGGGTCGCCGTCGGATCCCCGCGTGTACACCAGTTTCAGCACCATTTCCGCCCCGCCGGCCCACCTTTCGAGCACCAGCGAAACGGCCCGCTCCCAAGCCGCGAGGTCGGGCTCCGGCAGGTCGAGCATGGCCGCCGAGCGGGCCAGCCGTTCGAGGTGCGGCCGCAGCTCCCGGGGCTTGCCGTCGACGACGAGGATCGTCTCGAAGACGCCGTCGCCGCGCTGCAGCCCGAGGTCGTCGACCTTGATCTGGGCCACGTCGGGATCGGCCGGAGTTCCGTCGAGGAAGACGAGCACGCGCATGCCGACACGGTACTCACCTAGGCTGGGCGGTATGCCGTACCGCTCGCCGCTGCTGGACGTGCCCGGATCGATCCCCTCGCCTGACGACCACCCCGAAGCCGGCGTCCCCTGGCATTGGGGAGACCCCTTCGCGGAGCAGCGCACGGCCTCGCGCAGCGCGGTCGTGATCGACCGGTCGCACCGCGAGTTCCTCGCCGTGAGCGGCGAAGAACGGCTGTCGTGGCTGCACCTCGTGATCTCCCAGCACGTGACCGAGCTGGCCGAGGGCTCCGGCACCGAGGCGCTGGTCCTCGACAGCCAGGGCCGCGTCGAGACGCACATGGTGCTGGCGCACCTCGACGGCACGGTGTACCTCGACACCGACCCAGGCACGAGCGTGACGAGCGCGCTGCCCAAGGGCGGCCCCCAGACGCTGCGCGAGTACCTCGAAGCGATGAAGTTCTGGTCCAAGGTGGACATCCGGGACGCGGCCGGCGAGCTCGCACTGCTCACCGTGCTCGGCCCGGACGCCGAGCGCGTGCTGAGCGCGGCCGGCGCCGAGGTCGGCCCGGAGCCGTACGCGGTGGCGGCGCTGGAAGGACACGCTGGCTTCGCGCGGCGGATGCCGTGGCCCGGCCGGTCGAGCGTCGACCTGGCGGTGCCCCGCGCCTCGCTGGCGGACTGGTGGAAGCGGCTGACCGACGCCGGCGCCCGCGCGGCGGGCAGCTGGGTGTTCGACGCGCTGCGCGTCGAGTCGGTGCGGCCGCGGCTGGGCGTCGACACCGACGACCGCACGATCCCGCACGAGGTGGGCTGGGTCGGCTCGGCCGCGCACGTCGCGAAGGGCTGCTACCGCGGCCAAGAGACGGTGTCGAAAGTCCACAACGTGGGACGTCCGCCCCGAAATCTTCTGCTGCTGCACCTCGACGGTTCGCCCGAGGTCACCCCGGAAACCGGCGACCCGGTGCTCCTGGACGGGCGGACGGTCGGCCGGATCGGCACGGTGATCCAGCACCACGAGCTCGGCCCGATCGCGTTGGCGCTGGTCAAGCGGTCGACACCGGTGGGCGCGGAGCTGCTGGCGGGGTCGGAGGACAACCTCGTCCAGGCGGCGATCGACCCCGACTCGGTCCCCGCGGAACAACCGGCGCCCGGGCGTGCGGCGGCAGCGCAACTTCGTGGCTGATCGAAAGCCCCTGACAGCGAGATCACGCTCAACCGGGATAAACTGCGCTGTGATCGAAGTGCGGCCCGGCGGCAGGCGGCGGATCGACCGCGTGCTCGGCCCGGGGTACCTCAGCGGCCTGGGTGAACTGCCGCTGAACGTGCTGCGCGAGCGTCGCGACGAAGCCGCGCAGGAAGAGACCGACCTGTCCTACCTGCGCCGTCTCCTGCACGCCCGGATCGACATCGTGCGCGCGGAGCAGGCCCGGCGCAGCTCCGGCGGCGAAGCGAGCATCGTCGACCAGCTGGCGACGATCCTGGCCGACAACGCACTGGGCCCGGCGGCGGGTTCCGGGCGTCACCAGCAGCTGGAACCGTCCCGCGCCGGCGAGCACCGGAGGCACGCCGAGGCCCTGATCGGCGACACGGACCTGACCGACGTCGGGTCCCTGTCGGACGAAAAGCTGGCCTCCGCTTTGGACACCTACGCGCGCGAAGAGCTGTCGGTGTCGTCGTTCCGCCGCGAGGTCCAAGGCGTGATGGACACGCTCAACGCGGAGATCGCCCAGCGCTACCAGCAGGGATCGGCCACAGTGGACGAGCTGCTGGAGAACGAAGGCGGCCGCGGCGAGTGACCAACCCCGTGCTCGCCGAAGTCGTCCGTTCCGATTTCGTCGAAAGCGTCCACCGGGGTGCGCTGGTGATCACCGGCCCGGAAGGCGAGGCCCGCCTGGCCCTCGGCGACGTGGTCTCACCGGTCTTCCCGCGCTCGTCGAACAAGCCGCTGCAGGCGGTGGGGATGCTGCGCGCGGGCCTGGACTTCACGGGCGAGGACCTGGCGCTGGCGTGCGCGTCCCATTCGGGCGAGCCGGGGCACGTGAAGCGGGTGCTGGAGCTGCTGGAGGCGGCCGGCCTGCACGAGGACGACCTGGCGTGCCCGCCGGACTTCCCGCTGCACGTCCCGAGCATGCGCGACGCGGCCGAGCCGCGGCGGGTGATGATGAACTGTTCGGGCAAGCACACGGCGATGCTGACGACGTGCGTCCGGGCGGGCTGGCCGGTTTCGGGGTACGAAGCGCCGGACCATCCCCTGCAGCAGGCGATCGCGGAGGCCGTTTCGGAGCTGACCGGTGCGCCGATCGCCCACACGGGTGTCGACGGGTGCGGTGCGCCGCTGTTCGCGTTCTCCCTGACGGGATTGGCGCGCGCGTTCGGCCGGGTGGCGTCCGCTGCCTCGGGTCCCGCCTCGGAGGTGGCGTCGGCGATGCGGGCGCACCCGTGGCTGGTCGCGGGGACGGGCCGCGAGGACACGGCGCTGATGTCCGGTGTGGAGGGTCTGATCGCGAAGGCCGGTGCGGAGGGCGTCCAGGCGTTCGCACTGCCGGACGGGTTCGCGGTGGCGATGAAGATGGACGACGGCGCCAAGCGGGCTTGTGCGCCGCTGGCGGTGGAGGCCTTGCGGTACCTCGGGACGGACGTGTCCGGGCTCGAGGAGCTGGCCCGGCCGGTGGTGGCGGGCGGCGGGCGTCCGGTCGGGGAGATCCGGGTGCCGGAGCTGCGCTGACACCGCGGGCCCGGCTGAGCAGCCCCCGATTTCCACGCTACCGGGAGGCACCGACGGTTTCGGGGTGTCCGCGCTCGTGGCTGTCCTAGTTGGCGTGTTCGCGGGCGGCCACGTCGCCCCAGAACTCGCGGAGGTCCGAGAACAGCTCGGCCAGCTCTTCGACGTTGCCCGAGCGCAGGGCGTCCAGGATGTCGTGGACCTCGTCGGCGGTGTTGTCGGCTTCCAGGACCGGATCCGTGAACAGCTGCACCAGGCCGCCGTAGTCGAGCTCGACCACGGAATCCTCGTGGAAGTTGTCCAGCCAGCGGCGCGTCTCGAACAGCACGCGGCCCGGTCCCGAGTCGCCGAAGGTCTGTTCCAGCAGCTCGCCGGCCTCGCGGGCCCGGTGCTGTGCGTCGGCGAGGGTCGCACGCCAGGACAGCTCGCGCTGGGGGTCGGCGCGGCCGTTGCCGAGCACCAGGCGCCGCTCTTCCGGCTCGATCAGCACGAACCACGGCAGCGGAACCGTCCAGGTCGTCGACAACGTGTGCGCCGCCGACGTGCTCAGGTCCACCATCGCCGCCTTCGTCCGGGCGCGGATCGCCTCCTGGGTGAAGCCGCCTTCGTCGAGGACGACGTTCTTCAGCGCCGGATGCGCGTCGCCGAGGAAGGTGACCAGCGCCGCGGCCGAACGGGCCCGCAGCTCCAGCGGGCAGACGAGCGGGCCGTGCTCGGCCTTCCCACCGGGCACTTCCCCGGCGTCGAGCACCAGGACGTCGGTCAGCAGGCTGGGCGCCGGACGGCCGTCGGCGAGCTCGGCGGGCAGCAGCCGCCGCGGGGCGGCCACCTGTGACTTGAGCCACATGGCCTGCTCTCGTGCCCCCGCGTCCGTCCGCCTCAGCTTGGCCGCCGCGACGGCCGCACGCAGCCGCTCGTCCGGCGGATCGCCCAGGGCGAGCAGGGGTTCGTACACCCGCAGGTAAGCCACGAAGGGACGGAGCACGGGTAGATCGTGGCACGTCTACCTGCACCGATCGCCACCGACCAGCCGGTAACCGGTGTCCGCCGGACACTGTCGTGACCGGCACACCGTGCCACGTCGCATCGAACCCCCCGGACACGGTACGGTGTGACCAGGAAAGAATTGTCGAGACGATGCGGGGCCGCCGATTCCCCCGGCCGCCCCGCCCCTGTGCGAGGGGGTCGAGCCATGGGGCGCGGCCGGGCTAAGGCCAAGCAGACGAAGGTGGCGCGTGAGCTCAAGTACAGCTCGCACGAGACCGACTTCGATGCTTTGCAGCGCGAGCTGTCGAGTAACTCCTCCGGTAGTCATTACGAGGAGTCCGCCGACAGCGATGATCAAGACCCATACGACGACGGGTACGACGAGTACCGTCGTTGAGCACGCGTAAACGCGCGAGGGCGGAGCCGGGCACATCCGGCAGCCGCCCTCGCGCGTCGTGTGCTGCCCAAAAGCGCTGTCCACAAGCGCGGGGCCGCAAAGCGATGAGGGAGTGAGCCGATGGTAAGTCGGGTTGGAGTCGTCGGAGCAGGCCTCATGGGGTCCGGCATCGCCGAGGTGCACGCGCGGTCCGGGTTGGACGTCGTCATCACCGAGGTGAACCAGCCGGCGCTCGACGCGGGCAAGGCGCGCATCGAGAAGTCGCTGCAACGCGGCGTCAAGAGCGGCAAGCTGAGCGCCGAGGACGCCGACGCGGCGCTCGCCAGGCTCCGGTTCACCACGGACATCGCCGAGTTCGCCGACCGCGACCTGATCATCGAGGCGATCCTCGAGCAGGAGCAGGCGAAGGTCGACGTCTTCCGCCAGCTGGACAAGATCGTCGAGGCCGAGGACGCGCTGTTCGCGTCCAACACGTCGTCGATCCCGATCATGAAGCTGGGCATGGCGACGAGCCGGCCGCAGCAGGTGGTCGGCATCCACTTCTTCAACCCGGTGCCGGTGCTGCCGCTGGTGGAGCTGGTGCCCTCGCTGCTGACCAGCGAGGAGACCGCCCGCCGCGCGGAGGAGCACGCGACGACGGCGCTGGGCAAGACGGTCATCCGCTCCCAGGACCGCGCCGGGTTCATCGTGAACTCGCTGCTGGTGCCGTACCTGCTCTCGGCGATCCGGATGATCGAGTCGGGCTTCGCGTCGGCCGAGGACATCGACCGCGGCATGGAGCTGGGCACGGCCCACCCGATGGGCCCGCTGCGGCTGTCCGATCTGATCGGGCTGGACACGATCAAGGCCATCGCGGACTCGATGTACGCGGAGTTCAAGGAGCCGCTGTACTCGTCGCCGCCGCTCCTGCTGCGCATGGTCGACGCGGGCCTCCTCGGCAAGAAGACCGGCCGCGGCTTCTACTCCTACAGCTGACGCTGGTCGAACGTCACCGGCGCGTCGAAGGCGGCGCGCCTCGCGGCGCGCCGCAACACGGCCAGGACGGCGGGCCCGAGCAGGACGATGGCCACCGCGTTCGTGATCGCGCGGCCGGTGTCCCAGCCGAGCGTCGACGTCAGGACGGTGTAGACGGCGAACCGATGAAGGTTCTCGGTCAGCGGCGCGCCGGGCACGAAGCCGAGTTGCGTGCTGTTCCCGGCGAGGAACGGCCACGACCACAGGCTCATCAGCAGCCCGAAGAAGTAGGCCGCGAAGACGCCGTAGCCGACGAGCAGGGCGATCTCGGCTTTCCCGCGCGGTTTCCGCGGGAGCAGGCCGGCCCCCAGCCCGATCAGCGACGACGCCAGCATCTGGAACGGCAGCCACGGCCCGACCCCGGCGGTGAGCAGCGCGCTCGTGAACAGCGACGTCGAGCCGAGCACGAACCCGAAGCCGGGCCCGAAGACGCGGCCGGCGAGCACGAGCAGGAAGAAGACCAGCTCGATCCCGCCGGTCCCGGCGCCGAGCGGCCGTAGACCGGCGTTGACGGCCGAGAGCACACCGAGGAGCGCGAGCGCTTTGGCGTCGATCCCCCCGCGGGACAGCTCGGCGAGCACGACCAGGATGAGCACCGGCAGGGTCCCCATGAAGACGAAGGGGGCGTCGACCGTGTGCGCGGCCGCGGTCGGCTGAGGGTGGGCGAAGAGCGGCCAGCAGAACATGGCCAGCCCGAGGAGGCTCGCGACGGTGAGGACCAGCGCGGGCCGCGGGGTCAGGCGGACGGGGCGCGGCGGCGGGCCAGGGAAGTCGGTCATGCCGGGGTCACCGCCGCGCACCGACGGGCACGACCACGTGGCGCAGGCGGGCGCCGACGCGCTCGGACGTCTGCGGAGGGCTGCTGACGGGGATGCGCAGGCCACTGCCTACGCGAGCACGCGCCTGCCGGACGCCACCGGCCGCGACCCCCAAGCCACCACCGATGCACTCGGGCACCCGTGAAAGGTCGCCGGCCGGGACGCGCAGGCCCGTGGCGGCGCGCGCTCGTCCCGCTGCACCCCCCAGGGGCCCGGCGAAGTCGATTCCGGTGGTCGCCCGCCCGGGGCTGAGTTTCGCTCTCGGCTGTTGCCGGTGTCCCGAATGAGTCATTCGCGACGTCCCGACGCACTGCCGCACCTGGCCGACAGCCGCGGCGCGCGCTCGTTCCCCCGGGCCCCTCGCCCGCCCCCGCCCCCGCCCCGCCACCCCTGCCCTCATGCCAGCGCCTCGGCTACCTCGTCGACTGTCAGCCACCGCTCGGGGGCCAGGATCTTGGCCACCTGCGGGGCGAACGCCGGCGAGGCGACGACCACCTCCTTCGTCGGGCCGTCCGCCACCACCTCGCCCTCGGCCATGACCACCACGCGGTCGGCCACCGTGGCCACGAACTCGACGTCGTGGGTGGCCAGCACTACCGCGTGGCCCTGCGAGGCCAGCTCTCGCAGGGTCGCCGCGAAGCGCCTTTTGGCGTGGTAGTCCAGGCCTCGGGTCGGCTCGTCGAGCAGGACCAGCGGTGGGGCCGACGCCAGCTGGATCGCCAGGACCAACGCCAGTCGCTGCCCTTCCGAAAGGTCGCCGGGGTGCGCTTCACCGGCGATTCCGGGGGCGAGCCTGTCCAGCAGGGCCCGGGCCGTTCCTGCCGGGACCTCCGACTCGGTGTCCGCCTGTGCGCACTCGGCGTCCACCGAATCGAGGTACAGCAGGTCGGCCGGGGTCTGCGGGACCAGCCCCACGCGCTGACGGGCCACTCGTGACTTGAGCGATGCCGGGTCCGCGCCGCCGACGTCGACCTTCCCCGCCGACCTCGGGCCACTGCCCTGCACCGCCCAGAGAAGCGACGACTTGCCGGAGCCGTTGCGTCCCATCAGCGCGACCACCTCGCCCGGTCCGACACGCAGGTCCACCCCGCGCACCGCCAGGACATCTCCGTATCGAACCACCACCCCTCTCACGTCCAGTGCCGAACCGGTCACCGAGAGACTACGACCCACCACCGACAGTTTTTGACCACGCAGCTGAAGGCGAGCGCGCAGCGGCCCCGCGACCCGGCGCGCGTCCCGGACCGACAGGGGTAGCGGCGACCAGCCCGCCAGCCGCCCCAGCTCGGCGATCGGGGGTGCGATCGACGACGTCGCCAGGATTTCGGCCGGCGGCCCGGAGCGCACCGACCCGTCGCCCGGCAGGTACAGCAGCCGATCCGCGTACTGGGCCACCCGCTCCATCCGGTGCTCCGCCACGATCACCGTCGTGCCCAGGTCGTGCACCAGGCGGGTGATCGCCGCGAGCACGTCCTCGGCGGCCGTCGGGTCCAGCGCCGACGTCGGCTCGTCGAGCACGACGACCGAAGGGTGCGCGGTCAGCACCGAGCCGATCGCGACGCGCTGCTGCTGCCCGCCCGACAGTGTCCGAAGTGGACGGTTGCGGAGCTCCGCGATCCCCAGCAGGTCCAGGGTTTCCTCGACGCGCTTGCGCATGACGTCCGGCGGCACCGCCAGCTGCTCCATCGCGTACGCGAGTTCTTCCTCGACGGTGTCCGTCACGAACCCGGAGAGGGGGTCCTGCCCGACGACGCCGACGACCGACGCCAGCTCCCGCGGCGGGTGAAGCGACGTGTCGAAACCACCGACGACGACCCGGCCGGAGAGGCGGCCGCCGGTGAAGTGCGGGACGAGCCCGTTGAGCGCGCCGAGGAACGTCGACTTGCCCGCTCCCGTCGGCCCCGCGACCAGGCACAACTCGCCCTCTTCGACCAGCAGCGACACGTCCGACAGCACCGGCCGCGAGGCGTCCGGGTAGGTCACCGTGACCCGGGAGAACTCGATCATCGGACGACCTCCGGAACAGGGGGCGCGACGAACGCCGGCAGCACCGCGACCAGCACGGACAACGCGTGCACCCAGGAAACCTCCGGCCAGCGCAGCGGGCTCAGCGAAGGGAACAACCGGCCGGGGTCGATCCGCGCGGTCGCAAACAGCAGCGCGCACGCCCCGATGCCCGCGGCCACGACCAGCGTCTCCGGCCAGCGCCACGGGTCCGGCCGGTACGCCGTCCGCCGCACCCGTCGCCCGCCGAGGACGAAGCCCACGATCGCCACCCCCAGCCCGCCCGCCAGCAGCGGCACGCCGAGCCAGGACGACGTCCCGTCGAGCACGCCGTAGACGCCGACGCAGACGCCGGCCAGCCCGGCCAAGACGCAGGCCGCGATCAGCGCCCGCAGCCCGGCGCTCAAGTAGGCCCGGCGGCCGTAGCCCCGGGAGTCCATCGCGGCCGCCAGCCTCAGGGACCGGTCCATCGCGTCCTCCAGCACCGGCACCACGATGCCCTTCACCGCCCGCAGCCCGCGCCTGGGGCCCGCCCGCAGCCGGCGGGCCCGCCGCACGCGCTGCACGCTCTCGACGAGCTGCGGAGCGACCGTCAACGCCACCGTGACCGCCGTGCCCACCTCGTACAACGCTCCCGGAACCGCCTTGAGCAGGCGTTTCGGGTTGGCCAGGGCGTTCGCCGCGCCGATGCAGACGACCATCGTCGCCAGCCGCAGACCGTCGTAGAAGCCACCGAGCAGTTCCTCCGCCGACGTCGGCCCGAACAGGGACAACCCGGCGGCGAGCGGGATCCGCGGCAACCTGAACAGCACGTGCCCGCCGTCTTCGCCGCCGATCACGATCCGGAACAGCACGCGTGAGGCGACGATCAGCGCGCCGACGTAGACGTACAGCCGGAACGCCAGCGCCCAGGGCGCGTCAGTGCGCCGGTTCGCGACGACGAATCCGGCGACGGCGATGATCAGGCCGAGCAGCAGCGGGTTCGTCGTCCGGCTGGCGGCGACGGCCAGCGCGAGCGCCCAGGCCCACCAGGCGCCGGGGTGCAGCGCCCTACTGCGCACGCCGGCGACGGGCGACGACGATCCCGGCGCCGCCGAGCAGCACGATCACCACGGCCCCGAGCACCAGGCCCCACGGGAACGAACCGTCGGCAGCGGCGGCGGGAGCGGGGGCCGGCGAGGACGCCTGGCGCACCGGCGCCACCCGCGGCGGCGCCGGCAGGTCGTTCGCCGACTTCGGCCGCGCGTACGCCCACCCCTCGAACCCGCCCGGGGCCGGCTTGGCCGTCTGCGCCCCCTCCTGGCTCGACGTCCAGCTGCCCCCGGCCGAAGCGTGCCAGTAGCTCCAGTACGCCGTCGCCGACGGCATCCCCGCGCAGGACTCGACGTCGGGGCCGGGCTTGCCGTTGATCCGGCAGGCCACGGCGAGGCCGTACTTCTGCGAGCCTGCCACCTCGATCCCGGCCTCCTGCAGGGCCGCGATGCCGTTCGCGGGCGTCCCGGCGGCGCAGCGGATCAATGACCCGGGGCCGAGATCGCCGAAGTCGACGACCACCGTCACGCCGCCGCCCTCCGAGCAGGCCCCGTCGGTGCCCGTCGCCGAAGCGGGTGCGGCACCCACGAAGGCGGCGCCGAACAGAAGAGCGCAAACGACGGCGAAGCGGGACGCGATCATGCAAGAACCTTAACCAGCCCGGACGCGGTTCCGGAGCGACGCGGGACACACCTAGACTGCGGATCGTGGGACAGCTCATCGCGGACGGACAGCTGCGCGTCGGCCTGATCGGCGCCGGCCCGTGGGCGACGACGGTCCACGCACCCGGACTGGCGGATCATCCCGGCACGGCGCTGACCGCGGTCTGGGCCCGGCGGCCGGAGGCTGCGCAAACGCTTGCGGAGACGCACTGCGCGGCCGCCGCCCGCAGCGTCGAGGAGCTGTTCGAGCAGGTGGACGCGGTCGCGTTGGCCGTCCCGCCGTCGATCCAGGCCGAGCTGGGCGTCCGCGCGGCCGAAGCCGGGAAGCACCTGATCCTCGAGAAGCCGATCGCCGCCGACCTCGACGGTGCACGGCGGCTGGCCGACGCGGTCGCGGCCGCCGACGTGGCCGCGCTCGTCGTGCTGACCCTGCGCTACTCGGCGCAGACGCAGGAGTGGCTCGCCGACCTCGCCCAGGCGGGCGGCTGGGCGGGCGGCGGCGCGCGCTGGCTGTCCGGTGCCGTGCTCGGCGGCCAGTACGCCGGCTCGGAGTGGCGGCAGGACGACGGCGGCGCGCTGTTCGACATCGGCCCGCACGCCCTCGATCTGCTGGACGCCGCGCTCGGCCCGATCACCGAGGTCGTGGCCGCGCGGCAGAGCCCCGGCGACCTCTGGCACCTGATGCTGGCGCACGACGGCGGCGTGGTCAGCACGGCCACGCTCTCGCTGCGGCTGCCGGTGCAGCCGACCGTCGTCGAGGTCGCCGTCTGGGGACAGCACGGTTACCGGACGCTCGGCCGCAAACCGGGCTCGGCGCAGGAGTCCTACACCGCACTGCTGGACGATTTCGCGGCGATGATCGCGAGCGGCACGACGACGCACCCCTGCGACGTCCGGCGCGGTCTCCACCTTCAGGTGCTGCTCGAGCAGGCGCGCGAACTGGCCGCGAAGTAGTACACAGGCCTGCTCTCCATCTTTTCTTTGCGGCACAACGCTTTCACATTTCTGCCCGGAATTCATCCACAGGTTGTCCACAGCATCCACTGTGGACAGTTTTCCCCATGACCGAACCACGGCGGGACAACCGGCGCCACCGGAAAGATCACCGAATAGTGCGGTCCGCTCAAAGTGCCGAGTCGATCTTGTGATGCGAAGGTGATCTTGCAAGGGGTCGTTGTACTGCGCACCGAAAAATCTTGAGGGGTTCGAGAAGGGAAGCGCATGGGAGCTCTGCTGCGCGCCTTCTGGGGGATGATTCCGATTTCGGCCATCGCGCTGCCGTACGCGCTGCTCGGCTGGCCGCTGCTCGCGTCGAGGCGCCGCCGGAGAATGGCCGCCCGCCGCGCGAGCGCGACGGCCGCCGTCGACTGCGCCGTCTTCCTCGTCGCATTCCTGGTGTTTTGCCTGGTCACGATGCCTGTCGGCGATTCCGCCGACAGCACGCTGGACCTCGTCCCGGGCGCCGACGTCGCCGCCGCGCTCAGCAGCGACGGATCACTCTGGCAGGTGATCGGCAACGTCCTGCTGCTCTGCCCGCTCGGCGCGCTGCTCCCGCTGCGGGTCCGCCGGTTGCGGGCGCTGCCGCGGATCGCGCTGGCCGCGTTGATCGCGTCCGTGCTGGTGGAAGGTACGCAATATCTGATCCACACCGGGCGCGTGACGTCGGCCGACGACGTCCTGCTCAACGCGGCGGGCGCCACGCTCGGCGCGGCTCTCAGCCGCCGGGGCTGGCGCACGTTGGACCCGGCACCGCCGGTGCCGGTGGCGATCCCGCTGCCGCGCCGCACCATTTGCGAAGCTCCGACGCTCACGCTGCGGGTGCCGAGATCGGTGTGGGACACGCGCTACGCGGCCATCGCGCACCCGGAACGCCAGTAAACCGGTTGCCGGCCGTGCGATCATGGCCGGGAAGAGCCACTTCGAGTTCAAGGAATGACTGCCTATGCCTGGCGCCGCCTTCGGCGTCGGCCCCCGCTAGGCCCGACGCCCAGCGCCCTGCCCGCATGCCCGCCTGGGGCTGCGGTTCCTTGACATGCTCTCGAAAGGCTCCAACCCAGCGATGTCTGCTATCCAGACCTATGTCCGCACCACGGCGCCGCGCGGCCGGGAGACCGAGCGGATCGGCCCGTTCCTAGCCACCTACTCGCCGGGCACGGCCCACCCGATGCTCAACTACGCGATCCCGGACGACGGCGCGCGGCCGACGGCGGCCGAGATCGACGCGCTGACCGCGGCCTACCGGCGGCGGGACCTGCTCCCGCGGCTGGAGTACTTCACCGATGTCGCTCCCGACCTGGAGAAACTGCTGGTCGAAGCGGGGTACGAGCTCGAACGGCGGGTCGCGCTGATGACCTGCACACCGGCCGGGTTCGTCGACCACCCCGCGCCGGGCGGTTACGCCATCCGCGAACCGGAATCCGATGAGGACTACCGCAGGATGCGCTCGACGCAGAACCGCGCGTACGGCGAACCGGCGGAAGTCACCGAGGAAGAGACCGAAAGGGCGAAGCAGAGCAAGGCAGCGGGGGTCGTCTCGGCGCTCGTCGAGGACCTGTCCACCGGCGAGGTCGTCGGCGGCGGAGTCGCGCTCGAAATCGTCGATGGGACCACCGAGGTCGCCGGCATCGGCGTGCTCGACACCCACCGCGGGCGCGGGCTCGCCGCCGCGATCACGGCGTTCCTGACCCGGGACGCGCACGCGAAAGGCGCGCACACCGCGTTCCTGACCCCGGGTGACGCCGAGATCGGACGCATCTACACCCGCGTCGGCTACCGGCCGGCGGGCGAGTGCGTGCACTTGTCGTTGAGCTAGTCGTTCAAGCGGCCGGAGCGGCCTCGCTTCACGTCGCTCCGGCGCTTCTTCGACGCCAGGCGGCGCTCCTTCGAACCCCGGGACGGCTTCGTGGGGCGCCGCTTGGCGGGCGGCGGCGCCGACGCGTCCATCAGCAGGTTCGCCAGCCGGCCGCGCGCCGCCTCGCGGTTCTGCAACTGCGAGCGGTGTTCGCTGGCCGCGATCGTCAGGACGCCGTCGACCAGCCGCGAGCCGAGCCCGGTCAGCACCCGGTCCCGCAGGTGCTCGGGAATCGACGGCGACGCGGCGACGTCGAAGGACAGCTCGACCCGCGAATCCGTGGTGTTCACGCCTTGGCCGCCGGGGCCGGACGAGCGCGAAAAGCGCTCGCTCAACTCGGCTCCCGGGATCGTGAACCGGGAGCCGATCACCACGTCCTCGGCTGCCATGTCACCAGTGTGACAGCTCGGATCAACCGCGTTTCAGAACCGCGGGTGATCGCCCGAGAGCACCGCGCGCGGGCCGTCGACGTCGTCGGCAGGCTGGACGTCGCCCAGCACCCACGCCGGGACGTGCCGCGCGGTGAGCATGGCCAGCGCCCGGTCGACGTCTTCGGCGCCGACGATCGCGACCATGCCGACACCCATGTTGAACGTCTTCTCCAGCTCGGCGCGCTCGACCTTGCCGCGCTGGCCGATCAGTGCGAACACCGGCGCCGGCGTCCAAGTGCCGCGGGCGAGCCGGGCGACCAGGCCGCGCGGCATGACGCGAGCGAGGTTGGCCTCCAAGCCGCCGCCGGTGATGTGCGCGAACGTCCGGACCTCGGTTTCGGCGGCGAGCGCCAGGCAGTCCTTCGCGTAGATCCGCGTCGGCTCCAGCATCTCCTCGCCGAGGGTGCGGCCGAACTCCTCGACGTGCCCGTCGAGCGGCATCCGGGCGATGTCCAGCAGTACGTGCCGGGCCAGCGAGTAGCCGTTCGAGTGCAGGCCGGACGAGCCGAGCGCGAGCACGACGTCACCCGGACGGACCTTCTCCGGCGAGAGCAGCTGCGACGCCTCGACCACGCCGACGCCGGTGGCCGACATGTCGTAGTCGTGCTCGCCCATCAGGCCCGGGTGCTCGGCGGTCTCGCCGCCGAGCAGCGCGCAGCCGGCCTGGACGCAGCCCTCGGCGATGCCGCCCACCAGCGCGGCGATCTTCTCCGGGTGCACCTTGCCGACGGCGATGTAGTCCTGCAGGAACAGCGGCTCGGCACCGGTCACGACCAGGTCGTCGACCACCATGGCGACCAGGTCGATGCCGACGGTGTCGTGCTTGTCGAGCGCCTGCGCGACGGCGATCTTGGTGCCGACGCCGTCGGTGGAGGACGCGAGCACCGGCTCCTTCCACTTGTCGAGCCGCAGGGAGAAGAGCCCGGCGAAACCGCCGACGCCACCCATGACCTCGGGCCGCGTCGCCCGCTCGGCGTGCGGCTTGAGCAGCTCGACGGCTTGGTCGCCGGCGTCGATGCTGACGCCGGCGGCGGCGTACGTGGCGCTCGTGGACTCGCTCACGGTGGAAGGACTCCCTACTGGAAGGAACTCAGGGACGCCGGACGGCGTCTTCGGCACCGTACCCGGCGGGACTGACAGGGGTTGCCGCGCCATTGACCGCGTCCAGGCTTTCAAGCAGGTGCTTTCCGATCAGCGCGTCCTCCGGCAGCGCGATCGGGTACTCGCCCGAGAAGCACGCCGTGCACAGCCGCGACTTCGGCTGCTCCGTCGCCGCGACCAGGCCGTCCAGGGAGATGTAGCCCAGGGAGTCGGCCCCGATCGAGCGGCGGATGCCGTCGAGGTCGACGCCGTTCGCGACCAGTTCGGCCCGCGACGCGAAGTCGATGCCGTAGAAGCACGGCCAGCGGACCGGCGGCGACGCGATCCGGACGTGCACCTCGAGCGCGCCGGCCTCCCGCAGCATGCGGACGAGCGCGCGCTGGGTGTTGCCGCGGACGATCGAGTCGTCCACCACGACCAGGCGCTTGCCGCGGATGACGTCGCGCAGCGGGTTCAGCTTGAGCCGGATGCCCAGCTGGCGGATGGTCTGCGACGGCTGGATGAAGGTGCGCCCGACGTAGGCGTTCTTCACCAGGCCGGTGCCGTAGGGGATGCCCGAACCCTGCGCGTAGCCGATGGCGGCCGGGGTGCCCGACTCCGGCACCGGCATCACCAGGTCGGCCTCGACCGGCTGCTCGGTGGCGAGCCGGCGGCCGATCTCGACGCGGGTGGCGTGCACGCCGCGGCCGGCGATCGTGGTGTCGGGGCGGGCGAGGTAGACGTACTCGAAGACGCAGCCCTTGGGGTCCGGGTTCGCGAACCGGGACGAGCGCAGGCCCGCGGCGTCGATGGCGATCAGCTCGCCCGGCTCGACCTCGCGGACGAACGACGCGCCGACGATGTCGAGGCCCGCCGTCTCGCTCGAGACGACCCAGCCGCGCTCGAGCCGGCCGAGCACCAGCGGGTGCACGCCGTGCGGGTCGCGGGCCGCGTACAGCGTGTTCTCGTCGGCGAACACCAGGCAGAAGGCGCCCTTGAGGGTGGGCAGCAGCTCCATGGCGGCCGCCTCGATGCCCTTGTCGGCGGCGTTCGCGGCGAGCAGGCCGCAGATCAGGTCGGAGTCGCTGGACGAACCGGTCAGGCCCGCGTGCGGCTTGAGCCCCGCTGCGATGGTGCGTTCGCGCAGCTCGGCCGTGTTGACGAGGTTGCCGTTGTGCGCGAAGGAGAGGCCGCTGCCGGTCGCGGTGGTGCGGAAGATCGGCTGGGCGTTCTCCCAGATGGTCGCGCCGGTGGTCGAGTACCGGCAGTGCCCGACGGCGATGTGGCCCTGCAGCGACTGCAGGATCTGCTCGTCGAACACCTGGCTGACCAGGCCGAGGTCCTTGAAGACCACGATCTGCGAGCCGTCGGAGACGGAGATGCCGGCGGCCTCCTGGCCCCGGTGCTGCAGGGCGTAGAGGCCGTAGTAGGTCAGCTTCGCGACTTCTTCCCCGGGAGCCCAGACGCCGAAGACGCCACACTCCTCACGGGGTTCCGGGTCGGGCTGGTCGGACACGACTTGCGGGTCGGAAACCACCGAGGAGCTCCTGGGAAGACGTGGTCAGGCCAGTTTCAGTGTAGACGGTGCGAACATGAGTCAGGCCCCGCCCGACGTGGCACTGACCACTTCGGACGGGGCCCGCAAGCCTGCACGTCTACTGTGTCGTTCGTTACCAATCCGACCACAGCCACGGCCGAATGGCCTCGTGGCAACGGGTGCTTACCGCTCGGGGGTCGGCCTACTTTTGGTCGGATTGCTAACACGCATCCGGCAACGCGAGGATCTCCGTCAGGACCTGCGCGCCTTCCCCGCGGCGGCGCCACAGCCACCGCTCCGGCTCGAAGATGTTCTCCTCGGAGCCGGGCATCCTGGTCGCCACGACGTCGTCCTCGGCGTTGAGCCGGACCACGTCCACCACGTCATCGTGCACCCGCACGCCGACGACGGCGAGGACCTCGCCACGCTCGTCGGCGGGGTGGACGAACTGGTAGCCGCGGGCGACCAGCTCCTGCAGTCCGGTTTCGATGTCGAAGACGGGGGCGACGGCCTCAGCCGAGGACATCGTCGAATTCACCGTCCTTCGCACCCGCCAGGAATGCCGCCATCTCGGCGCGCGTGTAGACGAGCGCCGGGCCGGTCGGGAACCGCGAGTTGCGCATTGCGATCTCCCCGTTGGACAGCGGTGCGACCTCGACGCAGTTGCCGTTGAAATTGCTGTAGCTCGCCTTACGCCATTCGACACCGGTCAGCCGATCAGCCGGGACGCCGTTCTCGAATCGCTCAGCCATGATCCCACCTCTCGAAGCAGAAAAGCCTTCCGGACGATGCATCTGCATGTGCATTTGCCCGCGTGATCGAGGCTAGCACGTGTGCCTGCAGCGGTAAATGCACGTGCAGAATTTCTTGCAAAGTTCTCGGACGGTAAAGCACCCGCGGATCGCGCTTACCCTGTCGGGCGATCGCTACTCGCCCTAACGGGTTAACCGCTACGCCAAGTTACCGGTCAGCGCGCAACCGTCGGCACCGCCGAATCGGGTACAGGCAAACGCTTCCTAGATCTCCTGACGGCGCTTCGCGAGCATCGCCCGGCTCCGCTCCGGCGTTTCCGCGTCGACCGCCAGCATATCCAGCGCGCGGCTGTACTTTTCGATCTCTTCGCGCTTCTCGATGTAGTGCGCGCCGGTCAGGTACTCGACGTAGGCGATGTTCGGCAGCTCCGGCTCACCGAATCGCAGCAGTGAAAAGGCGTGTTCCGCGGACAACCCGCTGTTCGCGTACGGCAGCACCTGAACCGACACGTGCGGCAACGCGCTCATCTCGAGCAGGTATTCGATCTGCTGCTTGAGGACCTTCATGCCCCCGATCGGGCGGTGCAGCACCGACTCGTCGAGCACCATCCACACGCGGGGCGCGTCCGGCCTGCTGAACATCTTCTGCCGCCGCATCCGCAGCGCGACCAGCTGGTCGACCCGCTCGTCGGCCATGTCCGGACGGCCGTGGCTGAAGATCGCCCGTGCGTACGGCTCGATCTGCAGGAGCCCGGACACGTAGACCGGCTCCCAGATCTGGATTCGCGCGGCGGCTTCTTCGAGGCCGACGAGGTCGGTGAACCAGTTCGGCATGGTGTCGCCGAAGCGCCGCCACCAGCCCGGCTCGTTCGACTGCTTGACCATGTCGAGGAACGCCCGGCGCTCCGTCGCGTCTTCGACGCCGTACATCGTCAGCAGGTCGGTGACGTCGCGTTCCTTGAACCCGACCCGGCCCAGCTCCAGCCGGCTGATCTTCGACTCGGACCCGCGGATGTTGTAACCGGCCTGCTGACGGGTGATGCCGGCCTCTTCGCGGAGCCGTCGCAGCTGCGAGCCCAGGATCATCCGGCGTGCCGTGGGGCCGATGTTCTGCTCTCCTGCGGACGCGTTCACCGCGTTCATTCCCGGACCTTCCGCGCTCACGTCACCAGGGGGTTCTAGCCCGACTACCGAAAGTACACGTTAACCCGTCTTGCGCAAAGGGGTGACCCGGTTTACCCCATGCGCGCGTCGTCCTACTGTACGTAGAGCACGAGACTTTCGACACAGAACTTGCGAGGTTCAAGATGCCCGACGCCGCGACCCGGACCGAACGAGTTCCCGTGGGGGTCGACCCGACCCGAGCGAGCATCGCGCGCGTGTACGACGCCTTCCTGCTCGGGAAGGACAACTACGAGATCGACCGGGAGGTCCTGCACAAGGTGCAGAAGGCCGCCCCGGAAGCGCAGGACCTCGCGTTCGAAAACCGCGGGTTCCTGATCCGCGCCTGCCGCTTCCTCGCCAGCCAGACCGGTATCACCCAGTTCCTCGACTGCGGCTCCGGCCTGCCGACCGCCGAGAACACCCACCAGGTCGTCCAGCGGATCAACCCGGACATCCAGGTCGTCTACGTCGACAACGACCCGGTGGTGCTGGCCCACGGCCGCGCGCTGCTCGAAGAGAACGAGAACACCCACTTCGTAGCCGAGGACATCTTCGAGCCGCAGCGGATCCTCGAGAACGAAGTCGTCCGGCAGCACATCGACTTCTCGCAGCCGGTCGCGTTCCTGCAGATGGGCACGATGCACCACTACAACGGCCCGTCGGAGCGGCCGGCGGAGATCATGAACGAGTACATCGACGCGCTGCCGTCGGGCTCGTTCGTGGCGCTCTCGCACTTCTTCGACCCCGAGGACGACGACTCCGCGACCGCCCGCAAGATGGAGGACTTCTTCCTGCACAGCCCGATGGGCTCGGGCACGTTCCGGACGCAGAAGGAGATCGAGGACCTGTTCCCCGGTCTCGAAATGGTGCCCCCGGGCGTGGTCCGGTGCGCCGACTGGTGGCCGGACGGCCCGCGGCTCAAGGACCTCAACGTCGCCCAGCGGACCATCGCGGGCGGGATCGGCCGCAAACCGTAGTCCCGGTCCCCACCGGCGCAGCCGTCACGGCTGTCAGAAACGCAGCAGCGGAAGCCAGTACGACAGGTCGGCCCGGGCGCCCGACGCGGACACCCGGCCGCCGGCCACGGCCGTGGTCCAGTCCAGTTGTCCGGTGGCCAGCTCGAGCCACGTGCGCGGATCGGTCTCGATCACGTTCGGCGGGGTGCCCCGGGTGTGCCGCGGCCCCGCCACGCACTGCACCGCGGCGAAGGGCGGCACCCGCACCTCGACCGTCCGGCCCGGCGCGTCGGCCTCCAGCACGCGCAGGGACAGGCGCACCGCCGCGGCCAGTTCCGGGCGCGCCGGATCGGGCGCATCGCCCTGCAACCACGGGTAAACCGCCAGCACCGCCGCACGTAACTGTCCGGGGTCGACCGAACGCGAAGAGGCCATGGGCAAACAGTAGAGTGGCGCACCAGGACTTGGCAGGCACACCCGAGAACGTGGGGATGACGATGGCGCAGCGGGACGAGTCGGATCGGATGGTTTCGCAGCAGCCCACCGGAAGCGGAGCCGATCGCCCCGGCAGGCACGGCAAGCAGAACCGGGCCGCACGGCGCGAAGGCCAGCAGGCGCGCCGCACCGGCAAGCACGGCACACCGGAGATCACCGAGGAGATGCGCGCGAACGCCCGCGCCAACCCGGACAGCTGGCTCTACGTCATCGACGAGGCCTTCGACCCGAACGGCCCGGTGCCGTCGTGGGCGGTCGTCGGCGCGTACCCGGTGAACGGCGCCGGCGACGTCGTCGCGGACTTCCACCCCAACGACCGCTACCGGCCCTCGCCCAAGGCGCTCGGCTTCCCGGAACCGGCCAACGACCTCGAGCACCTGCTGCAGCTCGTCCGCACCGAGCACCGCCCGCCGTCGGACCTGCCGAAGGTCGTCCTCGACGCGACGCTGTTCGTCTATGCGATGTCGCCGGTGCAGCGGACCGTCATCGGCTTCCACAACGCCGACGGCCGCGTCATGGTGCCCGCGTACACCCGCAAGGCGCTGGTGCCGCGCGAGTGGCCGCACGCGCGGGCCGTGCTCGGCCGCGACATCGTCGACCTGCTCGGCGGGCACCCGGTCGCGATCAACCCGCACGACCTCATCACGGCCGTCGTGCCGGCGGAGCACCTGGCGAAGGCCGTCGCCGACGAGCGGCGCTGACCTGGGGCTCCCACCCTATCGAGTGATCATCGATTCGCCGATCCGGCGACGCCGGTGCATCGTGAGGCTGAAGAAGTCTCACGAGATCGGTGGGGAGCAAGAGGGTGAAACGACGTTCGCTGCCCTTCGCCGCCGTCCTCGCGTCCGTCCTGCTCGTGGCCGGGCAGGCGCCGGCGAAGGCCGTCGACGTCTACGCCGGCGCGGAGGACCACTACGCGGGTTCGCAGATCGCCGCGGTCGAGGGCGTCGGCGAGGCCCCCGACGTGCTGTACGACGGGGCGGACCAGCAGCTCGGGCACGACGTCAGCGGGCACCAGGGCCCGGTCGACTGGCCCGGCGCGGCGGGATCGGGCGCCAAGTTCGTCTACGTCAAGGCGACCGAGGGCACCGGGTTCGTGAACCCGCAGTTCGCGCAGCAGTACAACGGCTCGTACCAGGCCGGCCTGATCCGCGGCGCGTACCACTTCGCGCGGCCGGACGTCTCCGACGGCGCGTCGCAGGCGCGGTACTTCCTGGCCCACGGCGGCGGCTGGTCGAAGGACGGCAAGACGCTGCCCGGCGCGCTCGACGCGGAGTACAACCCGTACGGCGAAACGTGTTACGGCAAGGACGCCGCGGGCATGGTCGCCTGGATCCGCGCGTTCTCCGACACCTACCGCGCGGCGACCGGCCGGTTCCCGACGATCTACACGTCGACGAGCTGGTGGAAGCGGTGCACCGCGAACAACGGCGGGTTCGGCGCCAACCCGCTCTGGATCGCGCGCTACAACACCTTCATCGGCGAGCTGCCGTCCGGCTGGAGCGTCCACACGATCTGGCAGTTCGCCGACCGCGGCACCCTGCCCGGCGACCAGAACTGGTTCAACGGCCCGGCGGACCGGTTACTCGCCTTGGCGCTGGGCTGAATGGAGCAACCGTCGAATAATAGGTGTTAACTCGTCACCAATTAACGATCTTCTTCCCGGGAAAATCACCCACACGTATACCCAATTTCACGGAACTGAGTGACAAACGCCACTTCGTCCTCAACAATCGTGCTCGGGCGGCTACCTGCAGTTAGCCGCCCATCGCGAGGGTATCCGTGAAGGGATTCAACGATGTCCACCTCCCGAAGAGGGCGGCTGTTCGCTGCCCTGGTCGTCCCGGCCACGCTGCTCCTGCTCGGCAGCACGGCGCAGGCAACGACCTTCTCCCCCGAAGTCGACCCCGTGGCCGCGATCAACGCGGACATCGCACAGCACAACCACGAACTGGGGTCGCAGATCCGGCGCGTCGAAGGCGACAAGTCGACGCCGGACACGCAGAAGGCGGCCCAGCAGCCGCAGCCCGGCCAGGCCATTCCCGGCCAGGTACTGGCCACGGTGGCCGGCATGGACGTCGCCAGCTACCAGGGCAACGTCGACTGGGCGAACTGGTGGAACCAAGGCAAGCGGTTCGTCTGGACCAAAGCCACGGAGAGCACCAACTACACCAACCCGTACTTCGCCCAGCAGTACAACGGCTCCTACAACCAGGGCTTCATCCGCGGCGCCTACCACTTCGCCACGCCGAACACCTCGAGCGGCGCGGCGCAGGCCCGCTACTTCGTCGCCCACGGCGGTGGCTGGTCGAAGGACGGCAGGACGCTGCCCGGGGCGCTGGACATGGAGTACAACCCGTACGGCGCGACCTGCTACGGGCTGAGCAAGGCGGGGATGACGTCGTGGATCCTCGACTTCCACGACACCTACCACGCCCTGACCGGCCGTTATCCGGCGATCTACACATCGGCGAGCTGGTGGGGCAGCTGCGTGAGCGGTGACTTCTCCAGCACGGCCCCGCTGTGGGTCGCGCGGTACGCGTCGTCGGTCGGCGCCCTGCCCTACAACTGGGGCTTCTACACCGTCTGGCAGTACACCTCGAGCCCGCTCGACCAGGACACCTTCAACGGTGCCTACGACCGGCTCCAGGCACTCGCCACCGGCTGACCCCACCCCGCGCCGGCTCCCGGATCGTGACCGCTTCGCGCCGCCACCGTCCGGGAGCCGGTTTCATGCCGTACCGTCCGAGCTTGCAGAATGCTGCAGCCACGTCCTGGGGGAACCGCACGCCGCCACCGGACGTCGGAAGCGCACGAACACCCAGCGCCCGGAAGGCATGAAAGATGACCTACCCGCCTCAGCCCGGCCAGCCCGATCCGTACGGCCAGCCCAATCCGTACGGCCAGCCACCGTCCGGCGGCTTCCAGCAGCAGGGCGGGTGGGACCCCAACCAGCAGCAACAGCCGTACCCGACGCAGCAATACCCGCAGGGCTGGGACCCGAACCAGCAGGGCTACCCGCCGGCGTCGGGCGGTTTCCCGGCCACTCCGCAGCAGGCGTGGGGTGACCCGTACGCGCAGCAGCAATCGGCGTGGGCGGACCCGAACGCGCAGCAGTACGGCCAGCAGGCCTGGGACCCGAACGCGGCCGGCCAGGTGTCCGGCTGGGACCCGGCGACCGGCGGCTACTCCCAGGGTTTCGGCGGGCCGCCCGCGCCGCCGAAGAAGAGCAAGACCGGGATGTGGATCGCCATCGGCTCCGCCGTGGTCGTCGTGCTCGCCCTGGTGGGCATCACGGGCTTCGTCGCCCCCGGGTTCTTCCTTTCGAAGGACGACACCAACACGGCCGCGGGCCCGTCGTCGAGCACGTCGGCCAAGCCGTCCACGCCGAAGCCGACGTCCAAGAAGCCGACGACCTCGAAGCCGCCGTCCGGCGGCGAGGGCAGCAGCTCGGACGCCAAGGCCGTGCTGCAGGGCTTCATCGACAAGCTGAACACGGGCGACAACGCCGGCGCCGTCGCGATGGGCTGCACCGACTCGAAGGAACTGCTCAGCTCGTGGCTCGAGACGTTCCTCAAGCCGCCGCTGAAGCTGCAGCTCGGTGACGTGCCCGCCGACAAGTACCTGGTCGAGGGCGAGGTCACCGGGACGTCCGCCGGCAAGCCGGTCAAGGGCACGCTGAGCGCGACGAACTTCGACAAAAAGGGCTTCTGCGTCAGCACGATGCTGGTGTCCTGAGGCAGTGAAGTTGTGGCGATCGCCGCTGGCGTGGACGTTCCTCGCGTCGCTGGTGCTGTTGCTCGGGGTCGGCGGCTGGCTGCTGACCGACCCCGCCACCAGCCGCAGTGACGCGCTGAAGACGGGCGGCCTGGCCGGCGGCGCGATCGTGGCCCTGTACGCGCTGTGGCTCAACGACCGGCGGCGCCGGGTCGAGGAACGCCGCCAGGACATCGAGCGGCAGCGGCACGAACTCGAGGCGCAGCGCGCGGAACAGGACCGCGAGCGGGTCGCGGACGAGCGGTTCGCGAAGGCGGTCGAGCTGCTCGGGCACGCCGCCGACCAGGTGCGCGTGGGGGCGCTGCACGCGCTGGCGGGATTGGCGCGGAGCAGGCCGGACTACACCCAGACGGTGCTGGACGTGCTGTGCTCGTACCTGCGGCGGCCGTTTTCGTACACCCGGCCCACGTCGTCGGACAAGGGGTCGGATGAGGAGCAGGAACGCGAGCTCACGGTTCGGCTCACGGCGCAGCGGCTGGTCACCGACCTGCTGCCCGCGCGCGACGACGATGCCTCGGCGTACGACCTCGACCTGACCGGCGCCCGGCTGGAGTACCTCGACCTTTCCGGCAAGCTGATCGGCGGCCTGCTGCTCCGGTACGCGTCGCTGCACAGCAGCACGAACTTCAGTGGCTGCCGCTTCAAGGGCCAGGTCTACTTCACCGCCGCGGGCACCCAAACCGGCCGCCTGGTGGGCTACTTCCGTTGCCGCGGCGCGATTTTCGAAAGCCGCGCGTGGTTCAGCGGGACGAAGTTCGCCGAGGACGCGGACTTCACGGATACGACCTTCGCCGGACCGGCGAACTTCAAGGACGCCGAGTTCGAGGGCGACGCCGAGTTCACCGGAGCACACGCGACGAACGAGCTCGACCTGCGGCGTACCCGGTTCGCCGGGCAGACCGACCTGCGGTTCGCTTCGCTGCCGGACTCGGTTTCGCTGTACAACACGGTGGTGCGCACCGAGAAAGACGTGCGGCTGCCCGACGCGTGGATGCTGGAAAAACTGCACGACGGGGACGCGCGGATCGTCGCCAAAGCGGGCTGAGCAGGCCCCCGTTTTCCACGCTAGCGGAGGGCACCGACAGTTTCCGGCGCCCTCCGCTCACGTGTCCACAGGTCAGTCGAACAGGGCCGGGAGGGTGCGCTCCCACACCTCGCGCAGCTCGTCGAGCGTGAACTCCGTGATGCCCTGGAGCTCCAGCTTGCCCGAATCCGGGTCCACCACACCCGTCTTGCGCCACGGCAGGCCGCGGGCCGTGCACATCTCCGTGAAGCGGAGTTCTTCCGTGCGCGGGACCGCCACCAGAACCCGGCCCGCGGACTCCGAGAACAGCTGCATGAACGGATCCTGTTCCGCGTCCAGGAACACCCGGGCGCCGCACTGTCCGATGAGGACGGTCTCGACCAGGGTCTGGATCAGGCCGCCGTCCGACAGGTCGTGGGCGGCCGAGATCATGCCGTCGCGGGAACCCGCTACCAGGATTTCGCCCAGCAGCTTCTCGCGGGCGAGATCGACCCTCGGCGGAACGCCGCCGAGGTGGCCGTGCAGCTCGCGGGCCCACGCCGAGCCGTCCAGCTCGTCGTGCGTCTCGCCCAGCAGCAGCAGGGTTTCGCCTGCCTCCGCGCCGATGCCCGTCGGGATGCGGCGGGTCACGTCGTCGATCACGCCGAGGACGCCGATCACCGGCGTCGGGAGGATCGCCGTCGAACCGGTCTGGTTGAAGAAGCTCACGTTGCCGCCCGTCACCGGGATGCCGAGCTCGACGCAGCCGTCCGCCAGGCCGTGCACGGCCTGCTCGAACTGCCACATCACCCCCGGGTCGGTGGGGGCGCCGAAGTTCAGGCAGTCCGACACCGCGACCGGCGTCGCGCCGCCCGTCGCGACGTTGCGATACGCCTCCGCCAGCGCCAGCTGCGCGCCGCGGTACGGGTCGAGGTAGACGAACTTGCTGTTGCAGTCCGTCGCCACCGAGACACCGCGGCCGGACGACTCGTCGATCCGGATCATGCCGGAGTCCGACGGCTGCGAGAGCACCGAGTTGCCGCGCACGTACCGGTCGTACTGCGACGTCACCCATTCCTTCGACGCCTGGTTCGGCGACGCGATGAGCTTGAGCACGTCCGCGCGCAGTTCGTCCGGAGTGGACGGACGCGGCAGCTTGGAGGAGGTGTCCGCGATCAATGCGTCCTGAGTGGACGGACGCTCGATCGGCCGGTCGTACACCGGGCCCTGGTGGGCGACCGTGTGCGCCGGGACGTCGACGACGACCTCGTCGTGCCAGGTGATGACCAGGTGCTCGCCGTCGGTGACCTCGCCGATGTCGGTGGCGATGACGTCCCACTTGCGGCAGACCGCCATGAACGCCTCGACGTTCTCCGGCGAGACGACCGCGCACATGCGCTCCTGCGACTCGCTGGAGAGCACCTCCGCCGGCGTCATCCCGGTGGCGCGCAACGGAACGCGGTCGAGGTAGATGTGCATGCCGCCGTCGCCGGCCGCGGCCAGTTCGGACGTCGCACAGGACAGCCCGGCGCCGCCGAGGTCCTGGATGCCGACGACGAGCTTCTGCGCGAACAGTTCGAGGCAGCACTCGATGAGCACCTTCTCGGTGAACGGGTCGCCGACCTGGACGCTCGGCAGCTTCTTGCGGCCGCCCGACGACTCGTCACCCGAAAAGGTGTCACTCGCCAGGACGGAAACGCCGCCGATGCCGTCGAGGCCGGTGCGCGCGCCGAACAGGATGATCTTGTTGCCGGTGCCGGACGCGAACGCCAGGTGCAGGTCCTCGACGCGCATCGCGCCGACGCACAGCGCGTTCACCAGCGGGTTGCCCGAGTAGGACGGGTCGAAGACCAGCTCGCCGCCGATGTTCGGCAGGCCGAGGCAGTTGCCGTAACCGCCGACACCGGCGACCACGCCGGGCAGCACGCGCTTGGTGTCGGGGGCGTCGGCCGGGCCGAAGCGCAGCGCGTCGGCGACCGCGAGGGGCCGCGCGCCCATCGCCATGATGTCGCGGACGATGCCGCCGACGCCGGTCGCCGCGCCCTGGTACGGCTCCACATAGGACGGGTGGTTGTGGCTCTCCACCTTGAAGGTGACCGCCCAGCCTTCGCCGATGTCGACGACGCCCGCGTTCTCGCCGATGCCGGCCAGCATCTTGGCCTTCATCTCGTCGGTGGCGGTCTCCCCGAAGTAGCGCAGGTGCTTCTTCGACGACTTGTACGAGCAGTGCTCGCTCCACATGACCGAGTACATCGCCAGCTCCGCGTCGGTGGGCCGGCGGCCGAGGATCTCCCGGATGCGGGCGTACTCGTCGTCGGCGAGGCCCAGTTCGCGGTAGGGCTGCGTGTGGTCCGGGGTCGCCCCGGCGCGCTCGGTGGTGTCAACGGTGCTGGTCACGGTGTCCGTGTCAGGGTTCGCCACGGCCGTCAGAATACGTGCCGCCCGGTGACGCCCCGGACGGTGGGCCGCCGAACCCGGGCGGCCCGCGGCCGGTGTGACCGAGCCGACATCGGAGCCGCCGAGTGTCTTGAATGACTCATTCAGGACGTCCGAGGTCCTGAATGAGTCATTCAAGACGTCCGGGGCGAGCGGGGCCGCCGAAAATCGGTCGCCTTTGCCCGGGTGTCGGCTTACCGTCGAGAATCGTGCTTTCCGCCACGTATCCCTTTCCGTCGCTGCGGCTGCCCGCACGGCTGACCGCGAGCCGCTTCCTGCTCGCCGTGTTCCGGGCCCGGCTCGGCACGGTGCTCGGCGCGGCCGCGATCGGCGTCGTCTGGGCGCTGCCGGGCGCGCTGCTGCCACTGGTCGTCGGCCAGGGCATCGGCGCCATCGGCGCGCACGACGGCGCGGCCGTCTCGCGCTGGGCGCTGGCCGCGGCGGCGCTCGGACTCGTGCAAACGCTCTTCGGGACCTGGCTGCACTTCCTCAACTACGGCCTGTGGCTGCACGGCGCGGGCACCACCCAGCGGGCGGTGTCGGCGCACACCACGCGCGTCGGCGCCGGGCTGCGCGAGCAGACCACCACCGGGAACCTCGTCGCGGTCTCCACGACGGACATCAACCACATCGGCAACACCGTCGAGATGACCGGCCGAGCGGTCGGCTCGCTGCTGGCGTTCGTCGTGGTCGCGGTGTGGCTGGTTTCGACGTCGCCGCTGCTCGGCGTGGTCGCGCTGGTCGGCGTGCCCGTTGCGGTGCTCGGCATCGGACCGCTGCTCGCCCCGCTGCAGAAGCGCAAGGCGAAGCAGCGCGAGAAGCGCGGGGACGTCAACGCGCTCGGCGCGGACATCGTGTCCGGCCTGCGGATCCTGCGCGGCATCGGCGGCGAGCGGCGGTTCTTCGCCCGCTTCCGCGAGACGAGCCAGCGGGTGCGGCGGGCCGGCGTCGAGGTCGGCAAGGCCGAGGCGTGGCTGGCCGCGGCGGAGATCGCGCTGCCCGGCCTGGTCACCGTGGTGATCACCTGGCTCGGCGCGCGGCTGGCCGTGGCCGGCTCGATCGGTGTCGGGCAGCTGGTGGCGTTCTACGGCGTCTCGGTCTTCCTGATCTGGCCGGTCAACGCCGCGACGGAGGCCGTCGGGTCGATCACGTCGGGCCTGGTCGCGTCGCGGAAGGTGGTGGCGCTGCTGACGATCCGCCCGAAGCTGGCGGACCCGGCGACGCCGGTGCCGCTGCCCGAGGGGCCACTGGAACTGGTGGACACCGAGTCCGGGGTCCGGGTCGCGCCCGGCCGCCTGACGGTCGTCGACTTCGGGGCCGGCGGCGAAGCCGTGGCCGACCGGCTGGCTCGGTTCGCCGATCCGGCCGAGGGCGAAGAAGTGCTGGTCGGCGGGGTCCGGGCGGACCACGTCGCGCTCGCCGAGCTGCGGCGCCGGATCGTCTACGCGCACAACCAGGACATCTGGTTCTCGGGCGTGCTGCGCGAGCAGCTGGCGCCAGTGCGGCGGAGCGGCGTCAGCATCACCGCAGCCCTGTTCGCGGCCGATGCCGACGACATCGTCGAAGCGCTGCCCCACGGCGTCGACGAGGTGATCGGCGAGCGCGGCCGTGAGGTGTCCGGCGGCCAGCGGCAACGGCTGAACCTGGCCCGCGCGCTGGCGACCGACGCCGACGTGCTGGTGCTCGACGAGCCGACGTCGGCGGTCGACGCGCACACGGAGGCCCGCATCACCGAACGCATCGCCGAGCTGCGGCGCGGCCGGACGACGGTGGTGTTCAGCCAGAGTCCCTTGTGGACACATGTAGCGGACGAAGTCTTCACGGCAAAGGTAGTCACGGTATGAAACGGCTTCCCACGGCGACCCGCCGGGACGTCCGCCGCTGGGCCTTGCGGACGGCGCGGGTGCACAAACGCGAGTTCGGCCTGTTGCTGGCTTCCCTGACCGTGGCCACGCTGATCGGCCTGGCCGGGCCGCAGCTGCTCGGCTCGCTCGTCGACGACGTCGCGGCCGGCACCACGACCGGGCACGTCGACGTGCTGGCGGCGGCGTTCGTCGCCATCCTGCTGCTGCAGGCGGTGGCGCGGAAGATCGCGCGGCTGCGCGGCGCGATCTTCGGCGAGCTGGTGCTGGCCAACACGCGCGAGGAGTTCGTCGGGACGGCGCTGCAGCTGCCACTCGGCACGGTCGAAGCGGCCGGCACCGGCGACCTGCTCAGCCGCGCCACCACCGACCTCGGCCGGATCGACCACGCGGCGCGGTTCGCGGCGCCGGAGATCCTGGTCGCCGCGGTGACCGTGGTGTTCACGATCGTCGCGATGGTGGTGACGTCGCCGCTGCTGTCGCTGGGCCTGCTCGTCGCACTGCCGCTGCTGGTACCCGTGAACGTCTGGTACCAGCGGCGGATCCCGTCGGTGATGCAGTGGATGCTCGACCGCTGGGCCGACCTGACCACCAGCGTCCACGAGACCGCGGAGGGCGCGCGCACGACCGAGGCGCTCGGGCTGACCGAACGGCGGATCGACGCCGCGCACGACGCGCTGGACCAGAGCATCTACGGCGAACGCCGGATGCGTGCGCTGCAGCTGCGGTGGCTGCCGTCGCTGGAGATCAGCTACGTGCTGCCGCTGGCGGTCATGCTGCCGCTCGGGCTGCTCGCGTACGCACAGGGCTGGGCCGGGCTCGGCGAGATCACCACGATGCTGCTGTACGCGCAAGGAATGGCCGCGCCGCTCAACGAGGCACTTTTCTGGCTGGAGGACCTGCAGGTCGCGGCGGCCGCGGCGCGCCGGATCCTCGGCGTCCGGTCGGTCGCCGACAATTCCGCGCGCGTGGACGAGGTGCCGCGCGGGCGCGACATCGACGTCCACGGCGTGCGGTTCAGCTACACCGCCGACCGCGAGGTCCTGCACGGCATCGACCTGCGGGTCCCGCGCGGCGAGCGGCTGGCGATCGTCGGGCCGTCGGGTGCGGGCAAGTCGACGCTCGGACGGCTGCTGGCCGGCATCGCGGCGCCGTCGGCGGGCTCGGTGCGCATCGGCGGCCAGGACGTCTCGGCGCTGGCCGACGACGTGCTGCGCGGCGAGGTGCTGCTGCTGACCCAGGAGCACCACGTGTTCTCCGGGACGCTGCGGCAGAACCTGGCGCTGCCGGCCCGCCGGGCGGGTGGCGACTGGACGGATGAGGAGCTGGCGGCGGCGTGCGCGTCGGCGGGGGCGTCGGAGTGGGTCGCGACGCTGCCGTCCGGGCTGGACACGAAGCTCGGGCCGGGTGAGCACCCGGTGCCGGCGGCGATCGCGCAGCAGCTGGCGCTGGCCCGGGTGGTGCTGGCGGACCCGCACACGCTGGTGCTCGACGAGGCGACGTCGTTGCTGGACACGGGCTCGGCCCGGGACCTGGAGCGGTCGCTGAGCAGCGTGCTGGCGGGCCGGACGGTGATCGCGATCGCGCACCGCCTGCACACGGCCGCGGCGGCGGACCGGGTCGCGGTGGTCGAGGGCGGCCGGATCACGGAGCTGGGCCCGCACGAGGAGCTGCTGTCGGCGGGCGGCTCGTACGCGCGGTTGGTCGCGGCGGCGAGCTGACGGCGCCCAGCTGGTCGTGAGTGGTAATGAGGGTTCTAACCCTCATTACCACTCACGACCAGCTGCGGCAGAGTTGGGAAGGGTCAGGCCTTCACGAGCGCGTCCACCGCGCTGAAGAACATGCCGAGCCCGTCATCGGACGGCCCGGTCAGCGCGTCGATCGCGTGCTCCGGGTGCGGCATCAGCCCGACGACCCGGCCGTTCTCGCTGCGGATCCCGGCGATGTCGTTGCGCGACCCGTTCGGGTTCCCGCCGACGTACCGGAACACCACGCGGCCCTCGCCCTCCAGCTCATCCAAAGTGGACTGCTCGGCCATGTAGCAGCCGTCGATGTTCTTCATCGGGATGAGGATTTCCGCGCCGGTTTCGTACCGGGTGGTCCACGCCGTGTCGGTGTTCTCCACCCGCAGCCACTGGTCGCGGCAGATGAAGTGCAGCCCCTGGTTGCGGATCATCGCGCCGGGCAGCAGGCCGGCCTCGCACAGGATCTGGAACCCGTTGCAGATGCCGAGCACCGGCATGCCCGCGCGCGCCGCCTCGATCACCGGCGTCATGACCGGCGCGAACCGGGCGATCACGCCCGCGCGCAGGTAGTCGCCGTAGGAGAAGCCGCCCGGGACGATCACGGCGTCGACGTCACGCAGGTCCTCGTCGGCGTGCCACAGCGACACCGCCTCGCCGCCGGCGTAGCGGACCGCGCGGGCCGCGTCGCCGTCGTCCAGCGTTCCCGGGAAGGTGATGACGCCGATGCGCGCGCTCACGCGTCCACCCGCGTGATCGTCCACTGCTCGATGACCGGGTTCGCGAGGAAGCCCTCGGCGATCTTCTCGAGCGTCGCGTCGTCGACCGTGTCGTCGACCTCGATCTCGAAGTGCTTGCCCTGGCGGATCTCCTTGATCCCGGTGAACCCCAGGCGGCCGGCGGCGCCGAGCGCGGCCTGTCCCTGCGGGTCGAGGATTTCGGGCTTCGGCATGACGTCGACGACGACTCGGGCCACGGCAGGCTGCTCCTTATTCACGCAGGTCGTGGGTACCCCGCGAGCATAGTTCACCCTCTCGACCCCCTGGCGGGGCCCACCGGAAAACCTAGACTGGCCGAAGGCGCGGCGCCGCGCCATGATGAGTCGTTGACATCTCGCCAACAGGAGGCACCGTGGCCATCCAAGACTCCTACGACTACGTCATCGTCGGCGCCGGGAGCGCGGGCTGCGTGCTGGCGAACCGGCTGACCGAAGACCCGGCGGCGCAGGTCCTGCTGCTCGAAGCGGGCGCGGAGGACACCGCGGACGAGATCCACATCCCGGCCGCGTTCGCGTCGCTGTTCAAGACCAAGTGGGACTGGAACTACGAGACCGTCGAGCAGAAGCACACGGGCAAGAAGCTGTACTGGCCGCGCGGGAAGATGCTCGGCGGCTCCTCGTCGATCAACGCGATGATCTACATCCGCGGCAACCGCGCCGACTACGACGGCTGGCGCGATTCCCACGGCGCCGAGGGCTGGGGCTGGGACGACGTCCTGCCGTACTTCAAGCGCGCCGAGGGCAACCAGCGGCTCGGCGGGCCGCTGCACGGCACCGACGGCCCGCTGCACGTCGAAGACCGCCGGTTCACCCACGAGCTGTCGCACGCCTGGGTCGACTCGGCCGTCGCGTGGGGCCTCAAGCGCACCGACGACTTCAACGGCGAAAGCCAGGAAGGCGCCGGCGTCTACCAGGTGACGTGCAAGAAGGGCCGCCGGTGGTCCACGGCGGACGCCTACCTGCGCCCGGCGCTCGAGCGGCCGAACCTCACGGTGAAGACGTGCGCGCCCGCCACCCGCGTCGTCTTCGAGGGGACCCGCGCGGTGGGCGTGTCCTATCTGGACAACGGCGTGGAGCGGACCGCACACGCTGCGGCCGAGGTCGTTCTTTCCGGTGGCGCCGTCAACTCTCCGCAACTGCTCATGGTTTCGGGCGTGGGCCCGGCCGAGCACCTGCGCGAGCACGGCATCGACGTCGTCGCCGCGCTGCCGGGCGTCGGCGAGAACCTGCACGACCACCCGGCGTGCGGGATCATCTGGTCCACCCGCGGCACGACCGACCTGGTCGACGCGGCCACTCCGCGCGGCTTGCTCCGCTACCAGCTGACCAAGCGCGGCCCCTTGACGTCGAACATCGGCGAAGCGGGCGCGTTCTACCCGACCACGGACGGCCTGCCGGCGCCGGACATGCAGATCCACGTGGTGCCGACGTCGTTCCACGACAACGGGTTGCACGAGCCGACCATTTCCGGGTTCACGGCGGGGGCGACGCTGGTGGACGTGGCGAGCCGCGGACGGCTGCGGCTGAAGTCCGCGAATCCGTTGTGGAAGCCGGAAATCGACCCGGCCTACTACGCGGAGCCGCGTGACATGGAGACGATGATCGCGGGGCTGCGGGCGTTGATCGAGATCGGGCAGGTGGGGCCGTTGCGGCGGTTCCTGGACAAGCCGTTCCTGCCGTTGCGGCACGACCTGAGTGATTCCGAGCTGGCCGAGCACATCCGGGAGAACACGCAGACGCTCTATCACCCCGTGGGGACTTGTGCGATCGGCACGGTGGTCGACCCGGGGCTGCGCGTCAACGGCGTCGAGGGCCTGCGGGTGGTCGACGCGTCCGTGATGCCCGTGGTGCCGCGGGGCAACACGAACGCGCCGACCGTCATGGTCGCGGAGAAGGCCGCGGACCTGATCCGGGGCCGCTAGCGCTTGCCGTGGAGGATGGTCACCAGCTTGGCGACCAGCGCGTCCGTCGAATCCTTGCGGCTGAACGACGTCAGCGTCAGCGGCGCGGTGAACCGCTGGCGCGCGATCGCCTTGGTGCGGGCGAACTCGCGCAAGCCCTCCGGTCCGTGGATCCGGCCGAAGCCCGAGTCGCCCACGCCGCCGAACGGCAGCGATGCGATCCCGGCGAACGACAGCGGCGCGTTGATCGCCGTCATGCCCGTGCGCAGCTTCTCCGCCAGCTCGACTCCGCGGGACTTCGAGAACACCGTCGAGCCCAAGCCGTACTTCGTGTTGTTCGCGCGCTCGACCGCTTCGTCCATGTCACGGACCTTCGCGATCGTCACCGTGGGGCCGAACGTCTCCTCCTTGACCGCCTCGGAATCCTCCGGGACGTCCACCAAGACCGTCGGCTGCGCGTAGCGGTCGCCCACCGCGTCCTCGCCGCCGAGCACCGCCTTGCCGCCGCGGGCGAGGGCGTCGTGGATGTGGCGCTTGATCACGCCCAGCTGGGACGGCATCGTCACCGGGCCGTACTGGGCCGCCTCGTCCGAGCCCGCGCGGACGTCCTTCGACTTCTCGACCACCTTCGCCACGAACTCGTCGTGGACCTTCTCGTGGACGTACACCCGCTCGACGCCGATGCAGGTCTGGCCGGAGTTGGAGAACGCGCCCCAGACCGTGGCGTCCGCCGCCGCGTCGAGGTCGGCGTCCGCGTCGACGAGGACCGGGTCCTTGCCGCCCGCCTCGATGACCACCGGGGTGAGCGTCTCGGCCGCCGCGGCCATGATGCGCTTGCCCGTCGCCGTCGAGCCGGTGAAGGCGATCTTGTCGACACCAGCCCCCACCAGGGCCGCGCCCGTCTCGCCGAAGCCGGTGATCAGCTGCAGCACCGGCTGCTCCGGCACGATCTCGGCGAACGCGTCGACCAGCCACTTCCCGACGCCCGGCGTGTACTCGCTGGGCTTGAACACCACGGCGTTGCCCGCCGCGAGGGCGTACGCGACCGAGCCGAGCGGGGTGAACACCGGGTAGTTCCACGGGCCGATCACGCCGACCACGCCCAGCGGCTGGTACTCGACGGTCGCCGCCTGGTTCGACATCAGCAGCCCGGCCGAGCGCTTCTGCTTGCCGAGGATCTTCTTCGCGTGCTTGCCCGCCCACGCGATGTGCTCGATGGCCAGGACGCTCTCCAGCTGTGCGTCGGCGATCGGCTTGCCGGTCTCGTCGCGGACCACCTGGCACAGCTGCGGCAGCCGCCGGGTCAGCACGCCCTTCCAACCCTTGAGCCGCTCGGCGCGCCCGGCGAAGCCGAGGCCCGCCCACCACTCCGCCGCGACGCGCGCCCGTTCGACCGCCGCCTTGACGTCCTCCGCGGTGTGGATCGGGTAGGTTCCGACCACCTCGTCGGTCGCCGGGCTGAGCGAGTCGAAGGTTTCGCCGACCGTCGTCGGCTTCGGCTGGACGGCAGTCATCGGCGTCTCCCATAAGTCGAGGCTCAGCCCAGGTTACGACGTTACTGACACGGTGCCAATAGCTCGTCCGGACTTCAGCACCAGCATTCCACCGGCGATCGCCGCGGCAAAGACACCGAACAACGGGGTCACCCACAGTGGCAGCACGCCGACCGCCAGCGAGCCGAGCCCGAAGCCGGCCGCCTGCACGGTGAAACTCAGCGAGAACCCTGCTGACCTGCGGTTCTTCGGCAGCAGTCGCTGCAGGTTGACCGACGTCGCGGCCACCAGCGGCCCGGTGCAGCCGCCGATCACGGCGACCGAGGCGAGCAGCCCGGGCCAGCCGAGATCGACGGCGAGCACGAGCCCGCCGGCCACGAACCCGCCGAGGAACAGCCGCGGGTCGCCGGTCTTGCCCCGCCACGCGTAGAGCGCGCTGCCGGCGATGCTCGCACCGCTCAGCACGACGATCACCACGGGTGCCGCGGTCGCGGGCGCCCCGAGGCGCTGGACCAGCGGTAGCGGCGCCACCTCGATCGTCGAAAGCAGCAGCCCGACGGTGAACGCGCAGCACAGCCACGGCAGGTAGGTGGCGAGGCGGGCCGCGGGGACGTCGGCACCGGATTCGGCCCGCTCGGGCGCACCCGCGCGGCGCGGGACGAGCACGGCGGCCGCCACGCAGGCGACGGCCATGGCGGCGACCGGCACGAACGTGCCGGCGAGGTCGAGCAGCACGACCAGGGCCGGACCGCCGATCAGCACGCCTTCGAGGATCATCGCGTCGACGGAGATCGCCCGCGGCAGCAGCGCGTCGTCGACCGTGTCGGCCAGCAGCGTCCGGAAGCCACCGGACAACGCGCCGGCCGAGACGCCGGGAAGCAGGACGAGCGCGAACAGGACGGGTGCGGGAGCGTCGGCGGCCAGCGCCAGCACCACGTACCCGGCCGCGGTCAGCAGGAGCAACGCCGGCAGGCCGCGAGCCGGGCCGACGCGGTCCAGCAGCCGCCCGACCGGCACGGCGCCGGCCATCTCGGCGACCACGAAGACCGACATCAGCACGCCGCCGAGCCGGTACGAACCGGTCATGGCGGTGGTGAGCAGGGTGAACGCGAGCGGCGCCATGGTCGACGGCAGCCGGGCGAACTGGACGCCCGCCGACCAGCGCCAGTACGCGCGATGGGTGAACAACGACATGCCGTCACGCTCTCCTGGCGCGCTGCCGCGGCATACTGATTCGGATGAGAGCGAATCAGTCGTGATCGAGCTGGTCTTGACCGCGGCCGGGAGTCACCGCGTCCGCTTCGCGATCTCGCCGTTGGAGGAGGTGCTGGGCGCGGTCCAGACACTGCTCGGCATCCGGCGGCACCCCGCGCCCCTGCCGTGGCTCTCCGACGTGCCCGACGTGCCCGAGCTGACGGCGGTGCTGAGCGCACGGCACTACATCACCGAGTTCCTGAGCCCGCCGCCCGCCGGTCCCGAAACGACCGCCGAGGCGCAGCTCGAGGTGGTTCGCACGACCCCGCCCGCGCAGGTGGCGCTGGAGCTGGGCATGGTCGACGCGGACCTGTCCGGGCTGCCGGCCGATCCCGCGGCCGCGCGCGACCTGCTCGCCGCCCAGCTGGAGACGGTGTGGCAGGCGGTGCTGGCACCGCAGTGGCCGCGCCTGCGCGAGCTGCTCGCGGCGGACATCGCCCACCGGACGCGTCAACTGGGTTCGGGCGGCCTCGCGGCGATGCTGGCGGAGCTCCACCCGCGCGTCCGGCTGTCGGGGACGTCGGTGCTGGTCGACATCCGGGCCCGGGAGCGGCTGTCGATCGACTCGCGGGGGTTGCTGCTGATCCCGGCGGTGTTCGCGTGGCCGGACGTCGGGGTGGTGACGGTGCCGCCGTGGCAGGTTTCGCTGTTGTACCCGGCCCGGGGCGTGGCTTCGCTGTGGAGTTCTTCCGCCGCGCCGCCGGAACCGCTGGCCGAGGTGCTCGGCCGGACGCGCGCGTTGTTGCTGACGACGCTCGATCGCCCGGCGGCGACGACCGAGCTGGCCGGCCGGCACGGGCTCGCGGCGGCGACGGTTTCGGCGCACCTGACCGCGTTGCGCGGGGCGGGGTTGCTGGCTTCGGAGCGGCGGGGACATCGGGTGCTGTACCGGCGGACGGAGCTGGGTGACGCGTTGCTGACCGGCAAACTGTGACGGGTGGACAGAGAAGTGACTTGGGACGGCTTCCACAACACCAGGGATCTCGGTGGCCTGCCGACGCGATCGGGCCGCACGACTCGCCGCGGCGCGTTCTTCAGGGCGGCCGACCTGCGGTTCGTGACCGACACCGGGTGGGCTCAGGCGCGGGAGTCCGGCGTCCGGACCGTCATCGACCTGCGCAACCCCGACGAGATCCGGCCGACGGCGGACGCTCCGACGGCGCTGGCGGGTTCCGCGCGGTTCGCCGCCGCGGCCGGTCCGGTGACACCGGTGGGCATCGACCGGGTCGAGGTTCCCCTCGACGACATCGACGACCTCGAGTTCTGGCGGTACGTCAACCGCGAGCGGCTCAACGGCTCCCCGCTCTACTACCGCGTCTTCCTCGACCGGAAGGCCGAGCGCTGCGCCGCGGTCATGAACGCGATCGCCCGGTCCGCCCCCGGCGGCGTCCTGTTCCACTGCGGTGCGGGGCGCGACCGGACCGGTCTCGTCGCGCTCCTGCTCCTGGCGCTGGCCGACGTCGAGGTGGACACCATCGCCGCGGACTACGACCTGTCCGCCGAAGCCGTGAAACCGCTGTTCGCCGCGATGGGCGCCGAAGAGCAGGGCCCGGTCATCGCGGCGGTCCTCGCGGCGCGGGGCACCACGACCGCGGCCGCCATCCGGGACACGCTCGCCGGTTTCGACGTCGAGCGGTACCTCCTCGAGGCCGGGGTAGCAGGCACCGCCCTCGACGAGATCCGGCGCCGGCTGACTCAGCGGGACTAGGCTGGAAACGACCACCCGTGAAGGAGAACCATCGATGCGTATCGTCCATTTCGGACACGCCTGTGTGTTGCTGGAGACCGGTTCCGAGCGGATCCTGATCGATCCCGGCGTCTTCTCCACCGGCTTCGAAGGTGAGCGGGAGCTGTCCGCGGTGCTGGTGACGCACCAGCACTTCGACCACCTCGACGTCGAACGGCTGCCCAAGGTCCTCGACGCCAACCCGGGCGCGAAGCTGATCGTCGATCCCGGGTCCGCTCCGGAAGTCGAAAAACTGGGCCTGCAGTTCGACATCGCCAACGTCGGAGCCGCCTTCGCCGTCGGGGACACCTCGATCAAGGCCGTCGGCGGGGAGCACGCCGTCATCCACTCCGACATTCCCGTCATCCCGAACATCGGGTACGTCTTCGACGACGGCGCCTTCTTCCACCCCGGCGACTCGTTCTTCGTTCCCGAGCAGAAGATCGACGTGCTGGGGCTGCCCACCGGGGCGCCGTGGCTCAAGGCCGGGGAGGCCGTCGACTACCTGCGGGCCGTTGCGCCGCGGGTGGCCGTGCCGATCCACGAGGCCGTGCTCGCCAATCCCGCCATGCACTACGGCCTGTTCGGCAACCTCGCGCCCGAAGGCACCGAGGTCAAGGTGCTGGAACGGGCTGAGCCGGCGAAGTTCTAGCCACCCACGCCTCGACGCCGTCGAGGAACCGGTCCACGCCGAAGCCGAGTTCCGCCGGCAGCCCTTCCGATTCGTACCCGGGGCCGCCGGCGGCTTCGGCCTCGTGGACCGTCGTCAGCGCCGGGTATTCCGCCGGATCCACCACGGCCGCCAGGGCCCGGGCCAGCTCGCCGTCACTGGCCGGGCCGGTGAGTTGCAGGCTGATCTGGGCCGTGCCGCGCACGACCGCCGTCAAGTGCAGGGCCGCCGCCCGGGCCTCGGCGCCCGCCAGGCCGGCCGCCAGCAGGGGCCGCAGCAGGCGGTCGAGCCAGGCGAGCTGGTTGGGGCCGATCGGCGTGTGGTCGAGCGGGACGCGCAGGATCCACGGCCGGGTCTGGAAGCCCGCCCACAGCGCGCCCACCCACTGCCGGACCGCCGTCCGGAAGCCGCCGTCGAGCTCCGGGGGCCGTCCGGCACCGACGTCGGCGACCACTTCGAGCAGCAGGTCCTTGCTCGGGATGTGCTTGTAGAGCGCCATGGTCGAGTAGCCGAGCTCGGTGGCGATCCGCTGCATCGACAGCGCCTCCAGGCCGTCCGCATCCGCGATCCGGACGGCGGCGTCCGCGATCTTCGCCACGGTGAGCTGCGCCCGGGGGCCGCGTCGCCCCCTCGATCGCCCGGCCCACAGCAGTTCGAGACTGCGCTCCACCTTGTCGTCCTGCGTCGCCATCTCCCCATCCTAAAACCGTGTATGACATACACTCGGGTGTATGACATACACTGTTTCCTGGTGGCGCCGCCCCTGGATCGTTCCGCTACTGCTGGTAGCGGCTGCCTTCCTGGCCTTTTCGGTCCCGCCGTACCTGACCTTCGACCCGGCCCAGTCCCGGCTGAGACCACCGGAACACAACGCCGTCTACTACCCCGCGCTGGTCGCGCACGTCCTGTTCGGCACGGTCGCGATGGTGACCGCGTGCTTCCAGATCTGGCCCGCGTTCCGCGCCCGCTACCGGCGTGGGCACCGGATCACCGGCCGGATCTACGTCTTCTGCGGCGCGCTCCCCGCCGGCCTGCTCGGGCTGTACATCGGCTGGCACACCACGGCCGGCCCGTCCGTGCGTGTGGCGAACCTGGTGGGCTCGGCGCTGTGGATCACGGTCACCGTCGCCGGCCTGTGGCTGGCCCGGCAACGCCGCTACGGCGAACACCGCCGGTGGATGTCCCGCAGCTTCGCGCTCAGCATGTCGATCATCCTGAGCCGGGTCGTCAACGTGGTCGCCACGATCGTGCTCACGCCGCAGGTGGACACCACCTTCGGCGGCAGCGAAGAACTCATGCGCTACAGCGCCGCCGGCATCGGCGTCTGGGTCAGCCCGCTGACGCTGCTCCTGCTCACCGACTGGCTGCTCGAACGCCGCAAACCCGCGAAACGTCAGGCCGTCACCGCTCGCAGCGAACCGTAGGTCGCGCCGAACGCGCGGTTCTCCAGGGCGACGTCCACCGCGTCGAGCAGGGCCTGGCGGAGGCCGGGGCGGGTCAGGTCCATGGCATCCACCCCCAGCCGGACCAGCCCGCCCCGGCGGGCCGACCGCGCCGCCGCCAGCACCAGCGCGAAGCAGCGCACCGTCTCCGTGCGGTGCGACTGGCTCGTGAACTCACTCACCCGCGCGCGGCGCACCTCGCCGGTCACGAGGTCCCGCACCGCGCCGAGGTCCGCGCACAGGCGGAAACCGTGCTCGGTCAGTGCCTGCAGCGTGCCTGGGGACGCGATCCAGCGCGGCGGCGCGAAGCCGTCGACCGACAACCCCGCGTTGTCCAGTGCGGCTCGCGCGGCGATCAGCCGCAGGCGCGCCTCGTGCGCCGGCAGCGTCGCGAACTCCGCCCGCTTGCCCAGGTACACCGCGCGGTGCGTGGGCGTGACGGAGTGGTCGTAGCCGTGCAGCAGCACGGAATCACCGCGGCGGGCGCGGGTGCGCACCCATTCCGTCACCGGGCCTTCGCCGGTGCGGGCGGCGTACAGGACCGAGAGCGGCACCCGGCGGCGGTCGAGTTCGGCCGCGAGGTCGGCGCACCGGTGCAGCGTGCGCGGGGTGATTCCCGACAGCGAAACCAGCAAGCGAGCGTCCACACCCCCATTGGCCCGCACGCGTCTGAAACTCCCGTGAACTGCGCAGAACGGGCGGGCGACCGTTGCCGGAAGGGTCAGACACCCTCACGCAGGCGCTTGGCGGCCACCGCGATCCGGCCCCGCAGGTCGGGGTCGGCGACCTGGCCGTCGGCGACGTCCGCCCGCGACACCGGGATCCGCGCGCACGCCTCATCGACGATCTTCGCGCCCGCGTACGTCAGGACCTTGCGCAGCGAGTCGTGCGCGTCCCGGCCGCCGGTCGGGGCCGCGATCGAGGACGCGTTGATCCACGCCACCGGCTTCCCGGACATCTCGCCGCCGCCGACCGTCCAGTCGAGCAGGTTCTTGAACGAGCCGGGCAGGCCGCCCGCGTACTCCGGCGTGCAGATCAGGACCGCGTCGGCTTCCTTCAGCGCGGCGCGCAGCGCGGCGACCTCGGGGTGCAGCGGGTCGCGGTCGTCATCGGGGTTGAAGTGCGGCAGATCGGCGAGACCGGTGTACGTCTTGGTCGCGGTGAGGGTCGCGACGGTCCCCAGCACCGCCGCATTGCCCGAGCCGGCTCGCAGGCTGCCGCAGATCAGCAGGATCACGAGGCCAGTCTGCCAGCGAAAGCCCGGTGATGCGCTGGTACGCCTCGATGTACCGGTCGCGCGTGGCCGTCACCACCTCGGGCGGCAACGGCGGCAGCGGGGACACACAATCCCAGCCGGACGCCGGGTGGACGAGCCAGTCGCGCACGTGCTGCTTGTCGAACGACGGCTGCGGGACGCCGGGCTGGTGACCGTCGGCCAGCCAGTAACGCGCCGAATCCGGCGTCAGCAGCTCGTCCGCGAGCACGAGGCGGCCGCCGGCGCCGATGCCGAACTCGAATTTCGTGTCGGCCAGCAGCAGGCCCTGCTCGGCCGCGCGTGCGGCACCCCGGCGGTACAGCTCCAGGGACGCCTCCCGGACCTCCTCGGCGAGCGCGCGGCCGAGCACCGAAACGCACGTGCCGAAGTCGATGTTCTCGTCCTTTTCGCCGGGACGCGCCTTGGTCGACGGCGTGAAGATCGGCTCGGGCAGCCGCGCCGACTCGGCCAGGCCGGGCGGCAGCGCCAGCCCGCACACCTCGCCGGACCGGCGGTAGTCGGCGTATCCGCGGCCGGTGAGGTAGCCGCGGACGACCGCCTCCACCGGCAGCATGTCGAGCCGCTCGACCAGGAGGGCGCGGCCGCGGACGGACTCGGGGATGAGCGGCCCGTCGCAGGTCACGAGGTGGTTCGGGAGGACGTCGGCGAGCTCGCGGAACCAGAAGACGCTCATCGCGGTGAGCACGCGGCCCTTGCCGGGGACAGAGTTGGGGAAGACGCGTTCGAAGGCGGAGATGCGGTCGGAGGCGACGACCAGCAGGTGGTCGTCGCCCGCTTCGTACAGGTCGCGGACCTTGCCGGAGGCGAGCCTCCGGCGTGTGGGGAGGGGTGTCACGCGCTGAACCCTAACGGGCACCCTCTGCCACCATGGATGATGCTGGCATGGCGTACGACTGGATCTCGGTGACCACCGACTACGGCCTGCGCGACGGCTTCGTGGCGGCCTGCCACGGCGTGATCGCGCGGCTGGCGCCCGCCGTGCGGGTGATCGACGTGACCCACGAAGTGCCGCCCCAGGACATCCGGCACGGGGCGATGGCGCTGGCCCAGACCGTCCCCTACCTGCCGGAATCGGTGCACGTCGCGGTGGTCGACCCGGGGGTCGGCACGGCCCGGCTCGGCGTGGTCGTCGTCGCGCGGGACGGGCTGTTGGTCGGGCCGGACAACGGCGTGCTGCTGCCGGCCGCGCAGGCGCTGGGCGGGGTCCGGGTGGCCTACGAGCTCGCCGAGCCGTCGCTGCGGCTGCCCACGACGTCGGCGACGTTCCACGGGCGGGACGTCTTCGCGCCCGCGGCCGCGCACCTCGCGCTCGGCGTGTCACCGGCCGACTTCGGCGACCCGGTGGCTGGCCTGGTCACGATGCCGGAGCCGTTCGTGGCGGCGTTTCCGGGGAAGCTCGTGTCGGAAGTGCTGACGGTCGACCACTTCGGCAACGTCCAGCTGGCCGCGACCCCGGCGGACCTCGAGCTTTCGGGCCTGTCCGGCGCGGTTTCCGTGCACAGCGAGCGCGTGGCGGTGACCACGGTCCTCGGCCGCACCTTCGCCGACGTGCCTGCCGGCGCGCCGGTGCTCTACACGGACTCGGCGGGCCGGCTCGCCGTCGCCGTGAACGGCGGTTCCGCGGCGGCCGTGCTCGGGCTCGGGCCGGCCCAGGAGTGCACGATCACCTCGTCGCCGACGGCGACCTGACCCGGCCGCAGCACCGCGGCTTGCACCCCGAAGACGACCCCGCCGTCCGGGCCACGCCGGTAGGTCGCGAGGGTACGGATCGGCTCGGGGCCGGCCTTCGCGCCGGTTCGCTGGTCGATCATCGGGACCGTGCAGCGGACGCACTGCTGGGCGTAGCCGAACTTCGCGGTGCCCGCGGACAGTTCGCGGGCTTCGTCTTCGCGGTGGGATTCGGCCCAGCCGGCGATGACGATGTTGGCACGGAAGCGGTCCATCGGAACGGGTTCGCCCTGCCCGGCGGCGATCCGTTCGTTCAGAGTGTCCAAAGAGGACTCAGACGCGATGAGCAGCGCGTGCCCGTCGGCGAACGCGGCCGTGCCCGGGGTGTGGCCGCCGGTGACGCGGTCGTGCTCGGGCGTGACGCGGATCAGCTCCGCGGGCCGGCCGAGCAGGTCCGAGAACCACTCGTCGGCCTCGTCGCCTTGGCGGACGCCTTCACCCTGCCAGCCGTACGTCGAGGTCGGGCGCCGCGGGCCGTCGTGCCGGATGGGGAAGACGACGTCGCGCCGGCCGGGGAAGGACAGCGCGAGCCTGTCACCGAGCACCCGCGGCCTGACGGACGCCAGCACCGGATGCGGCCGCTGGGTGAGCACATCGCCTTCCGGCGTGACGAGCTTGAAGACCCGGTCGTGCGCCAGCCCGGCGGGGGTCACCTCGGCGGACGGCACGTCGACGCCCGCGCAGGACTTGACCGGGTAGTACGTCAGCCGAGCGATTCTCGCCATCTCCGCAGGTTACCCGGGCCCCGGCCGCCGAAGCGCCTCCTTTCAGAGCACTTGCGAGAGGAACCGCTGCAAGCGAGGGCTCTGCGGCTCGTCGAAGATCTCCGCCGGTGGACCCTGCTCGACGATCCGGCCCGCGTCCATGAACGCCACCTCGTCGGCGACACTCCGGGCGAACCCCATCTCGTGCGTCACCACGATCAGGGTCAACCCCCGCGAAGCCAGGCCCGCCATCAGGTTCAGCACGCCCTTGACCAGCTCCGGGTCCAGCGCGCTGGTCGCCTCGTCGAAGAGCATCACCTCGGGGTCCATCGCCAGCGCCCGGGCGATCGCCACCCGCTGCTGCTGGCCACCGGACAACGCGCTCGGCCGGTACGGCGCTTTGTCCGCCAGGCCGACGTCCACCAGGCGCGCGCGGGCGATCGCCGAGGCCTCCTCCTTGCTCAGCTTCTTCACGCTGCGCAGCGGCAGCACGATGTTGTCCAGCACGCTCCGGTGACCGAAGAGGTTGAAGTGCTGGAACACCATGCCGACGCGCTGGCGCAGCGCGTCCGGGTCGGCCTTGATCACCGACTCGCCGTCGAGCAGCAGGTCGCCGGAATCGGGCTCCTGCAAGCGGTTCACGCAGCGCAGGAGCGTCGACTTGCCGGAGCCGGACGGGCCGATGACGCAGGTCGTCTTCCCGCTTTCGACGTGGAGGTCGACCCCGCGCAGGACTTCGAGCGTGCCGAAGCTGACGTGGATGTCCCGCAGCTCCACACTGGACGAACGCACCGCCGTCGTCACGAGGGGACCTTTCCGCTGGCCACCAGGTCCAGCTCGTCTCCGTCGCCCGGCTCGTCCGCGCGCACCTTGCGGCCGGTCCGGAGCTTCTTGTCGATGTAGTTGACCAGGTGCGTCAGCGGCACGGTGATCACCAGGAAGAACACGCCCGCCGCGACCAGCGGGGACAGGTTGCCCGTGTTCGCCGCGAGGTCCTGGCCGATCCGGAACAGCTCGCGCTGGCCGGACAGCAGGCCGAGCACGTAGACCAGGCTGGAGTCCTTGACCAGCGCGATGAACTGGTTCACCAGCGCCGGCAGCACCCGCCGGACGCCCTGCGGGATGATCACCAGCAGCATCGACTTGGTGTAGCTCATCCCGAGCGCGCGGCTGGCCTCCATCTGCCCCTTGTCGATGCTCTGGATGCCGGACCGGAAGATCTCGCCGATGTAGGCGGCGGCGATCAGCGACAGCGCCAGGATGCCCATCGGGTACGGGTTCGTGCCGACGACGTCCCGCGCGAGCGTGCCGAGGCCCTGGCCGATCAGCAGGATCGTCAGGATGGCCGGCAGCCCGCGGAAGATGTCGGTGTAGATCCGCGCGGGCCAGCGCAGCCACCACTTGGTGGACAGCCCCATCACGGCCAGCACCATGCCGACCACGGTGCCGATCAGCGCCGAGGACACCGACAGGATCAGCGTGTTCAGCAGACCGGTCTTCAGCAGGTCCGGCAGGACCTGGGAGATGTAGTCCCAGCTGAGGAACGTGTTGATAAAATCGTCCATTGTGGACTACTGCCCCGGCTTGAACTCGGCGGGCACCGGCGCGGTGGGCTCGAACTGGTCGTGCACCTTGACCCAGGTGCCGTCCGCGATGACCTTCTTGAGGCCGTCGTTGATCTTGTTGATCAGGTCCGTGTTGCCCTTCTTGAAGGCGAAGCCGTGCGGGATGGTCGTGGTGATCGCCTTGGTCACCTTGAGCTTCGCGTCGGCGTTGTTCTTCGCGTAGTCCTCGGCGGTGGCCTGGTCGAACACCGCGCCGTCGATCGCGCCGGTCTTGAGGGCGTTGAGGGCCGCGGCGTCATTGGGGAACCGGACGGCCTGTGCGGTCGGGGCGTTCGTGCCGAGCCAGCTGTCCGAAACCGTGCCCTGGACGACGCCGACCCGCTTGCCCGCCAGGGATTGCTCGTCGGTGATGCCGGCGGTCTCCTTGGCCTCGATGCCGAGGGCCTGGTAGTTGTACGGCGCCGAGAAGTCGACGGTCTTCTTGCGGGCGTCGGTCTGGGAGATCGCCGAACTGCCGATGTCGAACGTGCCGTTGGCGACCTGGCCGAGCAGCGCCGAGAACTCGGTCGCGGCGAACTCCAGCTTCAGGCCCTCCTTGGCCGCGATGGCCTTCAGCAGCTCGTTGTCGAAGCCGGTGTAGTTGCCGTTCTCCTGGTAGGCGTTCGGTTTCGAGTCGCTCAGCGTGCCGACCCGCAGGGTCTTCGCGTCACCGCTGTCCGAGCCGCCGCACGCCGTGAGCGCGGCGAGCAAGGTCGCGGTCAGCGCCGTGACCAGTGTCTTCCTCATGCTTCTCCTAACCCTGGAACCCGGCCGGCACCGGAACGGTCGGCAGGAACTGCTGGTGCAGCTTAAGCCAGGTCCCGTCGGAGATCACCTGCTTGAGCCCGTCGTTGATCTTGCCGAGCAGCTCGGCGTTGCCCTTCTTCACCGCAAAACCGTGCGGGACGTCCGTGACGAAGCTCTTCACGACGACCAGCTTGGCGTCCGGGTTGTCGGTGACGTTCTTCTCGGCAATGGACTGGTCCAGGATGTACGCGTCCACCGCGCCGCTCTTCAACGCGGTCAGCGCGGCGGCGTAGTCGGGGAAGCGCACAGCCTGGGCGGCGGGCACCGTGCCGGTCAGCCAGTGGTCGCCGACGGTGGCCTGGATGACGGCGACGCGCTTGCCGGCCAGGCCTTTCTCGTCGGTGACCGGCGTGCCCTGCTTGGCCTGGATGCTCATCGTTTCGAAGTCGTAGGCCGCGGAGAAGTCGACCGTCTTCTTGCGCTCGTCGGTCTGGGCGATCGCCGAGCTGGCGATGTCGTAGCGGCCCGAGGCAACCTGCCCGAGCAGGGCGGAGAAGTCGGTCGCGGCGAACTCCAGCTTCAGGTTCTGCTTGGCCGCGATGGCCTTGAGCAGTTCGTTGTCGAAGCCGGTGTAGTTGCCGTCCTTGAGGTAGATGTTCGGCGGCGCGTCGCTCAGCGTGCCCACCCGCAGCGTCGAGGAAGCGCTGTCCGAGCCGCCGCAGGCGGTCAGCGTGAGGGCAGCGGCCAGCACGGTGACGATCAGCTTCTTCATGTCACGCACCCAGGTTCTTCACGGGCAGGCCGGGGCCGCCCTGCTGGAGTTCCTTCGACAGCGGGGTGGTCTTGTAGAACTGCCCGTAGATGCGGGCCACCGTGCCGTCCGCGACGGCCTTCGCGAGGCCGTCGTTCAGCTTGTTCAGCAGGTCGGTGTTCTTCTTGGCCACGGCGAACGCCGACGGCGTGTCCTTGTCCTCGACGGTGTACCCGAGTTCCAGCGGGACAGCCGGGTTCTGGTCGAGGTATTTCTGCCCGATGTCCTGCGGGACGACCCAGCCGTCGAGGGTGCCGTTCTTCAGCTGCGCGAAGCCCGCGTTGTAGTCGGGGAAGCGGACGACCTGGGCCCCGGCGACCTTGCCCGCGAACTCGTCCTGCACCGAACCCTGGACGACGCCGAGGCGCTTCCCGCCCAGCGAAGCGACGTCCTTGAGGTTCGCGCCCTTGGCCGTGACGATCGTGGTGAAGCCGGTGTTGTAGCCGTTGGAGAAGGCGACCGTCTTCTTGCGCGCCTCGGTGCTGGAGATCGTCGAGCTGCCGATGTCGAACTTGCCGCCCGCGACGCCGGCGAGCAGGCTGGAGAACTCGGTGCCGACGAACTCGACCTCGAAGCCTTCACGCTTGGCGATGTCGCGCAGCAGTTCGTTGTCGTAGCCGGTGAACCGGCCGTTCTCCAGGTAGATCGACGGCGGGGCGTCGCTCAGCGTCCCGACGCGGAGGGTCTGCCCCGCGGCCGAGGTGCCCGAGCCACCGCAGGCGGCGAGGGTCAACGTCAGCGCGCCCGCGGTGACGGCGGCGGCGATCTTCGACAGCGTGGATCTCATCGCTTCTTCCAGAGGTTGGCGCGCCAGGGGCGCGAGGAAAGCACGTCAGGTCACTGGGTAGACGTCCTGACGCTCCGGTTTCGTGCGATCGAGATTAGGGATTTCGCCCGTTCGTGTGGATTCGTTCCAGTCCGTGGACTCGTGGGTCAGCTCACAGGATCGGCTGCGGCGCGTAGCCCGCGGCCTCGGGGAACCGCGCGAGGACCTGCGCGACGCGCTCGGCCACCTGCGTGACCTGACGCCCGGCCGTACCGGTGAACGAAATCCGGTCGGCGAGGAGTTTGTCCAGCTCCCCGCGGTCGAGCGGGATGCGCTCGTCGGCGGCGAACCGGTCGAGCAGGTCGTTGTCGGCGCGGCCTTCGCGCATTTCGAGCGCGACGGCGACGGCGTGTTCCTTGATGGCTTCGTGGGCCGTCTCACGCCCGACGCCGCCGCGGACCGACGCCATGAGCACCTTCGTCGTGGTGAGGAACGGCAGATAGCGATCCAGCTCACGCTCGATCACCGCCGGGAAGGCACCGAACTCGGCGAGCACCGTGAGGAACGTCTCCAGCAGGCCGTCGAGCGCGAAGAAGGCGTCCGGCAGCGCGACGCGGCGGACGACCGAGTCGGAGACGTCGCCCTCGTTCCACTGGTCGCCGGCCAGCTCGCCGATCATCGACAGGTAGCCGCGCAGCACGACGGCCAGGCCGTTGACGCGCTCGCACGAGCGGGTGTTCATCTTGTGCGGCATGGCGGACGAGCCGACCTGGCCGGGCTTGAAGCCCTCGGTGACCAGCTCGTGGCCGGCCATCAGCCGGATGGTCTTGGCCACGCTGGAGGGCGCCGCGGCGAGCTGGACCACAGTGGACAGCACGTCGAAGTCGAGCGAGCGCGGGTACACCTGGCCGACGCTGACGAACCGCCGGTTGAAGCCGAGGTGCTGCATCACGCGGTCCTCGAGCTGGTCCAAAGTGGACTCGTCGCCGAGCAGGTCGAGCATGTCCTGCGCGGTGCCGACCGGGCCCTTGATGCCGCGCAGCGGGTACCGCTCGATGAGGTTGTCGAGCCGCTCGAAGGCGACCAGCAGCTCGTCGGCCGCGGTGGCGAACCGCTTGCCGAGGGTGGTGGCCTGCGCGGCGACGTTGTGCGAGCGCCCGGCCATGACGGTGTCGGTGTGCTCGACGGCGAGCACGGCGAGCCGGGCCAGGACGGCGGCGACGCGGGTGCGCACGAGCTCGAGGGACCGGAGCAGCTGCAGCTGCTCGACGTTCTCGGTGAGGTCGCGCGAGGTCATGCCCTTGTGGATGTGTTCCTGGCCGGCGAGGTCGCTGAACTCCTCGATCCGCGCTTTGACGTCGTGCCGCGTGACGCGCTCACGGTCGGCGATCGACTCGAGGTCGACGTCCTCCAGCACCCGTTCGTAGGCCTCGACCACGCCGTCCGGAACCTCGACGCCGAGGTCCTTCTGCGCCTTCAGGACGGCGAGCCAGAGCTGCCGCTCGAGGACGACCTTCCGCTCCGGGGACCAGAGCGAGACCAGCTCCGCGGAGGCGTAGCGGGCGGCGAGTACGTTCGGAATGCGGGGCTTGTCCGTCACGCCTTCACCCTACCTGCGCAGGTCAGCGCGATGACGGCCCGGGGTTTCACCATTCCGCGAAGCCACCGTCGTCGTGGCGCCACACCGGCGAGCGCCAGCTGTGCCCGGTCTCGTCCGCCCGGCGAACGGCTTCTTCGTCGACCTCGATGCCGAGGCCGGGGCCGAGCGGCCGGGCCGCGTAACCGTCCTGGAAGGCGAAGATCGACGGATCGACGAGGTACCCGTGCTCCCGGCCCTCGTGGTAGTGCATGCCCACACTTTGTTCCTGGATCAGGAAGTTCGGCGTCGCGAAGGCGATCTGCAGCGACGCGGCCAGCGAGATCGGGCCGAGCGGGCAGTGCGGCGCCAGGGAAGCGCCGTACATCTCGGCCAGCGCCCCGATCCGCCGCAGCTCGGAGATGCCGCCGGCGTGCGACGGGTCGGGCTGGACGACCGCGACGCCGGCGTCGAGCACCGGCTTGAACTCCCAGCGCGAGTAGAGCCGCTCGCCGACCGCGATCGGCACCGTGGAGGCCTCGACGACCGCGCGCAGCGCGTCACCCTGGGTCTCCGGCAGCACCGGCTCCTCGACGAACATCGGCTGGACGTCCTCCAGCAGCCGCACCAGCCGGCGCGCCATCGCGGGCGAGACGCGGCCGTGGAAGTCGATGGCGAGGTCGCGGTGCGGGCCGAGCACCTCTCGCGCTTCCCAGGCGCGCGCCACCGCGGCGTCGGCCTCGGCCGGGGACGCGATCGCCGTCAGCGGGCCGGCGACGTTCATCTTCACCGCGGTGAACCCGGCCTCGACCTGCGCGGTCACGGCTTCGCGGATGCCGGCCGGGCGGTCGCCGCCGACCCAGCTGTAGACCCGGACGCGGTCGCGGACCGGCCCGCCGAGCAGCTCGTGCACCGGCGCGTTGCGGACCTTGCCGGCGATGTCCCACAGCGCGTGGTCGAACCCGGCGAGCGCACTGGAGAGCACCGGGCCGCCGCGGTAGAAACCGCCGCGCCGCAGCACCTGCCAGTGGTCCTCGATGCGCAGGGGGTCCTGGCCGATCAGCAGGTCCGAGAGCTCGTGCACGGCTGCGCGCACGGTCTCCGCGCGCCCTTCGACCACGGGCTCGCCCCAACCGCTGATCCCTTCGTCCGTGCTGACCTTGAGGAACAGCCAGCGCGGTGCGACCAGGAACGTTTCGATCGCGGTGATCTTCACCCGGGTGCCCCGTTTCTACCTGGAATCCTTGGCGGCGGACCAGCCGCCGTCGACGGTCAGTTCGGCCCCGGTGACGAACGACGCGGCGGCCGAGAGCAGGAACGCGATCACGTCCGCGACTTCCTCCGGCCGGCCCAGGCGGCCGGCCGGGGTGGCCCGGGCGCTTCGTTCGCGGTCCTCGGGCGAGATGCGGGCCCAGGCTTCGGTGAGCACCGGTCCCGGGAGGACGGAGTTGACCCGGAGAGACGGTGCATATTCCACGGCCAGCTGCCGGGCGAGCGCGACGAGCGCGCCCTTGCTCGCGGCGTACGCGGGGTGGCCCGGCAGGCCGAAGTGCGCGTGCACCGACGAGACCAGCACGATCGCGCCGCCCCGTTCCCGCAACGACGGCAGGCACGCCTTCACCGCGAGGTAGGTGCCGGTCAGGTTGACGTCGAGCTGGCGCTGCCACTCGGCGCGGCCGATCTCGTGCAGCGGCCCGGTGCTGGGCACGTAGGCGTTGCTGACCAGGGCGTCCACCTCGCCGATGGCCGCCCAGGTCGCTTCGTCGCTCACCGAACCCCGGACCGGCGTGACGCCATCGGGCAGCTCGGCGATGTCCACGCCCAGCACCCGGTAGCCGTCTTCCAGGAGCTTCCGCGCGGTCGCCGCGCCGATCCCGGACGCCGCTCCGGTCACCACCGCTGTGGGCATTGCCCCTCCCGTCCTTCAAACGCAAGAATAATTCCTAATTTAAGATTTCACAAGGTAGGCTCCGGCCATGAGCTACCGGTGGGAGATCATGGCGGACGCGCTGCGCCAAGGGGTCGTCGGAATCGTGCGCACGCGCGACGCGGAGTCCGCGGTGGAAGCGGCCCGCGCGGCCCTCGAAGCCGGGCTGCGCTCGATCGAGCTGCCGCTGACGAACCCCGGCGCACTGGCCGCGATCTCCGAGCTCACGGCCGCCTACCCGGACGCGACGATCGGGGCCGGGACGGTGCTCGACGCGACGTCCGCGGTGCTCGCGATCCGCGCGGGGGCGCGGTTCCTCGTGTCACCGTCGGTCCACTCCGACGTGATCCGCACCGCGCACCGGTACGGCGCGGCGGCCTTCCCGGGCGCCGGCTCGGTGACCGAAATCGTGCGCGCGCTGGAGGAAGGTGCCGACGCGGTGAAGGTGTTCCCGGCGTCGGCACTGGGGCCGTCGTGGGTGGCAGACGTACGGGCGGCACTGCCGCAGGCACCCCTGGTACCCACCGGCGGCATCGCCCCCGCGGACGTGCCAGGCTGGCTCTCGGCGGGCGCGGTCGCCTGCGGGATCGGCTCGGCGCTGACCCGCGGCACCGCCGCGGAGGTCGCCGCCCGGGTCGAGACGCTGTTGAGGAGCGCGCATGGCTGAGCTGGTCTTCGTCGGGTGCTACACCGGCGACGCGGGGAACGGCACCGGGATCACGACTCTCTCGCGGTCGTCGTCCGGCTCGTTGCGCGAAGTGGCTTCACTGCCGCTGGAGTCGCCGTCGTGGCTGGTGCGCCACCCGTCGTTGCCGGTGCTGTACGCGGCCAACGAGACCACGGACGGCGGCGTGACGGCGTTGACCTTCTCCCCGTCGGGCGAGCTGACGGTGCTGGGCACGGCAGAGACGGGCGGCGCGTACCCGTGCCACCTGGCGGTGACCCCGGACGGCCGGTTCCTGTTGTGCGCCAACTACACCGGCGGCAGCCTGGCCGTGTTTTCGCTGTCCGGCTCGGGCGCGTTGGCCGCCCGGACGGCGCTGGTCCAGCACCGCGGCAACGGCCCGGTGTCCGGCCGCCAGGAGGCGGCGCACGTCCACATGGCGGTCCCGTCGCCGGACGGTTCCGTGGTGAGCGCGGTCGATCTGGGCACGGACGAGATCCGCAGCTACACGCTGACGTCGTCGGGCGAGTTGGAGCCGCTGGCGGTGTCTTCGCTGCCGCCGGGCACGGGACCGCGTCAGCTGGTGCGCCGGCCCGGCACGGACCTGGCGTACGTCGTCGGCGAGCTGGCCGGGACGCTGGTGACGGTCCGGGAGAAGGCACCTGGAGCGTTCGAGGTGGTGTCGTCGACGCCTTCGACGCTGTCTTCCGTGACGCCCAACCTGGTGGCGCACCTGGAACTGGCCGACTCGCGCCTGTACGTGTCGAACCGCGGGCCGGACTGCGTCACGGAGTTCGCGCTGGACGACGCGGCGGCGGTGGCCGACCAGCCGTGCGGCAAGAACCCGCGGCACTTCGCGCTGGTGGACGGGACTTGTTACGTGGCGGCGCAGTCGGAGGACGCGATCACGGCGTTCACGCTGAGCGCGTCCGGCGAGGCGGAGCTGCGGTACTACCCGACGGGGTCGCCGACCTTCGTGCTGCCGGTTTCCCGGCCTTGACCAGGCATTCATAATGCGGTCATCACCTCACCGGCTGGAGGGCCCTCCATTGACCGAACACCGGCCACGCGGGCTGCACGGCCAGACCGTGGAGGCACTGGCCAGCCGGATCCTCTCCGACGAGTGGGGCGAGGGCGCCGTCCTGGACCTGCCCGCGCTGCGCGAAGAGCTCGACATCAGCCTGACCGCGCTGCGGGAAGCGCTGAAGGTGCTGGCCGCCAAGGGCATGATCGACGCCCGGCAGAAGCGCGGCACCTTCGTGCAGCCGCGCGAAAAGTGGAACATGCTCGACGCCGACGTCATGCGCTGGCAGACCGCGGCCGCCGATGATCCCGGCTTGCTCGACGAGCTCACCGAGGTCCGGTCCGTCGTCGAGCCCGCCGCCGCCCGGATCGCTGCCGGGCGCGCGTCGGACGAAGACCTCGAATCGCTGCGGGACGCACTCGCCGACATGGCCGCGGCGGGCGACGACCCGGAGGCGAGCGTTCAGGCCGACCTCGCCTTCCACCGGCGGCTGATGGCCGCCACGCACAACAACTTCCTGATGCGGATGGAGCGGATCATCGCGATCGGGCTGGCCGAGCGCGACAAGCTCGTGCACGGCACGTCACCGGCGGAAGACCCCGTGCCGAGTCACCGGAAGGTGGTCGACGCCATCGTCGCGGGCGACCCCGCGGCGGCGGAACAGGCGATGCTCGCCCTGGTCACGAAGGCCCAGGACGACCTGGAAAAGGCTCAGCGCACCCGGCCGTCGCCAACTTCGTGAAGGCCACCTTGAGGAACTTTAAGTTCCTCAAGGTGGCCTTCACGAAGTTGCGAGGGCGGCTTGGAGCATCCGGGCGGCCGCCGCGCGCGGCTCCGGGTCGATCGCGATCAGGGCGTTGACGACCGCGCCGTCGACCAGCGCCACCAGCCGCTCCAGCTCGGTTTCGGCCACCGGGGTGCCCGAGCGGGCGAAGATCTCCGTCAGCAGCTCGTTGAGCTGGGCCGACAGCGTTCGCATCAGCGGCCGCAGGTACGGGCGGCGGCCGGTCGCGACCAGCCGCTCGTACCGCAGGAGAACGGCTTCGGCGTCGGCCGCCGGGTCACCGCTCTCCGGGCCGAGCAGCATGTCCAGCACCAGGTCGACGGTCGCCTGCACGCCGCGGTTGCGGGTCGCGAGCTCCTCCAGCCGACGGCGACCGGTCGCCAGTTCGGCGTTCGAGTGGTGCTCGACGGCCGCCGTGACCAGGTCTTCCAGCGATTTGAAGTAGTACGTCGTCGACGCGAGCGGCAGGCCCGCCCGCTCGGCCACCGCCCGGTGCCGCACGGCGTCGAACCCGCCCTCGACGAGCAGTTTCGCGGCGGCCTCGACGAGCGCGGTACGCCGTCGCTCCCCCTTCGGGGTGGTCGCAGCGGTCATGGCCGGTCATTCTGCCAACCGGGCGGACCCGGGCTCAGAAGCGGGGCGCGAGATCGTGCGCGACCTGGTCCACTTGGCCCGCGTACGGCGCCGCCGCTCCGGCCGAAGGCACGCTGACCAGGACCAACACGCCACCGGACGCGGTGCCCGCCCGGGCCGTGACCGTGCCGGCGGGCTGGGATTTGAAGACCTCGGGGATGCCCTTCGGGTACACCGCCGCGGCGACTTCGCCGCCCGGCACCGGGAACCCGGCGGACCGCGCCGCCGTCGAACAGGCGCCGCCCGGGACGGCCTGGGTGGCGGCGACGTGGCCGGGGAGCTCGCCAGCGAGGGCGATGGCGAGCTCCCCGTCCACCTGTTCGCACCCGGAGGCGCCTTCGGCCAGCTGGCCGGTCTTCCCGTCCCCGACACCCCCCTGCTGAGGTGGCTGGGCCGGGAAGTTCGGTGACTCCCCGCCGACTTCAGGACGCATAGAGCCGTCCCCGGGTTGCCCGGAGCCGGCGTCCGAGTGCGCGGACACGGCGTTGTCCGCCGCGGTCAACGACTTCGAGGTGTCCCCGGACAGCTGGCCGTAGACGCCGAAGCCGGCGACGACCAGCGCGGCGGCACTCACCCCGGCGGTGATCCGGTTCCGGCGGCGGACGGTCTGGCGGCGGGATTCGCGGACGACGTCGTTCTGGGTGAACGAGGGTTCGGGTGCCTCCCCGGGCGCGGCGGCGAACAACGAGCGCAGCTCCTGCTCATCCATTGGTCTCCACCTCCCGTTCGAGGACCTGCCTCAGGTTCGCCAGCCCGCGGGCGGTCTGGCTCTTAACGTTGCCTTCGCTGCAGCCCAGCGCCTTCGCCGCGCTGGTCACGTCGAGTCCTTCGAAGAACCGCATGACCAGCACCGCCCGCTGCTTGGGCGGCACTTCCTTCAGCGCCGCGAGCAGGTCTTCCCTGGTCGCGACGAGGTCGTCGAGGCCGGGCGTGTCGTCGGACGGCTCCGGCAGCGTCTCGGTCTGCCACTCGCGCCGCCACGGACGCCGCGACTCGTCGATCGACGCCCGGACGAGCGTCGTGCGGACGTACGCGTCGGTCGCCGCGCGATCCCTGATCTTCTTCCACCTCCGGTGCAGTGCGACGAACGCCGTCTGCGCGAGGTCGTCCGCCCGGTGCCAATCGCCGCAGAGCATGTACGCGGTCCGGCGCACGGCGTCCCGCCTGGCGGCGAAGTACTCCGCGAACTCCTGCTCGTCGCGCTGGTCCACGCGCAGTCGTGCTCCGCTCGATCGTCGTTCGCCCGGAAGGACGGAATCAGGGGCGTCCACGGTTGCACGGACCGGGTGGGTTCGACCACTCCGCGGCTTGTTGATCCTCATGACGTGGGTGTGATGTGATCGCTCCGTGACCTTCACTCCGTCCCCGCTGGACTTTCGCTCCGACACTGTCACCCGGCCGGATGACACGATGCGGGCGGCGATGGCCTCCGCCGAGGTCGGGGACAACGTCCTCGAACGCGACCCGACGGTCGCCGCGCTGGAGGAGCGGGCGGCGCACGTCCTGGGCATGCCGGCCGCCCTCTGGGTGCCGAGCGGGACCATGGCCAACCTGATCGCGCTGAGCCTGCACCTGCAGCGCGGCGACCGGTTCCTCGCCACCCGCGGCGCGCACGTGCTGGCCAACGAGCTGGGCTCGGCGGCGTGGCTGGCCGGCGGCATGCCGGACATCCTCGAGCACGACGGCGGCCCGGGCCGTCCATCGCCCGACGCCCTCGCAGCCGCGATCGGACAACCCGGGCCGTACTTCACATTACGGACAACACTGCTCTGCCTCGAGAACACCCACAACGCGGCCGGCGGCGCGGTGACCCCGCCCGACGAGCACGCCCAGCTGCTGTCCGTCGCCAAGGAAGCGGGCCTGACCGTGCACCTCGACGGCGCCCGGCTGTGGCAGGCCGCGGTCGCGCTCGAAGTGCCGCCCGCCGCGCTGACCGTCGGCGTCGACACCGTGTCGGCCTGCTTCAGCAAGGGCCTCGGCGCGCCCGTGGGCTCGGTCGTCGCGGGCAGCAAGGCGTTCGTCGAACGGGCGCGCCGGATGCGGCAGATGCTCGGCGGCGGCGTCCGGCAGGGCGGGGTCCTGGCCGCGGCCTGCCTGATCGCGCTGGACCGCGTCCCGGAGCTGGCCGAGTCGCACGAGAACGCCCAGCGGCTCGCCGAGGGCCTGCGCGAGCACGGCTGGCCGACCAACGCGCCCGACACCAACATCGTGCTCGCCGAAGTCCCCGACATCCCGACGGCGCTGGCCTGGCTCGACTCGCTCGGCATCCGCGCGGTGCCGATGGCGGGCAAGGTCCGGTTCGTCACCCACCGGGACCTGAGCGCGACCGACGTCGAAGAAGCCCTGCGCCGGCTCAAGACCGGCGTCTGACAGTACTGGGGGACCGATGAACTGGATCGTGTTCGACTACGGCGACGTGCTCAGCAAGCCGAGCGCCGCCCTGCCCGACCTGGCCGCGGCGCTGGGCGCGCCACTGCCGGACTTCCTGGAGGCGTACTGGGAGTACCGGATCCCCTACGACGCCGGCAGTACCCCGCTCGAGTACTGGCAGGCGGTCGGCAACGCCGTGGGCGCGCCGGTCGACGACGCACTGTCGGCCGAACTGACCCGCATCGACGTCGAGGGCTGGGGTCACCTGGAGCCGTCGTCGGCGGCGCTGCTCGAAGCCCTCTCCGAGGCCGGCGCGAAACTGGCACTGCTCTCGAACGCGCCGGTCGCGTTCGGCGAGTGGGTCCGCGCGCAGGACTGGGCGCGGCACTTCCGCGTGACGCTGTTCTCGGGCGACGTCCGGTGCGTCAAGCCGGACGCGAAGATCTTCCGCCTCCTGCTCGACGAACTCGGCGCCGAACCGGCCGACTGCCTGTTCTTCGACGACCGTGAGTCCAATGTGGAGGGAGCGCGGGCGGTGGGGCTCCAGGCGCACGTGTGGAGCGGCGCCGACGCGGCCCGTGCCTGGCTGGACTGAGCACTCACGCGCACCGCACGGCCGCCTACCCGCCGTGATTCCCATGTCCTAGGCTGAGCGTCCCCCACACCCCGGTAGGTGCGCATGGCGACGAGCGAACGACCGTCGGCCCACGTCGACTTCGAGCGGCCGAGCATCGCTCGCGTCACCGACGCGCTGATGGGCGGGCAGAACCACTACGAGCCCGACCGCGCCGTCCTGCGGCAGCTGACGGCGATCGCACCGGAAGCCCCGGCCATGGCACGGGAACTGCGGCAGTGGCTGGTGCGCGCCGTCCGCTACCTGACCGAGCGGCTGGATGTCGACCAGTTCCTCGACCTCGCGTCCGGCTTCCCGACGGCGGAGAACACCCATCAGGTGGCCCAGAAGTACAACCCGGAGGCGCACGTCGTCTACGTCGGCGACGACCCGGTGGTGGAGGCGCACGGCCGGGCCCTGCTCGTCGACAACGACTTCACGCACATCTGCGGCACCGACCCGCTGAACCCCGGTGAGACGCTCACCGGGGTCGCGCGGTTCATCGACTTCGAGCGGCCCGCCGGGCTCGTGCTGTGCGGGGTCGTCGACCACATCGCCGACCTCCAGCAGGCGCAGCAGGTGGTCAAGTCCTACGTCGGCGCGCTGGCGCCGGGCTCGTACCTGCTCCTGCTGCACCACCACAACCCGGGCGACGGCTCGGACGCGGCCGCCGTCGCGACGTCCATGCAGGACCGCTTCGCCCGCACCGGGCTCGACACGCTGTACCGCACGCGGGCCGAGATCATGTCGTTCTTCGACGGCCTCGACCTGCTCGAACCCGGGCTGACCGCACCGCATCTGTGGTGGCCGGACGGGCCGCGCCTGGCGCCGCTGACGCCGGTCAACTGGACGGCGCTGGGCGGCGTGGCGCGGATTCCCTGAAACTCAGTAGCGGTTGATGCGCCTGGGGTCCTTCTTGCCGCCGGTGATCGCCTTGTAGCCGGCCGCGCCGAGGAAGGCGATGCCGCCGATGATGGCGATCCACAGGACGGCCTTGAACACGAAGCCGATCACGGCACCCAGCACCATGAACGCCACCCAGGCGACGATCAGCGCGCCGACGATCTTCCAGAACATGGTTCCTCCGATGCTTCCCCGTGGCCCACCGGCCCGATGACTCCACACTGCCACCTGGCGCGGTGAAACTCCCCTCGGAAGGCCAACGTTCGGGGTTTATTCAGGGTTCCCCCTGGCCAGCCAGTCCCCCAGGCGGCGGACCCCCTCGTCGATGTCCCCGGCACTGCCGGCGAAGGAGAACCGGACGTACTTCCCGCCGTCGACCGGGTCGAAGTCGACGCCGGGGGTGATGGCGAGCCCGGTGTCGGCGAGCAGCCGCTGGCACCAGCTCAGGCTGTCCTCGGTGTAGGCGCTGACGTCGGCGTACGCGTAGAAGGCGCCGTCCGCCGGAGCGAGCTCGCCGAGGCCGATCCGCTGCAGACCGGCGAAGAGGCGATCACGGTTGGCGCGGTACCGCTCGACGTGCGCGTCGGCCTCCGCGTACGCCTCGGGCGTGAAGGCGGCGAGGGCCGCGTACTGCGAAACCGCGGGCGGGCAGATGGTGAAGTTGCCGGTCAGGACGTCGACCGCCCGGTGCAGCCGCTGCGGCACCAGCATCCAGCCGAGCCGCCAGCCGGTCATCGCGAAGTACTTCGAGAAGCTGCCCAGGACGATCGGCTCGCGGCCGTACTGCCACGCGCAGTCGAGCTCGGCGCCGTAGGAGATGCCGTGGTAGATCTCGTCGCTGATCAGCTGGACGTCGTGCGACGCGCACCAGCCGGTGATCGCGGCGAGCTCCCCGGGCGGCAGGACGGTGCCGGTGGGATTGCTCGGGCTGGCGACGATCAGGCCGTCGATCGGGCCGAGCTCGTCGAGCAGGGCGACGGTGGGCTGGAAGTTCGTCTCGGCGGTGGTGGCGAACTCGACGACCTCGCAGCCGAGGACGGAGAGCAGGTTGCGGTAGGCGGGGTAGCCGGGCCGCGCCATGGCGACCTTGGCGCCGGGGTCGAAGGCGCTGAGGAAGGCAAGCAGGAAGCCACCCGAGGAACCGGTGGTCAGGACGACGTCGTGCGCCTGGACGTCGACGTCGTACCGCTTCCGGTAGTGCCCGGCGACGGCCTCGCGCAGCTCGGGAATGCCCAGCTGCTCGGTGTAGCCGAGGGTGCTGTCCTGAAGGGCCCGCTGCGCGGCCTCGAGCACGGCTTTCGGCGCGGGCGCGGACGGCTGCCCGGCGGCCAGCGACACGAGATCGCCGTGGCTGCGCTGCCGGGCCCCGGCCGCGGAGAGGACGTCCATGACGTGGAAGGGCGGCACACCGGCCCGCAGCGCGGGCCCGGCGAAAGCTCCGAGGTCGGCCATGGGGCCAGGCTAGTAGCCGCGGTAGGCACCACCGTGGGCCATGGCCTTGATGCCGGGCACGTTGTCGAGGCTGCCGTACCGGTCGAAGGAGTACTGGACGCCGGCGATGATGTTGTCGACCGGGTTGTAGATGTTGTCGTGCCCGGGGAGCTTGTGGGCGTTGAACGTCGAGTCGATGCACTGCATGAGCCCCTTGGACGGGTGCCCGGCGGCGGCATTCGAATCCCAATTATTTATAGCGTTTGGATTTCCGCCGGATTCGTGCTGAATGATCGCCCAAATCTTCGGAATATCCGCGTCGGTCACCGGAATTCCCGCAGCCTGAAGGGCCTTCATGGCCTCCTGGATCCATTGCTGGACGTTCCCCGGCGGCGGCGAAGAAGGCGGCCCACCGCTCGGCCCGAGGCCACCACCACCGCCTCCGCCGCCACCACCGCCGCCTCCGCCACCTCCACCGCCGTGGGAGGCGCCGTTGCTGTGGATGCCGCCCGTGCTCTTGGGGGCCGACGCCGAGCTGCTCGGCAGCGGGACCTGGTCGTAGCCGCCCTCGATCTGCTGGGACATCAGCTTCTGGGACGCCTTGATCGCGGTGTCGGCCTGGGTCTGCAAGCCCGTCACGTCGCCGTCGAAGCCGGCGGTGATGGTGTGGATGTCCGTCTTCGCGGTGGCCAGGATCTGGTCGGCGCTGGGACTGGGGCCCGGCTTGCCTTCGTCGTGCGCCTTCTTCGCCGCGGCCAGTGCGTTGTTGATCTGGGTTTCGGCCGTGGCGTTGCGCTCGTTGACCGCCTTTTCCGCGGCGAGCTGCTTGTCCCCGACGTTCTTCTTGATCTGTTCGAGGGTCTTCGCGAGGTCGTCGAGGTCCTTGGCGACGTCCTCGAGGTGGGTCTGCACCTTGGTGCCGGCGTCGCGGACCTGGCGGACGTATTTGAAGAACTCGTCGGCCGCCGGCCCGGCCCAGACCTGCGCGTCCAGCGCGTCGGTGGAGCCTTTCAGGGAAGCGTTGTGGTCACCGGCGTTCTTGCCCGCCTCGCGGAATTGCGCGGCGGCCGCGGTGATTTTTCCCAAATCGACCTTTTCGACCTGGTCGACCTTCTTCATGAAGGCTTCCCAGTTGTCGGGCGTTCCGGCGCCGCCCCCGTTCAAACCCACTGTGGTGCCCCCGGTTACTTGTCGACGTGCAGTTTGAGATCACTCGCGCCGACCTGGTCGGTCTCGGCGATCAGGCCGGCGGCCTTGCGCATGGCGAACCCCAGCGCCTCCATGTGCTTGCCCGCGGCGTCGAACTGGTTGTGCACGCCGTCCTTGAACTTGCCGACCGCGCCGTGCGCGTCACCCTTCTCGTCCATCCCGCCGAAGGGGCTTTCCTTCTCGTGGTCCAGGCCGGTGACCTTCTGCTTGGACTTTTCGAACTCGTCCTTCAGCTTCTCCACCTGGCGGGCCGCGATGGCCATCGAGTCCGGGTCGTAGACAGGCACGGTTCGTCATCCCCTTCGGAAACTTGTCTCCGTCCGATCGGACGTCGTCACGACCAGGACGGTTCCCGCGCTTACTTTATGACTTCCCCGGGGCGCGGGTGCGGATCTCCGCCAACTTCCACCCGGCGGGGATCAGGCCTCCGCCACCAGTTCACGGATCCTGGTCGCCAGCAGGGCGTTGTCCGCCGGGGTGACGGTGGTCCATTCGCGGCCGTCGCCGTCGCGGCCGACCTGGAACAGGTAGCGGCCGGCGTCCGTGTCGAAGAACGCCACCACCCGGTCCGCGCGGTGCACCACGCCGTCGCGCGAGGTGCGTTCCGCGCCGAACTGGCCGCGGGCTTCCTGGCCCAGCAGCATGCCGGAGAGCTCCTGGGCCTGGAACAGCGGTATCCCGCGGTCCTCCAGCGCCGTGACCAGCGCCTTCGCGTCACCCTTCGCGGCCGCGTCGGCGGATTTCACGACGTCGTAGGGCAGGCTGACGGTCTGGCCGATGCCCGGGCCCAGGTCGCCCGCCACCGAGACCGCCGCCTCCGCGAGGCCGTCCTCGGTGGCCGGGATCAGCCAGACCTCGCCGTGGTCCACCACCGCCAGCACCGCCTGACCGCGCAGGCTGACGGCGCGGCCGCGGATCTCGCGTTCCGCCCACACCCACACGTCGATCCCGAACTGCGGGCGCGCCAGCAGGTGCAGCAGGTCCGCCAGCTCGCCGGACACCCGCCGGTTGCGGGCCAGGCGCCGCTCGCTCAGCGATCCCCACGCCGACTCGACCAGTTCGAGCCGCTCGGAGCGGGTGGTTCCGGCACTCGGCACGTCCAGCGCGACGTGCCGCCGGGGCAGTTCGAAGGACTCCCAGAGCACGTCGAACTCGAGGGCCGACAGGACGAGCGACACGGTCAGCGCACATCCCCGCCGTGGTCACCGAGCACGTCGGGGGAAACCATCCGCTGGTCGGCGAACAGGTCCTGGTCGTCGACGCCGAAGCGGCGGACGTGCTCGGCGTCCTCCTCCTGCGGGGCCGCCTCGGACAGGAACTTCGTCTCGCCGGGCTGCTGCTTCGGGCTGATCTGCTCGGACTTGCGCAGCGCGACGGCTTCCTCCTCGGGCAGCTCGCCGACCGGCAACGGCCGCACCGGGCCCTTCGGCTGGCTCTTCTCCCGCCGCTGACGTTCCTGGTCGCCGCTCAACGCGCCGCCGGCCACGCCCGCGCCGATCGCCGCCGCGCCCGCGCCGATGTCGCCTGGGGAAGCCCCGGGTTTCCCGACGAAGGGGCGTTCGCCGGTGTATTGGCCGGGCTGGAGCGGGGCCTGCGGCATCGCGCCGACCGTACGGCCCTTGGCCAGCAGCCCGTCCGGGCCGCGGCCGGTGGAGCTGTCGATGCCGGTCGAGCCACCGGACGTCCCCCCGCCACTGCCGCCGAGCGACTTGATCGGCGCCGTCGCCGGGGTCGACCCGGGCGGCTGCGCGCCGGGCGCGCCCGGCGGGACGAACGGGTCGCACTGGCCTCCGGCCGCCGGGCCGGGGGTGAAGCGGCCGGCCGGGTCGCCGGACGGGCCACGGCCCGGTGCGTGGACCCAGCCCGGGCCGGGCGACGCCGTCGGCGGCTTCGCACCCGACGGCGTCGTCGAACTCGGCGTCGTGTGCTGGGCGGGCGGGGCGCCGGCCGAGGCGGCCGAGCTGGTCTGGCGCGGCGGCTGCTGCTGCGCGGACCGGGACGGCTGCTGGGCCGCGACGCCGTAGGCCGGGGTCGGCGGATCGGCGTGCACGGTGTGGGACACCGGCTGCACCACCGGTGGGTCGACGTGCACCGACCGGACCTTGTCCGAGGCCGGCTTCACGCCGCCGTCCGGCGTCACCGCGACCGCGGCGCCGGCGACGTCCAGCACGCCCGGCGTGATGCCCGGGGCGGCCAGCTTCAGCGACTCCGGGTCGGACAGCGCCTGCGTCGAGAGCAGGTTCGTGCCGCTCTGCTGCGCGTACTCGTTCAGCGCCTGCTGCGCCTGGGCCTTGGCGTCGTTCGCGGCCTCGACCTGCGCGGCGTGGTCGGTCTCGAAGCCGATGAGGCTCAGCAGGCTGTCGCCCAGGGTGAAGCCGCCCGCGCCCTTCCGGACCGTCTCGGCGTCCGGCAGCTTGTACTTGGTGCGGTTGAAGGCCTCACCCTGCTCGAACACCATTTCCGCGGCGTGCGCGACCTTCGTGGTGGCGTCCTGGGAGAAGCCGGCCTGCTCGGTGAACACCTGGCTGGCCGCGCCGCCGGCCTTGCTCTGCCATTCGACGCCGAGTTCCAGCAGCTGCGCGCGCAGCGTCTGGTCGGTGTGGGCGAGCGCGGTCGCGACGGCTTTCAGCGCGTCGACGGCGGTACCGATGCTGCCGGTGCCGTCGCCGTTGATCATCCGGGTGATCTGGTCGGCGATCGCGGTGTTGGTCCAGCCGTCGAACCGGTGGTTCTGGATCCCGGCCGCGAGCTCGGAGAATTCCACGCGCCCTCCCTAGTTTCGTGCTTTCAGGGACTGCAACGCCAGGTCGGCGGCGTGCGCCGACATGTCGCACAGCTGCGGCTGCGTGAGCCGGCCGCGGGTGATGGCGAAGGTCTGGACGGCGAGCGTCTGGCCCTTCGCGACGCCGACGAGCGTCTCGCAGTCGGCCGGGTCGCCGGCTGCGCGGTAGTTCGTCAGCGCCGGGTAACCACCGATGGCCTTGGGCTCGGTGGTCATGCTGTTCTTCTTGCGGGTGCCGGTGATCCACTGGTCGAGGTCCGCCGACACGGCACGCACGTGGTAGGAGTGCACCGGTTCGGCGCCGTCGGCGTCGAACACGCAGGTCCGGCCGTCCTCCTCCGGCGCCTTGCGGGGGACACTGTTGATTTTCAGCGCGTCGAGCTGCACCTGGGGGAAGATCTCGCACAGGTCGACGCCCTGCAGCGACAGGTCGGCGGGCCGCTGCGGCAGCTGGGCGGCCTTGGCACTCTGCGACGCGGCCGTGGCGGCCGTCTCGACCGGGTACGGCGTGCCTTCGGTGCCCGCGGAGCAGCCGGCCAGCGCCGCCATCGCGAGCACGCCTCCGGCGATCCGGTTACGCACCATGCTTGCCGCGGTCACCGAACACCGCCGCCTTCTCCTCTTCGCTGACCTTGTAGTCCTTCGCGGCTGCGCGCAGCTGCTCCACCAGGCGCTTCAGGCCGGCGACGTACTCGCGGACCTGCCCGGCGTAGGAGCGGTCGCCGTCGGCGATCAGGGTGTTCCAGGCCTGGATCGACTGCGTGCTGATCACGTCGGCCGACGGCGCGTCGATCCGCAGCTGGCCGAGCCGGGTCAACAGCTGGTCTTCGAGGGCGTTGGCCTGCTCTTCGACGACCCGGGCCACATCGAGGAGCTTGTCCGGGTGGACCAGTACGTCCGCGGCCGCTGGCGCCACCGGGACGGCCGAGCCGAGGTTTTGCGGGGGTCCGGGTGGCGGAGCCCCCGGCCCGGGGCGAAGCCCCGGAACAACGCTGTCGTACGAGGGTCCTGACATGCGCTCCCCTGACGTCATACGGACAGTGACCGGCCGGCTCCCGTCGAGGCTACCAACGTGGATGTAGTAGCAGCCTGAGTTTGGACGAAGAGCGGGCCCGGCCGGTTCCCCCGATCCGTGGAATCAGGCGCGCTGTTTGGCCGTCGGCGCGCCGACCTCGCCGTTCGCCGCCTTCAGTGCGATGTCCGTGCGGTGGTGGGAGCCCGCGAGGTGGACCTTCTCGACGGTCTCGTACGCGTGCTTGCGCGCCGACTTGAGCGTCTTGCCGGTGCCGACCACCGACAGCACGCGGCCGCCGGAGGAGACGACGGCGCCGTCGTCCCGGCGGCGGGTGCCGGCGTGCAGGACGCCTTCGAGCTCGGCGCCGGTGATGACGTCACCGGTGCGCGGCTTGCCGGGGTAGCCGTCGGCGGCGATCACGACGGTGACCGCGGTGCCGCCCGACCACTCCAGCGGCGGGTGCTCGGCGAGCTTGCCGGTGGCGGTGGCGTGCATGAGCCCGGCGATCGGGGAGCGCAGCAGGGCCAGCACGACCTGCGTCTCCGGGTCGCCGAAGCGGCAGTTGAACTCGATGACCTGCGGGCCTTCGGAGGTCAGCGCGAGGCCGGCGTAGAGGAGGCCGGAGAACGGCGCGCCGCGGTTCACCAGCTCGTCGGCGACCGGCTGGACGACCGTCTCGACCAGCTCGTCGACCAGGTTTTCGGGCGCCCACGGCAGCGGCGCGTAGGCACCCATGCCGCCGGTGTTCGGGCCGGCGTCGTCGTCGCCGACGCGCTTGAAGTCCTGCGCGGGCAGCAGCGGGACGACGGTGTTGCCGTCGACGAAGCAGAACAGCGAAGCTTCCGGGCCGTCCAGAAAGGACTCCAGGAGGACCGGGTGGCCACCGTCGAGCAGCATGATGGCGTGCTTGCGCGCGACGTCGATGTCCGGCGTGACGACGACGCCCTTGCCGGCGGCCAGGCCGTCGTCCTTGACGACCCAGGTGGGGCCGAAGCGGGCGAGCGCGGCATCGAGGCGGGCGGGGTTGTCGACGACCTCGCAGCGCGCGGTCGGCACGTTCGCGGCGGCCATGACGTCCTTCGCGAAGGCCTTCGACCCTTCGATCCGCGCGGCGGCGGCCGAGGGACCGAAGCAGGCGATGCCGGCCTTGCGCACGGCATCGGCGACGCCGGCGACGAGCGGCACCTCCGGCCCGACGACGACGAGGTCGGCCTGCCAGCTCTTGGCGAGCCCGGCGACCGCCTCGGGATCGGATGCTTCGACGCCGAGCTGCTCGGCGACGGCGGCGGTCCCGGCGTTGCCGGGCGCGCAGGCCAGAGCCGTGACGGCGGGATCACCGGACGCCGAGAGGACGAGTGCATGCTCTCGGGCGCCGGAGCCGATTACCAGTACGCGCACGCCGCACAGCGTATCCGGCCGGGTTCGCGGAGGACATCGCACGTCGCCGGGAGCACGGCAGGCCCCGGCCCGGCGGGCAGGAGTCCACGCGTCGTTTACCGCGCCGACCGTCCAGGTACGTACTTCGGACGCTTGCGACATCGAGGGTTGCGCGGGTAGATCCAGGGCACACCCTGTGGGAAAAGAGGTCACCAGATGAAGCGCAAACGTGTCGGCCTGCTGGCGCTGGCCGGGCTGGCGTTGCTGAGCGTCACCGGTGTTGCGGCCGGGTCGGCGACCGCCGCCACCGTGTCCGACACCAGCGGGGGGTCCGCCGATGCGGCCGCGCGCGGGCGGGGCCACCATGATCCCGTGATCATCGGACACCGCGGCGCGCCCGGGTACCGGCCGGAGCACACCCTCGCCTCCTACGAACTCGCCTACCGGATGGGCGTCGACTGGGTCGACGTCGACCTCGTGCCCACCAAGGACGGCCGGCTCGTCGCCCGGCACGAACCCGAGATCGGCGGCACCACCGACGTCGCGAAGCACCCCGAGTTCGCGGACCGGAAGAAGACCGTCGTGCTCGACGGGGTCACCACGACCGGGTGGTTCACGCAGGACTTCACGCTGGCCGAGCTGAAGACGCTGCGCGCGGTCGAGCGGATCCCGCAGAACCGGCCGCACAACACGCTGTACAACGGCCGCTACCAGATCGCCTCCTACCAGGAGGTCCTCGACCTGACCAAGCGCCTCGGCCGCGAGCTGCACCGGACGCTGGGCACCTACCCCGAGGTCAAGCACTCGACGTTCTTCCAGTCGATCGGCAACCCGACCGAGCCGAAGCTGGTGGCGATCCTGAAGCGCAACGGCCTCGACCGGCCGGACGCGCCCGCGATCATCCAGTCGTTCGAGGTGTCGAACCTGATCGCGCTGCACAAGCAGGTCCGGACGCCGCTGCTGCAGCTGACCTCGGCGAGCGGCGCCCCGGCGGACTTCGTCGCGAACGGTGACAAGCGGACGTACGCGGACCTCGTCACGCCGCAGGGGCTGCGCGAAGTCGCGAAGTACGCGAAGTACCTCGGGCCGGACAAGGCGCAGATCATCCCGCGGGACAAGAACGACAACCTGGGCACGCCGACCGCGCTCGTCGCGGACGCGCACCAGGCGGGCCTGAAGGTGCAGCCGTACACGTTCCGGAACGAGAACCCGTTCCTGCCCGCGAACCTGCGCTCGTCGGCCGAACCGGACGCCTACGGTGATGTCTTCACCGAGGAGGCGGCCTTCTTCCAGGCCGGCGTGGACGGCTTCTTCGCCGACCAGCCGGACACCGCGCTGGAGTCGCTGCACGCGTTCCTGGGCCGTTAAGTGATTGGCCATGAGGGGCACCTTCATGGACATTGTGTCCATGAAGGTGCCCCTCATGGAACTGGCCCGGGAACACGGGTTCTCCGGTGTCGTGCTGGTCAGCCGCGGAGAGGAGACGCTCGTCGCGGAGGCCCGCGGGTACGCGCACATCGCCTACGGCGTCGAAAACACCGTCGACACCCGGTTCGCGATCGCCAGCGGCACGAAGGGGTTCACCGCCCTGGTCGTCGTCGGCCTGGTCGCCGAGGGACGGCTGAGGCTGGAGACCACCGCGCGCGAGGTGCTCGGCCACGACCTGCCGCTGATCGACGACCGCGTCACTGTCGAGCACCTGCTGACGCACACCTCCGGCATCGGTGATTACTGCGACGAAGAGGCGGATCCACCGCCACCACCGACTCCGCTCCTCGCCACGTCGGCCGACTACCTCGCCGCCCTCGACGGGTACCCGCAGGTCTCCGCGCCCGGCACGGAGTTCCGGTACAACAACGGCGCCTTCGCCGTCCTCGGCCTGATCGCCGAACGGATCGCGGGCAGACCTTTCGCCGACCTCGTCCGAAGCCGGGTCACCGAACCCGCCGGGATGACGGACACGGCGTTCCTCCGCTCGGACGCGCTGCCCGCCCGCACGGCCACCGGGTATCTCGAAGACGGCCGCACCAACGTGTTCAGCCTGCCGGTCGTGGGGTACGGCGACGGCGGGATCTACAGCTCCGCGGCGGACTTCCGGAAGTTCTGGCCCGCGCTGCTCGACGGCCGGATCGTGCCCCGCGAATGGGCCGACCGGATGCTGCGCCCGCACGCGGACGGCTACGGGCTCGGCTTCTGGCTGCCCCGGCCCGGCGTGCTGCACCTGAACGGCGGCGACCACGGCGTCACGTTCTGGAGCTCGCACGAGCCGGCGTCCGGGCTCACGGCGACCCTGATCTCGAACAACCACCGAGGTGGCGGGCCCCTGTTGCGGCGGCTGGACGAGTTCTTGACGAAGGCTTGACACCCTCCGGGACCAGGGCTACCTTCGGCGAATTCAATGGTCTGGCCGCATACCTTTCAAGAGGTGCCCGATGGATGTTTCCGACCAGCAGACCACCCCCGACCACGCGGACGACGACGCCGCCCGGCTACACCAGCTGGGGTACGCCCAAGAACTCAAACGGACGATGTCGGCGTTCTCGAACTTCGCCGTCTCCTTCACGATCATTTCGATCCTCTCCGGCTGCCTCACGCTCTACGGCTTCGGCATGAAGACCGGCGGCCCGGCCGCGATGATCTGGGGCTGGCCGCTCGTCGGGCTGTTCGTCATCCTGGTCGGGCTCGGCATGGCCGAGGTCTGCTCCAGCTACCCGACCGCCGGCGGGCTGTACTACTGGGCCGCGAAACTGGCGCCGAAGAACGGGCCGGCGTGGTCGTGGTTCACCGGCTGGTTCAACCTCATCGGCCAGATCGCCGTCACCGCGGGCATCGACTTCGGCGCGGCGCTGTTCCTCAACGCGTTCCTCGACCTGCAGTTCGGCTTCGAAGCGACGCCGGGGCACACGATCCTGCTGCTCGTGATCATCCTCGTGGTGCACGGCCTGCTGAACACCTTCGGCGTCCGGATCGTGGCGATCCTCAACAACGTCAGCGTGTGGTGGCACCTGATCGGCGTGCTGGTGATCGTCGGCGTGCTGATCTTCGTCCCGGCCAAGCACCAGGATGCCTCGTTCGTCTTCGGCAGCTTCGTCAACCAGACGGGCTGGGGGTCGACGTTCTACGTCTTCGCGCTCGGGCTGCTGGTCGCGCAGTACACGCTGACCGGCTACGACGCGTCCGCGCACATGACCGAGGAGACGAAGAGCGCGGCGACGGCCGGACCGCGCGGGATCGTCATGTCGATCGTCGTCTCCCTCGTCGCCGGCTGGATCCTGCTGATCGGCCTGACGTTCGCGATCCAGGACTACGACGGCGCCGTCGGCTCGGCCACCGGCGTGCCGCCCGCACAGATCTTCATCGACGCGACCGGCGCCGTCACCGGCAAGTTCCTGCTGCTGATCTGCATCGGCGCCCAGCTGTTCTGCGGCATGGCGTCGGTGACCGCGAACTCCCGGATGATCTACGCGTTCGCCCGCGACGGCGCGATCCCGGGCTCGGGCATCTGGCACAAGATCAACAAGCGCACGCAGACCCCGACCAACGCCGTGTGGCTCGCCGCGGGCGGCGCGCTGGTGCTGGCCCTGCCGTACCTGTGGAGCGCGACGGCCTACGCCGCGGTGACGTCGATCGCCGTGGTCGGGCTGTACGTGGCGTACGTGATCCCGGTGTTCCTGCGCGTCCGCCGCGGCGACTCGTTCGAGCCGGGCCCGTGGTCGCTCGGCCGCTGGGGCAAGCCGATCGGCATCATCGCGACGGTGTGGGTCGCGCTGATCTTCGTGCTCTTCATGCTGCCGCAGGTGTCGCCGGTGACGGCCGATTCGTTCAACTACACGCCGATCGCCTTCCTGGTGGTACTGGGTGGGGCGGGCCTGTGGTGGGTGGTTTCGGCCCGGAAGTGGTTCACCGGGCCGAAGGTCCAGGGGTCCGAGGCGGAACTGGCCGCGGTGGAACAGGAACTGAAGGAACTGGGCTGACGGTCTCGGTGAGGGAGTCCCCCCACGGGACTCCCTCACCACCCCGCGCTCACTCGGCGGGCGCGCCGAGGACGTCCTCCCGTTCGACGCGGCAGCGCAGCAGGTCGTACTGGCAGCCGAGCTCGTAGGCCTGGTCCTCGTACTCGCGCTTGGCGGCCAGGTGCGGCCGGACGCACTCGCTGTAGTGGCGCAGGTCGTCCTGCTCCAGGGAGCCGTCGCGGAAGGCCGTCCAGAACACCAGCGTCGCCGACACGACCATGACGAGCGCGACGAGCACCGCCATCAGCAAGGCGAGACCGTTCATCCCCGACAGCAGCCCCTCGGTGGAGACCCGGACGAACATCACCACGCCCATCAGGCCCACCAGCAGCCCGACCGTGAGCAAGCTCAGCTTGGCGCCGGTGGACAGCTTGCGCCACTCCAGCTGGCGGCGGTGGTTCTTGTGCTGGCGCTGGTTGTGCCCCAGGTGGTGTAACGCGGTCGCGGCGCCGCCGGTGGCCAGCACCGAGATCACCACGCTGATGAGCAGCGGCAGCCCGAGCGGGGCCGCCCAGTCGACGTTGAACACCGAACTGGCCAGCCACAACATGATCGGCAGGTCGACCACGGTGACGGTGAGCAGGGTCAGCACCCGGGTGAGCCGGTTGACGCGGCGGTGCCGCAGGCTGCCACGCACCTGTTCCAGCTCGATCAGCCCGTCGAGGAGCTCCGCCCTGGCGCGCGCTTCGGCGACCGTCAGGTTCTGCCCGTGCGGGCCGACGACGTGGTCGTCCAGCACCCGGTCGGACAGGTAGCGGAGCTCCCGGATCCGGACGAGCAGCCGGTCCGCCTGGGTGATCGAGGAGCCCCCGGCGTGCTCCCGCGGGCGCCGTGGCTGCGGGAGTGGCAGGTTGCGCGTCTCGTCGCTGATGGTCATGGCGGTACCTCCTCGTCCTGCTAGTAAGCAATCTCCACTCGCCGCATCGCGGCTGCCGCGGCTTCGTCGAACCGGCCGCCCGCCATCGCCGTCCGGCCGGGCTGGGTGCCGATCCCGGCCGCGTCGAGCGGCTGGCGCACCCCGGCTTGGCCGAGTGCGCCGGCCACCGCCCGGGCGCGCTCGTCGGCGAGTTGCCGGCGCCCGGCCGCGGTCGACCCCGGGGGATCGGCGGCGTAGCCCCGGATGGTCACCACGGCGCCAGGCCTGCCCGCCAACCGTGCGGTGATGCTCCCGGCGAGAGCGCGCAACAGGTCCTGGGCGCCCGGGGACAGGACCGCGGAATCGCCCGAGAACCCGAGAGCGCTGTCGGACACGGTGGTGCTGACCTGGCCCGCGGGCCCGACCACCGACGTCACCCCGGGCACGGGCACGACCGGCGTGGCGACGGTGGCGTGGGACGGCTCGGCCGGGACGCGCTTGTCGTCGAAGTCGCAGCCGGCGGCCTGAGCCCGTGCACAGATCGCCTGCCAGTACTGGAGGAGCTTGTCGTGCGCGGGTCCGGGCAAGGGTGGCTGCGCTCCGGCGACACTGCCGAGCCCGGTGAAGAGGACGTGCCAGTTTTCCAGGTGCGGCAACGCTTTCTTGGCGGCCAGCTGACTCGCGACCTCCTCCGGCTGGGCGTCCCAGCCGACCTGCCGCAGGTCGAAGGCTCCGGCCGTGCTCAGCCCGCTGCTCACGACGATCAGCCGGCCCGGAGTGACCCCCCGAGTGGCTGCGTCGATCCCGGCGAGCAGATCGAGCCCGGCCCGCGCGGCGGCAGTGGCGGCGACCGCGTCGGCGGCGGCCTGGACGTTGCGCTCGATGAGCGACGGCCGCTGCAACCCGTGCTCCAGCGCCCCGTCGGCTCGTCGCGGCGTCAGGACGAGCTGCCGCGACTCGACGCCGTCGGCGGCCGCGACGAGCGCGACGCTGCTCTTGCCCTCGCCGCCCGAGGAGACGTTTCCGCTGTTCGCGGCGTCGACGAGGACCTGACGGGCGAGGTCGGTGACCGCCGGGCGGGGCTCGTTCGCGGTGGCGCTCGCGACGATGACGACGCGGTCACCGCCGGCGGCGGCGTTGACCGCCTTCGCCGGCAGGGCGCACCCGGCGACTGGCAGCGCCAGCAATCCCAGCGCGGCAATTGCCGTCCGCGGTCGGGGTCTCGTGCCGATCCGCGCGGCTTCCTGCGGAATCCGCAGTGCGAACGCCGTGCGGGTGAGACGTGCTTCGTGGCCTGAACCGAAGTTGCAGGGCTTCATGGCGACCTCCCAGGGGCCGATGAGGCAACCCCAGGGTGACATTTGCCGGGTAACGATGTCAATTGCCGCGACGATAGAGGGGGTGACTGTTCTCCGGGCTACGGCGGGGAAACTCGCTTCGTTCGGGAGCGGGACGCCCCCAACGCCGGAGCACCGTGCCCCGAACGGACTAGTCGAGGAGGTACTCTCGCCACGGCAGATGAACCATCCGTGACATCCGCTCGTGCATCTGCCATGGAACTGCCCGGAGTTTGTCCAACAAGTGTCACCCTGGAGAAGCCAAATGACAGGGGAAGGGTAGGCTGGACGGATGGCGAAGCCCGACGCCGCCGTCGAGGGCGTCCGAAACGTCTTTTTCAAGCTGCGCACCCGCAGCGGCCTCAACGTCGAGCGGCTCAGCGCGACCGAGGTCGACGTCGCGCTGCTCGCCGACCTGCCCATCGTGCGCCGGTACGCGCGTGAGCGCGCCGTGTCCACCGACCAGGCCATCGTCGACGTCGTCACCCGGGTCACCGCCGCTCTCGAACCGACCGACCGGCTGATCGCCGACGCGGTACTGGCCCTCGGCATGCTCGCCGGGCGGCCGGGGCTGCCACAGCTGTATGCGGAAGATCTCGGCGAGCGACGCGAGACACTCGCCGAGCACTGGGCGGCGCTGCACCGCCTGCTCGACGTGACCGAGATACCTCCGGCGCCCTCGGTGCGCGCCCTGCGTGGCCCGGTCGAGGCGCGTGCACTCCTCAGGCTCGCGGAACGCTGCGTGCACGGTCCGGAAGCACCCCTGCCGGAGCCGGCCGCCGATGCCCGGGAACCCAGCAACTCGATCGTCGTGATCGGGGGCGCGGTGACGGACGTGATCGTGGTCTCCGACGAGCTTCCCGAAATCGGTGCCGCGGTGCAGGCGGACTCGTTCGAAGAGCACCCCGGGGGCAAGGGGCTCAACCTTGCGGTCGCCGCCCGGCGGTTCGGCCTTCGCGCGCGGCTTTGCGCCGCCATCGGGGGCGACGATGCCGCGCGGGAACTCACCCGCTACATGCGGCAAGAAGGCCTCTCGACCGAGCTGATCCGGACGACGCCGGGCGAGGCGAATCCGAGAGCCCTCATGCTCGTTACGCAAAAGGGCGAGACCCGCTATCTGGGCTGGATGAACAAGGGCAAGGTCTCGCTGTCGACCACGGAATTCGAGCAACCGCGCACGAAACAAGCAATCGCCGACGCCGATGCGGTATTGATCACCTTGGAACCACCGGTCGAAACGGTGCAATGGGCGCTCGAAACGGCCGCCCGGCAAACACCGAAACCGTTGGTGCTGTTGCAGGCTTCGCCACCCATGAAAACTCCGCAACAGCTTTACCGGCATCTTCACGGCGTCGATTACCTCGTCGGCCGTGAAGGCGAACTGCGCGGGCTGCTGTCCTATCCGGACCGCCCCGCCACGGTCGACGCGCTGGCTGACGAACTGCTCACCCTCGGCGTGCAGACGGTCTGTGTGGTCGAGAACTTCGGCGCCAAGATCCGGTCCCGGACACGGTCAAGGGACATCGAGGGCCCGAACGTTCCACTCGAAGACACGCCTGGGGCCCGGGAAGCGTTTTCCGCGGCCCTCACTTTCCAGCTCCTCGATGACGGCGGGGACCTCACCTGGGATGCGCTCGAATGGGCGATCCGGGCCATGACCGCCAACCTCACGCTCGAGGAGATCACCGACTCCATGCCCGGCACCGAGGACGTCGACCGGCTGTGGAGAAAACCTGACGTGGAGAACCCGTGACCGAGGTCGTGGAGCACAAATTGCAGGATTCGGACGGCGATTTCCGGGTCGTCGTCCTCGACGGTTCCGAACAGCCCACTCCGGCGTGTGCGGCGGTGTTCGGCGACCCGCGGGACGGGTGTCTCGTGCGGATCCAGTCCCGGTGCCTCTACGGCGAAATATTCGGGTCCACCAACTGTGACTGCCTTTACCAGCTCGACCGGTCGCTCGAAGAGATCAAGCGGCACTCCGGGGTACTCATCTACCTGGACCAGGAAGGCCGTGGTGCCGGTCTCCTGACGAAGGCGCGGGGATACCGGCTCTGCCAGGAAACCGGCATGGACACGTTCGCCGCGTACGCGGCATTGGAGTGCAAAGCCGACACCCGGTCGTACGGGGACGCCGTGGCGTTGCTGAAGCAGCTGGGGCTCAAGGAGGTCACGCTGCTCACCAACAACCCCGGGAAGCTGGCGGGCCTCGATGTCGGCGGCCTCAAGTTGCGGCACCGGCCGTTGGTGATGCCGGAGCCGGGCGAGCACACGCTCGCCTACCTGGTCGCCAAGCGCGACAACCAGGAACACATGCTGTCCATCGCCGCGCGGCTGCGGTGGCGCGTCATCCGGTTCGCCGGGTCACGCTGGCTCAGCCCTCGCCGGGCTGCCCTGCGCAAGGCGGCGGCCCATCCTTCCCAGCCTGTGAGCGCGATGGGTGAAGCCGGCATGGACAGCGCCCGGGAGAGCGCGCACCAGGTGGCCTGACAGCCGGCGATGCCCCGGACAGCCCGGCGTGGCTGCCCGGGGCGGACGGCATCCCCCGGCGCTCAGGTGGTCGCCGGGCGGGACTCGGTCGCACTCGGGCTGACCTCCGGCGCCGGGGTGCGGTGGCCGGGGCGGACCACCGTCACGGCCGCCGCTCCCAGCGCACCGACCCCGGCGAACGCGTAGAAGCCCCATGGATAGGCGATTCCCGCCGTCAGCAGGGCGCCGCCGAGGATCGGGCCCGAGATCGCGCCGATGCGGCCGATGCCGGCCGCCCAGCCGAGGCCGGTTGCGCGGATCGCGGCCGGGTAGATCCGGCCGATGTACGCGTACACCAGCACCTGAGCGCTGAACACGAAGCAACCGGTCAGGAACACCGCCGCGTACAGCCCGACGGCCGGCAGTTTCACGCTCAGCAGGGCGAGGAACACCGCGCCCGCGCAGAACCAGACGATGGCCGAGGGGCGGATGCCGACGCGGTCGGCGACCCGGCCGGCGACGAGCAGGCCCACGATGCCGCCGACGTTCAGCGTCAGCAGCAGGCTCAGCGCCGCGCCCAGCGGGTACCCGGCCTGGCGCATGATCTCCGGCAGCCACGTGTTCAAGCCGTAGACCAGCAGCAGACCCATGAACGAGGTGGCCCAGAAGGCGATCGTCGCGCGCAGCAGGCCGCCGCGGAACAGCCCGGCGACGGCCTGCCCGGCCGACCGGTCGGTCTCGCGGACCTGCTGGAACGTCTCCGACTCCGGCAGGTACTTCAGCATCAGCGGAACCAGCACGACCGCGGGCAGCGCGCCGGCGACGAACATCGCGCGCCAGCCCAGTGGTGAGATCAGCACGATGCCCAGCAGCGCGGTCAGCACCGCGCCGACGTGGTAGCCGGTCATCACCGTGGTCGTCGCGCTGCCGGCCTTGCCCTGGCGGGCGTACTCCGTGACCAGCGTGATCGCCGTCGGCAGGCAGCCGCCGAGGCCGAGCCCGGCGACGAACCGCAGCAGCCCGAAGACGAACGTCGACGGCGCGAAGGCGCACAACAGGGTGCACAGCGAGAACAGCGTCACGGAGATGATCAGGGACTTCCGGCGGCCGATGACGTCGGTGACCGTGCCGATCGCCAGGCCGCCCAGCATCATCCCGGCGAGCCCGACGGTCGACACGACCGCCGCCGTGGCCGGGGTCAGGCCCCAGACGTGGCCGCGGAGCAGCACGGGCAGCACGGTGCCGAGCACGACCAGGTCGAACCCGTCGAGCAGGACGGCTGTCCAGGCCAGGGGCACGACCCAGCCGCGGGTGCCAGGGGACATCGGAACCTCCGGAGGTGCGTCGGTGCACGTCTTCCGCACAGGTGTGCGTAGTGCGAACAAGTATGCATGTGGGGTCCGACACAATCCAGCGCGCTTCCGCTGAACGGAAGTCGAGCAAGGCCGCGCGACCTGCGGAAAGATGCGCGAGTGGAACTTTTGACGCTGATGGGCGTGCTCGCCGGTTCGCTGGCCCTGACCGCGATCGCCCGGCGCTACAACCTGTCGGCGCCGTTGCTGGTGGTGGTCGTCGCGCTCGGCGTCGGGCTGATCCCCGGCGTCCCGCGGCTGGAGCTCGAGCCGGAGCTGATCCTCACCGTCGTGCTGCCGCCGCTGCTCTACTCGACGTCGCTCGAGAGCTCGCTGGCGCACTTCAAGAACATCCTGCGGCCGATCATCACGCTCGGCGTGGTGCTGGTGGCGGTGACCGCGGTGGTCGTCGCCGTCGTCGTGCACCTGCTGCTGCCGGACTTGCCGTTCGCGTCGGCGCTGGTCCTCGGCGCGGTCGTGGCGCCGCCGGACGCGGTGACGGCGGTGGCGATCGGGCGCAAGCTCCGCCTGCCGAGGCGGATGATGGCCGTGCTGACCGGGGAAAGCCTGGTCAACGACGCCGCCGCGCTGACGTTGTACAAGGTCGCGCTCGCCGCGGTGGCGGGCACCGCGGGCTCGGCCGGGCACGGGTTCGCGGTGTTCGGGGTGGCGACCGGGCTGGGCATCGCGGTCGGCCTGGCGATCGGCGGCGTCGTGGTGCTGATCCGGCGGCTGCTCGACGACCCGCTGCTGGAGTCGGCGTTCGGGATCATCGTGCCGTTCGCCGCGTACGTCACGGCCGAGCACCTGCACCCCTTCGGTGACGACTTCAGCGGGTCGGGCGTGCTCGCCGTCGTCGCGGCCGGCCTGTACCTGGGCCACCGCTCGCTGTACGCGTCGCCGGCGACCCGCATGCAGGACAGATCGGTGTGGGCGTCGATCGACGTCCTGCTGGAGGCATTGGTGTTCGCGCTGATGGGACTGCAGCTGCCGTTCGTCCTGGACGGCGCCCAGCACGCGGCCCGCGACAACGGCACGCTCGCCCTGGTCGCGGTGGCCGTGCTGGCGGTGACGATGCTGGTCCGGATCCCCTCGGTGTTCGTCTTCGCCTACCTGCCCAGGGCGATGCGGCTGTTCGGCCGCGGCCGCGCGGCGCCGTCGTGGCGGGTGCTGGCGGTGGTCTCGTGGACGGGCATGCGCGGCGTCGTCACCTTGGCCGCGGCGGCCGGTGTGCCGGCGGGCACCCCGGGCCGCGAGGAGATCCAGCTGTTCGCGTTCACCGTGGCCATCGGCACCGTACTCATCCAGGGGCTGACGCTGCCCCCGCTGATCCGGGCGCTGAAGGTCGAAGATCCCACCGAGGCATCGCGGGACGAAGCGGAAGAGCTCGCCGCGCGTGAAGTCGCGAAGAAGGCAGCGCAGGAGCAGTTGCGCGAGATCGGCCACCAGCGGCTGGCTTCGCTGGACCTGCCCCAGGAGAAGGTGGACCGGCTCAAGGAGCGGCTCCAGCGGTTGATCGACATGCGCTACCGCTTCGCCAAGGCCGCGATCACATTGTCCGGCGAAGATCGGTCCGGCAGCCCGCAGGCCCAGTTCGCGAAGGCCCGGCGAGAGCTGCTGATCACCCAGCGCAAGGCGATGATCCAGGAGAACCGCGCGGGCCGCCTCGACGACGAAGTGCTGCAGAAGGTGCTGCGGGAGCTGGATCTGGAGGAGCTGTCGGTGTCGGCGACCATCCCGAATCGCCTGGCCTGACGAGAAACGGGGGTGCCCGTGGAAACAGGCACCCCCGCGCGTGGGAACAGGCTCGGCGTCATCGGTGGAGGTGGATGCTCACCGGCTCCACCACGTAGTAGAAGACGATCAGGAGCTCGATGAGCGCCGCCCACCAGGGCTGCCGATTCGGGCGCTGCTTCTTCTTGGCCATGCCATTCACCTCCTCGGCGGTGCACTCGGATTTCCCGGTGCCACCAGAAAACCGGACTCCGCAGAAGCCGGCCAGCAATCCGCCGATTCCCTGCGAAGCCTGCCGGTTCAAGCCATTTCCCGCCCGCCAGGCCGGAATTGGTTCCCCATTCCGCCGATCTCCGGCGGTTCCGGGCGGAGTCGGCCGGCCACTGCGACCGCGGCTGTAACATCCGGCCCCCGATCTCGTTCTTAGAGGGGGTGACGCCGGTCATCTCCGGTCATCTGCAGCCATGGCTGGCCAGGAACAGCCGGTGCCGGCCACAGCCTGCCGCCGACGACGACACGACTGGTGGATCCCCGTGACGCAGCCGAAGCCTCCCCGGCCCGACGGACACGCGGGGTCCTTCCGCCCCGTCGAGCCGATCACCACTGCGCACATCGACCTGGACGCCGTCGGCGACGATGCCGCCGAGTTCACCAGGTGCCTGCAGCAGGTCAGGCACATCGCCGGCCCGCTGTCGAACCGGGAGATCGCCGCCCGCAGCGGGCGGCAGCTCAGCCGCTGGATGGTCGGTGAAGTCCTCGACAAGGGTGCGTTGCCCAAGCGCGACTTCCTCGAGGCGTTCCTCGCGGTCTGCGGCGTCCCGGCGCCGGAGCGCGCCCGGTGGGATCGGATCCGCGCGAGCCTGGCCCCGCTCGGCGAGCCGCTCGGGCCGGCCGGCCCGGCTCCTGCCGGTCGTGGCGCCGACAACCGGCGTCAAGCGGAGAAGATCATCGAAGAAGCCGAGAACCGGGCGAACGAGATCCTGGCCCTCGCGCGGGACGAGGTCGGCCGGATCATGACCCAGGCGAACCTCGAAGCCGAACGGGCCCGGCGGACCGAAGAATTCCGCGTCAAAGGTGCCGAAGACGAACGCGACTCGGCCGTCGCCAGGACCCTTTCGCTGACGCTCGAACTCGATCAGGTGCACGAAATCAGCATGAAACGCATCAAGGCCGCCGACGACGAACGCGATTCCGCGCTCGCCCGTGCCCAAGAACTGGCCAACCAGATGGCCGAACTGTACGAGACGAGCTGGGCACGAATCCGGGAAGCGGAAGAAGACCGGGACAAAGCACAAGCGCGAGCCAGAACTCTCTCCCTGGAACTGGAAGAGGTCTACCGGAAGATCGACGAGCTGCGCGAGAAGCTGGTTCACGCCGCGAAGCGCGAAGACGGCGACCGCGAACTGGAGCTGGAAAAGGCGCAACAGGAAATCGCCACGCTCCGCGAGGAGCTCAACACCCTCTCGCGAGCGGCGACGACCAGCAAGGCGGGACGGTACCTCGACTCGGGGTCGGACGACATCTTCAGCTCGAGCGATCGCGCCGTCCCCCCGACCATCGGCGCCTGATGGTGCCCAGGTCGAGACGGCGGCGCAAGCACTTCCGCATCGCGGACACCTCGGCTCCCAACGCATGAGAACCCGAGCGGTCCGCTGTGGAATCGCCCACCCTGAAGCAAATCACGATCTTCAGGAGAGCCCATGTCGCTGACCGAAGTCATCGATGGCACCCGCAAGGCCGTCGACGCCGATCCGCACAACGCTGCCGTCTCCTTCAGCGTTGACCACGTTCTCAAGCCCGGGACCGCGACCCAGGTCGAAGTCAAGGTCCGGGACCACAGCTTCACCGTCGACGAGCCACCCGCGCTCGGCGGGACCGACCAGGCCGCCAATCCCGTCGAGTACGCGCTGGCCGCCCTCGGGTCGTGCCAGGTCATCACCTACCAGTTCTGGGCGGCGAAGCGCGGGATTCCGCTCGATTCGATCAAGGTCACCGTCGACGGGGACCTCGATCTGCACGGCTTCTTCGGCTTCTCCTTCAACACGCGGCCCGGCTTCGGGGATGTCCGCGTGTCCGTCGAGCTGGAGGGGCCGGCGAGCCGGGAGCGCTACGAAGACCTCAAGCGCGAGGTCGACGAGCACTGCCCGGTGCTCGACCTGTTCCGGAACGAAACGCCCGTCAGCACGAAACTGACCTAACCGACAGCGCCTTAGACAAACGTGTGCCGCACGATCGTCTGCTCGCGGCCCGGGCCGACGCCGATCGCGGAGATCCGGGCGCCTGACAGCTCTTCCAGGCGCTCGACGTACGCGCGGGCGTTCGCCGGGAGCTCCTCGAACGTGCGGCACGCCGAGATGTCCTCGAACCAGCCCGGGTGCTCTTCGTAGATCGGGATCGCGTGGTGCACGTCGGTCTGCGTCATCGGCATGTCCTGGGTGCGGAATCCGTCGACTTCGTAGCCGACGCACACCGGAACCTTCTCCAGGCCGGACAGCACGTCCAGCTTCGTGAGGAAGTAGTCGGTGATGCCGTTGACGCGCACCGCGTACCGCGCGATCACCGCGTCGAACCAGCCGGTGCGGCGCGAACGGCCGGTCGTCACGCCGAACTCGCCGCCCTGCTTGCGCAGGTACTCGCCGGACTCGTCGTGCAGCTCGGTCGGGAACGGGCCGGAGCCGACGCGCGTGGTGTAGGCCTTGAGGATGCCGAGCACCGTCGTGATGCGGCCCGGCCCGATGCCCGAGCCCGCGCTCGCGCCGCCGGACGTCGGGTTCGACGACGTCACGAACGGGTAGGTGCCGTGGTCGACGTCGAGCAGCGTGCCCTGCGAACCCTCCAGCAGCACGGTTTCGCCGCGCTCCAGGGCCTGGTTGAGCTGCAGGCGCGTGTCGGCGATGCGGTGCGCGAACTTCTCGCCCGCCGCCAGCACCTCGTCGGCGACCTGGTCGGCGTCGAGGGCCTTGCGGTTGTAGACCTTCACCAGCACCTGGTTCTTGAACTCCAGTGCGGCTTCGACCTTCTGGCGGAAGATCTTCTCGTCGAGCAGGTCCTGCACGCGGACGCCGACGCGGGCGATCTTGTCCTGGTAGCACGGCCCGATGCCGCGGCCGGTGGTGCCGATCTTGCGGCTGCCGAGGTAGCGCTCGGTGACTTTGTCGATGGCCACGTGGTACGGCATGATCAGGTGCGCGTCGGCCGAAATCAGCAGCTTGGACGTGTCCACGTTCCGCGCTTCGAGGCCGGAGAGCTCGTCGAGCAGCACACCCGGGTCGACCACCACGCCGTTGCCGATGACGTTGGTCACGCCCGGGGTCAGGATGCCGGACGGGATGAGGTGCAGGGCGAAGTTCTCGCCGTTCGGCAGGACGACCGTGTGACCGGCGTTGTTGCCACCCTGGTAGCGGACGACCCACTGGACGCGGTCACCCATCAGGTCGGTGGCCTTGCCCTTGCCTTCGTCCCCCCACTGGGCACCGATGAGCACGATGGCCGGCATGTGACACTCCAGGTGTTCGACGACTGAGGTTAAGTGTCCCGGACGGACACCGGTGGCGCTGAAGAAATGCCGGTGCATGACTGTAACGGAGGACCTGCGGGTGCGCGGAATCGTGGTGGCCTGTGGCGACGGCGCGGCGGGCTTCGAAGAGGTCGACGACGTCGCGTCGATCCGCGTGCCGAGCCGTCCCGGCAAGGCGGAAATCGACCCCTTGCTGGGCGAACACGATCATCTGGTGGTGTCGGGCACGGACGCCGACCTCGCCGCGGTCGTGCTGCGCCTGCTCCGGAAGGACGCGCTCTCCGGCGTGTCGGTCGGGTTCGTGCCGTCGTCGCCGGACTCGGTCGTCGGCGCACTCTGGGGCCTGCCGAAGACGCCGCTGCGGGCGCTCGCGCTGGCGTTGCGCGGTGAGGTCGACCCGGTGCCGCTGATCCGCGACGACGTCGGCGGCGTGCTCGTCGGGCGCGGGCAGCTGCGGCTGGTCCGCGGCGTGGCCTACGCCGACGAGCAGGTGGCGCTGCGGGGGCCGGCCGCGTCGATCGAGGTGACACCGGACCCGGGCGGCCCCGGCCTGGCCGTCCGCGTCGTGAAGGGCACCATCTTCAAGCGCCCGGCGACGCTGTACTCGCGGGCGTTCCAGATCGGCTGCATCCCGACGCGGCCGGTGCTGGACGACGTCATCCACGAGCGCGCGGTGAACAAGTGGACCTGGTACCGGCACACCGAGGACCTGCGGCTGGTCCGGGGCGCCGTCTGAACAAATCGTACGGTGACCCGCGAGTAACCCGGTGTTCATTGCCGGACAGCAACCTGTCACCTATACGTGTTGTACACGCCACTCCCGTGCTTCAGGGTTAGCTGTCCCCACTACCCGGAGGCAGCAAAATGCCAACCAGGCGTGCTGTTCGTCATACGTTCACCGTTCTCGCGGTCACCGCGGTGCTGTCCGGCACCCTGGCCGGCGTCGCGGACGCGACCCCGCCGGGCATCCCGTCGGCCACCACGGCGAAGTCCGAGCTCGCGACCCTGACCGTCAAGGCCGACGGCTCCCAGACCGGCTACAGCCGTGACAAGTTCCCGCACTGGATCGACCAGGGCAGCAGCTGCAACACCCGTGAAGTGGTGCTCAAGCGCGACGGCACGAACGTGGTGACGGACTCCAGCTGCGCCGCGACCTCCGGCAAGTGGGTCAGCCCGTACGACGGCGCGACCTGGACCGCGGCGTCCGATGTGGACATCGACCACGTCGTGCCGCTGGCCGACGCGTGGCGCACCGGCGCGTCCTCGTGGACGACCGCGCAGCGCCAGGCGTACGCGAACGACCTCACCGACCCGCAGCTGATCGCCGTCACCGACAACGTCAACCAGGAGAAGGGCGACAAGTCGCCCGACGCGTGGAAGCCGCCGCTGGTCAGCTACTGGTGCACCTACGCGAAGATGTGGGTCGCGGTGAAGTACAAGTTCAAGCTGACGATCAACTCCGCCGAGAAGACCGCCCTGACGGACATGCTCAACCGCTGCTGACGCCGGTACGCTTGGGCGGTGCGGATCCTCTTCACGTGCCGCCCGGCGTACGGCCACCTCTTTCCCCTGCTCCCGCTGGCGAACGCGGCGAAAGCCGCCGGCCACGAAGTCGTCTTCGGCACCGGCGAGGCGTTCGTGCCGAAGGTGCGTGAGCTCGGCTTCGAGGCCTACCGCGTCGGCATCTCCATCGGTGACGCGGAGGCCGAAGCCAAGCGGCGCCACGGTGCGGACGCCGGCTTCTTCGACATCGGGATCACGATGTTCGCCGAGTTGCTGCCACGAACGACGATGGCCGACCTGCGGCCGCTGCTGCCCGAGGTGCGGCCGGACCTGGTGGTCTACGAGCAGAGTGACGTCGGCACCGGGGCACTCGCGCGGCAGGTGGGCATCCCGGCCGTCTCGCTGGTGATCGGCCGGTCGATGTCGCCGGAGGTGCTCGCGGTCGCAGCCGAACGGCTGGCTCCGCTCTGGGGCAGCCTGCCGGCGGACGCCATGCTCGGCGACGCCTGCGTCGACGTCTGGCCCGACAGCGTCCGCGACCCGGGAACGGCGGCCGTGCCGAAGGTGTTCCGGATGCGCCCGACGCCGTACGACGCGGATGTCCCGCTGCCGCCGCTCCCGGAAGACGGCTTCGTGTACCTGACCCTGGGCACGGTGGTCTTCGGCGCGACGCAAGTGCTGCGCCGGGCGATCCACGCGCTGGCTCGCCTGGGTGTGGACGTGCTCGTCGCGCTCGGACCGGGTGATCCCGCGGCGCTGGGCCCGGTGCCGGAAAACGTGCGGGTGGCGGGTTTCGTGCCGCAGGCCGAGGTGCTGAAGCACGCCGGACTGGTGGTGCACCACGGCGGCACCGGAACGGTGCTCGGCACGCTCGCCGCCGGGCTGCCGCAGCTGATCCTGCCCCAGGGCGCCGACCAGTTCGCCAACGCGGAGACGCTGTCGGCGCTCGGCGCGGCGAAGGCCCTGGTGGGTGACGCCATCCGGATCGACGCGATCGAGGCGGCGGCCCGCGAACTGCTGGCCGGCCCGGCCGCCCGGAACATCGCCCGCGGCATCGCGGCCGAGATCGCCGGAATGCCCGCGCCCGCCCGGGTCCTCGACGACCTGGTCGCCTGGGCCTCGTGAGTGGTAATTCGGGTTAGAACCCTAATTACCACTCACGAGCGCCAGGATTTCCCGGGCCACCGCGTCGTTCTGGCGGAAGGACAGCGCGTTCGTCCGCGGCCGGGTGAACGCCGCCGCCGAGCGGGCGCTCGTGTGGGGGCCCACCGCGAACCGGTGCGGGTGGGGGCGTCCGGTGCCGTCGAGCAGCCGGGAGTCCGACACCCGCGTGTGGATGCGGCCCGACGGCAGCAAGGCGCCCGTCACCGGGTCCGCCACCGTCTCCTCCGCCAGCTCGCCCGCGTCGCGCAGCTGCCGGAGCAGGCCGTCGGCCGCACGGGTCACGCTCGGGCCCGGCAGCCGCGCCTCGATCAGCGTGCGGGCCTCGACCCGCTCCGGGTGGCTCGCCGACGACGCCACGAAGGCGCCGCGCTCCGCCGTCACCCGCATTTCCGCGCCCGCGAAGGAAACGATCCCCGCCTCGTGCAACGCCAACAGCTCATCCAGGCGACGCGGCGGCGGACCGCTGGCGTAGTAGGAGAAGAACCCGTGGAACCAGCCGTCCATATCGGACACTTGAGACGCGGCGCCCAGTCGTCCTTTTTGGACCAGGGTCGGCAGCTGGCCGTACACCGACAGCAGCGCCATGAAGGCACCCAGGTCCGCGCTGAACTCCTGGTCCGCCCGGCGCGCCAAATCGGCCTCGACGTACTTGCGGAGCTCCTTGCCGAACTCCTCCGCCGTGCCGAAGGTGCGGTCCGCCATCGGGCGGTCCAGCCGGTCGAGGTCGAGCCGGTCGGCCTCGGCGGGCACCGCCCGCGCGACGAGGTCCCGCATGGACGGCGAATCCCAGGCCAGGTCGGCGAAGGCGTCGGCGAACACGGCGAAGTCCATGCGGACGCGGCCGGGGTGCCCGGTGAACAGCTCGCTGTAGTAGCCCCAGGCCAGTTCCTTGGCGATCAGCGGCCAGACGTCCGCGCGGAAGTCGAGCGCGTCGCCGGCCAGCCCGTCCATGGCGTAGGCGTCGAAGAACCTGGGCAGCCGCAACGGTTTCCCTCGCAGCCGGTAGCCGATCTTCGCGTGGTACGGCACCCCGCGCCGCGAGCCGACGTGCAGCACCGGCTCGGCGCCGCTCGGGTGGTAGCGGAGGCCGCCGCACGGGAGGTCCTCGAACCGGCCGCCGCGGCCCTCGGTCAGCAGCAGCATCAGGTCGACGAACGCCAGTCCGAACCCGCGTACCAGCACGGTTTCGCCCGGTTCGACGCCCGCGTAGTCGACGTCGGCGGTGTAGCCGGCCGGGTAGTAGGACAGCCCGTGCCGCGCGGCGAACGCCACCAGCTCGAGTTCGCGCTCGTCGGGTTCCGCGTCGAGGTGGCCGACGGTGAAGACGACGGCGTCCGCCACGATCGCCGATCCGTCGGACAGGCGGACGACGTGGCCGTCGACCCCGGTCGCGCTCGCCGCGTGCTCGACGACGTCGATGCCTTCGGGCAGGTCTTCGAGGACCTTCCGGTACACCCAGGTCAGGTAGGCGCTCTGCAGGCGCCGGGTGGGGAAGTCGAAGGGGTCGAGCGCCGTCAGCTCGGCGACGACGTCGGGCGGCACGTCGGCGTCGAGCTCGCCGGCCCGCACCCTCCGCGCCCACTCCAGCAGCGACGGCCCCGGCCGCACCGGGCCCGCCATCTTCACCGAGTCGTCGGTGAACATCGTGACGTCCTCGGGCATGGAGTTCATCCGCAGCAGCGGCGACTGGTCGTAGCGCCACACCCGGCCGGGTCCCGGCGGGAACGGGTCGATCAGGTGCACCTCGAGCCGCCGGCCGCCGAGCAGTTCGCCCGCGTTCGCGCCGAGCCGCTCGAGGATGCCGACCCCGCGGGGTCCGGCGCCCACGACAGCCAGGGTGAACGGCGGGAGAGCGGTCACCAACCCGAAGCTACGCCGGGGTTCCGGCGCCGGAACCACTTCCCACAGAGCGGAACCCATCCAGCCCGCGCTCGGCTCCGAATCCCTGCGGCCCATCGGCGAAAGGAGCGGACTTGATCTTTGTCCATCGAGGCACGCGGGCCTCAGCCGCACGTCGCCACCTGCGAATACTTGGCCGATGAGATCGGTTCGCCGCACCGCGTCCACACCGCGCAGGACGTGGTCGGCACCCTCCTCCGGGGGAACTGGGCGATCTTCGCCCACGAATGGGCCGATCCGGACGGGATCGACCCCGAGCACTGGCGGGACATCGTCGAGGCCGCCGCGGAGGCGGCCGGGGTCGACATCGAGTTCGTCGTCATCCCGCGCCGGTCCCTGACCGTCGTGTTCAACCGGGCGGTACCGCCCACCTTCGAGCAGGTCCGCGCGTCGATCGAGGTCATCGAGCACCACCGCGGGCCGGCCTGACCTCGTCCCTTCCCCGGTATCCACCTCGCGAACGCGAGGTGGATACTTTTGCCTCTGGCGACCGACCAAGCGGTACGGAATGATCGATTGGTGACTCCTGAGCCACCGGTCAGACACTGCGGGCTATCGTCTGACCCGTTCGGGAAGCTCCGGGACACCTTGGATACCAGCGAAAGAACCTAGAGATTTACCAACAGTCACGGGACACTGGCTGGGGTAACTCACGTACCGTGACTGCCCCATGACCGACTGGTCGTCTCGTCACCGCGGGTCATGGGACTGACGCGGTCTGTACAAGTGGTCGGGAGAAAACGCATGGCAGCACCGCCGGATCGCGTCACGTTCCGCGAGGTGTTCGGGATCGCCGAGTTCCGGGCGCTGTGGTTCGGCGAGCTGCTCTCGATCGCCGGCGACCAGCTGGCCAGGGTCGCGCTGTCCATCCTCGTGTTCACCGGGACGAACTCCGCGACGCTCACCGGCCTGACCTACGCCCTGACGTACGCGCCGTCGCTGCTGGGCGGCATCTTCCTGACCGGCTTCGCCGACCGCTTCCCGCGCCGCAACGTGATGGTGCTCGTCGACCTGCTGCGGGCCGGCCTGATCCTGCTGGTCGCCCTGCCCGGCATGCCGTTCTGGCTGATGTGTGTGCTGGTCGGCGGCGTTTCCCTGGTCAACCCGCCGTTCAAGGCGTCCCAGCTGGCGCTGCTGCCGCAGGTGCTCGAAGGTGACCGGTTCGTCGTCGGGATGGGTATCCGGAGCATGACCGTGCAGAGCGCCCAGCTGCTCGGCTTCGCCGGCGGCGGGGCCCTGCTGCTCGCTCTCGACCCGCACGTGGCACTGGTCGTCGACGCGGCCACGTTCGTCCTGTCGGCCGTCTTCGTGCGCTTCGGCGTCCGCGCCCGCCCGGCCGCGGCGACCGGCGAGCAGCGCAAGTCCTTCTTCGCGACGCTCGGCGGCGGTGGCCGGACGGCGTTCGCGAGCTCGCCGCTGCGGACGCTGGTGCTGTTCACCTGGCTGATGGGGCTGCTGCCGGTCTACGAGGGCATCGCCGCGCCGTACGTGACGGCGGCGGGCGGCGGCCCGGAGACGATCGGCCTGCTGCTCGCGGCCGACCCGATCGGCAGCGTCATCGCGACCTTCGCCTACACGCGCTGGGTGCCCGCGCGGCTGCGGCCGAAGCTGATCGGCCCGCTGGCGGCGCTGTGCGCCGTGCCGCTGCTGTTCTGCTTCCTGAACCCCGGCCCGGTCTCGTCGATCGTCCTGTTCATCATCTCCGGCGGCCTGGGCACGGTCTGCCTGCTGCAGGCGACCGCGTCGCTGACCCTGGCGGTGCCGGACGAGCAGCGGGCGCAGGTGATGGGCCTGTCCAACACGGGCCTGACCACGATGATGGGCGTCAGCCCGCTGATCGGCGGCGTGCTCGCGGATCAGCTGACCCCGCACGGGACGGTCGGGATCTTCGGCATCGCCGGGCTCGTGCTCACCCTCCCGCTGGCGGTGCTGTGGGCCCGGGCGCTGTCCGGCGAGCCGGAACGATGGATCGACAAAGAGGCCGCACGCGCCGAACATGCATGACATGCCCCGCGCGTGGGCTTGACCTGCGCGACCTTGCGGTGCGCTGTGCGGTCACTGTTCTTTGCCGCGCATCGCTGGCCACCTCTCGTTCCGGTGTCAAAGAAAAAGTACACACCGAAAGCCCTTGTGGACAGCGGGCGAACGGTCTGAAACTGTCCGTGAGTACTTTGTCACCGTACAAGCACGCAAGGGTCTGGGGGAAAAATGGTCACATCGGGGGAACAGCGCGGCCAAGACTTGATTTCTCGCGCACGGGGCTGGGCACTGTGGACACGCCCCCGCGACTGGATCATCGCGACGCTGACCGCCATCACGGTCATGCTGAGCTGGGCGGCCGTCTCACTGTTGACCGTGCCGGTCACCGTCGCCCAACTGGGCACGTTTGCGCTGCTCACAGCCTTGGCCGTGGCGCAGACGGAGGTCAGCAGGCGGCTGGAGCGGCAGCGCCGCATCCTCAGCAACGGGCCCTACATCTCGATGACTTCGGTGTGGCTGCTGCCCGCCGGCCTGCTGTTGCCGGCTCAGCTGATCGCCGCGCTCGGCGTCGTCCTGTACGTCTACCTCGCGTTCCGTAGTTGGTCCGGCACCCGTCCGGGTGAATTTCACCGAGTGGCCGCGAACGCGACCACGATGATCTTGTCGGCCTTCTCCGCGGGTGTCGTCAGTCACATGACCATCGGCAGCGGGGTGGCGACGGTGACGCTGGCCGCCCTGGCCTTCTTCACGGTCAACACCGCACTGACCGGCCTCGGCCTCTACCTGGCCGACCCGAAGAACGCGACCCCGGTGTCGTGCCTCGGCAACATGGACGACAACCTGCTCGAACTGTCCACATTGTGCGTCGGCGCGCTGCTGGTGATGGTGCTCAACGAGGAGCCGCTGCTGTCGGTGCTCGTCATCCTGCCGCTCTACGTGCTGCAGCGGTCCGTGCTGATCAAGCGGCTGGAAGAGCTGGCCACCACCGACCAGAAGACGCAGCTGCTCAACGCCACCACCTGGCAGGACGGCGCGCAGCGCGAGATCTCGCGGGCGGAGCGGGAGAACGGCAGCTTCGGCGCCATGATGATCGACCTCGACCACTTCAAGCGGATCAACGACACCTACGGGCACCTCGCGGGGGACGACGTGCTCAAGGCGGTCGCCGCCGTGGTCAGGCAGGAGACCAGGGCGCACGACCTGGTCGGCCGGTTCGGCGGCGAGGAGTTCGTCGCACTGCTGCCTTCGACGTCCAAAGAAGACGCGATCGTCACGGCGGAGCGGATCCGGCAGCGGGTCAGCGAGCTGATCATCAGCACCACGAGCAACGCGGGCGCCGCCGTCGACATCGAACGGCAGACGGCGTCCATCGGCGTCGCCGCCTACCCGCTGGACGGTTCGTCCATCGAGGAGGTGATGGCATCCGCCGACGCGGCCGTGTACGCGGCCAAACACGGCGGACGCAACCGGGTGGTGGGGTCGGTCGCCGCGGCGTTGGCCGCGGCTTAGCTACCGCAACCGGTCGATGACGTCGCTCGCCTTGGTCTGCAGGCGGGCGACGCCGCCCACGGTGAACTCGGTGAGCAGGTCGATCAGGGCGTCCTGGTCCGGCGGCTCGCCGTTCCAGGTGGCCTGGACCAGTGACTCGGTCATGGCGAAGAAGAGCGTGACGAGCGCGCGGTCCGCGCGGCCGGAGTCGATGCCGTGCGCGGCCCACCGCTTGCGGCTGGCTTCGGCGTAGACGACGGCCAGCCTCTCCCTCAACCGGGTGAGAGCGGGGTCGCCCGCGCGCTCGGCCGCGCGGAGCACGCCGTAGCCCTCGGGGTGGTCGGCGACGAAGGTGACCATGTTGGCGTAGTTGGCCCGCGCCCAGGCCCGCAGACCGGGTTGCTCGTCGGCCACCGACGGCCCGGCGATGGCAGTGAAAGCCCTCTCCTCGGTTTCGGCCACGACCTCGGCGAACAGCGTCGCCCGGTCGCCGAACTGCTCGTAGACGGCCTGCCGCGAGACGCCGGCTTCCCGCGCGATCTGCTCGATCGTCGCGCCCTGCATCCCGTGCTGCGCGACGACTCTCGCCGTCGCGCCCAGGACGCGGGCGCGCTGCTCCGAAACCGGGAGCTTGCGCGGCCGCCCGCGCGGAGCCGGGCTTGACATTGTGGTCCACCTCACGTGATTCTTTTTCCGACACCTCTGTCAAAAAAGGTGTTCCCCGCGCACTCGACCTGCTCAACGAGGAGCAAGCATGCGTATCTTCCCCCGCCGCGCCCTCTCCGCGGCCGTCGCCGGAGTTTCCGTTCTGGCCCTGGCGGCGCTGGGCCCGCCTCAGGCCTCGGCCGCGTCCTTCTACGACCCGCCGTCCCCCCTTCCCGCCGGCCGCGACGGCGACGTCATCCGGCACGAGGTGTCGACGTTCTACATCGATCCGATCCAGCTGATCAAGGCCGACGCGAACGTGCAGCGGATCATGTACCGCAGCACCGACACGCACGGCTCGCCGATCGCCGTCACCGGCACGGTGCTGACGCCGCGGTCGGCGTGGCACGGCACCGGCGTGCGCCCGATCGTTTCCTACGCCGTCGGCACCCAGGGCGAGGGCGACGACTGCGCGCCGTCGAAAGCGCTTGCCGCGGGCTTCGAGTACGAAGGGCCGTTCATCGCGGGGCTGCTGACGCGGGGTTACGGCGTCGTCGTCACCGACTACGAAGGGCTCGGCACGCCCGGGGACCACACGTACGTCAACCGCGCGTCGGAGGGCCACGCCGTGCTCGACGCGATCCGCGCGGCGCAACGGCTCCCGGAGGCGGGACTCCCGGACGACGGCCCGGTCGCGATCGCGGGCTACTCGCAGGGCGGCGGCGCGTCGGCCGCGGCGGCGGAGCTGCAGCCGGGCTACGCGCCCGAGCTGAAGCTGAAGGGCGCGTATGCGGGAGCGGTGCCGGCGGACCTGGCTTCGGTGGCCAAGAACCTCGACGGCCACTACGCGGTCGGCTTTCTGGCCTTCGCGCTGGTGAGCATGAACTACGCGTACCCGGAGCTGAACATCCCGGCGCTGCTCAACGCGCGCGGCAAGCAGCTGTTCGAGCAGGTCCGGACCGAGTGCACGGTGGAAGCGATCGCCGCGCACGCGTTCACGCAGTCCTCGACGCTGACCACCGACGGCCGCTCGCTGACCGCGTACCTCGGCGAGGAGCCGTACGCGTCGCGGGTGGCCGAGCAGAAGATCGGGACGCTGAAGCCGACGGCGCCGGTGCTGATCGTCCACAGCGCACTCGACGACATCGTCCCCTACGCGCAGGACCGCGACCTGGGCCGGACGTGGTGCGGCAAGGGCGTGAAGCTGCAGTTCAGCACTTCGCTGATCCCGACGCACGTGCTCGGCGCGCTGCGGGCGTTCCCGGAGGCGTTCGCCTGGCTCGAAGGCCGCTTCGCCGGCCTCCCGGCACCAGTCAACTGCGGCTGGTTCTGAGGTCTCCCGCGGCCGGTCGTGAGTGGTAATTAGGGTTCTAACCCGAATTACCACTCACGACCGGTGGGTCACTTGAGGCCGGTGGCTTCCGCGGCGGCGGGGTCGGAGTCGGCGAGGAACGTCCGGCAGCGCTCGTGCTCCTCGGTCTCGCCGATCTTGCCGGCGGCCTTGCCGAGCACGGCGAGGGCGCGGAGGAAGCCCTGGTTGGGGCGGTGCGACCACGGGACCGGGCCGAAGCCCTTCCAGCCCGCGCGGCGCAGCTGGTCGAGCCCCCGGTGGTAGCCGGTGCGGGCGTACGCGTAGGCGGCGACGGTCTCGCCCGCGTCGAAGGCGTTCTCGGCCAGCGAAGCCCACGCCTCGCTGTAGTCGGGGTGTTCGGCCGCGACGGTGGCCGGGTCGCTCCCGGCGTCGAGCGCGGCCTGGGCGGCGGTGTGCTCGGGCAGCAGCGTCGGCTCGGGGCCGAGCAGGTTGTGCGTCATGGCTCCCATTCTGCCCACGCCCGCGGATCAGAAGAACAAGCCCGCCAGAATCCCGCCGCCGGCCAGCACCAGCGCGGCGACGAGCACGGCCGCGACAACTCGTTTCGGCATCATGGCGCGACACCCTGCCAAGCCGGGCCCGGGAAAAGCAAGTCGGCTACCCGTAGGGGTGAACCCCGATTTTCGCGTCGTTTGCCACGGTCTTGGCCCACTCGTGACCATGACCGGCCATGATGTCCGGCATGGCCAAGGCAGTCGACGTCCCGGTGGACGTGATCCCGCGCAGTCCCGTCGGCAAGACGCGGCTGTTCTTCACGCGGCACTGGCACCGCGGCGCCCCCGGGCAGCCGACGCCGGACTGGGTGCTCCGGTTCTGCTACGGGATGTGGCTGGCGGCGTTCGCGTTCAAGCTGGTCGGCTCGTCGTGGGACATGTCGTGGCACTTCATGTGGCTGCGCGACGACCTGGCGCCGCCGCACCTGATCAACACCGTCGGCACGGTGATCATCGTGGTGCTGGTGGCGATCCACAGCTACACCGGCCTCGGCGCTGACAAGACGTCACTGCGGCTGATGCAGATCGGCCTGCTGACGTTCCTGGTCGCGGCCCCGCTGGACGTCATCAACCACCGCGTCAACGGCCTGGACCTGACCGCGTGGAGCCCGTCCCACATGATGCTCTACCTGGGCACGGGCATCATGCAGGCGGGCGTGCTGCTGGGCTGGCTGCGGTTTTCCCCGCCCGGCCGGTTCCGGACGGGCGTGCTGCTCGGGCTGTGGGCGTTCTTCCTGGAGAACACGTTCTTCCCGAACGGCCAGCAGGAGTACGGCATCCTCGGGCTGCGCGCCTGGGAACGCGGCGAGCCGGAGGCCGAGAAGTCGCTGCTGGACTTCGCCGCCAACCAGATCGGCCACCCGGTCGACCGGACGGCGGTGCTGCACTTCACGATGCCGATTCCGTCGTGGGTTTATCCCCTCTGGGGCATCGGGGTCATGGCGTTGATCCTGGTCCTGGCGCGGCGCACCCTGGGCTTCCGCTGGGCGGCCACTGCGGTGGCGCTCGCGTACGTGGCCTACCGGTCGGTGATGTGGCCGCTGCTGCTCGGGCTGGGTTTCCCGGTGTCGACGGTGCCGTTCTACCTGCTCTTCGTGGGGCTCGCCGTGGACCTGGCGTTCGCTCTCGGGTCGGGTGTCGTGCGGGCCGGCGCCGGAGCCCTGCTGGTGACGGCGTTCGGCTACGGGGCGTTCTGGCTGCAGTCGCAGTTCCGGCCGTGGGTGCTCGGGGACGCGCACACGGAGTCGGCCCCACCGGCGGCGTACTGGACGGCATTGGTGGTGCTCGGCGGGGTGTTCGCCCTGTGGGCGGCGGCCGGTCCGGCGACGAACTGGTGGACGGCCCGGCGAGCGGTGTCCGAAACGGTCTGAAGCACGACCAAGGGGCGGCACTTTCACGTGAAAGTGCCGCCCCTTGGCGCGACGAGACTTACTTGAGCTTCGTGCCCGCCGAGCCGAGGGCCTGGCAGGCTTCGACCACGCGAGCGGCCATGCCACCTTCAGCGGCCTTCAGGTACGAGCGCGGGTCGTAGACCTTCTTGTTCCCGACCTCGCCGTCGATCTTCAGGACGCCGTCGTAGTTCTTGAAGAAGTGGTCCACGATCGGGCGGGTGAACGCGTACTGCGTGTCCGTGTCGACGTTCATCTTCACCACGCCGTACGACACCGCCTCGCGGATCTCCTCCGGGAGCGAGCCCGAACCGCCGTGGAAGACCAGCTCGAACGGCTTCGCGCCGCTGTCCAGGCCGAGCTTCTTCGCCGCCGCCTCTTGGCCGCCCTTCAGCACGTCCGGGCGGAGCTTCACGTTGCCCGGCTTGTACACGCCGTGGACGTTGCCGAACGTCGCCGCCAGCAGGTAGCGGCCGCGCTCGCCCGCGCCCAGCGCGTCGATCGTCTTCAGGAAGTCGCCCTCGGCGGTGTACAGCTTCTCGTTGATCTCCGCCTCGACGCCGTCTTCCTCACCACCGACGACGCCGATCTCGACCTCGAGGATGATGTGCGCGGCCGCCGTCTTGGCGAGCAGCTCCGCGGCGATCTCGAGGTTCTCGTCGAGGTCGATCGCCGAGCCGTCCCACATGTGGGACTGGAACAGCGGGTGCTGGCCGTTCTTGACGCGCTCGGCCGAGATCTCGATCAGCGGGCGGACGAAGCCGTCCAGCTTGTCCTTCGGGCAGTGGTCGGTGTGCAGCGCGACGTTGACGTCGTACTTCGCGGCAACGACCTGCGCGAACTCCGCCAGCGCGGTCGCGCCGGTCACCATGTCCTTGACCTTCTGGCCGGACGCGAACTCCGCACCGCCGGTGGAGAACTGGATGATGCCGTCGCTCTCCGCCTCGGCGAAGCCGCGGATGGCGGCGTTCACGGTCTCGGACGAGGTCACGTTGATGGCCGGGTAGGCGAACTCGTTCGCCTTGGCCCGGTCGAGCATCTCCGCGTAGACCTCGGGGGTGGCGATGGGCATCGTTGACTCCTCCTTGGCACAGGGTGGTCCCGACCGCATCGTACGAGGTGTGCCGCCGCCGCACACCGGTCCCCGCACAAAAACTTCCCGCACGTCGGATCGGTTCAGAAGGAGTGCATCCGGCCGCCGCGCGGAGCGGCGGCCGGACGGAGATCACAGCAGCTCGGAAGCCAGCGCGCGGTACGCCGGCCACGGGTCTTCGTTGAGCACCTGGACGACCACCTGGTCCGCCCCCGCCTCGAGGTGGGCCGACAGGCCGCGGGCGATCGTGGCCGCGTCGCCGTGCAGCGCCAGGGCATCGACCAGGCGATCGCTGCCCTCGCCTTCGAGGTCGGCGTCCGTGAACCCCAGTTTCCGCAGGTTGGCGACGTAGTTCGACAGGCCGAGGTAGAACTTCACCGTGTTGCGGCCGATCGCGCGGGCCTCGTCGGCGTCGGTCGACAGGACCACCTTGTGCTCCGGGGCCAGCAACTTGCCCGCGCCCAGGATCTCGCGGGTGCCGCGGGTGTGCTCCGGCGTCGTCAGGTACGGGTGCGCGCCGGCCGTGCGCTCACCCGACAGCGCCACCACCTTCGGCCCCAGGGCCGCCAGCGCGCGGCCGGCCGCCGGGACGCCCGCCGCGTCGAGCCCGTCGAGGTAGTCGACCAGGGCCGCATACGGCTTCTTGTACTCCGTCGTCGCTTCGCGGTGGCCCGCGCCGATGCCCAGGAGGAAGCGGTCCGGGTACTTGGCCGCGATCCGCTCGTACACGCGGGCGATGTCGGCGGGCTCGTCCTGCCAGATGTTCACGATGCCGGTCGCGATGACCAGGGAGTCCGTTGCCGCGAGGAGGTCGTCCACCGATGCGAGGTCGGCGCTGCCGGGCGAGCCGCCCAGCCAGATCGCTCCGTAGCCGAGCTTCTCCGCCTCCGCCGCGAACGTCGCGTCCACGTTCGCGTGGTACCGCCAGATCCCGAGTTTGCCCAGTTCGATAGCCATAGAACACCCCAACGCGTGGGACGGCGATTTTCCTCCCGGGTCCGGCGAATTACTGTCGAAGACATGACCAAGCTGGGAAACACCGACCTCGACGTGTACGGGCTCAACCTCGGGTGCAACGTCTTCGGCTGGACGGCCGACGAGCCGCAGTCCTTCGCCGTCCTCGACGCCTACACCGCGGCCGGCGGCAACTTCCTGGACAGCGCCGACCTCTACGGCGGCGGGGGCGGCTCCGAGACGATCATCGGCAACTGGCTGGCCTCGCGCGGCAACCGCGACGCCGTCATCGTCGCGACCAAGGTCGGCATGTGGGACGGCCGGCCGGGCCTGTCGGCGAAGAACATCCAGGCCGCGGCGGAGGACTCGCTGCGCCGCCTCAAGACCGACCACATCGACCTCTACTACGCACACCGGGACGACCCGGACACCCCGCTCGAAGAGACGCTGACGGCGTTCGACGCGCTGGTTCGCGCGGGCAAGGTGCGTCACCTCGGCGCGTCGAACTACCACGCCGGACGACTCGCCGAAGCACTGTCTATTTCGGACCGGAACGGGCTCGCGCGGTACGCCGTGCTGCAGCCGCACTACAACCTGGTCGAGCGGGACTACGAACGCGACCTCGCCCCGCTCGTCGCCCGCGAAGGCCTCGCCACGCTGCCGTACTTCGCCCTGGCAAAGGGCTTCCTCACGGGCAAGTACCGCACGAAGGAAACCACCGTCGACAGCCCCCGCGCCGCCCGCGCTTCGTCCTATTTGGACGGCGACGGCGAGCGCGTGCTGGCCAAGCTCGACGAGGTCGCCGAGGCGCACGGGGTTTCGGTCGCCACGGTGTCGCTCGCCTGGCTGCGGCAGCAGCCGACGGTCGCCGCCCCGATCGCCAGCGCCCGCACACCCGAGCAGCTCGCCGACCTCATCGCCTCAGTCTCCCTCACCCTGACTCCAGACGAAGTAGCGTCGCTTTCACGTGAAAGCGACGCTACTCTCGGGTAGCTTACTGCGGGTAAGTTGGGGTACGGTCCCTCCGAGAGCGACGTTCGACGTCCAGGAGGGCACCGTGGCCAACCCGTTTTCGCTGCTGAGCGGCACCAAGAAGGTCGACGGCAAGGTCGTGCTGATCACCGGCGCCGCCCGCGGCATCGGCGCCGGGCTCGCCGAGCGGCTGGCCGCCCGCGGTGCCAAGGTGGCCCTCGTCGGCCTCGAAGCCGAAGAGCAGCAGAAGGTCGCCGACCGGATCGGCCCCAGCGCACACGCCTGGGAAGCCGACGTCACCAGCTGGGACGCCCTGGAAGAGGCGACGGCCGGCGTGGTCGAGCACTTCGGCGGGATCGACATCGTCATCGCGAACGCCGGCATCGCGACCGCGGGCTTCGTCCGCTCGGTCGACCGGGCCGCGTTCGAGAAGGTCATCGAGGTCGACCTGCTCGGCGTCTGGCGGACGTTCCGCGTCACGCTCCCGCACGTCATCGAGCGCAAGGGCTACCTGCTGGCCATCTCCAGCCTCGCCGCGATCACGCACGCGCCGGGCATGGCGAACTACTCCGCCGCGAAGGCCGGCGTCGAAGCCTTCTCGAACAGCCTCCGCGCCGAAGTCGCCCACCTGGGCGTCAAGGTCGGCGTCGCGCACCCGACGTGGATCCGCACCGATCTCGTCGAGAGCGCCGACGCGCACCCGGTGTTCGGCAAGCTCCGCGCGTCGATGCCCGGCCTGATCGGCAAGACCTACCCGCTCGACACCGCGCTGGACGACCTCGAAGCGGGCATCCTCAAGCGCGCCCGGACCATCCACGTGCCGCGCTGGGTCGGCGGCCTCAAGCTGTTCCGAGCGTTCCTCCCGCCGATCATCGAGATCGGTTCCCGCAGCCGGGTACCGTCGGCGGACAAGGCCGCGCTGGCCGACATCGAGGCGCGCGGCGCGTACGAGTCGGCGGTCACCGGCCACGGCGGGCGGGCCGCCACCAAGGGGTGAAGATGTCCCGTCGCGACCAGGTCAAGATGACCGAGGACGAGGTGCGCGCGTACCTCGCCGGGCAGAAGGTCATCAACGTCGCCAGCATCGGCCCGAACGGCCGCCCGCACCTCGCGCCGCTCTGGTACTTCCCGCACGAAGACGGCGTCGCGACCTGGACGTACGGCACGTCCCAGAAGGCGAAGAACCTCCGGCGCCTGCCGGAGGCGACCGTGCTGGTCGAGGACGGCGACAGCTACGAAAAGCTCCGCGGCGTCTCGTTCGAGGCCGACGTCGAGATCGTCGAGGACATCGCCGAGGTCACCCGGATGGGCACGGCGTTGCTGCAGCGGTATTCGGGCGCCAAGCCGGATGCCGCCGCCCCCGCCGAGATGAACGCCTTCATCGCAGGTCAGGCCGCCAAACGTGTCGGGCTGATCTTCCGGCCGACCAAGGTCGTCAGCTGGGACCACGGCAAGCTCGGCGGGACGTACTAACCGGTAAGGAGTACTTCCAAGTAACTGTTACCTGAGGTAACGTCATCTGCGCAGGATCCCCGACGCAGCGGAGGCCGACAGATGACCGAGCGGTTCAAGGTCGTGATCGTGGGCACCGGGTTTTCCGGGCTCGGCCAGGCGATCCAGCTCGAAAAGGCCGGCCTCCGGGACTACGTGGTCCTGGAGAAGGCCACCGAGGTGGGCGGCACCTGGCGCGACAACTCCTACCCCGGGTGCGCGTGCGACGTGCAGTCGCACATGTACTCGTTCTCGTACGAGCAGAACCCGGACTGGTCGCGGTCGTTCTCGCCGCAGCCGGAGATCTTCGAGTACCTCAAGGGCGTCGCGGACAAGTACCGGCTGCGCGAGAAGATCCGCTTCGGCGTCGAGCTGACCGGCGCCCACTGGGACGAGCGGGAACGCCGCTGGACGGCGACGACCAAGGACGGCCGCGAGTTCGTCGCGCAGTTCCTCGTCTCCGGCGTCGGCGGCCTGCACATCCCGCAGGTCCCCGAACTGCCCGGGATCGCGAACTTCCAGGGCCGGACCTGGCACTCCGCGCGCTGGGACCACGAATACGACTTGCGCGGCAAGAAAGTCGCTGTCGTGGGCACCGGTGCCAGCGCGGTCCAGTTCGTCCCGAAGATCGCCCCCGACGTCGCCGAGCTGACGCTCTTCCAGCGGACGCCGCCGTGGATCATGCCCAAGCCCGACCACGCGATGCCGCCGTGGGCGCAGACGCTGTTCAAGCGCGTCCCGGGCACCCAGCGTGCCTACCGCAACGCGCTGTACTGGCTTCTCGAAGCCCGCGCCATCGGCTTCAACGGCCACCCGGCGATCATGAAGGCCGGCGAGCTGATCGCGAAGCGGAACATCGCGAAGGGCATCAAGGACCGCGCGCTGCGCAAGAAGGTCACGCCGGACTACACGATGGGCTGCAAACGCGTCCTGATCTCCAACGACTACTACCCGGCGCTGGACCGGCCGAACGTCGACGTGAACACGTCCGGGATCAAGGAGGTCAAGGCGCACTCGATCGTCGACTCCGCGGGCGTGGAGCACGAGGTCGACGCGATCGTCTACGGCACCGGCTTCAAGGTGACCGACGCGCTGGAGTACCTCGACATCACCGGCGTCGACGGCCGCAACCTCGCCAAGGAGTGGGCGAGCGAGGGCATGCGGACCCACAAGGGCATCACCGTGTCCGGCTACCCGAACCTGTTCTTCCTGCTGGGCCCGAACACCGCGCTCGGCCACAACTCCGTGGTGTTCATGATCGAGTCGCAGTCGCGGTACGTCGTCGACGCCATCAAGCTCGCCGATGCGCGCGGTGCCGCCGCGCTCGACGTCCGGCCGGGCGTGCAGGACGAGTTCCAGAGCGAGATCCAGGACAAGCTGGTCAAGGGCGTCTGGACGCAGGGCGGCTGCAAGAGCTGGTACCTCGACGCCCAGGGCGTCAACCGGACGATCTGGCCGGGCTTCACCTGGCGCTACTGGCTCCAGACGCGCAAGGTCGACCCGGCCGACTACGAGCTGTCCGGCCGGGCGTCGTGACGTCCGGGGACGAGCAGCTGGTCCTGCACGCCCGGGACGTGAAGTTCGACTGGGCGGCGCTGCCGATGCACTGGATCCCCGGCGAACCGCAGGCCACGCACACGATCAACGTGCTGCACCTGGCGCTGCCCGAGGGCGAACGGTGGTTCGTCGAGGTGTTCAAGCAGGCGCTGCCGCTGATCCGCGACGAGCGGCTCAAGGCGGACGTTCTCGGCTTCATCGGCCAGGAGGCGGTGCACGCCGAGGCGCACGACGGCGCGGCGGCACACCTCGAAGCGGCGGGCGTGCGCGTGCGGCCGTTCGTGGCGCAGATGGAGTGGCTGTTCCGGAAGCTGCTCGGCGACCGCGACCTGACCGGGCGCGCGGCCGAGGAGTGGCTGGTCGAACGGCTGGGGATCATCGCCGCGATCGAGCACTACACGGCGTTCCTCGGCCAGTGGGTGCTCGACGCGCCCCTGGAGGACGCGGGCGCCGACCCGGTGATGCTGGACCTGCTGCGCTGGCACGGCGCCGAGGAGGTCGAACACCGGTCGGTGGCGTTCGACCTGTTCGTGCACCTCGACGGGCGGTACACGCGCCGGGTGCGCAGCATGGCGGCGGTGACGCCGGTGCTGGCCTGGGTCTTCGCCCGCGGTACGCGATATCTACTGCGCAACGACCCGACGCACCCCGGCCGCGCGTCCGTGCGGGGTTACCGCCGGGCGGCTCGACGCGGGTTGCTGCCGACCGGACGTCAGCTGGTGCGGGAGATCCGGCCGTACTTCCGCCGCGCTTACCACCCGGCCGGGACCGGGAACACCGAGCAGGCGGTGGCCTACCTGGCGACCTCACCCGCCGCCCGGGCCGCGGAGTGACCGAGCCAAGAGGGGCACTTTCACGTGAAAGTGCCCACCTGGGGGCGTCACTTTCACGTGAAAGTGACGCTCTCGGGCGGCCCACGAGGCTGGACGGCAGCGCGCGCACCGACCACCTGATGTCCACTTTGGTCGGCGTCGTGGGCGTTTACCGGCGTCTGTCGCAATTCAGCGGGAAGCGGCGGCCACCGGTGCGCACAGTGGACCGCGACCTTTCGCTGCTCGTCGAAACGATCCGGCCCGAAGCCGACGACGTCGTGAGCCTGCGGCTCGGCAACGGCACCCCGCTGCCGGGCTGGCGGCCGGGTGCGCACATCGACCTGGTGCTGCCATCCGGCCTGGTCAGGCAGTACTCGCTCTGCGGCGACCCCGCCGACCGCTCGCGCTACCGGATCGCCGTCCGGCGGATCGGCGCCGCTTCGGCCGAGATCCACGCGCTGGTCCCGGGCACCCGCGTCACCGCGCGAGGCCCGCGGACCGCGTTCCCCTTCGTCGGCGACGGGCCGTTCCTCTTCGTCGCCGGCGGCATCGGGATCACGCCGATCCTGCCGATGGTCCGCCGAGCCGTCGCGAACGGCGCGGACTGGCGGCTGGTCTACACCGGCCGCAGCCGCGCGTCGATGCCGTTCCTGGGCGAACTGCCGGACGACGACCGCGTGTGGATCCGGCCGGACACCGAGTACGGCATCCCGGCGTCGGGTGCCGAACTCCTCGAGGGGCTCCCGGCAGGCGCGTCGGTCTACTGCTGCGGCCCGGCGCCGATGATCACCGGCGTGCGCGCCGACCTCGGGGCGACCGCGGCCAAGGCCGTCCACTTCGAACGGTTCGCCCCACCGCCGATCGTCGCCGGAGCACCGTTCCAGCTCACTTTGCGCAGGTCAGGACACATCGTGACGGTGCCGGGCGACCGGACGGCGCTCGACGTCCTGCTGGCGGCACGACCCGCCACGCCGTACTCGTGCCGGCAGGGCTTCTGCGGGACCTGCGCGGTGCCGACGGCCGACGGCGGGTCGATGCGGATCTGCGTCGACCGCGGCACCACCGTGCTCGACCTATGACGGCAGCCAGGCGCCGATCACCGGCTTGAACTCGCGGACGGACCGCTGCGCGACGACTCCCTCCAGGAAGTACGGGTCCTGGTCGATCGTCTCCTTCAGGTGGGCCTCGTCGTCGGCTTGGTACAGCGTGAGGCCGCCGGTGCCGTCGCCGAGCGGGCCGGCGACCGCGACGCGGCCTTCCTCGGCCAGCTTGGTCAGGAACTCGCGGTGACGCGGCCGGACGTCCGGCATCTTCTCCTGGACATAGGTGATTTCGACGAGGAACCAGGCCATGTGGATCTCCGGGGTCGCGCGCGGGCGGGTCGGCTACGACGCTACCCGTGTCACGGTTCTGTACCAGCATCCGATCTGTGGCACCGGCATCTGAACCCGATAGGCTGGGCATGCGTCAGTACCTGTGTGAGCGCTGTGAATACCGCGAACCTGCTGACGCGGCACACCGTGCAAACCGGGGTCGAGAACAGGCAGGGGTTCATGCTCGAGGGCAATGCGGAACGCAGTGTCGAGGCGACCCTCGGCCACCTGCGGGTCATGGACGGTCCGGCGCCGGCGCAGACGCCGGCACCGCTGACCCTCGAAGACCTCTACCGCCAGCACCGCATGCGGCTGGTCCGGCTGGCGATTCTGCTGGTCGACGAGCCCGCGACGGCGGAAGACGTCGTCCAGGAGGCCTTCACCGGCCTGCACCGCAACTGGAGCAGGCTCCGGGACGCCGCGGCCGCGGTCGGCTACCTGCGCACGGCCGTGGTCAACGGGTCGCGCAGCGTGCTGCGCCGCCGCAAGACCGCCCGTGAGTACGTGCCGCCGCACGCCGTGAACGCGCGGTCCGCCGAGAGCCTCGCGATGCTCTCCAATGAGCACCAGGCCGTGGTCAGCGCGCTGTCGAAGCTGCCGCCCCGCCAGCGCGAAGTGCTGGTGCTGCGGTACTACGGCGGGCTGAGCGAGGCCGAGATCTCTGAGGCCGCAGGTATCTCCAAGGGTACCGTTAAATCGACCGCCAGCCGGGCGCTCGAGGCACTTCAGAAGGCCATGCAAACTCCGCAGTGACCCGGGTGGACCATTCCAGTCACTGAGTCGTATCACCATGCTTGGTCCAGACCAATATATGCTGGGGTGCGTGAGAGGCGCCGGAGATTTCGTGATCATGGGCGGCCGGGTCGCCGCCCCGGACCGTGTACTCGACGACGGCTGGGTTGCCGTCACCGACGGGCGGATCGCCGGCGTGGGTTCCGGGACCCCGCCGTCCGGCGAACACGTGGACGTCGGCGGGGCGCTGGTCGTCCCGGGGTTCGTCGACACCCACTGCCACGGCGGGGGAGGTGCTTCGTTCACCTCCCTCGATCCCGAGGAACTCCTGACGGCGGTGCGAGCGCACCGCCGTCACGGCACCACCACCATGCTGGCCAGCCTGGTCTCGGACCCGGTGGACATCCTGCGCGAGCAGGTCGCGGCGCTGCGCGAGCTCGTCCAGAACGGCGAGGTCGCGGGCATCCACCTGGAGGGCCCGTTCATTTCGAAGGCCCGCTGCGGTGCGCACGACCCGGAGACGCTGCTCGAGCCGGACACCGGCACGGTCGAGAAGCTGCTGCGCGCGGGCCAGGGTTCGATCCGGATGGTCACCATCGCCCCCGAGCTGCACGGCGGCGTGAAGGCCGTCCGCCAGCTGGCCGAGTCCGGCGTCATCGCCGCGATCGGGCACACCGACGGCGTCGAAGAGCAGTTGCTGCCGGCGATCGACGCGGGCGCGACGGTGGCGACCCACCTGTTCAACGGCATGCGGCCGCTGCACCACCGCGAGCCCGGCCCGATCGGCGCGCTGCTGGACGACGAGCGGATCACGATCGAGCTCATCTGCGACCTGGTCCACCTGCACCCGACCGTGGTCCGCCTGGCGGCGAAGCACGCGGGGCGCAACCGGACGGTCCTGATCACCGACGCGATGTCGGCCACCGACGCGGCGGACGGCCGTTACACGCTGGGCCGCCTCGAGGTCGACGTCCACGACGGCGTCGCCACCCTCGCCGACAACGGCTCGCTGGCCGGCAGCACCCTGACGATGGACACCGCCTTCCGCAATCTGGTCCGGGGTGCGAAACTCGGCATCCTCGACGCGGTGCACGCGACGTCGCAGCGACCGGCGGAGCTGCTCGGCATCGCGGACCGCACCGGGATGCTGTGCCCCGGTTACCAGGCCGACATCGTGGTCCTCGACCAGGACCTGCGGCCGGCGAAGGTTCTGCGCCGGGGAGAATGGGTCGCCGAGGTGGGTACGGCTACCTTGAGTACGTAGGTTCACAGCGAGCGGACGGGCGGCGATGAGCGAGCCGAAGGACCCCGAGCAACTGCTGGCGGACGCCCTTCGCGCGCAGGCCGTCTTCGCGCCGCAGGTGTCGCCGCCCAGGGCGTCCGACACGTCGTCGGCGGCACCGACCTCTCCGGTTTCCCCGGCTCGCGCGGCCGAGCCGGCCACCGACGCGGTCCCGACCAGCGCGATCAACGAGCTGCCCTCGGCGTACGGGCTGCTCTCGGGCGCGAGCGCGGACTCGCTGGAGCGGGAGCGCGCGGCCCTGGACGCGGAGGCGCCGACGACGTTCGCCCCGCGTCCGCCGGAGCCGGAGCCCGTGCGGACGTCGGCGCAGCTGCCCGCGTACTGGATCTTGCTGCTGGCGGTGCTGCTGGGCCTCGCCGCGGGGTCCGTGGTCGGCCTGCTGACCCTGGTCTGACCGGGCATCGGTCACGACTCAGGGTGACCCTGTACCGTTTTTGAAGTGATTCTCGCCCAGAGCACGGTCAACACGATGTCCCTGCTGCCGTCATGGCTGGACCCACAGCACCTGCTGAGCGGTCTGACGACACCGGTCATCGCGGTGCTGTGCCTGATCATCTTCGTCGAGAGCAGCATCTTCCCGGTCCTCCCGGGCGATTCCCTGCTGTTCACGGCGGGCCTGTTCATCGCGAACGGCACGCTGAACGCCCCGTTGTGGCTGGTCTGCGTCCTGGTGACGGCGGCGGCCCTGCTCGGCAACGCGGTCGGTTACTACATCGGCTACTTCGCCGGCCCGAAGCTGTTCAACCGCCCGGACTCGAAGTTCTTCAAGCGCGAGTACGTCGACAAGACGCACGAGTTCCTGGAGAAGCACGGCCCGAAGGCGGTCGTCCTGGCCCGGTTCGTCCCGTTCATCCGCACGTTCATCACCTGGATCGCGGGCATCGGCCGGATGGACCCGAAGCGCTACTTCACGTACACGGTGATCGGCGGCATCCTGTGGGCCGCGGGCATCACGATCCTGGGTTCGCTGCTCGGCGGGGTGTCGTTCATCGCGAACAACGTCGACGCGATCTTCGTGCTGATCGTGCTCGTGTCGGTGGTGCCGATCGCGCTGGAGTACCTGAAAGCGCGGCGCGAGAAGAAGGCGGTGGCCGAGGCCGACCCCGAGGTCACGCAGCGGATCCCGCGCATCAAGGACTGAATTTCCGGTTCGCGGGCCCGCCGACGTCTTGAATGACTCATTCAGGACGTCCCAGGTCCTGAATGAGTCATTCAAGACCTTCGCGCGAACCCCCCGGCCGCCGGAAACTCAGGTCATCGAGAACATCGAACCCGGGTTGAACAGGTTCTCCGGGTCCAGTGCCCGCTTGATCTCCTGGTGCACCCGCAGCCCCACCGGCCCGATCTCCCGGGCCAGCCACTCCCGCTTGATCTTCCCGACCCCGTGCTCGCCCGTCACGGTCCCGCCCAGCGACAGCCCCACCTCGAGGATCTCGTCGAACGCCCGCTGCGCCCGCTCGAACTCGGACGGGTCGTCCGGCTGGTAGACGATCGTCGGGTGCATGTTGCCGTCGCCGGCGTGGCCGACCACCGCGATCCGCAACCCCACCTCGGAACTGATCTTCTCGCAGCCCCGGATCAGCTCGGCGATCCGCGTCCGCGGCACGCACACGTCGTCGGTCAGCCACAGGCCGTACGTCTCCAGGGCCGTCAGCACCACCCGGCGGGCCTGCAGCAGCATGCGGCCTTCCTCGACGTCCTCCGTCGTGTACGCCAGGTCCGCGCCGCAGTCCAGGCAGATCCGCTCCAGCGCCGCCAGCTCGCGGCGGGCCACCTCGCCGCCCGCGTCCGACTGCCCGAGCAGCAGCGCCTGGCAGTCCGAGCCCGCGCCGAGGTCCGTCTTGAGGTACGCCTCGGACGCCTTGATCGATGACGCGTCCATGATCTCCAGCAGGGACGGCACGAGCCCTTCGCGCACCACCCGCGCCACGGCCTCCCCAGCCGCTTCGGTCGAGCCGAAGCCCGCGACGAGCGTCGCCGGCGCCTGGGGCAGCGGCTTGAGCTGGACCGTCGCCTGGGTGATCACCCCGAGCGTGCCCTCGCTGCCCACGAACAGCCGGGCCAGGTCGTAGCCCGCGACGCCCTTCACCGTGCGGCGGCCGGTCTTCAGCAGCGATCCGTCGGCCAGGACGACCTCCAGGCCGAGCACCGAGTCCGTCGTCACGCCGTACTTCACGCAGCAGAGGCCACCCGCGTTGGTCGACAGGTTGCCGCCGATCGTGCACCAGTCGTAGCTCGACGGGTCCGGCGGGTAGAACAGCCCGTGCTTCTCCACGGCGTTGCGGAAGTCCAGGTTGACCACGCCCGGCTGCACCACCGCCAGCCGGTTGCCGGCGTCGATCTCGACGATCTCGTTCAGCTTGGTCAGCGACAGCGTGACGCAGCCGTCGATCGCGTTCGCCGCGCCGGACAGACCACTGCCCGCCCCGCGCGGGACGATCGGCACCTTGGCCTCGGCGCACGCCTTGACGACGGCCTGCACCTCCGCCGCGTTCGCGGGCAGCACGACGGCGAGCGGCGTGCCCGACGGCGCCAGCGGCATCATGTCGCGCGCGTAGGACGCCGTGACGTCGGAGTCGGTGAGCACGGCGCCCTTGCCGAGCAGGTCCCGGAGCCGGGTGACCAAAGCTTCGTTGCCCATGGCCTCATCGTAAGCCCGAACAGTCCGCAGTGCGGAAATCTTCTTTCGAAACCAGCCGAAACGGAGCAGCGGGTCAGCGGACCAGCCCCAGCAGCTTCTCGACGTGGACGGTCAGCAGCACCCGCTGGTCGGTGACCATGGCCTGGCGGTACTCGGCCCAGTCCGGGTGCTCGCCCGACGCGCGCCGGTAGTAGTCGACGAGCGCTTCCACCGTGTCGTCGTCCGGCGCCGCGGCCGGCGCCGTGAGCGAAGCGCGCCCCTCGGCCACGACGTAGCTCCAGCCGTCCTCGCTGCTCACGTGGAACGTCACCCGCGGGTCGCGGCGCATGTTCTTCGCCTTCGCCCGGGTCTCGGTGATCGACGCGATGAACGTCGCCGAGTCCGGGTCGTACAGGTAGGTGATCGTGGACAGCTGCGGCCGGCCGTCGCGGCGGATCGTGGCGAGGACGCCGTGGTGGCGAGCGGCGAGGAAGTCCTTCAACGCTGTGTCGTCGGTCATACCGTTCTCAACCCGCCGCGGGCGCCGTTGTTCCAGCGGCAACCCGGAAGAAATGTGCTTGCATACGACAACTAAAGTGTGTTCTGCCACATCACGAGGTACTCCGCTTGCACAACCGCTAATGAAGGCACATGCTTGCCTGAGGCAACTAGTTGCAGCCGCCAACCAATGGCTTGAAGGATCACCATGGCACCGAACAACTCCGCCACCCGGCCCACGGCCGAGCTGGACCTCGCCGACCAGCTCGGGCACGAGCTCGTCCGCTTGGTCCGCTTGATCAACAAGGCGAAGTCGCAGGTCTCCAAGCAGGGTCCGGACGGCATCGAGCGGGCGGCGTACGCGATCCTCTTCACCCTCATCCACGAGGGTCCGCAGCGCACCAGCAAGCTGGCCGAGTCGCTCCACTCCGAGATCTCCACGATCAGCAGGCAGTCGAGCTCGCTCGTGCAGCACGGGCTGGTCGAGCGCCAGGCCGATCCCGAAGACGGGCGGGCCTGCCTGCTCGCGCCGACGGCCGAAGGCATGCGGGTGTTCGAAGAGAACCGCAAGAAGCGCAACGAGTGGCTGGCCGAAGTGCTCGGGGACTGGACCGACGGGGACATCCAGACCCTGAACCGCCTCTTCGGCCGGCTCAACACAGGTATCGAGAACCACTCTCCACAGCTGGCCGTCGCCCACGCGTCCGCCAGTGCACCGGCCAAGGGGGCCAACGCATGAGCACCACCACCGTCGAACAACCCGTGGCGAAAGAACCGCCACGGCTGAGCCACCGCCAGATCGTCACGATCCTGAGCGGCCTGATGTGCGGCATGTTCCTCGCCGCGCTCGACCAGACGATCGTCGGCACGTCGATCGTCAAGATCGCCAACGACCTGCACGGCTTCGACCTGCAGGCGTGGGCGACCACGGCGTACCTGATCACCTCGACGATCGTCACACCGATCTACGGCAAGCTCTCCGACATCTACGGCCGCAAGCCGTTCTACCTGGCCGCGATCACGATCTTCGTGGTCGGTTCGCTGGCCTCGGCTTTCGCGCAGTCCATGTACGAGCTGGCCGCGTTCCGCGCGGTGCAGGGCCTCGGCGCCGGCGGCCTGATGTCGCTGGCCATGACGATCCTCGGCGACATCGTGCCGCCACGCGAACGGGCGAAGTACCAGGGTTACATCCTCGCCGTGTTCGGCTTGTCGACCGTGCTCGGCCCGGTGCTGGGCGGCTTCTTCGCCGGCATCGAGCACGCGGGCAGCATCTTCGGCTACGACATCCACGGCTGGCGCTGGGTCTTCCTGATCAACGTCCCGATCGGCATCCTCGCGCTGTTCGTCGTCGCCCGGGTCTTGAACGTGCCGCACACCCCGCAGAAGCACAAGATCGACTGGTGGGGCGCCCTCGCTCTGGTCGTCGCGGTCGTGCCGTTCCTGATCGTCGCCGAGCAGGGCCAGAAGTGGGGCTGGGGCGACGGCAAGTCGATCCTCTGCTACGTCGTCGGCGGCGTCGGCGTGATCGCGTTCATCGCAATCGAACGGTGGATGCAGGACGCCGCGCTGATCCCGTTGCGGCTGTTCAAGAACTCGACGTTCACCGTGGCGATCATCGGCGGTGTCATCGTCGGTGTCGCGATGTTCGGCGCGATCACCATGATCCCGCAGTTCATGCAGGTCGTGCAGGGCTACACGCCGACCGAATCCGGGCTGCTGATGCTGCCGCTGATGGCGGGCATCATGCTCAGCTCGATCGTGTCCGGGCGGATCACCGGGAAGACCGGGCGCTACAAGGTGTTCCCGATCGTCGGCACGCTGATGATCGCCGCCGGCGCGTTCTTCTTCGCGCAGGTCGAGTACGACTCGCCGCTGTGGCACCCGCTGACCGCCGCCGCCCTGATCGGTCTCGGCCTCGGCCAGTGCATGCAGACGCTGATCATCGCGGTGCAGAACGCGGGCCCGCGCAGCGACATGGGCGTCTCGACCGCGTCGGCGACGTTCTTCCGCCAGATCGGTGGTACCGCCGGTGTCGCGATCTTCCTGACGGTCCTGTTCAACACCCTGATGCCCAACATCACCAAGGCGTTCGGCGGTCAGCTGCCCGCCGGGGCCGGCGCGAGCGTCGGGAACCTCTCCGAGAACACCAGCGTGATCCAGTCGCTGCCGGACGCGATCAAGACGCCGATCCTGATCGGCTTCACCGAGTCGATCACCACGGTGTTCTACATCGCGGGCGCGGTGGCCCTGCTGGCCACGATCGTGCTGCTGTTCATGAAGGAGATCCCGCTGACCAACGCGGCTCCGGCCGCTGCGGCCATGGAGGGCGGCGAGGCACTGCTCGAAGACCACGCCGACGAGCCCACCGAGATCGTCGAGGCGGTGCGTCCGGTCGACCGTGAACCCGCCCTCGTCGGTGGCGGGAAGCACGCACTGAACGGGAACGGCCACGGCGACTACCAGGCCGTCTCGGGCGCGCTGCCGATCACGAACTCCGTCGGACAGGCCGAGCTCGACACCCCCGTCGGCGCGGGCGGCGTGCCGGTGACCGGCCACGTCCGCCGCCAGGACGGCAGCCACGTGGCGGGCGCCGCGCTGACCCTGATCGACCAGCGCGGCCGCCAGGTCGCGCGGGCCACCGGGGCTGCCGACGGCAGCTACTCGGTGCCGAGCCAGGGCCCGGGCGCGTACGTGCTCATCGTGTCCGCGCACGGCCACCAGCCGCAGGCCTCCAGCGTCGTGATCAGCAACGGACCGGCGACGATCGACGTCACGCTCACCGGGTCCGGCGAGCTGACCGGCACCGTGAAGGCGGCCACCACCGGCGAGCCGCTGCCGAACGTGACCGTGACGCTGACCGACGGCCGCGGCGAGGTGAACGGCGCGTTCATCACGACCGCGGACGGCACCTACGCCTTCGTCGGGGTCGGCGCCGGGGCGTACACCCTGGTCGCCAGCGGCGTGGGCTACCGGCCCGTCGCGCTGACGCTCACCGTGCCCGACAGCGGCGTGCTGCGCCACGACGTCGAGCTCGCCAGCTCGGTGCAGCTGTCCGGCACCGCGCGGACCGAGGGCGACCGGATCGTGCCGGACGCGCGGATCACCGTGCTCGACGCCGAAGGCAACGTGGCCGCGGTCGCGCGGACCGACGGCGAAGGCCGGTACGTGCTCAGCGACCTGCCCGCGGGCGCGTACACCGTGGTCGCGAGCGGCTACCCGCCGGCGACCAGCCAGGTGGAGCTGACCGGCGGCGAAGCTGGCCACGACGTCCGGCTGAGCTACGACCAGGCCCTCGACGAGCTGGTCGACCGGTCATGACCGGCTTGCGCGCGACCTTCCGCACGGCCGAGGGCTGGGCGGTGGAGCACGCGGTGCTCACCGTCACCGACCCGGCCGGGCGGCAGGTCGCCCGCCAGGCGGCCGACGTCCGCGGCGAGGTCGTCACCGACGCGCTCGCGCCGGGTGTGTACACCGCCGTCGTCACCGCGGCCGGGTACACCCCGGTCGCGCGGACGGCCCACATCGCCTCGGACGGCAGCGGCGCGCTCGGCGACGTCGTGCTGGCCCCGGTCGCCGAGGCGATCGAGCTGCCGCCCGCCGGGCCCTGGGTGATCGACCCGATGCACACGTCGGTCTTCGTGACCGCGCGGCACCTGGGCATCGCGAGCATCAAGGCGCGGTTCCCGGACGTCTCCGGCCGGATCGAGATCGGCCGCCCGGCCGAACGGTCGTCGGTGCACGCCGAAATCAAGGCGGCGAGCATCGACACCGGCATCCGGATGCGGGACGACCACCTGCGCTCGCCGGACTTCCTCGACGTCGACGTGCACCCGGTGATCACGTTCACCAGCACGGGACTGCGCCAGCGCGGCGCGGACTCCTGGACGCTGCTGGGCGAGCTGACGCTCCACGGCGAACGCCGCGAGGTCGAGCTCGAGCTGACCTACGGCGGCTGGGGCCCGGACCCGTGGGGCGGCGTGCGCGTCGCGTTCCACGCCGAGACGACGCTGCACCGCAACGACTTCGCGATCAACTACAGCGCGCTGGCCCGCGCCGGCGTCGCGGTGGTCGGCACGACGGTGAAGGTCGAGCTGGACGTCGAAGCGGTCCAGGGCGAGTCGCTGCCGCAGTTCTGACCCACGCCGTTCCGGAGGCCCTCTCACCACTGGTGAGGGGGCCTTCACCGTTGGTGAAAGCTGAAACTTCCAGGGAGCTCGATTTGACCGTTAGCCGCGGTCCGTTCACCCGGGCCACGTAGGCTCGCGGGGTGAACGTCGTGAGCATCGAGGCCGCGGGCGTCGGCGTGAGCTGGCTGGACACCGCCGGACCGCTGCTCGTCTGGGTGATCGTGCTGAGCTTCGTGCTGGTCGAGTGCGCGCTGATCATCGGGTTGTTCCTGCCCGGTGACTCGCTCCTGTTCGGGGCGGGCGTGGTGCTGGCGCAGCACGGTTCGGATGCCAACGCGTGGCTCCTGTCGGCGGCCGCGCTGATCGTCGCGGTCCTGGGCAACCAGATCGGCTACTACATCGGCCGCACCGGCGGCACGAAGCTCATCGCGCGACGCGACGGCAAGGTGCTGAACCGGCAGGCCCTCGAGCGAGCGCAGCGCTTCCTCGACCGCAGAGGGTTCTTCGCGATCGTGGCGGCCCGCTGGATCCCGTGGATCCGCACGCTGGCTCCGCTGATCGCGGGCGCGGCCCGGATGGACCCGCGCCGCTTCATGGCCGCGACGGCGCTGGGCGGGCTGTTGTGGGTGCCGACGCTGGTGCTGCTGGGGTACTACGGCGCCGGCCTGCTGGACTCGCTGCCGTGGTTGAAGACGGCCGCGCTGTGGATCAGCATCGCGTTCTTCGTGTTCGGCACCGGGTACGGCGTGCTGCGCTACCGCCAGGAGATGCGCCGGCCGGTGGACGAGCCGGACGACGCACGGGCCTGAACCGTCTTGCGGGGGTCCGGGTGGCGAAGCCCCCGGCCCGGGGCAAAGCCCCGGATGTCACAGCCGTCTTGCGGGGGGTCCGGGTGGCGAAGCCCCGGATGTCACAGTCAGAGCTGGGGGTCGGCCCAGATCTCCAGCTGGATGCCGTCGGGATCGCGGAACACGACGACTCGCGAGCCTTCGAAGGTCCGTGACGGCGCCGCATCCTGGTAGTGCACGCCGAACTCCTGCAGCCGGCACTCCCACTCCGCCAGCTCGGCCGCCGAATGCACGCGGAAGGCCACGTGGTCGAGACCGGTCCGGCGTTCGTCGAACCCGCGTCGTCCGGTGTCCGCGTGCTGCACGAGGACCACGGAGAACTCGTCCCCGGCGGACCGCAGCACGACCTTGCGCAGTCCCGTGTCCGGCTCTTCGCGCCGGGTGACCTCCTCGAGGTCGAGGACACGCACGTACCACGGCACGCTGCGGTCCACGTCGGTCACGGTGAGCGCGAGATGGTGCACGGACATGAGTTTCGCCATGGCTTCCGAAGCCGTCCTTTCTCGTGGCGGCTCCCCAGAGTTGCACAGCGTCCGACCGCCGAAACGGAGGTGACCAATTCCCCGGCCAATCGTGATCTCGCCGTCTCCGGCCGTCTCAGCAGCCGGACAAATCACACGGACCGCGACCGGGACATCACCTCAGGTCACGGATACGATCCAGAACGGCCAGGCGTCCTTCGCGTTCGATGCGCCGGGTGGTCACCCGGTCCGGGTAACAGCGCGTGAACATGTTCGTGAAGTGCGTCCCGTAGTGGATGGACTCCTCGCCACCCGCCAGTGGCCGGGCGGTGGCACCGAATGCCGGCTCGTGGAAGTACGCCAGCGTGTACCGCTCCCGGCCGGCGAGCCGGACCTTGTGCGGCGTCGACAGGAGCCGGCCGCCGGTGAGGAACTGCAGGATGTCGCCGGGAAACACGGTGAACACCGCCGGCTCGGGTGCGACGAAGTGCCACGGCTCGTCGTCCTGGTACATCCCGGCCGTGCTCTCCTCCGCCAGCCAGTTCCGGAGGCGCGGTTCCCCGGCCACCGGCGGCCGCACGAAGAGCCCGCCGACCTCGTCCTGCGCGGCGATGACGAGCAGTCCGTAGTCGGTGTGCGCGCCGATCCCGCGTTCGGTGGTCGCCGACCGGGCGGGGAACCGCAGCACGCGCATGTGGTGCCAGCCGTCCCGGGTGAGCCGCGTCAGCCGGTCGATTTCGACGCCCAGCCCGAGTGCGACGAGCTTCAGGAGCTTCTCGCCGATCTCGCCGACCTCCCGGAGATGGGCCTCCATCGCCGTCCGGTAGCCCTTGTCCGGCCACGGGACCGGTCCGTGGCACGGCCAGCCCTCGGTGACGCGGGTGTCGGTGTGCGGGATGTCCGGGCACACCGTGAAGATCTCCGAATAGTCGGCCTCGCCCGCGGTCACTTCCTCACCGGACGCTATATAGCCGCTGTAGGTCAGGTCGCTGACGAACTTCGCTTTCTCCGGCAGGGATCTCGCGAAGAACCGCCGGCTTTCGGCGAGTGCTTCACCGGTGACGCGGGCCTGCTCCGCGGTGGCGGCGACCTGGAAGATCCCGTCGTCCTCCCAGGTCCGGACCAGCTGTCTGCCCAGTATCCGATCGACCGTCGTCCCGCCCACCGAATCGGGCAGCTCGAACGTACGCATTGTTGTTCACCTTTCGCGCGGTTCCGGGAACGCTCACCACACGAAGCACCGGAAACGCCGGTTCACAACGATCAGCGGCCGCCACCCACGTCGAGCACCGCCCCGGCGGTGAAGGACGCGGCCGGCGAAAGCAACCACAGCACGGCTTCGGCGATCTCGGCCGGGTGGCCGGCGCGCCCCATCGGAATCTGCCGCGCGAACTTCTCGAGCCGGTCCGGCAGTCCGGCGGCCTCGTGCAATCCAGTGTGCACCATCCCGGGCGCGACAGCGTTGACACGAATGCCCTCGCCCGCGACCTCCTGGGCGAGGCCGAAGGTCAGCGTGTCCACGGCGGCCTTCGACGCGGCGTAGTGCACCCACTCGCCGGCCGAGCCGGTACGGGCGGCCGTCGAGGAGATGTTGACGATCGCGCCGCCGTCGCCACCGTGGCGAGTGGACATCCGGCGGACCGCCTCGCGGCAGCACAGGAACACCCCGGTGACGTTGACGTCGAAGGTGCGCCGGACGACGTCGACCGCGTAGTCCTCGAGCCGGCCCGGGGTGTTGCCGACGATCGCCGCGTTGTTGACCAGGCCGGTCACCGGGCCGAGCCCGGCAGCCGCGTCGAAGAGCGCGCGGACGTCGTCCTCGCTGGAGACGTCCGCGCAGAAGGGCAGCGCCTGCCGGCCGGACGCCCGCACCTGCTCGGCGACGGCTTCGGCGGGAGCGGGATCGCCGGAGTAGTCGACGACGACGTCGTAGCCGCGCGCGGCGGCAAGGGTGCAGATCGCCGCCCCGATCCCCCGGCTGCCGCCGGTGACGATCAGGGTCAAATCGCGAAGTTCGCCAGCGGCAGGTTCTCCAGCACCAGGTCGGCCCGGTCGCGCGTCTGCGAGATGAGGTCGGCGTTGCGCTGGTCCGAACCGAGCGCGCGCTGCTTCGCCTCGACCAGCGAACGGCCGAAGCGGCGGTGGCGCGACACGAGCCGTTCGATCCGCTCGGGCTCGTCCGGCGCGAGGAACCACGCCTCGGTGAGCAGCGGGCGGATCGCGCTCCACGGGTCGTCCGGGAGCAGCAGGTAGTTGCCCTCGGTGATGACGAGCTGGACCTCCGGTGGCACCGCGACGGCGCCGGCGATCGGTTCCTCGATCTCGCGGCGGAACTCCGGCGCGTACACCGTCTCGCGGCCTTCGGCGAGGCGGCGGATCAGGTGGTAGTAGCCCGCGGCGTCGAACGTGTCCGGGGCGCCCTTGCGCTCGGTGCGGCCCAGCCGGCGCAGCTCCACCTGCGCGAGGTGGAAGCCGTCCATGCCGACCACCGCCGCGCGCGAACCGAGCGCGTTGGCCAGCGCCCAGGCGAGCGTGGTCTTGCCGGACGCGGGCGAGCCGATGATGCCGAGCACGTTGCGCTGCCCGCGCACGGTCAGCCCCTCGGCCCTGGCCAGCAGGTCGTCGAACGCCGTCATGTCCTGTTCCTTCCTGCGATCGCGGTCGTCCACGACCGCGGTCCCACCTGCCGCACCCGTTCGGCGGCCACCTCGTTGGCGAAGCGAATCCGGCCCGTCACCGTCCGTTCCCGGATCACGGCCACGGCGAGCGCGCCGTGCCAGACGTCGCCTGCCCCTAGTGTGTCCCGCGCTTCCACGTCCGCGACAGGCACCTCACCCGAGTCGCCGTCCGCAGTGGACCAGCGCACCGGGTGCGGCCCCGCGGTGGTGATGACGGTCGGGACGCCGCGCTCGTGCAGGCCGGGTCCCGGCGCGGTGAAGTGCGCGGAGCACGCAGCGATGTCGACCAGCGGAAGCAGCTCGTCGAGCACGGGCTTCCAGCTCCCGGCGTCAAGCACCACCGGCGCCTTCTTTTCTCGCGCAACCGCCAGCGCAAGCTCCGGATAGTGCCCATCAAGCAAAATGACATCAGCTGCCAAAAGCGGCACTTTCACGTGAAAGTGCCGCCCTCCGGCGTTGCGGGAGACGACCGTGCGCTCGCCGTCGCGGACGCGGACGGTGGCCGCGCTGACCGGGGGCGGGTCGGGCAGGTCGGGAGCCAGGTCGATCAGCCGGACGCCGTGGGCTTCGAGGTCGGCGCGGGCTAGCGCCGCCAGCGGGTGTGCACCGAGGACGGTCAGCAGGGTCGCCTCGGCGCCGAGCGCGGCCGCCGTCACCGCGGCGTTCGTCGCGGGCCCACCGGCCGCGACGTCCACCTGCAGCGACTGCACCTTCTCGCCCGGCGCCGGAAGCTCCTCGACCCGCTGGACGACGTCCACGGTGCACAGTCCCGCCAGCAGCACTCTCACTTCAAGCCGGCCACGTGGGTCGCGGCGGCCGCTTCTTCCACTTCACCGTTCTCATTGAGCCGCAACGCGCCCGTGAGCAGGCCGACGACCTGGTTCATCGAGTGCGTCTTCGGCGAGACCACCGCGACGCGCTTGCCGAGGCGGTGCACGTGGATGCGGTCGGCGATGTCGAACACGTGCGGCATGTTGTGGCTGATCAGCACCACCGGCAGGCCGCGGTCGCGGATCCGGCCGATCAGGTCGAGCACCTTGCCGGACTCGGCGACGCCGAGAGCGGCGGTGGGCTCGTCCATGATCACCGCCTTGGTGCCGAACGCGGCCGCGCGGGCCACCGCGACACCCTGGCGCTGCCCGCCGGAGAGCGTCTCGACCGGCTGGCTGATCGACTTGATGTTGATGCCCAGCTCGTCGAGGATCCGCTGCGCCTCGGACCGCATGGTCGCGGTGTCGAGCTTGCGGAACAGTCCGAGCGGTCCCTTGAGCCGCTTTTCCCGGCCCAGGAACATGTTCGACGCGATGTCGAGCGCGGGCGCGACGGCGAGGTCCTGGTAGACCGTCTCGATCCCGTAGTGCCGAGCGTCCAAAGGGGACTTGAAGTGGACGGTTTTGCCGTCAACTTTGATCTCCCCTTCGTCCGGGATCACCGCGCCGGACAGGGTTTTGATGAGCGACGACTTCCCGGCGCCGTTGTCGCCGACCACGGCGAGCACCTCGCCGGGCAGCAGGTCGAAGTCGGCGCCGTCGATGGCGGTCACCCGGCCGTAGCGCTTGACCAGTCCGCGAGCCTGGAGGATGGGTTCACTCATGACTGCTGCTGCCTCCTCGCGATGCGGTCCACCACGACGGCGGCGATGAGCAGGGCGCCGGTGGCGAGGTCCTGGTAGTTGCCGTCGACGTTCATCTGCGTCAGCCCCGACCGCAGCACCGCCACGACCAGCGCGCCCATCAGCGTCCCGAGCACCGAGCCGCGGCCGCCGAAGAGGCTCGTCCCGCCGAGGACGACGGCGGTGATCGAGTCGAGGTTGCCGAGCTGGAACTGGTTCGGGTCGGCGTTCGGCGTCCGGCCGAGCGCCTGCCAGGCCGCGATGCCGAAGGTCAGCCCGGCCACGATGTAGACCGACAGCACCGTGCGGTTGACCTTGATGCCGGACAGCCGTGCCGACTCCGGCGCGTTGCCGACCGCGTAGACGTGCTTGCCCCACGCGGTTTTCGTCAGCGCGTACCAGACGCCGAGGTACATCAGCAGCGCCAGCGTCATGCCGTAGGTGATCGGGATGCCGCCGAAGAGGTAGCGCTTGGTGCCGAGCCACTGCAGCACCCCGTCGGTCACCGGCACGGCCTGGCCGCCGGCGATCAGCTTCGACACCGCGGTCAGCATGGTGAACGTGCCGAGCGTGATGATGAACGCCGGCAGCTTGATCCGCGTCGCGAGCCCGCCGATGAAGATGCCGACGATGATCGTCAGCACCACGCCGGCGAGCAGCGCGACGAAACCGTTGGTCCCGGCCGCGGCGAGCTTGGCCATGATCAGCGTCGCGACGACCATCGAGGCCGCGTTGGACAGGTCGATGCCCGCGATGAGGATGACGAGCGTCTGGCCGAGCGCGAGCGTCCCGACCACCAGGGACTGCTGGACCACGGTGGACAGGTTGTCGAGGTCGAAGAACGTGTCCGTGGCCAGCGAGAACACCACGATCGCGACGACCAGCGCGAGCGCCGGGCCGACCGCGGGGGCGCGGAGGAGGAAGTCGCCGAGTGATTCACGGTCCTTCGAAGCCACTGCGGTAGTCATTTCTTGCCTCCCCAGCAGTTCTGCAGTCCCCAGGCGGTGTCGTGGCTTTCGATGCCGGGCAGGGGCTTGTCGGTGATCACGGCGGACCCGGTGTTGACGAACCCGGTCGGCTTCTTGCCGGTCTTGGCGTACTCGACGGCCGCGAGCACGCCTTGTTCGGCCATCTTCGCCGGGAACTGCATGACGGTCGCCGCGTACAGGCCGTCCTTGACGTTCTGGACGCCTTCGCAGCCGCCGTCGATCGAGCCCATCACGATCTGCCCGGTGAGGCCGCGGGCCTTCAGCGCCGCGTACGCGCCGCGGCCCATCGGCTCGTTCATCGAGTAGACGGCGTTGATGTCGGTGCTGCGCTGCAGCAGGTTCTCCATGCCCTGCTGGGCGAGGCTCTGGTCGCCGTTGGCCGCGGTGTGCCCCTTGATCTCCGGCGAGCCGTCGGTCAACCCGATGCCCTTGAGGAACCCGGTGTGCCGCTGGGTGTCGACCGAGCTGCCGGCGGTGCCGTCGACCATGAGCAGCTTGGCCGGGACGCCCTTGAGCGCGGCCTTGACGTACGCGCCCTGCTGCTCGCCGGCCGCGAAGTTGTCGGTGGCGAAGGTGGCGTCGACGGCGTCCGGCGGTTCGGTGGCGGTGTCGAGGGCGATGACCAGGACCCCGGCGTCGCGGGCGTCCTTGATCGCCTTGAGCACGCCGGTGGACGAGCTGGGTGTGATCAGGATGGTGTTCGCGCCCTGTTGCCGGAGGTTCTCGATGGCGCGGACCTGGCCGTCGTTGTCACCGTCGAACTGGCCGGCGAGCGCGCTGAAGTCGGCGCCGTTGGCCTGCGCCGCCGCTCTCGCGGAGTTGCGCAGTTCGACGAAGTAGGGGTTGGTGTCGGTCTTGGTGACCAGGCCGACCTTCGCCTTGCCGCTCCCGGCCGTGTTGGTGTTGCCGCCCCAGTGGCGTTCGACCGTGCACCCGGTCGTCGCGGCGAGGACCGCGGCCAGCGTGAGCGCGGTGAGACTTCGGTGTCTCATGGGTTCCCACCCTTTGTTCGTGTCGAAGCTTGCCGATGGTCGGGAAGGTAGACAGACTGCTCGATGCGCGCAAGCGTTTGCGCAAACGCTTGCCGGAAAGGATGGGTATGCCCCAGTCGAAGTCTTCGCGGCCGACCCAGCGGGACATCGCCGAGCTCGCGGGCGTGTCGATCACGACCGTGTCGCACGTGGTGAACGGGACGCGCGCGGTCGCCGAGGACACCAAGGCGGCGGTGCTGCGGGCGATCGAGACGACCGGGTACACCGGCGACGCCATCGCGCGTTCGCTGGTCACCGGCGGGACCCGGTCGATCGGGATGGCGATCTCCCTGGTGGCGAACCCGTACTTCGCCACGCTGATGCAGGCGATCGAGCGCGAGGCGTCGACCCACGGCTACACCGTCCTGCTGGCCGACACCCACGACGCGGCGGACACGGAACGTGACACGGTGCGGGCGCTGCGCTCCCGTCGCGTCGACGGCCTGCTCATCACCCCGGCGCCCGGCGACGCACCGGTGATCGGCGAGCTGGTGTCCCTCGACGTCCCGACCGTGCTGATCGACCGGCTGGCCACCCGCACCGACGTCGATCAGGTGGGTTCGGAGAACATCCAGGCGACGTCGGCGCTGACCGCGCACCTGGCGACACTGGGGCACCGGCGGATCGGGATGATCAGCGGCGTGCCCGGGCTGTCGACGAGCGAAGAGCGGGTGCTCGGCTACCGGCTCGGGCTCGGCCGGTCCGGGCTCACGTGGTCGTCCGAGCTCGTGGCCTGCGGAAACTCGTCGCGCGAAGGTGGCGCCCTGGCGTTGAGCACGCTGCTGGCCCTGCCCGAGCCGCCGACGGCACTGGTCGTCGGGAACGACGGCATGATGGTCGGGGTGCTGCACGAGGCCCGGCGGCGCGGGCTGCGGATCGGGCGTGACCTGCCGGTGGTGGTCTACGACGAAGTCGAGTGGGCGGACCTGGTCGACCCGCCGCTGACGACGATGGCGCAGCCGATCGAGGAGATCGGCCGGCAGGCGGTCCGGCTGTTGCTGGCCCGGATCAACGACCCGGCCCGCAAGGCCGAAACAGTGCGACTGGCACCCACTCTGCGTCACCGCGAGTCGTGCGGCTGCCCGGCCGTTCACTCACTTCAGTGAATCTGGGTTCCTGATACGCCCGCACGTCCGTTCAGCGGATACCTTTCGGCGGAGCGTCTGCGAGGGCTTATGACCGCACTTTCGCCGGACCTCCGGTTGTGGGACCCCCCGGTCACCTACCGGATCGGCGTCGCGATGGGAGTGAACGCGCTCCCTTACTCCGGCGAGCTGCTGCGTGCCGTCCGGGCGGCCGCGGCGCAGGCGGGGTGTGACGTCGTGCTGGCGGACACCGCGGACGCGGTGGGCGAAGAGGCGGCGGTGGTGCGCGCGCTGCGCGCGGACCTGGTGGACGGCGTGCTGCTGGTCCCCTCGGCCGGCGATGAAGCGGTGATCAACGGCCTGGTCCGGATGGGCGTGCCGACGGTGCTGGTCGACCGGGTGGCCGCGCGCAACGACGTCGACCAGGTCGGTACCGAGAACGTGCACGCGATGGCATCGCTGGTCCGGCACCTGACGGACCGGCGGCACCGCAAGATCGGCCTGATCTCGGGCGACGAAGGCCTGGAGGTCAGCCGCGAGCGCGTCCGCGGCTACCGGCTGGGCCTGGAGCAGGCCGGCCTGCGGTTCAACCGCGAACTGGTCGAGTCCGGGTTTTCGAACTCCGGCGGCGCAACCCGCGCGACGGCCAAGCTCCTCGACGGCTGGCCGTCCCCGACGGCGTTGGTGGTGGCGGACGAGTCGATGCTGGTCGGCGTCCAGTACGAGGCCCACCGCCGGGGGATCCGCATCGGTTCGGAGCTGGCCGTGGTGGGCTACGGCGACATGGACTGGGCGCGCCGCGTGAGCCCGGCGGTGACGACGCTGGTCCAGCCGATCGCGGACCTGGGCCGCCGGGCGGTGCAGCTGCTGATGTCCCGCATGGCGGATCCGGACCGGCCGCCGGAATCGGTGTGGCTGACGCCGAAGTTCCTGCACGGCGCGTCCTGCGGCTGCTGAGCTCTGCCGCGACCCTCGTGAGTGGTAATTAGGGTTAGAACCCTAATTACCACTCACGACAGGGTGGCCACCGCCTCCAGCAGCATCCAGCCGCCCACCTGGACCGACATGTCCCGCTCGGGCGCGCCCTCCGGCAACGGCCACGGCGCCGGACGGTCCCAGTACGCGCTGAACACCGGCCCCTCCGGGGTGGCCGCGGCGCCGGACCAGCACGCCGAGGCCGACGTCAGCACCAGTGATCGGGCCGTCGAGGCTTCCGGCCCCGGGAGGGAACGGGCCGCCAAGGCCAGGTACCGGGCCAGGATCGCCGCAAACAACCCGCCGTCGCCCCCGCCCTGGCCGCGGATGACACCCTCCGGCGCGACGTGCTCCGCCACCGCCCGTACCGTCCGCGCCGCTTCGTCCACTAAGGACAACTCCAGGCAGGCGCCGAGATACACCCCTTGGCAGTACGTGTAAATGTGCTTCACGAGCTCGCCCGTGTCCGCGCGAATCCCGTCCCAGACCAGACCGGACGCCGGATCGACCAAAGTGGACGTCAGCCACGAAGTCATCTCCCGTGCCCGGGCGAGATTTCCCGATCGGGCGTGGAAGATCGCCGCCGGGCCGTTGGCCGGGGCGTTCTTGAAGTCGTCGCCGCGGCGCCACCAGATTCCGCCGCCCGCCGCGGCTGTCCAGCCCGAGAGGAGCTGGGTGTCGATCGCCGCCAGGGCCGGTCCGACGTCGATGCCCAACGCGGAAACGCGTTGCAGCGCAAGGCCGAGCCAGGCGATGTCGTCGTAGTAGTCGTTGGTCCAGCGGCCGAAGTTGCGCAGCCGCACCGAACGCACGAAAGCGCGGATCGACGCGAGCCGCGCCGGAGAGGGCGCGCGCAGCTGAGCGTCGACCAGCGTGTCCAGCAGGTGCGCCTGCCACCAGTAATTCCAGTGCCAGTGCAGCCGCTGATCGACCGAAGCCGGCCAGCGGCTCCGGCCCAGGACCGTGCCGGGCAGCGCCCACACCCGGCGCAGGTGGCGCGAAGTCACCGCGTGTTCCGCGGCCGAGACGTCCATGACGCAATCGTGCCTTGCCCATCCACATACCGCTCGGTATGTTCAGTGGTCATGACGACGGCCCACCTCACCTGCCCGCTGTGCGAAGCCACCTGCGGCCTGGAGGTGACGCTCGATGCGAACCAGCAGGTCACCCGCGTCAAAGGTGACAAGGAGGACGTCTTCTCGCGGGGGTACATCTGCCCCAAGGGCGCGTCCCTCGGCGCGCTGCACCACGACCCCGACCGGCTGACCGCCCCGCTGCTCAAGCGCGACGGCGAGTTCGTCGAGGTCAGCTGGCAGGAGGCCTACGACGAGATCGCCCGCCGCCTCCCGCCGATCGTCGAGCAGCACGGCCGGGACGCCGTCGCGGTGTACGCGGGCAACCCCGGCGTGCACAACATCGCGCTGACGCTCTACGGCCGCGTCCTCTACAAGGCCCTGGGCACCAAGAACTTCTACAGCGCGACCTCGGTCGACCAGCTGCCGAAGCACTACTCCTCCGGCACGATGTTCGGCGACCCGCTCGCCATCCCGGTGCCCGACCTCGACCGGACGCGGCACCTGCTGATCCTCGGCGCCAACCCGCTCGTCTCCAACGGCAGCCTGATGACCGCGCCGGACATCCGCGGGCGGCTGCGCGGGATCCGCGACCGCGGCGGCAAGATCGTCGTCGTCGACCCGCGCCGCACGCGCACCGCCCAGTTCGCCGACGAGCACCACGCCATTCGGCCCGGCACCGACGCACTGCTGCTGTTCGCGCTGGTCAACGTCCTGTTCGCGGAGAACCTCGGCGATCCCGGCCGCGTCGCCGAACACCTCAACGGCCTCGACGAGGTCCGCGAACTGGCCCAGCCGTTCACGCCGGAAGCCGTCGCGCCGCGCACCGGCATCGACGCGGCCGAGATCCGCACGATGGCCCGGGAGCTCGCCGAAGCCGAGAACGCCGTCGTCTACGGCCGGATCGGCACCACGACGCAGGCCTTCGGCACCATCGCCAGCTGGCTGGTCGACGTCCTCAACGTGCTCACCGGCAACCTCGACGAACCGGGCGGCGCGATGTTCCCGCTGGCCGCGTGCCAGCCGACCGGGAACCGGCGGCCGTTCGCCGTCGGGCGCTGGCACAGCCGCGTGCGCGGTTACCCCGAGGTCGTCGGCGAGTTGCCGGTCGCGACGCTCGCCGACGAGATCGAAACCCCGGGCGAGGGCCAGGTCCGCGCGCTGATCACGGTCAGCGGCAACCCCTGCCTGAGCACGCCGAACGCCGGGCGGCTCGCCGCGGCCCTGGAAAACCTCGACTTCATGATCTCCGTCGACGTCTACCTCAACGAGACGTCGCGGCAGGCCGACGTCATCCTGCCCGGCCCGTCGCCGCTCGAACGCCCGCACTTCGACCTGGCCTTCTACCAGCTCTCCATCCGCAACATCGCCAATTGGACGCCGGCGACGCTGCCCTCGGCGCTGCCGCAGGAGTGGGAGACCATGCTGCGGCTGACCGGCATCGTCGCCGGTCAGGGCCCGGAAGCCGACGTCGCCGCGCTCGACGACTTCGTCGCCGGGGAGACCGCGCGCCGCAACGGGCTCGACGTCGCCGTCGCCGGCGAGCGCACCGGGCCCGCGCGCCTGGTCGACCTGCTGCTGCGCGCCGGCCCCTACGACGTCACGCTGGCCGACCTCGAAGCCGCACCGCACGGGATGGACTTCGGGCCGCTGAAGCCGCGGATCCCCGAGGTGCTGTGCACGGCGTCCGGCCGGATCGAACTCGCGCCCGCACCGGTGGTCGCCGACGTTCCGCGATTGCGGGAAGAACTTGCGAAAAACGCGGAAGACGGCCTGGTGCTGATCGGACGGCGGCACCTGAGCTCGAACAACTCGTGGATGCACAACCTGGAACCGCTGATCCGCGGCGGCAACCGGTGCACCGTGCAGGTCCACCCCGCCGACGCGACGCGCCTGGGCCTCACCGACGGCGGCCTCGCGTCGGTGACCTCCCGCGCCGGAAAACTGCAGGTCCCGGTGGAGGTGACCGACGAGGTCCGGCCCGGCGTCGTGAGCATCCCGCACGGCTGGGGCCACGACGTCGACGGCACGCGGACGCGGGTGGCGCGCGCGAACCCCGGCGTCAACTCGAACCTGGTCGCCGACGAGACGCTGCTGGACGTTCCGTCCGGAACGTCGGTGTTGAACGGAATCCCGGTCGAGGTCGCCCCCGTCTGACGCTTGACACCGGCGCGGGCGCTGACGCATTCTCAGCTCGGATGTTGACGTAAACATCGATCACGCGCCCCCTCGGACATCGGAGTTCGTATGAAGCGCTTCGGTACTCGCATCTGGCTACACGCCGCGATGGCCGCAGTACTCGCTGTCCCCCTGCTCGCGGTTCCGCCGAGCGCGTCCGCCGCGACCAACAGTTTCCGCGGCGTCAACTGGGCGGACGCCCGCGACAACTACGTGGACGGCTGGGTGATCCCGACCGGCCTCGCCGCCGGGGACAGCTACGACAGCGTCCGCGGCAAGGCGGACGGCATCATCACCGGCTTCCAGCAGAAGCTCGGCGCGAACACCGTGCGGCTGCCGATCAACCCGCAGAGCGTCAACTCGGACTGGTGGGGGCGGTACAAGGGCGCCGCCGACTCGGCCCTGTCCCACGGCATGAAGGTCATCTTCGGCTACTGGGAAGCGAACAAGGACGGCTTCGTCGACGACACGAACGCCTGGAACACCATGTGGGACAAGGTCACCGCCGACTACGGCGGCAACGGCAACGTCTACTTCGAGCCGATGAACGAGCCGTTCGGCTACAGCCTGAACGCCTGGGTGTCACTCTGTTCGACCTGGCTGTCCCGGCACTCGGCCATCCCCCGCGGCCGGGTGCTGATCAGCGGCACCGGCTACAACGACAACGTGACCGGCGTCGGCGCGGCGAGCGCGTTGGACGGCACGCTGCTGTCGCTGCACTTCTACGGCTTCTGGGCGTCGGACACCACCCGCTCGGCGTGGACCACGAACCTCAGCAACCGGCTCGGGTCGTACTCCTCCCGCACGATCATCGACGAGGCCGGCGCCCCGATGACGACCGGACTGGACTACTCCGCCGGCCACCAGGACGGCAACAACTTCACCGCGTACTTCGCCGCCACCACGGACCTGACGCGGTCCCGGCAGATGGGCGTCGTCTACTGGCCCGGCCTGCGGTCCGGGGACACATACTCGATCACGCGGCAGAGCGGGAGCGGCCTGGAGACCAACAACGCGTCGGGCGTGGTCCAGCTGCGCTGGGGCTGGGGCCTGTAGGCGTCACCAGGCGCGGCCGAGGTCGGCGTGCTGCCGGATCCAGGCGTGCATGACGATCCCGGCCGCGACCCCGGCGTTGATCGAGCGGGTCGTGCCGAACTGGGCGATCGACACCACCAGCGACGCGGCTTCCTGCGCCGGCCGCGAAAGCCCGGGCCCTTCCTGCCCGAACAACAGGACGCACTCGCGCGGGATCTCCGCCGTCTCGACCGGCTGGGAGCCCGGCGTGTTGTCCACCGCGACGACGGCGAGGCCCTGCTCGGCTGCGAAGGCGATCAGGCCGCCGACGTCGTCGTGGTGGCGCAGGTGCTGGTAGCGGTCGGTCACCATCGCGCCGCGCCGGTTCCAGCGACGGCGGCCGACGATGTGCACCTCGGCCGCGGCGAACGCGTTGGCCGTCCGGACGACGGTGCCGATGTTGTGGTCGTGCTGGAAGTTCTCGATCGCGACGTGGAACGGGTGCCGCCGGCTGTCCACATCGGACACGATCGCCTCACGGCGCCAGTAGCGGTAGGCGTCGACGACGTTGCGACGGTCGCCCTCCCGCAGCAGCTCGGGGTCGTACCGCTCGTCGGCGGGCCACTCGCCCGGCCACGGGCCGACGCCGACCTCTTCGCGGCTCACCCACTCGGTGGGTCCGGGGATGGTGTTCACCCGGCGATTGTCGCCTAACCGAGGTGAACGGGACGCACGTGGGTTTCCTCCGCATGGTCGTGGCGGTGGCGCCAGCGGTGGTAGACGCCGACGTAGGAGTACGCGACCAGCACGATGGCGATGATCCCGATCGCCGGCAGCCACGACTGGGGGAAGACCGTGCCGTACAGGTAGTAGGAGTTGAACCCGCCGGGCAGGTCGCCGAGGCCCTGCTGGTGCCGGAAGTAGTTCTCCAGCGCGGTGAGCGGGCACGGCACCGGCGTCACGTTGACCAGCACGCCCCAGGCGGCAGCGAAGATGTGGACGAAGATCAGCTTCGGCCAGCGCCAGGCGAGGAAGCCGCCCAGCCCGATGAGCGCCAACGCCAGGATGTGCACCACGACGGTCACGTCAGCCAGGAACTTCGCCATCGCACCCCTCCACCGATCCCCCTACCAGCGACTTTACTCCGCCGGCCGGGGTCGTCCGTCTCTATGGATGCCCAGGCGGGTGATGTTTAACCCAGCGGAGCAACCCGTTCACCTGCGTGGTGACGGAGGAGTTACGCCCGGTGGAAATTCCGGCGGCCGCTTGGCGGGGTACTGCGTCGGCTCCTCGCGCGGGTACTGATCGGGCGCACCGTCCGGTTTCTTCCGGTTCGGGTCGGCTGGGCGCTGCGGTTCCGGCGGCTCCTCCATGCCCCGACGGTACGCCCGGGCCGGCGTCCGGGCAGCCGGATTTCACTCGACGCGATCGCTGACGCCCGGCTCGTCGTCGCCGGGGAGGTGGACGTCGGTGACGGTGATGTTCACCTCGACGACCTGCAGCCCGGTCATCTGCTCGATGGCCGTCACCACGGTGCGGCGCACCGAGCGCGCCAGCTCCGCGATGGCGACGCCGTACTCGACGAGCACCTGCAGGTCCACCGCCGCCTGCTTCTCGCCGACCTCGACCGAGACGCCCTGGCCGATGCCGGCCGACGCGCCCGGGATGCGGTCGCGGAGGGCGCCGAACGCCCGGGCCGCGCCGCCGCCGAGGTCGTGCACCCCGCGGACCTCGCGCGCGGCGAGACCGGCGATCTTCTGCACCACCGTGTCGGAGATGGTCGTGGTGCCCTGCTTGGTGACGAGTGCGGTTTCGGTCATGGTTCCTCCCTGGATGCCCGGTCCCCCAACGGCTTCGTCACCAAGGACATTCAGGACGGGAGGTCGTCACTGTGACGTGGCTCTCGCGAACGCCGCTCCGTCGAGGTCGGTGACGACCAGGCGGAGCCGCGCGTTCGCCCACTCCGTGCCCGCCAGCGCCGGGCGCACGGCTTGGGCCGCGCGATCCAGCAACGGCGGGATCGGCAGCCGGGTGGCGATCAGGCGGATCTCGACCACGTTCGGGCCCAGCTCCACCGCCAGGGTGTCCCAAGCCACCGGCAACGCCGGGCGGACACCGTCCACCATCTCGAGCGCGCCGACGATCTTCTCGACGGCTTCCTTGGCGGTCAACGGGTTTCCGGCTCGATGTCCATAATGGACACTGAAACCTCGTCGACGACCAGGCCGATCTGCTCGGCCACGGACCGGGTCACCGAGCGCTGGACTGCCCGGCCAACCGCCGCGGCTTGGTCGGCTCCCGCCGTGACCAGGTCGATGTGGACCGTCACCCGGCCGTCCGCGGTCCGGACCCGGACGCCGTCCGACGGCGCCGGGTCGAGGCCCTTCCAGCGCTGCCGGGCCGCGCGTGTCCACGCCGTCACCAGGCCGCGCAGGCCCGGTTCCAGGCGCACCACGCCCGGCGTGTCGATCGCCGCCCGCGCCGCCACGCCGGCGATCACCGGATCGGCGATGACGTACTCCACGCTCATTCCGGCTCCCCGTACACGTCCTCCACGAGCAGGTCGAGCTTCGCCAGCGTCAGGCCCACCCGGGCGGTGGCCGCCGTGGTCACCCGCTCCCGCACCTCCGCCAACGCCGCCCCGCCGGTGGCGGTCCGCAGGCTCACCGCGAGGGTGAGCTCCACCTCGACCCCGCCGGGGACGGTCCGCACCCGGCAGCGCCGCGCCCGGACGCCGTCGACGGTGTCGGCCGCGTACCGCAGCACCGTCGCCACCGCCTGCTCGCTGACCTCGACGAACCCGGCTTCCGGGGTCGGCAGCCGCACCATCGAGCCACGCCGCACGTCGGCCCGCACCGCCGACATGATCCGCCCGAACAGGTCCGGCGACGGCGCGTCCTCCTCGGCCGCCAGCTCGGAAGTGGCCGCCCGCAGGGCCAGCAGGCTCTCGCGCGCCGCCCGGCAGTGCGGGCAGGTCAGCTCGTGCTCGTCGGCCAGCCCGGCGCCGACCGCGTCCAGCCGCGCCCACACGTGCTCGACATCGCGTTCGCAAGGCAGCTCGTAGTCCGTCATCGCCATGGCTTCATCACCTCCGCCAGCTGAGCCCGGGCGCGCGCGATCCGGCCGCGGACGGCCGTCGCGTTCACGCCGACGATTTCGCCGATCTCCTCGTAGGACCGGCCGTGCACCTCACGCAGCAGCCAGCAGGCCCGTTGCTCGGGAGTGAGCTGGTCCAGCGCCGTGTTCAGGGCGGCGAGCTGACTGCTCACCTGGGCGGCCCGTTCCGGCTGGAGGTCGGTCCGCGGCGACTCGGCGGTGTCGAGGTCGACGTCGGCCTGGGGCTTGCGCGCGCGGATCGCGTTGAGGCAGCGGTTCGTGGTGGCCCGGTAGAGCCAGCCGACGAACGCGGCGTCCTCGGTGAGCTGGCCGAGCTTGCGCCAGGCGTTGAGGAACACCTCCTGCACGACGTCTTCGGCGTCGCCGCGGTGGGCGAGCATCTTGACGGCGAGCCGGAACATCGGGCCCTGGTAGCGCAGCACGAGCTGCTCGTACGCGCGGACGTCGCCGTCCCGCGCCCGGCCGACGAGAGTCACGTCGTCGAGCGGCGTAGTCGTCGTCACGGCACCTCCTCAGCGGGAGGACACCGGAGCGCGGAAAACGTCACGCGCTGATTGTCGGTGACGGTGGTCACCGGGGCGAATCCACTGATCCGCCCCGGTGGTGGTCAGTCGAGGCCGAGGTCGTCCTTGCCGAGGACGTACCGGTACTCGAGGCCTTCCTTCTCGATCGCCTCGCGCGCGCCGGTGTCGCGATCGACGACCGTCACCACGCCGATCACGTTCGCGCCCGCCTCGCGCAGGGCCGCGACCGCTTCGAGCACGCTGCCGCCCGTGGTGGACGTGTCCTCCACGGCCAGCACGCGCTGGCCGCGGACCTCCATGCCCTCGATGCGCCGCTGCATGCCGTGTTCCTTGACCGACTTGCGGACCACGAACGCGTCCAGCACGACCCCGTCGGTCGCCGCCGAGTGCAGCATCGCCAGCGCCACCGGGTCGGCACCGAGCGTCAGGCCGCCGGCCGCCACGTAGTCCCAGTCCGCCGTCAGCTGACGCAGGAGCTTGCCGATCAGCGGCGCGGCCGCGTGGTGCAGCGTCGCCCGCCGGAGGTCGATGTAGTAGTCGGCTTCCTTGCCGGACGCCAGAGTCACTTTTCCGTGCACCACGGAAAGATCGGTGACCAGCCTGGCCAGTTCGAGTTTCGCCGCTTGATCCAACCCGGGGTTCGCCACGGCCGAGAGTCTTACACACGGCCGGGTTCACTCACCGACGGATGTGGCGTCGACCGCACGCCCGCGCGTGGCGGCCCAGGCCGGGACCAGGATGGCCACGAGCGAGAGCACCACGGCGATCGCGAGCACGGCCAGGTAGATCGTCACCGGCCCCGACGGCAGCAGCGACCCGGTCACCACCAGGCAGAACGGCACGATCGCGCCCGCCGCGACGAGCGTCCCGAGCAGCACCGCGATGGTCGCGATCAGGCCGCCCTCGACGCCGGCCATGCGCAGCACCTGGCCGCGGGTGAAGCCGCTCAGCCGCTGCACCCCGAACTCGCGGCGGCGCCGCGCGGTGGCCGTCACCAGCGTGTTCACCACGGAAATCACCGTGTACGCGACGATCATCCCGACCAGCAGGTAGTTGACCCAGGCGCCGACCTCGTTGCCCTTCGCGTGCGCCGCGATCAGCGTGCCGCGGTCGCCGACGAACACCGGCAGCCCGGCCGTCGCCTCGCGAAGGCGCGCGGTCAGCGTCGCCGGGTCGACGCCGGGGGCGGCGCGGACCAGCAACTGCGGGGCGAGCCCGAGCGTCGTGTGCGGGGCCAGCAGCTCCGCGGGCAGCACGAGCCGTTCGAAGCCGGGGCGCTGGTCGACGACGGCGGTGACCCGCACGGCCACCGGCGTGCCGTCGCCGAGCCGCAGCGACAGCGTGTCGCCGACGTGGTGGCCGAGCGTCGAGGGCACCTCGACGGCGTTCCCGGTCAGCTCGCTGACGCCTAGCGCGGGCCGGCCGTCGTCGTGCTGGCCCGAGTCGAACGGCTTCTCGACGAACACCGTGCTGGTGACGTACTCCGACGCCTCGGCCACCCCCGGCACCGCGCGCACCCGGCCCAGTACGGCCGGGTCGAGCCCGCCGGCCGCGCCGACGACGGCGTCCGCGCGCAGGTCCTCGGTGTAAGCCTGGTTCGAGACGGCTTCCTGGGTCGTCTGCAGGTAGATGTTGGCGGTCGCGATGCCGACGGCGAGCATGATCGGGGTGACCGCGCCGGCCGCCCGCACCGCGCCGACGCGGGTGTTGCGCAGCGCGACCCGGCCGTTGACGCCGGTGAGCGCCTCCACCGGCCAGCGCAGCAGCGTGGCCATCAGCTTCGTCACGCCGGGGCTGATCGCGGCGAGCCCGAACGCCCACAGCATCACCGCCGGGCCGGCCGTGCTGGCCGCGACCGGGCCGGTCATCACCGCGACCGTGACGATGCCGAGCGCCGTCCCGCCCGCGAAGCACAGGATCGCGGTGACCAGCCGGATCGGCGTCAGCCAGCGCCGCTCGACGGCGGCTTCGGCGAGCGCCTCGGTCGGGCGGATCCGCGCCGCCCGCCGTCCCGCCACGACGGACGCACCCACGACGGCCAGCAGCGACGCGCCCGCGGCGACCACCGCCGGGACCCAGCCCTGCCGGAACCGCAGCACATCGGGGACGACGTCGTGCTCCACGAGCCGATCGAACAGCCACTGCCCGAGCACCGGGCCGAGCACCACCGCGGCGCCGACCGCGAGCAGCCCGACGACGAGCGCCTCGCCGAGCACCATCCGCCGCAGCTGGCGCGGCGTCGTGCCGACCGCGCGCAGCAGCGCGAGTTCGCGCTGGCGCTGCTGCGTCGACAGCGTCAGCGTGCCCGCCACGACGAACACCATGACCATCGCGGAGAGCCCACCGGACACAGCGGCCAGCACGATCAGGTTCTCGCCGCCCTTGCCCGTCTCGGGGAACTCGAAAGCGCCGCGGTCGAGGCCGGTCGCCACCACACCGGCGTCGCCGACAGCCGCGGTCACGGCGGCGACGTCACCGCCGAAGACGCCGATGGTGTCGAACCGGCCCGGGTGCCCGGACAGCCGTCCGGCGTCCGCGGGCGCGAAGAACACCGCCGCGTCCCGCATGGCCTGGGGCGCCTCGGCGATGCCCGAGATCCGGTACTGGGCGACGCTGCCGTGCGCGGCGATCGGCAGCGTGTCCCCGACGGCGAGCCCGAGCCCGGCGTCGACCACGACTTCGCCCGGCTTCGGCGCCTGGCCGCTGAGCGCGTACGGCGTCAGCACGGCGGAATCCCAGGCGTGGCCGAGGGCGCTCGCGGCCCCGAGCTGCATGGGGAAGCTGAGTTCGCCGACGACGTTCGTGACGCCCGGGACCGCACGCAGGCGATCGGCCAGCGCCGCGTCCAGCCGGACGCGCTCGGGCAGGGTCGCGTTCTCGAACTTGTGCTTGTCGTCGGGCTCGAGGGTCGCCGGGTCGTCCTCCGGCAGCTTGAGCATCTGCTGCCCGCCGACGACGATCGGCGCCGCGGCCAGCCGCTGCACCGGCGTCTCGGACCGGATGCCGGTCTCCATCAGGCCACCGCACGCCGAGACGACCAGCGCACCGAAGAACACCGCGACGAACGTCGCCAGGAAGCCGCCTTTGCGCAGGCGGAGGGTCCGCAACGCCAGCTTGAACATCACGCCGCCACCTGGCCCCAGGCACCCAGGTGGGTCATCCGCTCGGCGACGGCTTCCGCGGTCGGGCGGGCCAACCGCCCGGCGATCCGGCCGTCGGCCAGGAACACGACGTCGTCGGCGTAGGACGCGGCGACCGGGTCGTGCGTCACCATGATCACCGTCTGGCCCGACGACCGCACGGAGTCGCGCAGCAGGCCGAGCACCTCGGCGGCGGTGCGGGTGTCGAGGGCGCCGGTCGGCTCGTCGGCGAACAGCACCGCGGGGTCGGTGACCAGGGCCCGCGCGATCGCGACGCGCTGCTGCTGGCCGCCGGACAGCTGACCGGGCAGGTGCTTGCGGCGCCCGTCGAGCCCGACGTGCGCGAGGATCCGCGCCACCAGCCGCTTGTCGGGGCGCTTGCCGGCCAGCTGCAGCGGCAGCACGACGTTCTGCTCGACCGTCAGCGCCGGGAGCAGGTTGAACGCCTGGAAGACGAAGCCGACGCGGTCGCGCCGCAGCTTCGTCAGGTAGGTCTCGTTCTTGCCGTCGAGGTCCTGGCCGTCGAGCACGACCCGGCCGGAGGTGGGCCGGTCGAGGCCGGCCGCGCAGTGCAGGAACGTGCTCTTGCCCGAGCCGGACGGGCCCATCACCGCGGTGAACCCGCCGCGCGGGAACGCGATCGAGACCCCGTCCAGCGCGACCACGCCGTCGCCGTACTCCTTGCGCACGGCCTCGAGCCGGACCGCGTCGGCTGCCTCGTGCCACCCAGTTGTCATGGGGAAAACGCTAGGGACGCAGCCCCCGGACCACCCTGGTGCAGACGCGCGTCTCGGAGGTGGGGACAGCCCTACCCGAGGGCACTTTCACGTGAAAGTGCCCTCTCAGGTGCGGCCGCGGCCGCCGCTGATCCGGCGCAGCACCGCGCGCGGCAGCAGGCCGCCGATCGCGACGACGACCTTGTACTGCAGGCTCGGCACGGAGATCACCTTGCCGCGGCGCAGGTCCGCGAGCGCCTCGCCGACCACCTGTTCGACACCCAGCCAGGCGATTTTCGGGCCGGATTTACCGATACCGGCCCGTTCGTGGAACTCGGTCGCCGTGAAGCCGGGGCAGAGCGCCATCATCCGGATGCCCTTCGGCAGCGACACGGCGATGCCTTCGGTGAAGGAAGTGACCCAGTTCTTGCTGGCCGTGTACGTCGAACCGCGGCCGCTGAAGAAGCCCGCGACGCTGCTGACCTGGATGATTTCGCCGTGCCCGCGTTCGATCATGCCGGGCAGCACGGCGCGGGTGAGCCGCAGGACCGCGGTGACGTTGACGTCGAGCTGGCGCTGCAGCGCGTCCGGCGGGATGGTCCAGAAGTCGCCGTTCAGCCCGAAGCCGGCGTTGTTCACCAGGAGGTCGACCGGCCCGGCGGCGAGCCGCTCCTCGACCGCCGTCCGGCCGTCCACTTCGGACAGATCGGCGGGCAGCACCTCGACCGCCACGCCGTGCTTTTCCCGCAGCTCAGCGGCGTAGGCCTCCAGCCGCGCGGCGTCCCTGGCGACGAGCACCAGGTCGTAGTTACCGGCGGCGAGCGTGCGCGCAAACTGCGCGCCGATGCCCGCCGTGGCGCCGGTGATGAGAGCGGTGTTCATCCGGGGGCTCCGCCACCCGGACCCCCGGCAAAGAAATCTGTGGTGGTCATGTGGGTGAACATACTCGCTGGTCACGGGTGGACGTGCGTTCGATTGGCCGGGGAAGTATCGTCCGCCGCATGGGTAAGCACAGCAGGCGCAAAAGCGGCTACCTGCCCAAGGTCGCCGCGGGCGCGGCCCCCGTCGCGCTGCTCTTCGCGGCCCCCGCCACGGCACTCGCGACCCAGACCGACATCACGCTGCCGATCGACCGCGTGACCCTCCCGGTCGACCACCGCCACGACGGCACCCTCGGCCGCGACATCTCGACGGCGACCGAGAACGAGACGTCGTCCGCGCGCGAAGTCGTGACGGCGACCCGCCACGACTTCGTCGCGAAGGAGGTGGCGGGCGCCCTGCTGATCAACGACCTCTCGGAGTCGGCGACCATCCGCCGCGAGGGACGGCAGAACGCGACGGCCGCTTCGGAGCGCGAGAGCGAATCGCTGGTCCGCACCGGCCAGCACGCGCTACGGCTGGGCGAGATCTCGGCGACCACGGCGAACAACCAGCGGCTCGGCCAGGCCGCAGCGCGGGACCTGTCGCTCACGCCCGGCCTGACGGGCACGACCGAACGCCGCCTCGGTGCCGGCGAAGGCACCAGCCACGGAATCTGGCTCGCGGACGGCGTCGACGTCCTGAGCCAGAACGCGGAGCAGCTGGACACGGGCCTGCGCGGCACCTTCGCCGGCGACCTCCGGGGCGCCCTGTCGGCCCGCAGGTCATCCGGCCAGGCGGTCGACCTGGGTCGCTTGGGCGCGGTGGGCACGACGTCCGAGCAGCACGCGACCGGCCAGCTCGCCGGCGTGCTGGACGTGGGCCAGAAGCACGAGCTGGGCGGCCAGCTGGGTCCGGCGTGGGGCCTGGCGAAGACGAGCCAGTCCCTCGGCCCGGCGGGGCCGGCGGGCTCCATCCGCGGCGACCTCGGCGTGGACCACGTGGTCCACGCCGAAGGCAGCACGACGTCGGTACGCGGGACGCTCGACCGGTCGGCGTCGCTCAGCGTGCTCGACCAGCGGCTGCTCGGCTTCTAGCTCTCGCTCGGCTTCGGTTCCGCGTCCGCGGGCGGCTGCTGGACCGGTGTCCCCGCTGCCGGGGTGCCCGGAGCGGTGGCCTCGGACGGGACCGGAGCGCTCGCCTGGTGGCGGCCCGCGTCGTAGTCCTCGTCGAACGGGTCGACGATGTCCGCGATCTCGCCCAGGTCGCGCAGGAGCCGCTCCAGCCGCGACGGGCCGGCCGTCGGGACCACGCTGGCCAGGACCCACTCGTTCTCGAGCCAGGCCACGCCGACGTCGCCGCCCAGCTGGTCCGCCGCGTCGACCAGCTCCTGCGTGATCACCACGCGGGCGCCGTCCGCGTCGTCCGCGAAGGCGTAGCGCGCTCCGATCGGGCCGAGCAACTCGGGCATGTCCGCGCGCTGGAAGGGGACGCTGGACAGCCACATCTCGATCGGGATGCGGTGCTTCTTGTTGCAGCGCACCGCGACCACGACCGCGGGGATCTGGCCCTCGGTCTCGATGTCGAAGATGAACACCGGGCGGCGGCCGTCGGAGGTGAAGGTCGAACCCGCGACCACGTTCACGGCCGCGTCCGCGCCGAAGTAGCCGATCGCGCCGTTGGACCACTGCTGCGGCAGGCGCTCGTCCTCCTCGACGAACTGCCAGCCGCGCAACTGTGCCCAGCGCATTCGCTCGCGGTTGCGCGAGCCCTCCTTCGCCCGGTCGGCCGCGAGCAGCCCCAGCCCCGCCACCAGGGCGACGGCCGCGATGACGAACCAGATCCACGCCGGAATACCCACGACCGCCAGGGTATCGCCTGTTACACCGGAGGGATGATCGCCGGTACCCGTGTCGCCGGGCCCATTCGGAGCATTTTCCGCCTTCCCGGGTCGACAAATCGCCACGAACCACTGTGGACAGCCGTGAAGGCCACCTTCAGGAAGATAAACTTCCTCAAGGTGGCCTTCACGAACCGTCAGACGCGGGTGACGGTCAGCGCGTTGCCGGCCTCCAGCTCCGGGCCGTCGACGCGCACCGTGTCGCCGTCGCGGATCTCGCCCGACAGCAGCTCCTTCGCGAGCTTGTCGCCGATCGCCGACTGGATCAGCCGCCGCAGCGGGCGGGCGCCGTAGATCGGGTCGAAGCCGTTGAGCGCGAGCCACTCGCGGGCACTGTCGGTGACCTCCAGGTTCAGCCGCCGCTGGTCCAGCCGCTTCGCCAGCCGGGCCACCTGGATGTCCACAATGGACGTCAGCTGCTCGGTGCCGAGCGAGTGGAACACGACGATGTCGTCGAGCCGGTTGAGGAACTCCGGCTTGAACTGCCGCTGCACGGTGTCCAGCACCGCGTCCCGCCGCTGCCGCTCGTCGAGCGACGGGTCGGCGATGGCCTGCGAGCCGAGGTTCGACGTCAGGATCAGGATGGTGTTGCGGAAGTCCACCGTCCGGCCCTGGCCGTCGGTCAGCCGCCCGTCGTCGAGGACCTGCAGCAGCACGTCGAAGACGTCCGGGTGGGCCTTCTCGACCTCGTCGAGCAGCACCACCGAGTACGGGCGGCGCCGCACGGACTCGGTCAGCTGGCCGCCCTGGTCGTAGCCGACGTACCCCGGCGGGGCACCGACCAGGCGCGCCACCGAGTGCTTCTCGGCGTACTCGCTCATGTCGATGCGCTGCATCGCGCGCTCGTCGTCGAACAGGAACTCGGCCAGCGCCTTGGCCAGCTCGGTCTTGCCGACGCCGGTGGGGCCGAGGAACAGGAACGAGCCGGTCGGGCGATCGGGGTCGGCGACGCCGGCCCGGGCGCGGCGGACCGCGTCCGCGACGACCTGCACGGCCTCGGCCTGCCCGATGACGCGCCGGGTCAGCTCCTCCTCCATCCGGAGCAGCTTGCCGGTCTCGCCCTCCAGCAGCCGTCCGGCCGGGATGCCGGTCCACGCGCTGACCACGTCCGCGACGTCGTCCGCACCGACCTCCTCCTTGAGCATCACGTTCTGCTGGCTGGCCTCGCTCGCCGCGGTGGCCGCTTCGAACTCCTTCTCCAGCGCGGGGATCCGGCCGTAGCGCAGCTCGGCTGCCTTGCCGAGGTCGCCGTCGCGCTCGGCGCGCTCCGACTCTCCGCGCAGCTGCTCGAGCTGTTCCTTCAGCTCGCGGACCTTCTCGATCGAGCCCTTCTCGTTCTGCCAGCGCGCGGTCAGCGCGGTCAGCGTCTCGCGCTTCTCCGCCAGTTCCGCCCGCAGCGCCGCCAGCCGGTCACGAGAAGCGGCGTCGCTCTCCTTGGCGAGCGCCATCTCCTCGATCTCCAGCCGGCGCACGGCGCGCTCGACCTCGTCGATCTCCACCGGCCGCGAGTCGATCTCCATGCGGAGCTTCGACGCGGCCTCGTCGACCAGGTCGATCGCCTTGTCCGGCAGGAAGCGCGCGGTGATGTAGCGGTCGGACAGCGTCGCCGCGGCGACCAGCGCGGCGTCCGTGATCCGGACACCGTGGTGCACCTCGTAGCGCTCCTTCAGCCCGCGCAGGATCGCGATGGTGTCCTCCGGCGACGGCTCGCCGACGAGCACCTGCTGGAAGCGCCGCTCCAGCGCGGCGTCCTTCTCGATGTGCTGGCGGTACTCGTCGAGCGTGGTCGCGCCGACCATCCGCAGCTCGCCGCGGGCGAGCATCGGCTTGATCATGTTTCCCGCGTCCATCGCGCCCTCGCCGGTGGCGCCTGCGCCGACGATGGTGTGCAGCTCGTCGATGAAGGTGACGACCTCGCCCGCGGAGTCGGTGATCTCCTTGAGCACGGCCTTCAGCCGCTCTTCGAACTCGCCGCGGTACTTGGCGCCGGCCACCATCGACCCGAGGTCGAGGGCGACGACGCGCTTGCCGCGCAGCGACTCCGGCACGTCACCGGCGACGATGCGCTGGGCCAGCCCTTCGACGATGGCCGTCTTGCCGACGCCCGGCTCGCCGATCAGGACCGGGTTGTTCTTCGTGCGCCGCGACAGCACCTGCACGACGCGGCGGATCTCGGTGTCGCGGCCGATGACCGGGTCGAGCTCGCCGGCGCGGGCGCGCTCGGTGAGGTCGACGCCGTACTTTTCGAGCGCCTTGAACGTGCTCTCGGGGTCCGCGCTGGTGATCCGGGCCGAGCCGCGGACCTTGGCGAACGCCTCCTGCAGCGCGTCCGGCGTCGCGCCGTGGCGTTTGAGCAGGTCGGCGACCTGGCCGCCCTCGGTCGCGAGCCCGACGAGCAGGTGCTCGGTCGAGACGTACTCATCGCCCAGCTGGGTGGCGAGCTTCTGGGCGCGCGTCAGCGACTTGACCGCGTACGTGTCGAACTGCGGGCTCGACACGGTCGCGCCGGTCGCGGACGGCAGCGCCGCGGTGAGCGGCTCGAGCTCCTTGTGCACCACCTCCGGGTCGGCCCCGACCGCGGTCAGCAGCGGTGCGGTCAGCCCCTCACCCTGCGCCAGCAGGGCGCCCAGCAGATGGGCGGCCGACACGTGCGGGTTGCCGGCCATGGTGGCCGCCTGCGCCGCGGACGAGATCGCCTGCTGGGTCTTCGTGGTCGGGTTGAAAGCGTCCATCCCTCACCTCATGCTCGATACTGCGAGAAGTCCTGGTGACCGGCCTGACCGTGCCGGTCACTGTCTTTAACGCACGAAAACTTGAGTCTGTTCCGCTCAACTCTGTCCGGGTGCGACCGCGCTCGCCGGCAACCGCGACCCGAGGGTGCCGAGCCCGGCCACGGCGAGACCGGCACACGTCCCCACCAGCACCCAGGGTAACCAGTCGGCGACCGAGAACAAGGCCACCACGGCGGGCGCGATCACCTGCGCCACGGTGAACGCGTACTGGTACGCAGCGAGATAACGTCCGCGGGCGACCGGAGGTGCCGCGGCCTCGGCGAGCGCCCCCGATCTCGGTCCGAAGACCAGGTCGCCGGCGGCGAACACCAGGGTCGACATCAGCAGGTACGCCACCTGCCAGGCGGCGGGCACGAGCAGCACGCCCAGGCTGACCAGGCACCACGCGGAGAACAACGCCGAACCGACGCGCATCGCCGCGATCCGCGTCAGCCGGGCGGTGAGCCGCAGCGCGAGCGTGCCGCCGACGCTGGTCAGCACGGTGAGCAGGGCGAGGATGGCACCCGGCAGCCAGGCCGGGCCGTGCAGCCGGTCGAGCACGAACACCGGCGTGCCGATCAGGAAGAAGTCCAGCGAGAGCCCGAAGAGCCCGCTGAAGGTGATGAGAGCGAGGTACGGCCGGTCACGCAGCACGCGCACCGACCGTTCGCAGACCGGCCGGTGCGGCCGCGCGAGCCGGACGGAGAAGACGAGGATCGACGCGGCCACGAAGAACGTCAGCGCGTCCACCGCGAGTGCGATGCGGTAGCCGTCGCTCCCGAGCCACGTCAGCAACGCACCCGCGGCCAGCCCGCCCATGCCGAAGGAGGCGGCCCGCGCCATCCCCGCCTCGGCGAACGGCCGGTCCTTCGGGCCGTCGCCCGCGATGTCGGCGATGAGCCCGGACAGGGAGCTGTAGAAGAGCTGCTGCCCGGCGGAGAGCAGGACGGCCGCGACCACCACCAGGCCCGCGCTGTCGGCGATCAGGTACGCCCCCACGCCCGCGGCCTGCAGCAGCTGGGCGCAGACCACCACGGCGCGCGGCCCGACCCGGTCGACGAACCGGCCGGCCAGCGGCGGCACGACGAGCCCCCCGACCGCACCGAGGGTGACGGCGGTGCCGGCCACGGCCAGCGGCACACCGACCACCTGCGTCACGTAGACCAGTGCCAACGGGAGAAACAGACCTGAGCCGAAGTTGTCGATTCCCAGCGCGCACAGCAGTGCGACCCGGTCACGCGTCACCCATCGACGTTAACCCGGACGAATGCCCCCAAGTCAGGACCGAACGGACAGTTTCCGCAGAGGAAAGTGACACTTCAGGTGTGTCTTTTTCCTCTGCTGTCACTTGTTCGTGTCAGCCAGGCAGGCGTCGCTGCCGAGCGCGCGGCGGAGGTCGGCGTTCATCTCCGCCAGCCGCGCGGTGAGGTCGGTGACGCGCGCGTCGTCCCAGCCGCCGAGCGCCTGCTCCATGAACTCGGTGTAGCTGGCGCGCCAGCGGGCGAGCTCGGCCCGGCCTTTCTCGGACACGCTGACCAGGGACGCCCGGCCGTCTTCGGGCGCGGGACGGCGGTCGACCAGTCCGGCCGCGGACAGCTGGCTGATCTGCCTGCTGACGACCGAGAGGTCGACGAACCGGCGTTTCGCCAGCTCGGACGGCCGCGTCTCGCCGTTCTTCGCCAGGTCGGACAGCAGCATCGCGGCCGCCGGGTGCAGCCCCGGCTCGCTCTGCCAGGCTTGCATGATCCAGGCGTGCTGGAGCTGGGAAGCGGACTTCAGCTCCCGCATGAGCTCGACCCGGACGTCGTCGTCGGTGTTGTCGAAGCCCGCAGACACCCCTGACACCTCCCTTGGTTGCGCCATACAAGTATATTGCCGGACGCTTGCTCCGGCCAACCATCGCAGCGGTGAGGTCGCCCACGCCTGACCGGGCGTAATACACCCGGTCGGAGCAACAATGCGGGCAAAAGGGCGCCCGGCCGCTACCCTGCGGACGGACCGCGCGCGCGGCCCCGGCGAGTGACGTTGAGTGACGAGGTGGCAGCAGTGGCGAAGGACCCCGTTGGCGGTCCCCGACCCGTGAACAACCCCTCATGACAGCCGATTCCGTCAGCCCGCTCCCCAGGTCCTCGGCCCCGCGCGAAGCCCCCGCGGCCGTGACCGCGATGGTCCGGCTCATCCGGGACAGCTGGGCCAGGTCCGAGCCGTACATCGCGGAGATCTCGCAGTTCTTCTACGGGATGCTGTTCACCCTCGCCCCGACCACACGCGACTTCTTCCCGATCAACATGGAGATCCAGCGCGGCAGGCTGGTGCGCGCGCTGGTGCACATCGTGCAGATGGTCGACCGGCCCGACGACCTCGCGCCGTTCCTGCGCCAGCTGGGCCGCGACCACCGCAAGTTCGGCGTGGTGCCCCGGCACTACGAAGCGGTCGGCACCGCGCTGCTGGCGTCGCTCAAGAACCACCTCGGCCCGGCGTGGACGCCGGAGGTCGAGCGCGCGTGGGCCGAGGCGTTCACCATCGCCGCGCGGGCCATGCAGGACGCCGCCGCGGCCGACACGAACCCGCCGTCGTGGTCGGCCACCGTGGTCGAGCACCGGCGGCTGACCTGGGACCTCGCCCTGGTGCGGCTGATGCCCGACCGGCCCCTCCCCTACCACCCCGGCCAGTACGTGAGCGTCGAAGTGCCGCAGCGGCCACGGTTGTGGCGCTACTTCTCGCCGGCCAACGCGCCTCGCGAGGACGGCGGCATCGAGTTCCACGTCCGCGCGATCGACGGCGGCTGGGTCTCCCGCGCCGTCGTCAGCCACACCCAGCCCGGGGACGTCTGGCGGCTCGGCCCGCCGCTGGGCCGGATGACGGTCGACCGGGAGGCGTCGCGGGCCGTGCTGATGGTCGCCGGCGGGACGGGCATCGCGCCGCTGCGGTCGATCCTCGACCACCTCGCGCTGTGGGGCGAGAACCCGAAGACCCACCTGTTCTACGGCGGCCCGGCCCGCGAGGACCTCTACGACCTCGAAGAGCTGCGCGCGCTCGCCGCGACGAACCCCTGGCTGACCGTCACGCCGGTCGTGGAGCGCGGCGGCGACGTCCCGGGGTTCGAGCAGGGGACGCTGGCCGAGGCCGTCACCCGGTACGGTTCCTGGCCCGGCCACCACATCCTGGTGTCCGGCTCACCGGCGATGATCCGCGCGACGGTGTCGCGCATGCTGGTCGCGGGCAGCGCGCTGGACCAGATCCAGTACGACCCGTTCACGATCGACTAGCCGTCACCGGGCGGTCGGCAATCCGCCGTCCGGTGAATGATTCGTTATGGTTCGGAAATCGGCAGCCGGTAACGGATGAATCCGGCATCGTGATCATTTTTACGCTGCGACAGACGGGGCTAACCGGGCGTACTTGAATTGCTCCGTTCGAGCGGGAAGGCGCGTAATCACGCGCATCTGCACGGGAATTCGCCTACAGTCGGGAACCCTCGGGGGCGGCACCGCCACAGCGACGCCGCATGCACGGCGCGAAAGCCTTTGCACGACTGGAGAATGCCGTTCCCGATGAATGCTGAATCCGTGAAGATCTCCACCGTGCCCGAGACGCTTCCTGTTTCGGCCGTGGAAGGTCGAGAGATGGCCCGGTTGATTCGTGAGAGTTTTGCGGAGGTCGAACCGAAAGCAGATGAACTGGCGCAGTACTTCTACGGTGCGTTGTTCGTGGTCGCCCCCGATTGCCGGGATCTTTTCCCGGTCACCATGACGACGCAGCGGAGCAGGCTGCTGCGCGCACTGGTGTACGTGGTGCAGATGGTCGACCGGCCCGACGAGCTGGTCACCTTCCTCGGCCAGCTCGGCCGCGACCACCGCAAGTTCGCCGTCGTCTCCCGCCACTACGACGCCGTGGGCGTGGCGCTGATCGCCGCGCTCAAACGGTTCCTCAAGGAGAAGTGGACCCCCCAGGTCGAATCGGCGTGGACTTCGGCCTACGGGCTCATCGCCAAGACGATGCGCGAAGCCGCCCAGTCCGAGACGGGGCCGGCGGCGTGGTCGGCGACCGTGCTGGAGCACCGGAAGCTCAGCCGCGACGTCGCGCTGGTGAAGGTGCGCACGGAGGGACTGCTGCCCTACCGCGCCGGCGGGTACGTCAGCGTCGAAGTGCCACAGCGGCCGCGGTTCTGGCGGTACCTTTCGCCGGCGAACGCACCCCGCGGCGACGGTCAGCTGAGCTTCCACGTGCGCGCGGTGCCCGGCGGCTGGGTCAGCGGGAGCATCGTCAACCACACGAAACCGGGCGACGTCTGGCGCCTCGGGCCGTCGATGGGCGTGCTGAACGTGCGCCCGACGTCCACGAAACGACGGCTGCTGCTGATCGGCGGCGGCACCGGGATCACGCCGCTGCTGGCGATCCTCGACGACCTTTCACGCTGGAAGCGGAACCCGCCCGTGCACCTGTTCTTCGGCGGCCGCCGGCCGGATGACCTGTACGCGCTGGCCGAGCTGCGCCGGCTGGCCGCGACGTCGAAGTGGCTGACGGTCACCCCGGTCACCGAGGAGGGCGCACTGGCCGGCGGCGACCGCGGCACGCTCGCCCACGCCGTCACCCAGCGCGGCACGTGGCGGAACCACGACGTCCTCGTGTCCGGATCGCCGCAGATGATCCAGGCGACCGTCGCCAAGCTGCTGGCCAGGGGGATCGAGCTGGAACGAATATCCTACGACCCCTTCACCCTGGACTGAGGTTTTCTCGCTATCTTCGCCGATATGGAGATGACTATTCCGGTTCCGGACGGCACGATCGGCGGCTACCTGGCGGAACCCGCCGGCGCGGGACCCCACCCGGGCGTGGTGCTGATCCACGACGCGTTCGGGCTGAGCCAGGACACGAAGAACATCACCGACCGCTTCGCCCGCGAGGGGTATCTCGCGCTCAGCCCGGACCTGTATTCGCGTGGGGGCATGCGCCGCTGCGTCCGCCGGGTGTTCTCGGACATGTTCGCGAACCGCGGCCGCAGCTTCGACGACATCGAGGCGGCCCGCGCGCTCCTGGCCGGGCGCGAGGACAGCTCGGGCCGGATCGGCATCGCCGGGTTCTGCATGGGGGGCGGCTTCGCGCTCGTTGCGGCGTCACGCGGGTTCGACGCGTCCGCGCCGTACTACGGGCAGCTGCCGAAGAACCTGTCGGTGCTGGACGACGCCTGCCCGGTCGTCGCCAGCTTCGGCAAGAAGGACTTCGGGTTGCGCGGCGCCGCGGCGAAGCTCGAGACGGCACTCACCGAGCGCGACATCCCCCACGACGTCAAGGAGTACCCGGACGCCAGCCACGGGTTCGCCAACAAGATCGACACTGTGGCGCCGGTGAACCTGCTGCTCAAGGTCGTCGGCTTCACCTACCACCACGAATCGGCCGAAGACGCGTGGCGCCGGGTGACGTCCTTCTTCGGCGAACACCTGCAGCAGCCGTCCCGACCTTCGCACTGAGCCGAGCGGAGCAGCGCATTCGTCGAACGGCGGTAGTTCGTTGACCGTTGTGCCCGAATCGCCTTATGGTCTAGACCACATCTTCCCCGGATGTGCTCGTTCGTCCTCCCTCTTCGGAACAACGCTGTTCCCCTTCGAGGAGCCGAAATGACCTGGAAAAGAAAGCTCTTCGCGGCCGCTGCCGGAGCCCTGCTCGCGCCGGTGCTGGTCGTCGTCCTCCCCGCCACCTCCGCGAGCGCCCACGGTTACGTGTCCGATCCACCCAGCCGGCAGGCCAACTGCGCGGCCGGGAAGGTGTCGGGCTGCGGCAACATCGTCTACGAACCGCAGAGCGTCGAAGGCCCGAAGGGGCTGCGCAGCTGCAACGGCGGGTTGTCGCAGTTCGCCGAGCTGACCGACGAGTCGAAGCCGTGGCCGGCCAAGTCGGTGGGCAGCACGGTGACGTTCAACTGGGTGTTCACCGCCCGGCACTCGACGTCGAACTACGAGTACTACGTCGGCAGCACCCGGGTCGCGGTGTTCAGCGGCAACAACCAGCAGCCGCCGCCGACGCTGTCGCACACGGTGAACCTGGCCGGCTATTCGGGCCGGATCAAGGTGCTGGCGATCTGGAACATCGCGGACACGGCCAACGCGTTCTACAGCTGCGTCGACCTCCAGGTCGGCGGAGGCGGCACCCCGCCGCCGACCACCACGCCGCCCCCGACCACGACCCCGCCGCCCACCACGACCCCGCCCCCGACGACCAAGCCGCCGACGGGTGGAACGTGGGCGGCGGGCACGGCGTACAAGGCGGGCGACGTCGTGACCTACGGCGGCGCGAGCTACCGCTGCATCCAGCCGCACACGGCGATCGCGGGCTGGGAGCCGCCGAACACCCCGGCGCTCTGGCAGCGCCAGTGAAAGTGGTCCTGGCCGTCGTCGCGCTGCTGCTGACAGGTTGCGCGACGACGGCCGCCCCGCAGCACAACGCGGCCGACGTGATGTTCCTGCAGATGCTGATTCCCCAGAACCGGCAGGGCATCGAGATCGTCCGGCTGGCGGCGGCCCGCCCGCTCCCGGCGGAGGTCAAGGAGCTGGCGGCGGCGATCGAGGTGACGCAGCAGACCGAGATCGACGACATGCGCCGCTGGCTCCACGACTGGAACCAGCCCGAGGCGGTGGACCTGAACCCCCACGCCCACGCGGGCCACGGCGGCCTGAAGACGACCTCGCCGGACCTGGTGGGAGCCCTGAAGACGGCCCCGGACGGCGAGTTCACCCGCCGGTTCCTGGACGTCCTGACCGGACAGCAGCAAGGAGCGGTCGAGCTGGCCCAGACGGAGAACGGGGGAGGCGGCGGAGTCAACGCGCAGGCGCGAGACCTGGCCCGCCGGGTGATCGAGTCCCGGACGGCCGAGGTGAAGCAGTTGCTGAACGTCAAGACGTAACCCGCGGCGCGGGGTCGCGAGGGACGCCTCGCGGTCCCGCTTATGCGCGAAGGCCTCCCCGGTCGCCCGGGGAGGCCTTCGTCGCTTCGGTGCCCAGCGGCGCTCTGGTGCCCAGCGGCGCTCTGGTGGTCAGCGGCGCTTGGGACGCCAGACCACCAGCGCCGTCTGCTGGTTGAGCGGCACCAGGTCCCGGCGGTAGGACGCGTGCGCCGCCGCCGTTGCCTGTTCCGCCGCCACGTACGCCGCGGTCAGTTCCTCCGTCAGCTCGGAGATCCGGGCCCGCAGCGCGTCGACCTGGTTCTCCAGCTCGATGATGCGCTTGATGCCGGCCAGGTTGACGCCGTCCTCCTGCGACAGGCGCTGAACCTCGCGCAGCAGCGCGATGTCCCGCATCGAGTAGCGCCGCCCGCCGCCGGGGGTACGGCCCGGTGACACCAGGCCCTGCCGGTCGTACGTGCGCAACGTCTGCGCGTGCATCCCGGCGAGCTGGGCCGCCACCGAGATGACGAACACCGGGGTCTCCTCGTCCCCTTCCTGGGGAATCCCGCCGAACACCACTCTCACCTACCTTGCAGCAGCTCGGTGATCTCGGGCCGGGGGTCGTGCCCGGCCATCGCCTCGGCGTACGCCTGCAGTGCCTCGCGCGCCTTATCGTCCAGTTTGGCGGGAATCGCCGCCTGGAGGGTGACGAGCAGGTCACCTTGCGAACCGTCGCGCTTGGCGATGCCCTTGCCGCGCACGCGCAGCACGCGTCCGCTCGCGGTGCCCGGCGGCACCTTGAGCGAGACCTTGGCCTCCAGCGTCGGCACCGTGATCGTGGTGCCGAGCGTCAGCTCCGTGAAGTCCACCGGCACGGTGATCGTCAGGTCGAGCCCCTTGCGCCCGAACAGCGCGTGCGGAGCCACGTGCACCCGGACGTACAGGTCGCCCGCCTGCGCCCCGCCCCGGCCCGGCTCGCCCTGGCCGGCCAGCCGGATGCGCTGGTCGTCGTCGACGCCCGGCGGGATCCGCACGGTCAGCGTCCGCGTCCGCGTGCTGATGCCCTCGCCGCCGCACTCGGGGCACGGGTCGTCGATGATCGTCCCGCGGCCGCGGCAGTCGCGGCACGGCTCCGAGAACGCGAAGGCGCCCTGGCTGCGGCTGACCAGCCCCGACCCCGAACAGGTCGGACAGGTCCGCGGCGACGTCCCCGGCCGGGCGCCGTTGCCGCTGCACGTCGCGCAGGTCGCCGGGCTCGACAGCCGCAGCGGCAGGGTCGCGCCCTTGACCGCCTCGGTGAAGTCGATCCGGACGTCCGTCTCGACGTCGGCGCCGCGCTGCGGCCGGTTCGCCGTCGCGCCCGCCGAGGCCCGGCCGCGGCCGAAGATCCCGCCGAGGATGTCGCCAAGCCCGCCGAAGCCGCCCTGCTGACCCGCGCCGGCACCGGCCTGGCCGAAGATGTCGCCCACGTCGAAGCTGCCGCCACCGCCACCACCGCCGGGGAAGTTGAAGCCACCCCCGCCGCCGAACAGGCGCCGTGCCTCGTCGTACTCCTTGCGCTTACTCGCGTCGGAGAGCACGCCGTAGGCCTCGGAGACCGCCTTGAACTTCTGCTCCGCCTGCGCGTTGCCGGCGTTCGCGTCCGGGTGGTTCTCCTTGGCCAGCTTCCGGTAGGCCTTCTTGATTTCGTCCGCGGTGGCGTCGGAGGAGACGCCCAGTTCACGGTAGAAATCCTTACCGATCCATTCCCGTGCACTCATCGGGCGCCTCCTCCCACTTGAACCGGATAGTTCTTACTGCTGCTGCTCATCGACTCCGCCGCCGAGTGGCAGCTCGCCACCGACGGACGGGTCCCCCGGGGCCGCACCGGGCTCGTGGTCGGTCACGCCGACCAGCGCCGCCCGCAGTACGCGGTCCCCGAAGCGGTACCCGCGGCGCATGACCACGGTGACCGTCGGACCCGCCACGTCCGGCGAGGTGCTGTGCTGCACGGCCTCGTGCACGCTCGGGTCGAAGGGCTCGCCCTCGGCACCGAACGACTCGAGGCCCGCGCGCTGCAGGCCGCTGATCAGCTTGTCGCCGACGGCCTTGAACGCGCCGGTGAGGTCACCGTGCTGCTCGGCCCGCTCGAGGTCGTCGAGCAGCGGCAGCAGGTCGTTCACCACGGTCGCCTTCGCGCCGATCACGACCGCCTCGCGGTCACGCTCGACCCGCTTGCGGTAGTTGGCGTACTCGGCCTGCAGGCGCTGGAGGTCGGCGGTGCGCTCGGCCAGCTCCTTCTCCACGTCGGAGACGACCGACACCGAGTCGTCCACGATGGTCTCGCCCAGCGAGGGGCCCGCGTGCTCCACGGGCGCTTCCTCCGGCTCCGGGGCGGCGTGGGCCGGACCGGGCGGGCGGACCTGCCCGGTCTGGGGGTCCACCCGCCGCCGATCCCGCACGACCACCGGCTCCTCGGGGCCTCGGCCCTGGTTCTCGGATTCGTCGTAGCTGTGGGTCACTTCTTCTCGTCCTCTTCGACGATCTCGGCGTCCACCACGTCATCGGCCTTGGCCTGGCCGCCGGCCGCACCGGCGTCCCCGGTCGCCCCCGCACCCGCGCCACCGGCCGCACCGGCCGCCGCGTCGGCGTTCGCGTTGGCGTAGAGGGCGGTGCCCAGCTCCTGCGAAGCGGCGTTCAGCTTCTCGATCGACTCGCGGATCTTGGTCGAGTCGGTGCCCTTGAGCGCCTCGTTCGACTCGTCGATCGCGGACTTGACCTTGCCCTTGAGGTCCTCGGGCAGCTTGTCGTCGTTGTCCTTGAGGAACTTCTCGGTCTGGTAGACCAGCGTCTCCGCCTGGTTGCGGGTCTCGGCCTCTTCGCGCCGGGTCTTGTCTTCCTCGGCGTGCGCCTCGGCGTCCTTGACCATGCGCTCGATGTCGTCCTTCGGCAGCGCGGAGCCACCGGTGATCGTCATCGACTGCTCCTTGTTCGTGCCGAGGTCCTTGGCCAGGACGTGCACGATGCCGTTCGCGTCGATGTCGAAGGTGACCTCGATCTGCGGCACGCCACGCGGGGCGGGCGGGAGACCGGTCAGCTCGAACATGCCGAGCTTCTTGTTGTGCGCGGCGATCTCGCGCTCACCCTGGAACACCTGGATCTGCACCGACGGCTGGTTGTCGTCCGCGGTGGAGAAGATCTCCGAGCGCTTGGTCGGGATCGTGGTGTTGCGCTCGATGAGCTTGGTGAACACGCCACCCTTGGTCTCGATGCCCAGCGACAGCGGGGTCACGTCCAGCAGCAGGACGTCCTTGACCTCGCCCTTCAGCACGCCGGCCTGCAGCGCCGCGCCGACCGCGACGACCTCGTCCGGGTTCACGCCCTTGTTCGGCTCGCGGCCGCCGGTCAGCTCCTTGACCAGCTCGGACACGGCCGGCATGCGGGTGGAACCACCGACGAGCACGACGTGGTCGATGTCGCCGACGGCGATGCCCGCGTCCCGGATGACGTTGTTGAACGGGTTGCGGGTGCGCTCGAGCAGGTCCGAGGTGATCTTCTGGAACTCGGCACGCGACAGCTGCTCGTCGAGGAACAGCGGGTTCTTGTCCGCGTCCACGGTGATGTACGGCAGGTTGATGCTGGCCGAGTTCGAGCTGGACAGCTCGATCTTGGCCTTCTCCGACGCCTCGCGGATGCGCTGCAGCGCCATCTTGTCCTTGGTCAGGTCGATGCCGTTCGTGGCCTTGAACTTGTCGACCAGCCACTTGACGATGCGCTCGTCCCAGTCGTCACCACCGAGGTGGTTGTCACCGGAGGTGGCGCGGACCTCGACGACGCCCTCGCCGATCTCCAGCAGCGACACGTCGAAGGTGCCACCACCGAGGTCGAAGACCAGGATGGTCTGTTCCTTCTCGCCCTTGTCCAGGCCGTACGCCAGCGCGGCGGCGGTCGGCTCGTTGACGATGCGGAGCACGTTCAGGCCGGCGATCTGCCCGGCCTCCTTGGTGGCCTGCCGCTGGGCGTCCTCGAAGTACGCCGGGACGGTGATGACCGCGTCGGTGATCGTCTCGCCCAGGTACGCCTCGGCGTCGCGCTTGAGCTTCATCAGCACGCGCGCGCTGATTTCCTGGGAGGTGTAGTTCTTCCCGTCGATCTCGGTCTTCCAGTCGGTGCCGATGTGCCGCTTCACGGACCGGATCGTCCGGTCGACGTTCGTGACGGCCTGGTTCTTCGCCGGCTGGCCGGTCAGCACTTCACCGTTCTTGGCGAAGGCGACGATCGAAGGGGTGGTCCGGGAGCCTTCCGAGTTGGCGATGACCGTCGGCTCGCCGCCCTCAAGGACGGCGACGACCGAGTTGGTCGTGCCGAGGTCGATGCCGACCGCTCGCGCCATGGTGCTTCCTCCTGTTTACGGCTGCTATGTTCGTGACCTGCACGTTCGTCCTCACCTTGAGCGAGGCTCTGGCAAGTTTTATCGGGCCTTCGCGCACTCCGTCAAGCTGGACTTGAGTCGACTGCGCTCAACCTCTGTACCCAGCCTAACGAGGCGATCCGGGTTCTTGTTCCCGGGTCCGGCGAGTGAGTACCCGCGGATCGGCTGTGACGCCGCTCACCGGACGGCCGGCTCACCGGCAGACCGCGCCGCGACCAGGCACGACTCGGTTCACCAGGTACGCCACCTCGGCCGCCCGGGTGCAGGCCGAGTTGAACAGCCCCGTGTGGCCGTCGTCGGTGCGGGTCAGCAGCGCCGCGCCGTCGATGCTCGCCGTCAGGCCGCGCGCCCAGGCCAGCGGAGTGGCCGGGTCGTGGGCGCCCCCTACGACCAGGATCGGCGGGGCACCGTGGACCGGATGCGGCTGGGGTGGGTTCTTCGCCGGGACCGGCCAGCCCGTGCACCCGCTGGCGAAGTCCCAGTACTCCGAGTACCGCCAGCTGTGCGGGGCCGCCGCACGCACCAGACGGGCCGTCCGGGCCAGCTCCGCCGGCCCGGTGAACGGCGACGGGAAGTCGTGGCAGCCGATCGCCCGGTAGGCCCCGTAGATCGGGGACAGGAACTGGTCCCGCTCGGTCAGCCCGCGCGCGTCCGGGAACTCCCCACCGGCCGCGGCCAGGTCCTTGCCCAGCGCCGGCCAGTCGCCCCGGAGGTAGAGGTGGCCGTACACACCCGCCGAGACCTCGTCGGCCGTCGCGGGCCGCTTGAGGTCGCTCGCCCAGATCCCGCCGCGGGCTGCCCTGGCGACGACGTCGTCGTAGAAGCGGAGGACGTCCTGGCCGTGCAGGGCGCAGCCGGCCGAGGCGCGGCACCAGTCCGCGAACCGGACCAGCGCGTCCTCGGTGGCCGCGGCCTCCTCGAGGATCGCCTGGTTCATCGGCCGCGCGTGGTCGATCGCGCCGTCGAGCACCATCGCCCGCACCCGGCCAGGGTGCTTCGACGCGTAGACCGCGCCCAGCTCGGTGCCGTAGGAGAGGCCCAGCCACGAGATCTTCGGCTCGCCGAGCGCCACCCGGATCGTCTCGATGTCCTCGGCCGCGCTCTGCGTGTCCGAGTTCGCCAGCAGGGGCCCGGTCCGGGCCACGCAGTCCGCGCCCGCCTTCCGGTTGTGCGCGACCAGCGCGTCGAACCCCGCCCTCGTCGCCGGGAACCGGTCCAGCACCGGGTCGAACAGCGTCGCCGCGTCACACGTGATGCGTGGCGTGCTGTACCAGTCGCCGCGTGGGTCGAACCCCACGACGTCGAACCGCTGCCGCAGCTGCGCGAGATCCGGCGAGGCCAGCCCGCCGAACTGCGTGAACCCGACGCCGGAGCCGCCCGGCCCGCCCGGATTCACCAGCAGCGAGCCGATCCGCCTGCCCGGATCGAGTGCAGGCAGCCGGGCCAGCGCCAGCTGCGCCGACCCGAGCTCGGGTCGCGCGCGGTCGATCGGCACGTCGACCGTTGCACACTCCGCCGACGGCTCCTGCTGCGTGGCGCACGGGCGCCACGCCAGAGCCGACGCTTCGGCGACGGCCGGTACCGCCCCCATGACCACGACCGCCACGATGACCGCGACGACCCGGCGCACGTCCATGATGTGTTTCCTCCCCCTGCACGCCGGCCTTCGGCGTGCTTCCTTCTTAACAGCGGCCACCGACAGTTCAGGAGTGGCGAGCGGTCCAGGAGGAGAAGAAGAAATCCGAGTTTCCTTGCTGCACAACGACTTCAGCCGGAGTCCCGACCCAGGAAGTCACTCGATAGTGGGAATCCACGACAACCGGCACCCCCTGCGCCGGCGTTTCCGCCGGCGCATCCCGCGTGAAGCCCACGGCCCCGAGCATCGCGACCGCCCCCAGCAGCGCGGCCACCAGCACGCGCCGTTCGATCCTGCCCATCGGAAATGCCCCCGTAGTATCAATCCGACCAAAGTAGGCCGGCCCCTTGAGCGGTACGTGCCGTTGCCACGAAAGCCATCCGGCCGTGACTGTGGTCGGATTGGTACTGAACGGCACAGTAAGAGAAAAGTCAGGCCGCGCGGACTGTGACGCTGCCGCTTTCGGTCGTCAGGTCCAGCACGTGCTGGGCCGAACTGTCGGTCGGGACGCCGAAGTCGCGGTGACCGCTGTCGCTGTTGCCCTCGACGCGGTACGGCCCACCCGGTACGGCCAGTTCGATGCTGCCGCTGTCGGCGTGCACCGTCACGTTGTTCGCTTGGGCCAGCGTGAAGTCGACGCTGCCACTGGAGGACGTCACGTCGACCGGCCCGCGCACGTCGCGCCCGGTGATGCTGCCGGAGTCGCTCCGCAGCTGGACCTCGCCGACGTCCCGCAGGTCGATCGAGCCGCTGTCCAGGGTCAGCTTCACCGCGCCCGGGACGTCCTCGACGCTGGCATGCCCGGAATCGGCGTGAACGTCCACACTCGACACCCCGGCGATGTCCAGCCCACCGGAGTCGACGCTCCCCGTGACGGGTACCCCCGCGGGCACGACGACCTCGAAGTCGACCGTGCAGTTCGTCTCGCACGAGCCGAGCACCAGCTGGTCGCCGTCGACGCGGTAGAAGGGCCCCTCCGGCTTGTTCCGCCAGTGGTAGCTGACTTCCTGGTGCACGGTCGACGGCCCGGAGCCGGTGCGGATCTTCACCGACCCCGAGTCGCCCTCCAGCTTCACGCTGCGAATGGTCTGCGAAAGGGTGTCGGTGTTCCCGAAGTCCGAACCCCAGCCCCACCCGAGCGCGGTCGCCAGGCCGACGCCGATCAGGACGATGCCACCCAGTGCGAGAAGCGGGCGCGCCATGGTCGTTGGTCCCCTCAGTGTTGTTTCCTCTGCGTGAGAAACGTTATGACGACGTGAACGGGCAGTACATGGGGGTAACCCCCCGAAAGACCCTGAGATCCCTCCCTGAGGCGCGGGGGCGCTGCCCGGGGCCTAACCTGGCGCAGTCTCCAGTTCCGTGATCAGGAGGATCCATGCCGCAAGCACCCGGCCCGTACGAATCCCTGTCCGACGTGCCGTCCTTCACCCTCCGCAGCAACGACGTCGCCGACGGCGAAACCCTGGCCACGCCCCACTTGTCCGGCATCTTCGGCGCCAGCGGCGAGGACCGTTCGCCGCACCTGGCGTGGGAGGGCTTCCCGGCGGAGACGAAGAGCTTCGCGATCACCTGCTACGACCCGGACGCCCCGACCGGCAGCGGATTCTGGCACTGGGCGGTGTTCAACATCCCGGTTTCGGTGACGGAGCTGGCGTCCGGCGCGGGAGACGGCTCCGGCCTCCCCGAAGGCGCGGTGACGCTGAAGGGCGACGGCGGCGTCAAGCAGTTCCTCGGCGCGGCGCCCCCGCCCGGGCACGGCCCGCACCGCTACTACTTCGCGGTGCACGCGCTCGACCTGGACAAGCTGGAGGTGCCGGCGGACGCGACGCCGGCGTTCCTCGGCTTCAACATGTTCGGCCACACACTGGCCCGCGCGGTGATCACGCCGGTGTACGAGAACAAGGGCTGAGTTCCCCATGACGGGCCCGGCGCGGCGTCACTTCACGAAGTTCGCCGCGTTGGGCCCCTCGCGCTCCAGGTAGTGCCCCTTGGTGTGCTCGGCGAAGCCGAACTGCCGGTACAGCCCGTGCGCGTCGGCGGTGTGGAGCATCCACCGGAACCGGGCGCCGGGACCGTTGTCGATCATTTCGCGCACGATCTCCTTGCCGAGGCCGCTGCCGCGGGCCGAGTCGACGACGAAGACGTCGGCGAGGTAGGCGGACGAGACGCCGTCGGAGAACGCCCGGGCGAACCCGGCCATCGAGCCGCCGCGGTAGGCGCCGACGACCCGCCACGAGCCGTCGATGGCGGCTTCGACCTGCTCACGCGTGCGCCAGCGGCCCCAGTAGGCCTCGGTGGACAGGAACTTCCACACCACGTCGAGGTCCAGCCGCGCCCGGTCGTCGTCGAGCTCGAAGTCACCGAAGATCCGCATGTCTCGACGCTAACCGGCCGGTCAACGCGGTTTCAGCAGGTAGTCCACCACCGGCCGCAGCTCGTCGGCCGACGGCGGCCCGTCGTCGATCAGGCCCTGGATGAGCAGGCCGTCGATGCCCGCGAGGAAGACCCGGAACGCCACTTCGTCGTCGTGACGGACCATCGACGTCAGGACGTCCAGCCAGCGCCGCGCGGCCGGGCGCAGCTCGGGTTTCCGCGCGGCCAGCAGGTACAGCTCGTACTCCGCCATCGTGCGCCCGCGCCGCGGACCGAGTGCCTCGGCGAGCAGGGCCGCGACCTCCTCGGCGCCGCGGGACCCGCGGGAGCGCGCCCGGTCGATCATCCAGTAGACCTCGGTCGCCATGTCGCGGGCGCACGAGATGAGCGTCGCGACCAGCAGGTCGTCCAGTGACGAGAAGTGGTAGGTGGTGGACGTCGTCGGCACGCCGGCCTCGGCCGCGACGGTCCGGTGGGTGACGCCCGCGACGCCGTCCCGCTCGATGATCCGCAGGGTGGCCTCGATGAGCTCGGTGCGCCGCTTCTCGCCGCGCGCCTTCCGGCCGTCCACTTGCAGCTTCACCATAGGGTGAAAACTACCTGAACGATCGTCCCGAAACAAAGAGCGACGTACACCACATCGGTGGGACTTAGGGCGCCTCAACGGGTTACTCATCAGTAAGGACGGTTAGTCTCCCGGCACCACCACAGTTTTGAACCGGACGAAAGGCACCCGAACGATGGGCGCTCTGCAACTGACGCTCGGCGGGCTCTCCGTCGTGCTCGGCCTCGTCGCCTGGGGCATGTTCGCCGCGACGATCGCCCGTTTCGTGCGGGTGATCCGCCTCGGGCAGCCCGACTCGACGCGCAACGGGCCGTTCATGCCCCGAATGAAGACGCTGATCAAGGAGTTCGCCGCGCACACGCGGATGAACCGCAAGCGCAGCGTCGGCCCGGCCCACTGGCTGGTGATGTGGGGCTTCCTGCTCGGCTCGCTCGCCCTGTTCGAGGCTTACGGCGAGGTCTTCGTCCCGACCTGGGGCTGGCCGATCCTCGACGACTTCCCGCCGTTCCAGCTGCTCATGGAGCTGCTCGGGGTCGGCACGATCGTCGGCATCCTGGTCCTGATGGCGATCCGGCAGCGCAACCACCCGCGCCGCGCCGACCGCCAGAGCCGCTTCCAGGGCTCCAACTTCAAGTGGGCGTACTTCATCGAGGCCGTCGTCCTGATCGAGGGCATCGGCATCATCGGAGTGCGGGCCGCGAAGGCCGCCCTGGGCGCGCACGAGACGCCGACCTGGGCCGCCTTCGTCTCGAACCCGATCGGCGAGCTGCTGCCGGCCAGCCCGAACCTGGTCACGGTCCTCGCGTTCGTCAAGCTGATGAGCGCCACCGTCTGGCTGATCGTCGTCGCGCGCACCATGACCATGGGCATCGCGTGGCACCGCTTCAGCGCCTTCTTCAACATCTACTTCAAGCGCGAGGCCGACGGCGGCGTCGCGCTGGGCGCGCTCAAGCCGATGATGAGCGGCGGCAAGGTCCTCGACCTCGAGGAAGCCGACCCCGACGAGGACACCTTCGGCGTCGGCAAGATCGAGGACTTCAGCTGGAAGGGCTGGCTGGACTTCTCGACGTGCACCGAGTGCGGCCGCTGCCAGGAGCAGTGCCCCGCGTGGAACACCGGCAAGCCGCTGTCGCCGAAGCTGGTCATCACGCAGCTGCGTGACCACGCCTACGCGAAGGCGCCGTACCTGCTGGCCGGCGGCAAGCGGGACATGGCGGGCGACGAGGTCGGTTTGTCCGGCGAGAACATGTATGCCGGGATCGACGTCCTGGCCATCGCCGAGTCGCAAAAAGCCTTGATCGGCGATGACGGCGGCGTCATCGACCCCGACGTCCTGTGGTCCTGCACCAGCTGCGGTGCCTGCGTCGAGCAGTGCCCGGTCGACATCGAGCACGTCGACCACATCGTCGACATGCGCCGCTACCAGGTGATGATCGAGTCGTCGTTCCCCAGCGAGCTGAACGGCATGTTCAAGAACCTGGAGAACAAGGGCAACCCGTGGGGCCAGAACGCCAAGGACCGGCTGGCCTGGACCGAGGACCTGGACTTCGAGGTGCCAGTGTTCGACGGCGACATGGGCGACGCCGAATACCTGTTCTGGGTCGGCTGCGCCGGGGCGTTCGAGGACCGCGCGAAGAAGACGACGCGTGCGGTCGCCGAACTGCTGCACATGGCCGACGTGAAGTACAAGGTGCTCGGCTCGGAAGAGTCCTGCACCGGCGACCCGGCCCGCCGGGCCGGCAACGAGTTCCTGTTCCAGATGCTGGCGCAGCAGAACGTCGAGATCCTGAACTCGGTGTTCGAGGGCCGTGAACGCAAGACCCGCAAGGTCGTCGTGACCTGCGCGCACTGCTTCAACACCCTCGCCAACGAGTACCCGGAGCTGGGCGGCCAGTTCGACGTCGTGCACCACACGCAGCTGCTGAACCGCCTGGTGCGGGAGAAGCAGCTGGTGCCGGTGGCACCGGTCGCCGAGGACGTCACCTACCACGACCCGTGCTACCTCGGCCGCCACAACAAGGTGTACGAGGCGCCGCGCGAGCTGGTCGGCGCGACCGGCGCACGGCTGCGCGAGATGCCGCGGCACGGCGACAAGTCGATGTGCTGCGGCGCGGGCGGCGCGCGGATGTGGATGGAAGAGAAGATCGGCAAGCGGATCAACGTCGAGCGCGTCGACGAGGCACTCGGCACCGCGCCGTCGAAGATCGCCACCGGCTGCCCGTTCTGCAAGGTGATGCTGAACGACGGCCTGACCGCGCGCCAGAGCGACGGCACCGCGAGTGAGAAGGTCGAGATCGTCGACGTCGCGCAGATGCTGCTGGAGTCGGTCAAGCGCAAGCCGGAACCGAAGCCGATCGCACTCGGAGCGCCGTCACTCGCCGAAGAGTGACACATTTCCCGAGAACGCACGGCCCCGGTCAGAACGCCTGACCGGGGCCGTTTTTCGTGATCGGAAGATCGGTGAAATCGTAGCCATTCCACTACCCGTTGTCACAACTTTGTCCTGTCCCGCAGGCCCGCTAGCTGGGACTTCGTGACGGTAATCGTTTTCTTGAAAAATGTTCATGATAATCACCGAAATGGCCCATCAGGTTAACGAGAAACGATCTCCTGAACCCTGGACAAGCGGCGTATCCTGGCCTTTCCTCGCCGCCGCCGTTGCCAGCGAGGCACCTTCGACGATCACGGAAACAGGGGGCGGCACGGATGGCCGACGACCGGCGGACCACCACGACCGGGCGACACGCTCTCCAATCCCGACCGGAAGACCGCCGGCCCACCTCGGACTACGTGCCCGTCCAGCGCACCCTCGTGCGTCCGTACGTCCTCACGCGCGGCCGGACGCAGTCGCGGCGGCACCTCGCGATCGAAGCGATGGTCTCGACGCGCGCCGGGGCGCAGTGGGACGGCGCCCGGCTGACCGGTGAGTTCCGCTCGGTGCATTCGCTGTGCCTGCACCCGCGTTCGGTCGCCGAGGTCGCGGCCACCCTGAGTGTGCCGCTCGGCGTCGTGCGCGTCCTGCTGGACGACATGGCCGAGCAGGGCCTGGTCACCATCCACGACAGCCGGACCGGCACCGACGGCCGTCCCGCGATGGCGCTCATGGAACGCGTTCTGCACGGCCTGCGCCGCCTCTGAGCATTACGCTCACCAGGTGAGCAAGGAATCGGAGAACTCCGGCGGCGAAAGCACCCTGACCGTCCTGCTCGCCGGCGGGGTGAACCTGGCGATCGCCATCATGAAACTGGTCGCGGGCATCATCACCGGCTCGGGCGCGATGCTGTCCGAAGCCGCGCACTCGGTGGCCGACACGATCACCGAGGTCCTGCTGCTGACAGCGTTGAAGCGCTCGGAGCGCCCAGCTGACCGCGTGCACCCCTTCGGCTACGGCAAGGAGCGGTACTTCTGGTCGCTGCTCGCGGCCGTCTCGATCTTCGCTTCGGGCGCGATGTTCGCGCTCTACGAGGGCGTCTCGACGCTGCTCGGACACGGTGAGGCGCAGAGCACGTCGTTGCTCAACTACATCGTCCTCGCCGTGGCTTTCCTGCTCGAAGGCACGTCGTGGCTGCAGGCGGTGCGCCAGGTCGTCCGGGAGTCGAAGGCCGAGAACCGCTCGCTGTGGACGTACCTCCGGCTCATCGACGACCCGACGCCGAAGACCGTGCTGTTCGAGGACTCGGCCGCCCTGATCGGCCTGCTGCTCGCGTTCGGCGGCATCGGCCTGCACCAGCTCACCGGCTCCGAGGTCTGGGACGGCATCGCGTCGATCGCCATCGGCCTGCTGCTCGCCTGCGTCGCCTACCTGCTCGGCCGCACCAACCGCGGCCTGCTCGTCGGGCGCCAGGCCGACCCGACGCTGGTCCGCGGCATCCGCGACCACCTGAACAACGCGCCGGAGATCGAAGCCGTCGTCGACCTCCAGACCATGCTGATGGGCACCGACCAGGTGCTGGTCTGCACGCGCGTGGACTTCGACGACTCGCTCGGCGCCGCGGACCTCGAACGCGCCTGCGTCCGGCTCGCGTCGGAGCTGACGGAGGGGTTCCACGACGTCACCGAGGTGTTCATCGAGCCGGTGCCGCGGTCGGATCCGGAGCTGCGGGCGAACGTGCTGGCGCGCTACGGCGACATCGCCGAGCGGTGGAGCAAGAGCCAGTAGTTTTCAGTACCCGAAGTCCTGGACCCAGTACCAGCCCGCGGTGGTGACACCGACGCCGATCTGCTTGAGCGTGCAGTTCAGGATGTTGGCGCGGTGGCCTTCGGAGTTCATCCAGGAGTCCATGACCTGCGCCGCGGAAGTCTGCCCGCGCGCGATGTTCTCCGCACCCGGCTTCGAGTAGCCGGCCTGCTTGATGCGCTGGTCGAACGTCGTGCCGTCCGGGCTGGTGTGGGAGAAGAAGTTCTCGGCCGACATCTGGTCGCTGAAGTCCTGCGCGGCCTTCGTGACGTGCGATTCTTCGGTCAGCGGGGCGCAGCCTGCCTTGGCGCGCTCGTCGTTGACCAGCGTGATGACCTGGGCGGCGACCGAAGGCGCGACCCGGGCGGCGGCCTTGGTGCTCGGCGGCGGGGCGTCGGACGTCGACGGCTGCGGGGTCGCGGACGTCTCGGTCGGTGCGGGTGCCGCACTGGACGCCGTCGGGGCGGGGGCCGAGGTCTTGGGTGCGGCGGGCTGACCGGGGGTGGTGGTCTGGACCTGACCGCCGGAGAGGTCGGTTCCACTGCCGCTGCCGGCGCCGGCGGGCGCGTTCGGCAGGACCAGCGCCGCGGCGCCGAGCTCGGACGTGTTTCCTTCGGCGGTGGCCATCCAGGTGCCTGCGGCGGCAGAAAAAACGCCGAGCAGCACACTGAGTGACACCATCACCACGTGAGCACGTTCACCAATGGGGGACACGGCGCAGGAACGTATCACGGAACAATTACAGCGAGAACCCTACGAACGCACTGGTCACATTTCCCGTCGGCGACAGGCACGGATTTCGAGGCAATCGGACGCTTCCGCGTTACTCCGTTCAGCTCACTCGGACGACGAACGCCGCTTCGCCGGTTGCTGTCACCGAACGCCGGGTCGGGTCTTGACCGGTGGCGGTTGCTTTGCCTGTGAAGCCAACTTTCCCCGCCGTCGTTGTGCAGGTGTACGAAATTTCGGCGTCCGCGGCCAGTTCGCTCGCGGTGCGCGCGCACGACGACGTGTGGTCGTCGACGACGCTCACGTCGGCGAGCGGGACGTCACCGGTGTTCTTGACCAGGATCGAAAACGTGACGGTGTCGCCGGCGTGGACTTCGTAGGGTGCCGCGTCATTCATGACCGCGATCGCGGGGTGGACGACGTCGACTTTTGCGTCACCGGCTGATTGCACCGTGCGACCACTCGGGTCAATTCCGGTGATCTCGACGGCTTGCTCGAAGTCGTCACCGAGCGCTTTGCGGGTGCAGGTGTAGGTCTTCGCCGCTCCGGCGGCCAGGGTGTCGAACTTGGTCGCACAGGTCGTTTGTTTATCCACAATGGACACTGAGGTCAACGGGACGTCCCCGGTGTTGCGCGCGGTGACGGTGAAGGTGACTTCGTCGCCTGCGCGGACCATCTTGGGCGTCGCGTCGATCGTGAGCTGCACGGCCGGGTGGATGACGTCGATCTTGTCGGTTTCCGTTGCCGTGAGCGGTGGGCCGACCGGGGCGTCCGCCGTCGCCTTCGCGGTGCTGATGACGTCGTCAGCCGGAGCGGTCATGGCGCAGTCGAACTTCTGCACGGCACCGGCTTCAAGCTGGTCGAAGGTCTTGGCGCAGGACTCGCGTCGAACGGCGACGGCGGTCAGCGGGACGTCGCCGGTGTTGGCGACGGTGAGGGTGGAGGTGACGGTGTCGCCGGAGCGGAACGGGCCGCCGTGGACGTCCTGGGTGAGCTCGAGGGCGGGATGCAGGACGGTGTAGGCCGCATCGTCGGTGGCACTGACCTGGCGTTTCACCGGATCGGTGCCAGTTGCGGTGGCGGAGCTCACGAAATTGTCGGTGCCGGCGTCTACCTTGCAGGAGTGGCGCTGACGGGCGCCGGGAAGGAGGGTGCCGATGGACTGAGCGCACGCCGGAGTCCGGTTGTCCACAAGGGACACATCGGTCAGCGGGACATCACCGGTGTTCGCGACGACGAGGGTGAACGTGACGGTGTCGCCTTGGCGGACGCGCGCGGGTGTGGCGTCGTTGGTGACGGTGATCGCGGGGTGGATGACGTCGACACCGGCGGAGGCGGAGGCGGTCACCGGCCGATTCGTGGCATCGGTGCCGGAGGCTTTCGCGACGGCGTCGAAGTCGGTTTCACCGGCGGCTTGGGTGCAGCTGTAGGTGTGCTTCGCCTGCGGTTCGAGCCGGCCCAGGGACTTGGTGCAGTCCGGGGCTCGCTCGTCGACGACCGCGACGTCTCGAAGCGCGCTGTCACCGGCGTTGGTGACGGTGATGGTCGAGGTCACGGTGTCGTGGGCGCGCACGACGGCGGGATCGACGGTCCGGGCGATCGCGACGGCCGGGTGGATGACATCGACGGCGGCGCTGGTGCCGGCGGTGACGGCCGGACCGACGGGCGGAGTGGCGACGATCCGGAGGCTGCGGGTGACGTCGTCGGCCGGGGCCGTGGTGGTGCAGGCGAAGTCGCGGGTGGTGCCGGGGGCGAGGGTGCCGTCGAGGGTTTGGGTGCAGCCGGTGGCTTTTTCGTTCCTCACCTGCGCGTCCGTGACCCGGAGGTCGGTCAGCGGCACGTCGCCGGCGTTGCGGACCGTGATCCGGAACGGGACCTTGTCGCCCTCGCGGAACGGGCCGCCCGTCACCCCGGCCGTGATCGCCACCGCCGGGTGCTGCACCACGAACGCTCCCTCGGCGGCCGTCGTCACCGGGCGGGCGGTCGGGTCGGTGCCCGTCAGCGTCGGCTTGTTCGCGAAGCCCGCCGGGCCCGCGACCGTCGTGCACGTGTACACCTGCTGCCCCTGCGGCTGGAGCGCGCCGAACCGCTTCGCGCATGCAGGGACCTGGTCGTCCGCGATGATGACGTCGGTGAGCGGCACGTCGCCCGTGTTGGCCGCGGCGATCGTCCACGTCACCGTGTCGCCCTCGCGGACCTGGGCCGGCGTCGCGCGCACGGCCAGCCTGACCGCCGGGTGGATCACGTCCACCGCCGCGTCGTCGGTGACCTTCACCGCGCGGCCGAGCTGGTCCTTGCCGGTGGCCGTGGCCGTCGTGGCGAGGTCGTCCGGCGGGGCCGGTGCGGTGCACGTGTAGGTGGCCGTCCCACCCGGGGCCAGTGCGCCGATCGCCTTGGCGCACGCCGGGACGTCGTCGGTCACCGTCACCTCGGTCAGCGGTGCGTCGCCGGCGTTGGCGACCTTCATCGTGAACGTGATCGGGTCGCCGGCGCGCGCGATGGCCGGCGTGGCGTCCTTCGTGAGCGTCAGGGCCGGGGTGATCACCGTGACCGTTGCCGACGCGGTGGCCGTGACGGGCCGGCCGGAGAGGTCGGTTCCGGTCGCCGTCACCTGGGACGTCGTGGTGCGGGACGGGTTCGCCGTGCACGTATACGCCTGCGTGGCGCCCGCGGCCAGGCCGGCGAACGTGCGCGCGCACGCCGTCGTCGTGTCGTCGGTGAGCTTCACCGGGGCCAGCGGGCTGTCACCGGTGTTGCGCACGGCGACCGTCCAGGTGACGGCGTCGCCCGCGTGGATCACCGGCGGGTCCGCGGTCTTGGTGACCTCGACCGCGGGCGCGATCGTCGGCGCGGGCGCGTCGGCCGTCGCCGTGACCTGCTTGCCGAGCTCGTCGGTGGCCAGCGCGCTCGCCGTGTTGACGCCGTCGGCGATCGGCGCCTTCGCCGTGCACGTCGCCGTGCGGCTTTCGCCCGGCGCGAGCGCTCCGGTGAGCGCGCACGACGGCGTCTTCGGGTCGGTGACCTGGAGGCCGGACAGCCCGGTGTCGCCGGTGTTCGTGACCTTGATCGTAAAGGTCGCGACGTCGCCGGCGCGGTACGCGGGCCGGTCGGCTGTCTTCGTCATGCCCAGCGCCGGGTGCAGGACGTCGATGTGCGCGCTCGCGACGCCGTCGAGTGCGTCGCCGAGCGCGCTCGTGCCGGTCGCCTTCGCGGTGTTCGTGAAGTCGTCGGCCGGCGCGGTTCCGGTGCATGTGTAGCTGACCGTCTGACGTGGGGCGAGCGTGCCGAGCGGTTTGGCGCACTCCGGGACAGCCGAGTCGGCGACCTCGACTCCGGACGCCGGGACGGCACCCGGGTTGGTCACGGCGACGGCGAACGTCACCGGCTCGCCGGCGTGCACCTTCGGCTGGGTCGCGCGCACGGCGATCTGGAGCTCCGGCACCGGCACCGAAAACGCCAGGTTCTGCGCCAGGATATCGTCGCCGCTGGTGCCGATGCCGAGCTTGGCGCTCGTTGCGCCGGCGAGGATGCTGTCGACGTTGAACGCCTTTGCGTCGACGCTGAAGTTGTTCTTCGCGCCCGGCGCCGCGGCGTTGTCGGCGTTGGAGATGAAGAAGTTCGACGTGCCACCGGTTGCGGGCTCGGCGGCCGGGGTGCCGTCGACCAGGAACTGGTCGCCGGATGCGCCCCAGTCACCGTCGTAGGCCGTGACGCCGAGGTGCGCGTCGGCGGCCGCCGCTCGGAAGCCGGTGATCGTCGTTTCGGCGGGTGGGGCGCCGGCGGTCTGCCGGACGTGGCCGTCGTAGACGACCACCTTGCGTTTGTTCGGCGCGTAGTCCGCGTTGCGCTCCGGGTAGGCGTAGACGAGCGCGATCGACCAGCCGCCGACGCAGTCGAATCCCTTCAAAGCCCAGACATTGCCGACCGTCACGTCGAAACTCGCGGAAACACCGGCGAACCTGCTGGTCACGTCGGCGTGTGCCGAGTAGTACCCGCTCTCTTCGACGTATCCGGAAGGCGCGAGGTCCACTGAGTCCGCGCTGCCGACGGAAAGCCGGACGTTCTGCTTCGCGGGCGTCCCGGGCGGCGCGACAGCCGAGGGACCGCACGTGGTGCTGCCCGCCCAGTTCAGCCGGGCGAAGACGACGCGCGCCCCCGGCGGGACGCCGACCGACGCGCTCGCCGAGTCGAACGTGGCCGGGTCGGCGTCGACGTCGGCCCACTGCATGAAGAAGTCGTCGTTGGCCAGGGTGTCCTTGCGGTCGGCGGTGTTCGCGCACGCCGCCGGGGTCGCGACCGTCCCGCCGGCCGGCGCGCCGTCGGCGGCGATCGGGCAGCGCAGGACGCCGTTGCCCGCGTAGACGAAGTCGCCGTAGACGACGTCGTCGTAGCCGGCCGCGAACGGCGGCGCGGCGGCCGCTCCCGCCGCCGGCACGAATGCCGAGGCCAGGAAGACCAGTGCCAGCACGAAAATCGGGCGAAGCGGTCTTTCAGGCAACGGCACTCCTCGCCACCTCCGGGGCCGAGACGACCTTGGGAGCGTGGCACGAGAGCCGGTGCTACGCCTTCAAACTCACTCGTTCGTGGATCCGGAGTCGGCGCCGGTCAGCTTCGCCGTCGACTCGTGGGTGAGGGTGGTGGCGGCCTGGACGAACCCGATGATCGTCCGGAGCTCGCCGTCGGTGTAGCGGTCGCAGAGCTCGTACATGCCCTTGACGAGGTGGTCCCACAGGTGCACCGCGCTCGCGATGGACTGCAGGTCCAGAGCGATGAGGATCTTGCGCCGGTCGTCCGGGTGCGGCTCGCGGTTGACGATGCCCTTGCTCTCCAGCCGGTCGATCATCGCCGTCACCGACGCCGGCGCGAGCCCCGACAGGCGCGCGAGGTCCTTCGGCGTCTGCGGGCCGAAACGCGCGAGGTAGTCCAGCACCTTGCTCTCCACCGCCGACAGCCCCCGGGTCTCGGAGATCGCGGTGTGGAACATGACCGTCTCCGTCGACAGCTCCCGCGACCTGAGCAGGACGTCTTCGACGAGTTTCGTTCGCTCGCTTGACACGGCGACCAGCCTAGCCCACTCTTTAGTTCGACAGAACGAATTACTTTCTAAGACATTCGAGGGGTCGAACGACATGACACGGGCACTGATCATCGGGGGCGGCGTCGCGGGCACGATCACCGCCATCGCCCTGCACGAAGCCGGGCACCAGTCCGTGGTCTTCGAGGCTTACGACCGTGACTCCGAGGGCGTCGGCGCGTTCCTGACGCTGGCCGTCAACGGCCTGGACGCGCTGCTCCCGCTGGGCCTCAAGGACGTCGTCCGGAGCGTCGGCTTCGACTCGCCGCGGATGTCGATCGGGCTCGGCAACGGCACGCGGCTCGCCGAATTCCCGCTGGGCGGCACCCTCCAGGACGGCACGGTGAGCCAGACCGTCCTGCGCTCCGATCTCTACGTCGCATTGCGCGACGAGGCCGTACGACGCGGCATCCGCGTCGAGTACGGCAAGCGCCTGACCGGCGCGAATCAGACGAAGACCCACGTCAGCGCGGACTTCGCGGACGGTTCACACGCCGAGGGCGACCTCCTGATCGGCGCCGACGGCCTCCGCTCCCGGGTCCGCACGATCATCGACCCGGACGCGCCGGCGCCGCGGTACGTCCCGCTGCTGAACACCGGCGGGTTCGCCGAAGGCCTGGACCTGCCCGACGAGCCGGGTGTGCTGAACATGGTGTTCGGCAAGCGCGTGTTCTTCTGCCACGTGGTCAGCACGGACGGCCGCGTCTGGTGGTTCGCGAACCCGGCTCGCAAGACCGAGCCGACCGCGGCCGAGCTCGGCACGCTCGCCGGCGACAAGCTGCGCGCCGAACTCCTGCACCTGGTGGCCGGCGACCGGACACCGGCCGCCGAGATCATCCGCGCGACGCGGGAGCTCTACCCGGCCTGGCCGACGTACGACTTCCCGACGGTCCCGGTCTGGCACCGCGGCCGCATGGTGATCATCGGCGACGCGGCGCACGCGACGTCACCGGCAGCGGGCCAGGGCGCCTCGATGGCCATCGAAGACGCCGTCACGCTGGGCAAATGCCTCCGCGACGTGCCCGACGTCGAGCGCGCGCTGGCCACGTACGAGAGCTTGCGGCGCGGGCGCGTCGAAGCAGTGGTCGCGGCCGGCAAGCGCAACGGCGACCAGAAGGCGATCGGCCCGGTCGGGCGGGTGATCCGCGACTTCTTCATCAAGCGGGCGTTCTCGAAGCCGTTCGACGAGGACCCGAACGGTTTCATGTGGAACCACCGCATCGACTGGAACGAAAAGATCGCGGTTTAGCGCCCGAGGTACTTTTTCCCGCCGAGGGCGAATCCACTACCGCCAGGTGTCGACGCGGTGGAAGTTCTTGTACGCCCGGCTCGGGGTCGGGCCGCGCTGCCCTTGGTAGCGGGACCCGGCTTCGCTGGAGCCGTACGGGTGCTCGGCCGAGCTCGACAGCCGGAAGATGCACAGCTGGCCGATCTTCATGCCCGGCCAGAGGGTGATCGGCAGGTTCGCGACGTTCGACAGCTCGAGCGTGATGTGCCCGGAGAAGCCGGGGTCGATGAACCCGGCGGTCGAGTGCGTGAGCAACCCGAGACGCCCGAGCGACGACTTGCCCTCGAGGCGGCCGGCGAGGTCGTCGGCCAGGGTGACGAGCTCGAACGTCGAGCCGAGCACGAACTCGCCGGGGTGCAGCACGAAGGGCTCGTCGCCCTCCTTCTCGACCAGCGAGGTCAGCTCGTCCTGCTGCAACTGCGGGTCGATGTGGGTGTACTTGCTGTTGTTGAAGACGCGGAAGAACCGGTCGAGCCGGACGTCGACGCTGGACGGCTGAACCATGGCCGGGGCGAACGGTTCCAGCCCAAGACCGCCGGATTCGATCTCTTTGCGAAGGTCACGGTCACTTAGCAGCACCGCGGCAGCGTAACCAACCAGCAAAATTAGATCCAGTTAGGCGACGGCGAGCCACGTCACTCTTCACGCGGCCCGCATGTGCTGCGCGTAGGTCGTATCGGGCGCGAAGATCTTCTCGAGCCGCTTCACGTACCCGCGGCGCCCGGCCTGGCCGATCCGTTCCTGCAGCGCGGTGGCTCCGGGGATGAACCGCCGCACGGTCTCGGCGGCGAAGTTGACGCTCGCCACCGCAACGATCGCGGCCTGCGCAACGGGGTCGTTCGGCAGGCCGAGGAAGTCGGCATTCGTCTTCCCGAGCACGAGCCGGCTGATCGACGAGTGCACGGCGACGGAGACGTGCGAAAGCACCTTCCCGACGGCCCCACGCCCTTCGCCGACGGCGGCGTTGGCCTCGATCAGCGCCTTGGCGAGCCGCTTCGAGTCGTCGTCCGGGATGAACTCGGTGGCGGCGAGCAGCCACAGCAGCCGCCAGGCGTCCTCTTCCGAAGTGGGCAGCAACTCGTCGTCGACGCCCATGAGCCACCCGATGTAGCGCCAGAGGTGCAGGATGTCGCCGCGTTCGCGGGCGGAGTAGCGAAGGCCGAGCAGCTGCGTCCCGAAGACGTAGACGAGCGAGAAGAGCAGCAGCGTCCCGGCGGTCTGCACCTGGTTGACGGGCCGATCCCAGGCGGCGTAGTCCCAGTCGTCCCGCCGGTTCATGGCGGCGCGCACGTGGGCGTGCACGAGCCGGATCCGCAGCGCGGAGGCGTACCCCTTCCCACCGTGCTTGAGGGCCCCGGGCGTCGTGACATCGATCCACCAGGCGGCGGTCTCGACGAGTCGCCGCGTGGCCTGGTATTCGATCTCCCCGGTCCCGACCAGCGATTTCGTGGCACGCGAGGCGAGATAGCCGCCCATCAGCGACATGTCGCCGAGCGGGAAGAGACCCAGCAACCCGGCCCGGGTGATGGCCTTCGCGCCACGCTCGAGCCGCTCGTCGTCGACCCAGTAGGGCTTGGCGTCGACCTGGTCGAAGAAGTCCTTGAGCGGCCCGGGTACTGCGGCTCGGTCGATCAGGGCGTCTTCGAAGAGCTTCCGCCCGTGCCCCTTGGGCTGCTGCGCCATCCAGGCGACGACGTCGTCCGCGAGCCGGTCCTGCACCTGCGCAAACTCCCGGAGCCGCGCGACCTGGCGTTCGTCGCCCCGGATGTCACCCTCGACGAACAGCCGCTGAGCCAGCCGGAACCCGCCTTGCCGGAACAGCTCGGGCTCGTCCATGACGCTCACCTCCGGAGTCGACAACAAGTGTTGTCACATGAGGCGCACGAGTCAAGGCAGAGGGCGCTGGACAAGGGGATCGCGGTGCCGTGTATGCTGACGACGCACTGCGGATGTAGTTCAATGGTAGAACATCAGCTTCCCAAGCTGAATACGCGGGTTCGATTCCCGTCATCCGCTCTCCACCGAAGGCCCCGACCGAGCCACAAGCCGATCGGGGTCTTCTGTTGTGCGCTCCTATCCCTGGCCCGACGCCGATCGGCGCTACGGTGGAGGACCGTTCATGACCGGAGGGATCATGCTGTCTACTGACCACGCTCCCACCGTTGCCATCATCGGCAGTTTCCGCCAGTTCTACGAGCAAGTATTGGACGCATGGCAGAAAATCAGCGCCAGCGGAATAGCCATCACCAGCCCACTTGGCTCTCGAATTATAACCGCAGGGGTCCCCTTCGTCCGCTTCGAGAGCGACGATGAAGCGTTGGACGACGCCATGGTCCAGACCCTGGCCCTCCATCGAATTCTCCGCGCAGACCTCGTCTACGTCGTTGCACCATTCGGCTATGTTGGACGGACAACCTGTTACGAGATCGGACGGATACTGCAGGCCGGGAAATCGATTTACTTCAGCGAGTTTCCGAAAGATCTCCCCGTACGGGTGAGCCCGGACCGGGTCACGACTCCAACACAGCTGATCAACCTGGTCATCCACAAAGAAATTCATCCACTCTACGTCGACGAACAAGGTTCCCACGCCGAATGGGAAAGACGCCTCCTCGCCGGCGATTACCTGGACACCTGACCAGACGGCCTGCCGAACCAACGATCGCGATCGAACCGCAGCCGGGGTACCATCCGGACAGGGAGAGGTGGTGCGATGGACGGCGTAGGCACGGGAAAATCAGATTGCAACCACAGTCCCAGCACCGATCAGACCCAGCCGCCTTGCGTCTTAATATCATATGCGCGCGCAGATGAGGAACACAACGAAGCCGTTCGACATTTGGCCCACCTTCTTCGTCGCAACGGTATCGAAACAGAAATCGATCTCTACGCTGCGCGACACCGGCAAGACTGGGCAGCTTGGCACCAGCGACAGATCATCAGGGCGGACTTCGTCCTCATCATCGCGTCTCCCGAGTACAAGCGGCAAGCCGAAGGCGAGGACGCACCGCACCAAGGTCGCAGCGTTTCCTGGGAAGCTATGCTAATCCGCGAGGACATATACCGCGATCGCCAGGTCGCCTTACGAAAGTATCTCCCCGTTGTCCTGCCAGGCCACTCGGCCGACGACCTCCCAGCGTGGCTCAACCCAAGGACCGCCACTTCATACTCCATCGATGAGTTGTCAGACAACGGAGTAGTGAATCTACTTCGGGTTATAACCGACCAGCCAGAAGAGCCAGAGACAAATATCGGCACGGCTCCCCATCTACCAAACTTACCTTCTACAGCACCTGACAACGAGATCAGCGAGACCCTGCAGATACCCGCGATCACAACTGAAGATCCACGCCTGCTAGCGCCGCTACCTGGAATTTTCTTGCATTACTTCGACCCACATTTCCTTCACGAGGTCTCAGCTGGAAGAAACGCCAACCGCATTGGCGCAGAAGTGAGGCGAGCGACCCAGCTGGCAATCCTTGCCGCGCAGACCGTGTACGTGCCTGCCGCAAGTTACCTGGAATCAGATCTTTGTGCAAAAATCGTCGACAGTTACCAACCACTGTTCGAGCTCGGCCAGATTGTCTTGGTCGGCAGCGAAGCCAACCTGTTCGACTTCGCAACTTTGAAGATGCTCCAGTACGAAGAAGGCGGGGAGCGCCACTTCAAGTACCAAGCAGCGCTCGACCGACAAGACGAAACCCCACCCTTTCGAACACGAGAAAGATCAGCGACGGCCGACATTCGAAATGCTTGGTGGCGTGGTCTTGCAGACCTTGGACGTTTCACGGAGGGAATAGCGCCGAATCAGGTATCAGATCTCGAAGAACGCTGGGCTGACGTACCCGCAGCACTGGCCGGGCGAGCATTCACGCCCGAGTATGCCATTCTTGCGCTATATAACCAATCCACGATCTCCAGCGCGCAGGGAATTATCACCAAGCGCGCCGGTTTGTATATCAACCACCACTACACCCAGAGTTACGTCGACGAACTTCAAGTGGGCGTGGTCGCCGACCTCAACTACTTGCACAGCCCACGCGTACCCTCGGCAGGCGTGGACTTGCCTTTCAAGGCCACCATCCGCACTCTAAAAGACGCCGGAGTGGCAGAGAAGGTGCTGAACGCTTCGCCGATCGATTTGATCAACTTACGAGCAGACACCTCAATCACGCGATCATTTATACGGGTATTTCAATGGATATCTCACACCAATTCGGACTGAAGCGCCGTTTGCCAGGTTTCAAAATCAACCGACCGCGGTGCAGATAGCTCTTCAAGCAATGGTTTCACGTCGCCATTGAGGCAACGAACACCCCAAGCGCTAAGCTCCTCGGAGTACGCGTCCGGCATTCCATTCAACAGGAACACCTTTCGATCATCCGCGAAGGCGATGCTAATTTCAGCAAAGGAGTTCGGGCCGATATAATTCTCGGCCTCCGGTCGATGCGTGTTCACGACCAAAATCGCGACCGTGTCCTTGCCTCGAATCTTTCTCATGTAGTCCAGCGATGCTTCTCTCTTACGTCTATTTCTGACTTCGACACTTGATTCTGGATGGAAACGATCCGGAGACGGTGTAACAACCTGAACACCTGCGTCTTCGATCACGGAAGCTATCCTTGACATGAGATCGAGCGACTTCATCGATCCACAGACGACGACGGTTCCACCCTGTCGACGATCGCTGGTCACGCAAGAACCTCCTTCGGGTCCCGTACTCGACAAAGCATCCTCCTGCACCATTCAAACCAAGATCGCCATATGACGACCGCCTGGTTCGACCCGGTCCCGAACATGGTGACACGAACGTCAATTTACGCGTCAGTTGACACGCCGGTCAGCACATGACAGCACCCCGACGGGTTGGAGCGATCTTCGATACCCGTCGCCGATGGCTGACCCTCACCGCTGGACACAATTCGGCAACGTGGCAGCCGAGTCTTGCCGACAAGCCCAGGCCGTCTCATGCGACTGGCCCGATCCGAGCTCGCAAATGCGCCACGTGCGCAGCAGGCAAACCCGTTTCCTCCGCCCGAGCCAATGCCGCCGCTGCCGACGAAGAACCCAAGCGGTGCAACAACTCCGCCCGCGACGCGTGCCACCACGGGTAATCATCCAGCCCCGTCAACGCATCCACCAGCGCCAATGCCGAGGCAGCCCCGTCCCGTTCCGCCACCGCCGCCGCGCGGTTCAGGCGCACCACCGGTGTGTCCTGGGTCGACAACAACACGTCGTACCAGGAAATCACCGCGTCCCAGTTCGTCTCTTCGTAAGAGGGTGCGAGGTCGTGGCACGCCGCGATAGCCGCCTGGACCACGTACGCGTTCGGCACCGCCGGTGTCCGGCGCAGGCCCCGGCCCACCAGCTCGACGCCTTCCTTGATCAGCGACGCGTCCCACGACGAACGATCCTGCTCGGCGAGCAGCACCGGCTCGCCGGACGGGCGGAACCGCGCGGTGCGGCGGGCGTCCTGCAGCAGCACCAAAGCCAGCAGTCCCAAGGCCGTCGGCTCGTCCGGCATCAGCGACACCAGCAAGCGCGCCAAGCGGACGCCCTCCGCGAGCAACGCAACGCGGCCCGTGTAGCCCTCGTTGAAGATCAAGTACACCGTCGACGCCACGCCGGCCAAGCGGGACGGGAGCTCCTCCGCCGGGGGCACGCGGTACGGGATCCGCGCCTGAGCGATCTTCTGCTTCGCGCGTGTCAGCCGCTTCGCCATCGTCGCTTCCGGGAGCAGCAGGCCGCGAGCGACCTCGGCGGTCGACAAACCGCCCAATGTCCGAAGGGCCAACGCCACCTGGGCGTCCAGGGACAACGCCGGGTGGCAACACGTGAAGACCAGGCGCAGCAGGTCGTCGCGGACGACCACCGGGTCCGGGTGCGGGTCGACTGCGGGCATCGCGACGGCCTCCTTTCCCTGCCGCTTGGCCTCGCGGCGGACGACGTCCACCGCGCGGTGGCGGGCCGCGACCAGGAGCCAGCCGCGTGGGTTTTCGGGGACGCCGTCGCGCGGCCACGTCTCCAGTGCGCGCACGACGGCGTCCTGGACCGCGTCCTCGGCCAGGTCGACGCTGCCGGTGACGCGGACCAGCGTGGCCAGTACCCCGGTTCCCTCGTCCCGGACCAGCCGCGCGACCGCGTCCCCGGCGCCGGTCACTTGCCGAAGTCGACGACCGGGCGGACTTCGATCGCGCCGTCCCAGGCACCCGGGATCTGCGCCGCGACCTTGACCGCCTCGTCGAGGTCGGCGCATTCGAGCAGGTAGAAGCCGGTGAGGGCTTCCTTCGTCTCCGCGTACGGGCCGTCGCTGGTGACGATGTCGCCGCCCTTGCCGCCGGTGACGCGGACCGTCGTCGCGGTCGCCGTCGGGTACAGCGCCGCGCCGCCGCGGATCACCGCGGCCGCTCCCGCGCCGAACTCGTCGTAGTCCTTCATCATGTCCGTGGCCTCGGGCGTGGTCGGGTCGATGTCCGTGGCGTAGATGATCGCGGCGTACTTGGGCATGAGGTGCTCCTCGCGGGTCCTGGCCGGCGCCGATCGCCGGTTCTCACTGTAAGGACGAACGGGCGAAGCCGCGCCGGGACACTTGTCGCGAAGAAAGTCCGGCGGGCAGGGTGGGCGCATGGGAGAGCCCGCGCTGTTCGGTCCGGACTTCGATCGCGACCCCTCATCCGCCTATGCCTGGCTGCGCGAACGACCGCCGCACCGGCTCGCCTTCCCGACCGGCACCTGGGCCTGGCTGGTCACGCGGTACGCCGACGCCGTGACGGCGCTCAACCACCCCGCCCTGGTCAAGAGCCCCGCCGCCGGCAACGAGGAGTGGCAGCGCTCCGGCATGGGCCTGCCGCTCGACCACCGGCCGTCGCTCGCGTCGCACATGATCAACACCGATCCGCCCGAGCACACGCGGTTGCGGCGTGCCTGCGCCGGCGCGTTCGGCCCGCGGCGGATGCAGCACCTGCGCGAGCGCGCCCAGCAGGTGACCGACGAGCTGGTCGACGCCGTCGAGGCGCGCCGGCACGGCGATCTCGTCACCGATCTCGCCTACCCGCTGCCGATCGCGATCATCTGCGACCTGCTCGGGGTGCCCGAGCGGTACCGCGAGGACGTGCACGAGTGGTCGCTCGTCATCGACTCGGCCGACGACACCGACGGTTCGAAGGTCCGCGAAGCCACCGACGTGCTGGAACGGCTGGTCACCGAGGTCGTCGAGGCCAAGCGGGCGGTGCGGGGCACCGACCTGATCAGCGACCTAGTCGCGCAGGAAGCCACCGGCACGCTTTCCGCGGACGAGGTGACGTCGACGGCGTTCCTGATCCTGATCGGCGGCCACGAGACCACCGTCGGGCTGATCGCGACCGGCGCCCTCGCGCTGCTGACCCATCCCGGCGAAGCAGCAAAAGCGAGAACCGACCCCGCTCACCGCGCGGCCGTCCTCGAGGAGACGCTCCGGCTGCACGCGCCGCTGCAGAACGCGACCTGGCGGTTCCCCACCGAGGACGTCGAGATCGGCGGCCGGCTCATGCGGCCCGGCGACCCCATCCTCGTCTCCGTGCTGGCGGCCAACCGGGACCCCGCGGCGTTCGAGGAAGCCGACGCCTTCCGGCCGGGACACCGGAAAACCGAGCGGCGGCACATCGCCTTCGGCATCGGGCCACACCTGTGCATCGGTGCGGCACTGGCCCGGCTGCAGGCCGACGTCGCCTTCGAAACCTTGCTCCGCCGCCTGCCGACGGCCCGGCTCGCGGTGCCCGTAGCGGAACTCACCTGGTGGCCGAGCCCGATCACGCGCGGGCTCTTCCACCTGCCGATCGAGCTGTGACCACCGGGGCTCGCCACCCGGAAGAAGGATCAGCCTTCGACGAGCTCCCAGTCGGACTCGGGCGTCGCACGGTCGTACACCTGGCCCGGCGCGGCCTTCAGCACCGTGCGCACGTCCGGGTACAGGTTCGCCACGTGCTCCAGCTCCAGGCCCTCGACCTCGAAGTCCTCGGCCTCGGGGACCTCGAAACCGACGAACAGCCAGGTGCCGTCCTGCTCACGGACGACCTGGCGAACGGCGCGCACCGGCTGCTGCGAGCCGGTCGGGATCTCGGTCAGGCCGCTGCTGATCTGGGCTTCGTCGTCCGGCGAGCCCTCGAACTTCCAGGCCGCGCGGCGCAGGGCGAGCAGCCGGATGTCCTCGTCCTCGTCGTCGGAACCGGTCACCGACGAGAGCAGCCACGTGCGGCGCTCCGGGTCCCAGTCGGCGGCCATCCCGGTCGGGAGGCCCGCCAGCGCGCCCAGCTGCGGCAGGAGTTCGACGGCTTCGCGCAGCGACATCTTGCCGAAGTTCTCGCGGTTGACCAGCACGTCGTCGGACAGCTCGGTGCCGTCGCTGATGAACCAGTCGTCCTCGTCGTCCAGCACGACGAAGCCCAGTGCGTCGGGGTCGTTCACCAGGGCCAGCGCGATGATGACCGGCCCTTCCGGGTCCTGGCGCAGCGGCCATTCGGTCGACATGCGCCATATCCCACCATCGCCGCGGTGCGTGCGGGGAGCCGGGGTCACCCGATCGATAAATTCATCAGCTGTTGATATCATGGTGCCATGGTGTTGCCCAAAGGACTCGCCCGCTTCAACCGCGTGGTGACCAACCGGATCAACAAGTACGTCGTGAACTGGGCGCCGGGCTTCGGCCTGCTCATCCACAAAGGACGGAAGTCCGGCCGGGAGTACCGCACCCCGCTGAACGTCTTCCGGACCGCCGACGGCTTCGTCGTCGCGCTCACCTACGGCCCGGACACCGACTGGGTGAAGAACGTGCTGGCCGCGGAGAGTTGCACCATCATCACCCAGCGGAAAAATTACGAAGTGCACTCGCCCGAGCTCGTGCATGATGAGTCACGCCGAGCGATGCCGGTGCCCGTGCGCCAGTTCCTCGGCCTGCTGAACGTTCACGACTTCCTGCTGGTGAAGCGGGACTAGGGGGAGCCATGCCCGAAGGGGGCCTCGTCCGGCTGCGCGCGCTCGAGCCCGAGGACGCGGACAAGATCTACGACTGGGCGAACGACCCCGAAGTGGGCCGCTGGATGGTCAACGACCACCCGCGCTCGCGCGCGCAGATCCGGAAGCGCTGCGAGGAGCGCCCGGTCAACAAGTACGAGCTGGTCGTCCTCGGCATCGAGACGAAGGCCGACAGCAAGCTGATCGGCATCGTCGACCTGCGCGACGCCGAGCCCGAGGTCGGCAACGCCGAACTGGACATCTACATCGGCGACGCCGAGTACCGCAACGGCGGCTACGGCACCGACGCCATGCGCGTCATGTGCCGCTACGGCTTCGACGCCATGCGCCTGCACATGATCACGCTCTGGGTGGTCGCCGAGAACGAGCGCGCCCGGCACGTCTACCGGAAGGTCGGTTTCTCCGAAGACGGCCGGCACCGCGAGGCCTTCGTCGGTGAAGGCGGCCGCCGCCACGACATGATCCTGATGAGCATGCTGAAGGGCGAGCTCAAGTGAGGAGCCGGCGTGGCGCCTTCAGCCGCCACGCCTCTTCCAGCAGCTCGCGCAGCTGATCGACCTCGACACGGTCCAGGTCGACGATGATCGAGCCGTACCCGTCGTAGTGCGGGGTCGTGAAGAAGGCCGCGTCGCCGGACTCCAGCAACGCGGCCTTCTCGTCGTGCCCGCACAGCACCACCAGGCCACCTTCGGCCTCGGTGCGCAGCCGCGCGAAACCCTTGCCCGCCACCTTCAGCGCGGGCGTGCGGTACCACGTCGACACCTCCACCTCCGGCAGGCCGGAGGCGAGGCGTACGACGTCTTCCCAGGTCGTCATGGGTCCATTGTCGACCCGGTGTCTTGCAAAAACGGGAACTACGGCAGGCGGGTGATCCGGTCCGCCACGGGCGGGGCCACGTTCGGGTGGGCTCCCAGGTAGGCAATCAGGGCGTCGAGGTCCACCGGGCCACCCACGAGACCGGTGCCCTTGGTGAACTCGGTGAAGCCGTCCCCGCCGGCGGCGAGGAAGTTGTTCACCGACACGCGGAACGTCGCCGCCGGGTCGACCGGCGTGCCGTTGACCGTGATGTTCGAGACGCGCGAGCCGATCGGCGCGCTCGCCGAGTACGAGTAGTGCAGCGAGCTCGAGATCTGCAGGATCTTCGTGCCGGCCGCGGTCCACTGCTGTTCCAGCACGTTCTTCAGGTTCGCGCCGGTCAGCGTGATCGTCTGCATGATGTTCGAGAACGGCTGGACCGTGAACGCCTCGCCGTAGGTCACGACGCCGTCGCCCTCGGCGTTCGGGGACGACTTGTACGTCAGGTCGGCGCGGATGCCGCCCGGGTTGGTCACGGCGATGACCGCGTCGTTCGGCGCGATGCCCGCGAGCTGCGCGTCGGCGATGACGTCGCCGAGCGGCGACTCACCGGCCGCGTTGCCCGCCGCCGGCAGGTCGGCGGTGATGGTGCCGACCTGCTTGTTCGCGATCGGCGCGGACTTCGTCTTGGCGTCAGCGACCAGGGCGGCCACGGCCGGGTCCGGCGTCACCGTGCGGGTGACGATCTCGTTGAACGCCTTGGTCTGCGACCGCACGACGTCCCGGGTCTTGCGGCTGATCTTCAGGTCCACCACCGACAGCAGGCGGCCGAACGACGAGCCCTGGATGACCGGCCGCGGCTGGCCCGCCGGGTCGTTGATCACGCAGTTGTACTGCTGGTGGCTGTGCCCGGTGAAGAACGCGTCTACCTTCGGCGTCACCGCGGCCGCGATCGCGGCGGCCGGGCCGGGGCGCAGCTTGCAGTCGTTCGGGCCCTCGACCTCGGTGCCGTCACCCTGGTGCATCAGCACGATCTGGGCCTTGACGCCGAAGAAGTCGAGCAGGTTCGCGGTCCGGTTGATCGCCTCGACCTCGTCGCCGAACTTCAGGCCCTTGATGGCCTCCGGCGTGACGACGGACGGCAGGTCCTTCAGCGTGGCGCCGATGACGCCGATCGGCACGCCACCTTCGAACTTCACGGTGAACGGCAACAGGGCGGGCAGGCCGTTGGTGAAGTACACATTGGACCCGATGAACGGGAACTTCGCACCGTCGAAGGTCTTCTGGAACTGGCAGCCGTCGGTCGGGTGGCAGCCGCCGAACTGCATGCGTTGCAGTTCCTGGTAGCCCTCGTCGAACTCGTGGTTCCCGACGACGGACGCGCTGACGCCGAGCATGTTCAGGAAGTCGATGGTCGGCTCGTCGTGGAACAGCGCCGAGGTCAGCGGCGACGCACCGATGTTGTCACCGGCGGACACGACGAACGAGTTGGCCGCCTGCGCGCGCAGCTGCTTCACGTGCGTGGCCAGGTAGGCGGCACCGCCGGCGTCCACAGTGGTCCCGTCCGACTGCACGACACGACCGCTGGAGCCGGACGGCGGCTCGAGGTTTCCGTGCAGGTCGTTGAACCCGATGATCCGGACGTCGGTGGTGGGATCCGGGCGCTGGCCCGCGGACGCGGGTGCGGTGGTCACCGCCGTGGTCGCCAGCGCGGCCGCGGCCAACACCGCGAGCCGGGTCGAAAGCCTCATGAGTGTTCTTCCTCCGATTCGCGCCCAGGGTCCCCGAACGGGCGCACGGCGGAGGATTCTGCCTGGCGAAGCAGTCACCTACCAGGGTCAAAAGACGGACGTAAAGGGAATGTCATCTAACGACTTCCGTCAAGCAGCACCCGCGCGACGAGCTCCGGGTCGTCGCTCATCGGCACGTGCCCGCAGCCCGGCAACAGCCGAAACACCCCACGCGGCGCAACTTTCCGCAGGTCGGCAACGCGCGGGCGGGCGAGAATCCGGTCGTGCTCGGCCCACGCGATGGTCACCGGGACATCGGTGACCGGCCCGGTGAAGCGGAAGTCCCCACGGGACTGCGCGGCGGTGGGCTCGAACCCCGGCGCGAAGGCGAGCGCGTGAGCATCGTCGACGACGACGTCGGGTGTCAGCCGCTCGGGCCGTCCGACGATCATCCCGGTCAGGGCGCGCCGCCCGGACGCGCTCGCGGCGATCCGGCGCACGACGTGCGGTGGCGTGCGCTGCGCGAGGGCGCGATGGGCTTTGAGCGTCGCGATCGCGTACATCTTCTGGCGCCGGTTCCACAGCCCGGCCGGCGACAACGCCGTGACGCTGCGAACCAGCCCGGCCTGCCCCAGGGCCAGCGACAGCAGGCCGCCGAGCGAGTTGCCGGCGACGTGCGGCCGGTCGAGCCCGAGGTCGGTGAAGAGCTCCTTGAACATCACCAGCGCGGGCTCGATGCCGTACCCGCCGGACGGGGCAGGTGACTCACCGAAGCCGGGCAGGTCGACGGCGATCACGTCACGATGGGCCGTGAGCAGCGGGAACACCGGCGCCCACGCCTGACGGCGGTGGCCGATGCCGTGGATCAGCACCAGCGGTTCGCCCCGGCCCGCACGGTCGTAGACAACGTCGTCCATGATCCGAGCGTAAGGCTCGGGTAGTGGAAAAGCTACAACCAGCAGTAACAGTTACTCCGCGTCCAGTTGGACCCGGGTCCCGCTGTCGGCCGACCGCTGGACGGCGTCGAGCACGCGGTGCACGCGCCGGGCGTGCGCGAAGTCCGGCAGGTCACCCTTGAGGTGGCGGGCGTACGCGTGCGCCACGTTGTACGACGGCTCGGCGCTGCGGCCGGCCAGCTGCGGCAGCTCGTACCGCGCGGGCACGGTCAGCTTCTCCAGCGTGCCGGTCCGGCTGCCACGCAGCGTCAGCTTCGCGATCCAGAACAGCGGATCCGCGGCGTCGACGACCAGCGTGCCCTCGGTGCCGTTGATCTCCCAGCGGAAGTTCGTGGCCGGCGACGTCCCGCCGCGCAGGTGCAGGGACGCGACGGCGCCCCCGGTCAGCACCCCGGTGACGGCGATCTGGTCCGGCGCGGTCATCTCGACGGACTCGCCGGTGACCTCGTCGCGCACCCGCGGCCGGACGGTCGCCATCGTCGCCGACAGCTCGGCGAAGCCGCCGAGGACCATGGCCACCGTGTCGGCGGTGTGCGCGAACGGGATGGTCAGCATCGTCGCCCCGCCCGCGGGGTGCAGCTGGTAGTCGCGGCCGGCCCGCACCGACGGTCCCCAGTTCGCGCCCGAAGCGATCAGCGACGTCGAGAGCACGCGGCCGACGTAGCCGTCCTTGATGAGGTCACGCAGGTAGCGCAACGCCGGCGCCGAACGCCCCTGCAGGCCGACCGCGGTCGTCTTGTCCCGCGCGGCTTCGGCCAGCGCCTCGGTCTCGGCCAGGCTGACGCCCAGCGGCCACTCGCTCAGCACCTGCTTGCCGGCGGCCAGCGCGGGCTCGATGAGCGCCCGGTGCTGCGACACCTTCACCGCGACCACCACGAGGTCGACCTCCGGGTGCCGGGCGAGTTCCCCGGCGTCGCCGAAGGTCAGCGGCACGCCGTACTTCTCTCCGGCTACCCGCGCCGACTCCGCGCTGCTGCCGCTGAGCGCCCGGAGTTCGTAGCCGTCCACCGCGGCCAGTGCGGGCACGTGCGCGGTCGCGGCCCAGCCACCGTTCGCGCTGAGCCCGACGATGCCGACCCGGACCGGTGCCATGAGCGTTCCTTTCGTTGCCGTGCACTGCGTCTTTGCGCCTGTCTTCACAAAGACGACGTGCCGAGCGTCGTGCGCATTCCCGGGTCGGCGCAAGCAGCATCCGGTTACGCCGGCATGACATCGATCACCCACGGGCCGCCGATCGGCCGCGCGCGGGTCGGCCGAGTGGCCGATGGCGGCCCCGGACCGTCGGGCTCTTCGACCGAAGCGGCGCCGGGGCCAAGATCCATAGCGTCGGTGGCATGACGAACGCACAGCTCACCGCCCTGCAGTACGGCTTCACCGCCTTCCTCGCGCTGTGGGTCGTGGTGCTGGTGCCGCAGCTGATCGCCCAGCTCGCCGGGCACGGCGGCCTGCGGCTGCGCGGCCTCGCGACCACGGCGGCGGTGCTGCTCTACAGCTGCATGACGCTCGCGGTCGTCTTCCTGCCGCTGCCGGGCCCCGGTACCCGCCGGCTAAGCCAGACCGTGCAACTGCACCCCTTCCAGTGGATCGCCGACATCCACACGGAGCTGCTCAAGCACGGCGGAACCTGGTTCACGACGCAGACGTTCCAGCAGGCGTGCCTGAACGTCCTGCTGTTCGTGCCGCTCGGGGTGTTCGCGCGGATCCTCTGGCGCCGCGGCCTGACCGGCACCGCGCTGATCGGCTTCACGGCGGCACTGCTCATCGAAATCACGCAGCTCACGGCGAACTTCGGCACGGCGCCGTACGTCTACCGGATCTTCGACGTCGACGACCTCATGAACAACGCCTTCGGCGCCGTCGTCGGCTGGGTGTTCGGAGCGCTGTTGCTGCTGACGCTCCGGCGTTCACCGGTCGACGTGCAGCCGGCCCGGCGCGAGCGGGTCCACCTCGCCGAGGCGCGCTAACCGGGCTTTCCGCTGCAGCGCGGCCCGCTTGGCGGCCCGCCGGTCTTCCAGGACGACGACCAGCGCGGCGACGGCCAGGACGAGAGCGACCAGACCGAGGACGATCGGAAGCTGCACGAAATCCTCCTCGGTACGGCGCTGTGCGAGAGATCACACAGGTTACGCAGGTCAGTACCGAATTGGCTACCCCACGCGACAGCGCGGTAGCACCGGATCGACCGGAAACTGGAGCGGTGAGCACCCGACCCACGAAGGACCAGCTGGCCGCGGCGCACAACGCCACCATCCCGGACGTCATCGCGCCCGACCTCGACGTCCTCTTCTGCGGCATCAACCCCGGCCTCTACTCCGGCGCCCTCGGGCAGCACTTCGCCCGCCCCGGCAACCGCTTCTGGCCCGCGCTGCACAAAAGCGGCTTTACCCCGCGGCTGTACTCACCCGGCGAGCAGGACAAGCTGCTCGATCTCGGCCTCGGCGTCACCAACGTCGTCGCCCGGACCACCGCCCGAGCCGACGAACTGACCGATGACGAGCTGCGCGAAGGCGGAAAACTGCTGGTCGCCAAGGTGCTCGAGTACCGGCCGCGGTGGCTGGCCGTTGTCGGGATCACCGCCTACCGGACCGCGTTCGGCTTCCCGAAGGCGCGCGTCGGACGGCAGCAGGAGCACCGGATCGGCGACACCCACGTGTGGGTGCTGCCCAACCCGAGCGGGCTCAACGCGCACTGGACGCCGGCCGGGCTGGCGGCCGAGTTCGCCGAGCTGCGGACCGCATCCGAAGACTGTCGAAATCGTTGAATGGATCGCGGGCCACCCTCAGTAGCGCCGACTGCCCCATCAGGTCCTTTCCCGCCCCGCCTCGCCAGCTCTCCATGATCGTCTTCTACGGAGAGTTTGCTGTGACCGGCGGATTGGGCCATGAGGGGGATTTGGCGTCATGAGCTGCGCAATCGCGACTCGTACCAAGCAGGAGGAGTCACTTCCAGCCGGTCCAAGCAGGGAACCGGACGGCGCCGGAGACGTCCGGCTCCCGGAAGCGACCGCGCAGATACGGAGGCCCGCGATGCACGGCATCGAGCCCACCCGCAGGCCCACGGGGCCGGCCGGACCCGGCGGGCGCAGCCTCGGCGTGGCGGTCGTCGATCCGGTGCCGATCTTCCGCGACGGCCTCGCCGCGCTCGTGCACCGCAACCAGGGGCTGCACTGGGCCGGGCAGGCCGCCAGCCACCACGCGGCCCTGCAGCTGTGCGAGCAGGTCAAGCCGGACGTCGTCGTCCTGGACTCGGCGCTGGACCCGAACTGCCACCTGACCAAGCTGCTCAACGCCGGCGATCCGGCGCTGATCCTGGTCACCCTGATCCGTGACGCGAATCGCACGCAGCAGTACCTCGCGGCCGCGATCGCCGCCGGCGCGCACGCGATCGTGCCGCGGTCGATCGATTCACGACGGCTCGCCGAAGCGATCCGGCGGGCGCACAGCGAACGCCGGTACATCGACCCGGCACTGGCCGCCCTGACCGCCCGGCCGAAGCGCGCGGCCGCGCCGAAGGGCGACCTCGCGCACGACACCCCCTCGGCGCCGCGCGGCGCGATGCCGCTGTCCAGGCGCGAGTACCAGGTGCTGCAACTGGTCGCCGAGGGGCTCGAAAACTCGGCGATCGCGAAGCTGCTGTTCCTGTCCGTCGAAACCGTCCGGACCCACGTGAAGAGCATCCTGCGCAAGCTGTCCGCCCGGGACCGGACACATGCGGTGACGATCGCCTTCCGCAGCGGGATACTCATCGCACTGGCCGAAGACGGCTACGTCCCGGTGACGGCGGACACAACGGCGATCCCAGGCCACCGCTGACGGCTCTTCCCCAGGCCGAAGGCGCCTTTTTGGTGGATTTCCGATACTCGGAAGTGCGGATCTGCTTGCCCGAGTTACCCGCAGGTAATATCCTGAAGTTACCGGCGAGTAAGGCGACTATGTGCCCGGCCGGGGAGCCGAACACATTGGAGTGACGACATGGGCCACTACAAGAGCAACGTCCGAGACCTGGAGTTCAACCTCTTCGAGGTACTCGGCGTGCAGGAACGCCTGGGCAAGGGCGTGCTCGCCGAATCCGACGAAGAGACCGCGCGCGGCGTGCTGTCCGAGCTGAACAAGCTCGCGACCGGCCCGCTCGCCGAGTCCTTCGCCGACGCCGACCGCAACCCGCCCGTGTACGACCCGAAGACGTTCAGCGTCAAGATCCCCGAGTCCTTCAAGAAGAGCTACAAGCAGCTTCTCGACGGCGAGTGGTGGCGCCTCGGCCTGACCAACGACCTCGGCGGCTTCGGTCTCCCCCCGACGGTGCAGTGGGCGGCGTCCGAGCTCATCCTCGGCGCGAACGCCCCGCTGTTCATGTACCTGGCGGGCCCGAACTTCGCGATGATCGTGAACAAGAACGGCACCGAAGAGCAGAAGCACTGGGCTCAGCTCATGATCGACCGGGCCTGGGGCGCCACGATGGTGCTGACCGAGCCAGACGCCGGCTCCGACGTCGGCGCGGGCCGCACCAAGGCCACCCAGCAGGAGGACGGCTCCTGGCACATCGACGGCGTGAAGCGGTTCATCACCTCGGCCGAGCACGACATGAGCGAAAACATCATGCACCTGGTGCTCGCCCGCCCCGAGGGTCCCGGGATCGAGACCAAGCCGGGCACCAAGGGCCTGTCGCTGTTCCTCGTGCCGAAGTTCCACTTCGACACCAAGACCGGTGAGCTGGGCGAGCGCAACGGCGCCTTCGTGACCAACGTCGAGCACAAGATGGGCATCAAGGCCTCGACGACGTGTGAGCTGACCTTCGGCCAGCACGGCACCCCGGCCAAGGGCTGGCTGCTCGGCGAGGTGCACGACGGCATCGCGCAGATGTTCCAGGTCATCGAGTACGCCCGGATGATGGTCGGCACGAAGGCCATCGCGACGCTGTCGACCGGCTACCTCAACGCGCTCGAGTACGCCAAGGAGCGCGTCCAGGGCGCCGACCTGCCGAACATGCTGAACAAGGCCGCCCCGCGCGTCACCATCACGCACCACCCGGACGTCCGCCGCTCGCTGATGCTCCAGAAGGCGTACGCCGAGGGCCTCCGCGCGGTGTACCTGTACACGGCATCGTTCCAGGACCAGCTGTGGACCGGCGAAGGCGACCAGAAGCTCGCGCACAGCGTCAACGACCTGCTGCTGCCGATCGTCAAGGGCGTCGGCTCCGAGCGCGCCACCGAGCAGCTCGTGCAGTCGCTGCAGACGCTGGGCGGTTCCGGCTTCCTGCAGGACTACCCGATCGAGCAGTACATCCGCGACGCCAAGATCGACTCGCTGTACGAGGGCACCACGGCGATCCAGTCGCTGGACTTCTTCTTCCGCAAGATCGTCCGCGACAAGGGCCAGGCGCTCGCGTTCGTGGCCGGTGAGATCACCAAGTTCATCGAGTCCGAGGCGGGCAACGGCCGGCTCAAGAACGAGCGTGCGCTGCTCAAGCAGGCCCTCGAGGACACCCAGGGCATGCTCGGCTCGCTGATCGGCTACCTGACCACGTCGCAGGAAGACCCGCAGAACATCAACAAGGTGGGCCAGCACACGGTCCGGCTGCTGATGTCGGTCGGCGACCTGGTCATCGGCTGGCAGCTGCTCAAGCACGCCGAGGTCGCCATCGGCAAGCTCGACGCGGGCGCGTCCGCCAAGGACGTCCCGTTCTACGAGGGCAAGATCGCCGTGGCCTCGTTCTTCTCGAAGCAGGTGCTGCCGGAACTGACCGCCCGCCGCGCCATCGTGGAGGCCGCCGACAACGCGCTCATGGAGCTGGACGAAGCCGCGTTCTGATCAACGTGTTCCGCCGAAGGGCCCCTTCCTGACCGGGAAGGGGCCCTTCGGCGTTTCGGGCTGGGATCGCCGGGGAATTCCGTCTTCGAGTTCGCGGGACCGAGTGGCCGGACCCGCGACCACCGAGAGGAGAAGCGATGACTGTCGCCGGCATCATCAGTGCCATCATCGTCGGGTTGATCATCGGCGTTTTGGGCCGGCTGGTCGCTCCCGGCAAGCAGAATGTCCCGATCTGGCTGACCATCGTGATCGGTATCATCGCCGCGTTCATCGGCACGGCCATCGCGCGTGGGCTGGGCTACGCCGACACGAACGGGATCGACTGGCTGGAGATCCTCACCCAGGTCGTGCTCGCCGCGATCGGCGTCAGCATCGCCGCGGGTGCCTACGGCCGTCGTGGGGTAACCAGGTAACGCTTTGGGATCTCGGCCCGGCCGGTCCACCTTCGGGTGAACCGGCCGGGCTTTTCCGTGCCTACCGCCTGGCCGACGCGCGCGCGAGCGCGACCGCGAATCCGACGCCCACCAGCAGCAAGACCGCGGCCCAGGTCATCGTCGTGGTGATGGCGTGCGCGGACGAACCGCCGGCGAGCGTCAGGAACAGGCTCCCGAACGTCGCGACCCCGACGACCTGGCCCAGCTGCAACGTCGTCGTGAGCAGGCCGCTGGCGTCCGCCGCGCTTTCGAGCGGGACGTGGGTCAGCGCGTGCGCCATCAGGGACCCGAAGGCCAGGCCCATGGAAAAGCCGAACAGCAGCAGCGCGGCGAAGAACAGTGCGCCGCCCTTTCCGCCGTCCTTCAGGCTCAACCCCAGCAACCCGTAGGCGATCGCCGACCCGGCGTAGCCGCACGGCGTCAGTGCCGCGTGGATGCGTTGCGGCAGCTTGTGCCAGAAGAACCCGCACACGCCGAAGACGACGCCGCCGGGCGCCATGGTGAGCCCGGCGGCCAGCGCCGTCTCCCCGAGGCCCGCCTGCAGGTGCAAGGCCACGCAAAACAGGAAGCCGCCGTAGGACGCCACGCCGGTGGCCAGCGCGGCCAGTCCCGGTGCGACACCGCGGACCTTGAGGACGTCCAGGTTGACGAGCGGGTCGCGCACCCGGCGTTCCACGACCACGAACAGCACCGCCAGCAGCGTCCCGGCCGCGAGCGAACCGAACGTCCACACCGGCCAGCCGGTTTCGTGCCCGAGGACCAGCGGCAGGACGACGAGCACCACCGCGGGCACGGCCAGCGCGAGGCCGGCGAGGTCGAGCCGGCGGCCCGCTTTCGCCGCGCCGCCGGGCACCAGACGCAGGGCGAGCGCGGCCACGAGCACCCCGATCGGCACGTTCACCAGGAAGATGGGCCGCCAGCCGGCGCCGAAGAGGTCCGCGCCGACGAGCACCCCGCCGAGCACCTGGCCGGACACGAACGCCACCGAGATGACCGCGGTGTACGCGCTGAGCGCCTTGGCCCGGGCGGCGCCGCTGAACTGCGCCTGGATGACGCTGATGACCTGCGGCATCATCAGCGCCGCCCCGGCGCCCTGGGCGATCCGCGCCACGACCAGCGTGGTGGGGTCCGGCGCGAACCCGCACAGCAACGAGCAGCCGGTGAAGGCGGCGACACCGGCGACGAACAGCCGTCGCCGCCCGAACAGCTCACCGAGGCGGGCGCCGGTGATCAGCAACATCGCGTAGCCCACGGTGTAGCCGGAAACGACGAGCTGCAGCGCGGCGCCGGAGGCGTGCAGGTCGGTGCGGATGTCGGTCATGGCGACGTTCACGACGGTGACGTCGAGCAACGCCATGAACTGGCCGAGCAGGAGGACGGCCAGCATGAACCACGGCCGCGCGGCCCGGTCCGGGATGGCCGGGGCAGAGGTGGTCAGAGTCATGCGTCTGACCTTGGGGTTCTTCTCTTGTGGGTGGAGAGAGCCTGCTGATGCTGGTACTGGCAGCACCTGCTTCGACGAAAATTGTCGTACCCCTCGGGCACCATGTTCCGCATGACGTCGACGCAGGTCCACACCAGCCGCCGGGAGGAACTCGGCCAGTTCCTCAAGGCGTGCCGCGCGCGGATCGGCCCGGAGGAGGTCGGGCTGCCACCCGGCGTGCGCCGCCGCACGAGCGGGTTGCGGCGGGAGGAGGTCGCGCTGCTCGCCGGCGTCGGCGTCACCTGGTACACGTGGCTGGAGCAGGGGCGGTCGATCAACGCGAGTGCGCAGGTGCTCGACGCGGTGGCGCGCACGCTGCGGATGGATCACCCCGAGCGGGAGCACCTGTACCGGCTGGCGGAGCTGACGCCGTCGCGGCTGCCGTCGTCGGTCGAGGTGGTGCCGGACACGGTGCGCGAAGTGCTGCGCGCGCTCGATCCGCTGCCCGCAACCGTGATCAACGGCCGGTTCGACATCCTCGAGTCGAACGCGGCGCAGGAGGAGCTGTTCTGGGAGTGGCACAGCCTGCCGTGCCTGCACAAGAACCTGCTGTGGTGCTGCGTGACCGAGCCGAACGCGCGGCGGATGCTGCTGAACTACGACGAGGAGGTCCCGCACATGGTCGCGCGGATGCGTGCCGAATACGGCAGGCACATCGGTGACCCGTTGTGGGAAGAGGACATCCGGCGGCTGGCCGCGCTGAGCCCCGAGTTCGCCGCGGTGTGGGCGCGGCACGAGGTGGCGGAACCGCGGCCGCGGTTGCGGGAGTTCGAGCACCCGCGAGCGGGCCGGATGCGCCTCCGGCTGACCGAGCTGGCGGTCTCGGAGGCGCCGGGGCTGCGGATCCAGGTGTCCACTCCGGACGACCCGCGCACGTGGTCGCGGCTGCCCTTGACTCGCATGGAGGGGTCATGACGTCACTGGACCTGAGCGATCAGGGGCTGACGTCGGTGCCGTCGCTGCCGGACGACGTCACCCGGCTCGACCTGTACAAGAACTCGATCTCGGAGGTGCCCGGGTCGCTGTGGTCGCTGTCCGGGCTGGAGGTGCTGAACCTCGCGGCGAACCGGATTTCCGCGCTACCGCCGGGTATCTCGGCGTTGACGTCGCTGCACACGCTCGATCTGGCGCACAACCGGTTCGACGCGCTGCCCGGCGAGCTGGGCGACCTGGCCGGGCTCACCGAGTACCTGTACCTCAGCGACAACCGGCTGACGAAGTTCCCGGATGCCTGGTGCCGGCTGGGAAAGCTGCGGTACCTGGGGTGCACGGACAACCGGCTCACCGCGCTGCCGCCGGACCTCTCGGGGTTCGCGGCGCTGCGCGAACTGCGGCTGTACCGCAACGAGCTGACCGCGCTGCCCGAGTCGATCGGCGCGCTGGGGACGTTGCGGGAGCTGCACCTGCGCGGCAACCGGCTCACCGCGCTGCCGGAGTCGATCGGCCTGCTCGGTGAACTGCGTCAGCTGGACCTGCGGGAGAACTCGTTGACGACGTTGCCGGCGTCGCTCGCCCGTTTGTCCAAATTGGACAAGCTGGATCTGCGCTGGAACAAGCAGCTCCGGGAGCCGGCGTGGCTGCGCGACTTCGAGGAGGCGGGGTGCATGGTCCTTCGCTGACAACTCAACAGAGAACGGTCGGGCGAGGACCGTAGGTCGCCGTGTGCGACGTCCGCCGGAGCTCGGTGCCGCTCGCGAGGTCGTAGAGCACGCGCGTGTCGGTGACGCTGAAGCCGGACGAGCCGATCGACGGCCGGCACGCGGCCGCCCCACCGGAGCCGAACTGGATGGGCGGCGGGTCGCCGGGGGTCTGCGCGCCGGTCTGGCCCTCGACGCGGAAGTGCCGGGTGCCCCAGATCCGGACGGTCACCGAGTCGCCGGAGACGGTGGCCTGGATGGCGATCCCGGTCGTGGCGTCGTTGGTCAGCTTGAGCTCGGCCGGGCTGCCGTCGGCGTTGACGGCCTTGGCGTCGCGGCCGGCGGGGTAGCGATCGAGGTAGTGGTCGTGCTCGAGGTGGCCGGCGTCGGTCAGGCCGGCCAGGTAGGCGGCGTTGTACAAAGTGGACGCCAGCTGGGAGACGCCGCCGCCGACCACGTCCGGGCCGGTGCCGTCCTCGTCGACCGGGGCGGGCACGTAGCCGGCGTCCGCGGTGCGCGGGCCGGAGCGGCCGCCGAGGCTGAACGTCTCGCCGGGCTTGACGATCGTGCCGGACACGCGGGCGGCGAGCGTCCGGTTGTTCGTCTCGGCCGGGCCGGTCAGGCCACCGGTGGTGAACTCGCCGATGACTTCCTTGATGCCGAGCGCGCTGGCGGCGTCGGTGGTCACGCTGGGTGTCGACGCGCTGTAGACGACGGGCAGATCCCGCCCGTCGGTCTTCTTGAGGACGTCGATCAGGGGGAGGAAGGTCTTCTCCCAGTCCACCTTGCGGGCGTCTTCGGACGGCTCGACGGCCGGCTGGTCGCCGGTGAAGACGATCTGCGCGTCCTTGCCGTCGGTCTCGGTGCTCGCGAGCTGGTCCTTGAGGGCGGCCTGCAGCTTGCCCTGGTCGATGCGGACCTCGACGGCCCCGCCTTCGACCACGGCGAACTGGAACGAAGACGCGATCGTCGCGGGCTTCAGCGGAACGTCCTTGCCTTCGCCGTGCACGACGACGGGCTTCGCGACGGCGGGCGCGACGATCTGCCGGCAAGCGGCCTGCACGCCGGCGGCGGTCGCCCGCACCGGCGTGATCTCCATGGCCAGCTTGACCCCGCCGGGGTCGAGCCAGTGGTCGGTGACGGCGTGCACGGCGGCGGCCAGGTCGGTGAGCTGCTGGCCCTGCCGCGGCAGGATCGGGTAGGCCGTGACACCGCCGTCGCTGCCCGCGATGGGGGTGAACCCGACCGAGCCTTCGGTGGCGGGGTGGTTCAGCTTGCCCTCGGCCAGCTCCCGAAGCGCGTCCCCGATCCGGTTCTGGTCGGTGCGCGTGGCGACCCCGACCTCACGGCTGCTGAAGAAGGACATGATCCGCGTGATCGGACTGAGCGGCTGGTGCCCGGCGAGCCCGAGGGTGTTCGGCCAGTCGAGCCCGAGCCCGGACTGCGAGGGCACGAGTTCGCCCTGCACATCCCCGCCGTGCACGGCAACGGGCCGGATCAGCCGCGGCTCGAGCTCCTTGCGCAGCTTGGCCTCGGCTTCCGCATGGCTGAGCCCCCCGACATCGATGCCGGCCACGGTCACCCCGCGCGGCACATCCCCGGCGCTGACGGCGAGATCGATGGCGTAGAGGATGACGAAGAGGCCGAGAGCGAGCCCGACGGCCATCATGGCCCGGGCGACGCCCGTGCGCAGCTTGCGGGCGGTGGTCTCCGGAGCCGGGGGTGGCACGGGGTTTTCGAGGAGTTCGCCGAGCAGATCATCGGAGAAGAGATCGGTGGGGGCCGCCGGCCCTTCCGCGGCACCCTGCGCCGGGCGAAGTTTCGGCTCGACCACCGGTTCCGCGGCGGGCCAGACCGGCGGCAAGCCGGTCCCAGCGACGGGTTCGGCCGGCGGCGGCTCGGGGTCGGGCTCGGCGGCGCGGACCGGCTCAGCCACCAGCAGCTCGCCCGCCGACAGCTCCTGCTCGGCGTCGGGCCACACCTCGGCAGCCGTTGCGTCGACCGTCCGAGGCTCGGCCGACGCGTGCGCACGCTCGGGTTCCAGCGTCTCCGCGCCCTCGCGCACCTCTTCGTCTGCCACGCGCCTGCCTTTCGCGGAACCCGACCTACAGGTAGAGCCCCGTCCCGTGCTCGGTGCGCTCGGTCGCCATCGCGTGGATGTCGCGTTCGCGCATCACCAGGTGCCCCTCGCCCTGGATCTCGACCTCGAGCTGGTCCTCCGGGTTGAAGAGCACACGGTCGCCCGTGTTGACGTTTCGCACACTGTTGCCTACGCCCAGTACATCACCCCACGCCAGCCGACGCGCGACCTGCGCCGTTGCGGGGATCACGATGCCGCCGCTGCTGCGGCGCTCTCCCTCTTCCGGTGACAGCCGCACGAGTACCCGGTCGTGCAGCATCTGGATTTCGAGTTTCGGCCCGTCAGACACGGGCTGCATGTTACCCGCCGGTCCGCGGTTCACCGGCCATGACCAGGCTCAATTCGCTCACTCCGCCGTCCTCGATGCGCACCGGGACGCCCCAGTCCTGCCGGGTGATCCGGCACGCGGGGTGTTCCCCGCCGTCGTCGCAGCTCGCGGCCTGGGCGACGACCTGCAGCACGCCCTCGGTGATGCCCGGGGCCAGGCGGATCTTGCGGTTCAGGTCCGTGCCCGCCCCGCCGCCGTCGGCCAGCAGGGACGGCGGGGACGCGCTGATCTCGAGCCGCGTCGACGGACCGAAGCGGTCGTCCAGCTTCTCGCCCGGCGGGGCCGTGAACACCACCGAAAAGTCGATCTCACCCGGGGCGAGCACCGTCGGCGGGCGGCGCACCGCGTGCGCGTCGCCGGTGACGAGCGTCGGCTCGGCCGCGGAGAGCGGGGCGAGCCGGTTGCCCGCGGACTCGACGACCAGCAGTTCGCCGTCGTGCAGCAGCAGGCCCTGCGGCTCGGCGAGCCCGGTGGCGATCGTGGTCACCTGGCGGGTGAAGACGTCGAAGCGGCGGACCGCGCCGTTGTAGGTGTCGGCGATCGCGATCTTGTCGCCGGGCAGCACGGCGAGGCCCAGCGGGTGCTGGAGCAGCGCCTTGTCGGCCGGGCCGTCGGTGTGCCCGAAGGAAAACAGGTCGACGCCGATCGCCGTCTGCACGGTGAAGGACTCGCCGTCGGGCTCGATCCAGCGCAGCGCCGACGTCTCCGCGTCGACGAGCCACAGCTTGTCGCCGTCCACGGCCAAGCCGGACGTCTGTGCGAAGAACGCCTCACCGATGTCGCCGTCGCGCAGGCCTTCGACCGTCGTGCCGGCGAAGCGGCGGATCGTGCCGCTGACCGGGTCGAACACGCTTAGGGTGTGGTTGCCCGCCATGGCGACGACGACCCCGCCGGCCGGGCCCCACCAGGCGACGTCCCACGGGCTCGTGAGGTCGACCTCGGCGCCCTTGCCCGAGTCCGGTCCGGTGCGCCACTGCGCGCCGGTGCCGGCGACCGTCGTCACCTCGCCGGTGATCAGGTCGAGGCCGCGCAGCCGGTGGCCGGCCGTGTCGGCGACGACGGCGTGGTAGCCGACGCGCTCGGCGATGTCGTACGGCAGGAGCGCGATGCCGGACGGCTCGGTGAAGGTCGCGATGTCGAACGGGCCGTCCTGGCCGCCGCGGGCCCCGCTGCCGAAGCGGCGGATGACGGTCTCGCCGTCGGACGCGAACTCGACGATCGCGTGGTGCCCGGTGTCGGCGACCAGGACGCGTCCCTCGGCGGTGGCGACGGCCTTGCTCGGGAACCGCAGCTCGCCGGGCTCCTCCTCGACCGGCACGTACGGGCTGCCGCCGCGGCGGAGCGTTCCCTTCGCTTCATGCTTGGTCACGAGGTCCGCGATGACGCGGCGAAGCGCTTCTTCGTGCCCTTCGCCCGCCGCGACGTGCACGACGTACCCCTCGGGGTCGACGACGACCAGCGTTGGCCACGCGCGGACCGCGTACTGCGACCACAGTTCCATCTCGGGGTCGTTGACCACCGGGTGGTGCACGTCGTACCGGCGGACCGCGGCTTCGATGGAGGCGCGCTCGCCCTCGTGCAGGAACTTCGGCGAGTGGACACCGATGGTGACCAGCACGTCCGCGAACTCGGCCTCCAGCGGCCGCAGCTCGTCGAGCACGTGGAGGCAGTTGATGCAGCCACTGGTCCAGAAGTCCAGCAGCACGACGCGGCCGCGCAGGTCGGCGAGGGTGATCGGGCGGCCGCCGGTGTTCAGCCAGACGTCGCCGCGCAGCTCGGGGGCACGCACGCGGCTCTGCGGTCGTGGAGAAGTCACGGCATGAGTGAACTACACGCGCTCACGCTCTGTTCCACAGTCCGCCCCGATGAGAGAACAAACTCACCCGGCCGTGGGTCCCCAGGTCGGCGGGAAAAAGGACGCGCGGGCGGGTGAGCCGCCGCTTAGGCTCGGGTCATGACCCCCGTCCAACCGGCCGGCGCCCTCACTCCGGAGGAGGCGCGGCACCTGCAGGAGAACCTCCGGGAACCCGTGCGTCCCGGGCTGAGCGAAACCGAGCTCGACGACGTCGAGCGCCGGTTCGGCTTCCGCTTCGCCGCGGACCACCGGACGTTCCTGTCCGCCGGCGTCCCGATCGGCGACCGCTGGCCCGACTGGCGCTGCGGCAACGCCGAGCAGCTGCGCAAACGCTTGGCCTGGCCGGTCGACGGCGTGCTGTACGACGTCGAGCACAACGGCTTCTGGCTGCCGGACTGGGGCACGCGCCCGGTCGGCCCGGAGGACGCGGTCCGCGAGGCCCGCCGGCGCCTGGCCGAAGTGCCGCAGCTGATCCCGGTGTGCGGGCACCGGTACCTGCCCGGCCTGCCGGGCACGGTGGGTTACCCGGTGCTGTCGGTGTACCAGACGGACATCATCGTCTACGGCAGTGACCTGCGGGATTACCTGCACCGCGAGTTCGCGACGGGCGGGATCAGCACGGCCCCGCCGGACGGCCCGCGCTACATCCCGTTCTGGTCCCGCTTCATCGACTAGCTTCGACGACCCGCTTCAGCAAGGTGCTCGAGCAGCGTCATGAATGACTCATTCATGACCTCCGACGCCAGGAATGAGTCATTCAGTGCACCCCCGGCTCAGTTCTCCCGGCGCAACATGCGGCTCACGCCGGCCGCCACGGTCGTCGCCAGGATCCAGCCCGAGGCCGTGAAGCCCGCCGCCACCCAGTTGTCCGATCCGTGCATGTACCAGCGGGACTTGTTGCCGAAGTCCACGATCGGCACCAGCAGGTCCGCCGTGTAGATCACCGGGTTCCACTGCAGCCCGGTGTCCTGCTGATTCACCACGCAGCGCGGGCCGCTGGCCATGAACCGGCCGGACTTGTCGTGGACGCAGTCGTCGGTACCCAAGCCGAACCACAGGCTGCCCAGGACCAGCAGCGTGAGCAGCCAGCCGAGCGCGCGGACCGGGCGGTAGCCGTAGCCGACCATCGAGCGCTGGAGCCAGCTCCACAGCCGCACCCCCGGGCCGAAGAACTTGAAGCCGCGCGCCAGCGCCTCGTAGCGGAACTGCTGTTTGCGCAGGGCCACCGTCGAAGCGTGCTCTTCGTTTCCCGCCGCGCGCAGCATGTGCGCGAGCTGGTCGTACGGCCCTGGCCGGTAGCCGCGCATGGCGTTGCGCAGCAGCTCGATGCGCTCGTCCAGGGCCTTGTCGTCGGCGAGGGGAATGCCCTTCTTGAGGGCGTCGTAGCGGAAGTCCTCCAGCTCGATGCCCTCGGACGCCGCCCAGAACTGCTGGTTGTCGCTCAGCGTTCCGCAGTGGGCTCGCCGGAGGATGATCCGGCCGGTCGGTGGGCTGCTCGGCGTCAGGATGAACTCGTCCGAGGCGACGTCGCCGGCGTCGAGGGCCACGCCGAACGGCGGCAGCGAACCGAGCTGGGATCCGCGCAGGTCGACGCGGCGGGCGACCTGCGCGCCGTCGAGGTTGACGCCGCCTTCGGCCACGAACGGGCGGCCGTTGTTGTCCCGGAGCGTCAGGTCGCGGCCGACCCGGCCGGTCCGGACGTCGAGCGAATAACTGCTGGTCGCGCGCTGGCCCGGGTCGGTGAGCCGGGTGCCCGCGAGGTTGATGCTGCCGCCGACGTCCACACCCTGCAGGCGCAGCGTGCCGTGGATGGTGGCGTCGGTGAGCTGGAAGTTTCCGGCGATCTTCGACCGGCGGGCGGAGAACACGTCCCGGCCGGGGTGGCGGAACATCGAGTTCCAGGCCAGGAAGTTGCCGCCGACGGTGACGTCGGCCAGGCGCAGCTGTCCGGTCGGCACGCGCAGGCTCGTCGCCTCGATGTCGCCGCCGATCTCGGTGCCGTCCAGGTGCAGCGCCCGGTCGTAGTACGGCACCGTCTTGCCGCGCTCGACGCGGATCTCGGCGCCGGCCAGCCGCAGCGAGCCACCGATCCGGGCGTTGACCATGCGCAACGTGCCCAGCGCCTGCAGGCCGTCGGACAGCTCGACGTTGCCGTCGACGCGCATCCGGTCGGCGACCAGCGCCGGCCGCGGGTCGATGTACGGGTCGTTGGACTTCCACGCGTCGATGGCGATCGGCCCGTGCTGGGACACCGTCAGCTTGGCCTCGCGCAGCGAGATGTCGCTGTCCACGGTGGCGCTCGGCAGGTACATGATCCCGGTGGCGGAGAACCGCTTGCGCTGGCTGGCCGGCCCGTAGTTGTCGACCTCGCACAGCAGGCTGCCGCCGATGTGCAGGCCGTTGCCGTTGAGCGCGAAGCCGTCCGGGTTGTTCAGCGTGGCGCCCGAAAAGTTGACGTTACCGCCGGTCCGTACGCCGGGGAGCCGGACTTCGCCGTTCGCGACCATCCGGTAGGCCAGCAGCGCGCCGGTCAGCACGAGCCGGTCGGCCTGGATCGCCTTGCCGTGCGGGTGGGAGATGACGGTGCGGGTGAGCACCATCGAGCCTTCGATGACCGCGTCGGTCAGGTTGACGGCGGCGTTCGGCATGCCGCGTTCGCGGTCGTCGCCGCGCTGGACGGTCGTCTCTTCGATCTCCCGCCGGTCGCCGTCGACCTGGACGACGCTGCGGATCAGCCGGACGTCGTTGCGGCTGCGCATGTTGCGGGCCTTGAGCCCGGGCAGCCAGCACTTGCGGAACACGAGCCCGAGCAGGTTCGCCTCGCGCACGTCCGGCGGCTGCTCGAACCGGCAGCGCTCGAACCGGAACAGGTACTTCAGGTCCGCGGCCCGCAGGTCCAGCGTCCCGGTGATGTAGGCGTCCTCGACGTAGACGATCGGGGCGTTCGTGGCCTGCCGCCGCCAGCGCATCAGGCCCGCGTTGCCGGGTTTCAGCAGCTCGGAGGCCTTGACCTCGTAGCGGCGGTCCGGGATGCCCGCGAACGGGTCGAGAGGGGGCAACGCGCTTTCGGTCGTCAAAACGCCCCGCCCCCTCCCTCACCCGCTTTCAAACTAGCGAATCCGAACGGTTTTCGTCACGCGTTCGGGTTCAGCACCCGGGAGAGGAACTCCTTGGTCCGCTCCTCGCGCGGGCTCCCGATGACCCGTTCGGGCGGCCCTTCTTCGACGACGACGCCGCCGTCCATGAAGAGCACCTTGTCCGCCACCTCGCGCGCGAACTGCATCTCGTGCGTGACGACGACCATGGTCATGCCGTCCTTGGCGAGCTGCTTCATCACGCCGAGGACGTCGCCGACGAGCTCCGGGTCCAGTGCGGACGTCGGCTCGTCGAACAGCATCAGCTTCGGCTGCATCGCCAGCGCCCGGGCGATCGCGACGCGCTGCTGCTGCCCGCCGGACAGCTGCGCCGGGTAGTTCTTCGCCTTGTCGGCGAGGCCGACGCGCTCCAGCAGCTCGTGCGCCCGCTGCCGGACCTGGGCCTTCGGCTCGCGCCGGACCTGGATCGGCGCCTCCATGACGTTCTCGAGCGCCGTCATGTGCGGGAAGAGGTTGAAGCGCTGGAACACCATGCCGATGTCCTTGCGCTGGAACGCGACTTCCTTCTCGGGCAGCTCGTGCAGCTTGTCGCCGCGCTGCTTGTAGCCGACCAGCACGCCGTCGACGTAGAGTCGGCCGGCGTCGATCTTCTCGAGGTGGTTGATGCAGCGCAGCAGCGTCGACTTGCCCGAGCCGGACGGCCCGATCAGGCAGAGCACCTCCCGCTCGTGCACCTCGAGGTTGATGCCCTTGAGGACGTCGACGCTGCCGAAGCTCTTGTAGATCCGCTGCGCGGACACCACGGGGGTCATGTGACGTTCCCTCCACCCCGGCTGAACATCCTCGCCGCCCAGCCCTGGCGCTGGACCACATCACGCGAAGTGCCGCGCGCGAACCGCTTCTCGATCTGGATCTGGATCAACGTCAGCACCGACGTCATGAACAGGTACCAGGCGGCCGCCGTGATGAGCAGCGGGACCGTCTTGTAGTTCTGCGAGTAGATGGTCTGCACCGCGACCATCAGCTCGAAGTACCCGATGGCCACGACCAGCGACGTCGTCTTCAGCATGGAGATCGTCTCGTTGCCGGTCGGCGGAATGATCACCCGCATCGCCTGCGGCAGGATGATCCGCCGCAGCGTCTTCGTCCGGCTCATGCCCAGCGCGCTCGCCGCTTCCAGCTGGCCCGAATCGACCGACTGGATGCCACCGCGCACGATCTCCGCCATGTACGCGGCTTCGTTGAGCCCGAGGCCGAGCAGCGACGCGGTGAACTGCGTGATCAGCTGGTTGGTGTCCCAGCTGACGAACTCCGGCCCGAACGGGATGCCCAGGCCGAGGCGCGGGTAGGCCAGCGCCAGGAAGTTCCAGATCACCAGCTGCGTGATCAGCGGCGTGCCGCGGAACAGCCAGATGTAGATCGACGCCGCCCCCTTCATCAGGGGGTTGGGCGACAGTCGCATCACGGCCAGCAGGATCCCGCCGACGATCCCGATCAGCATCGAGATCACGGTCAGGATCAGGGTGTTCTGCAGGCCCCGCAGCACCCGGTCGTCGAAGAGGTAGTCCCCGACGACCGGCCACTGCAAGGCGTCGTTCGTGATCACGCTGCGGGCCACGATGAACGCGACGAAAAGGATGACCACCCCGGCCACCCAGCGCCCGTAGTGGCGCACCGGGACGGCCTGGATGGGCTCGGCTTCGGTCGGCGCCTCGTCCGGAGGCGCTTCGGAGGAACTCACGAACTACGTCCTAACTCGACAGACTCAGGAGGCCGGGTTGATCTCCGACTTGGTGACCGCGCCGGCCGCGTTGAGACCCCACTTGTCGAGGATCTTCTTGTACGCGCCGCTGTCGATCAGCTTCTGGATCGCGCCCTGGACGGCCTTGCCGAAGTCACCGCTGTTCTTCGGCAGCACGATGCCGTACGGCGCCGTGTCGTACGGCGCGCCGACCGACTCGAGCTGGCCGTTGGTCTGCTTGACCGCGTAGTCGATGACCGGGGAGTCGGCCAGCTCGCCCTGCACGCGCTTGGCGGTGAGGGCCAGGTTGACGTCGGTCTGGGCCTGCAGCTGCGTGACCTCGATGGCGGGCTTGCCGCCGCCGGTGCAGGCGGCGTTCTTCTTGTCGAGGTCCTCGACCTGCGTGGTGCCCTTCTGGACGGCGACCTTCTTGCCGCACAGGTCGTCGGCCTTGAGACCGTCCGGGTTGCCCTTCAGCACGGCCAGCGAGGTGCCCGCGCTGTAGTACGAAATCATGTCGACCGACTGCAGCCGCTCGGCGTTGATGCTGAACGACGACATCGCCAGCTCGTACTTCTTGGCGCCGATGCCCGGGATGATGCCGTCGAACGCGGCGTTCTGGAAGTCCATCTGCACGCCGAGCACCTGGCCGATGGCGGTGCCGAGGTCGACGTCGAAGCCGGCCGGCTTGCCGTTGTCGACGAACTCGTTCGGCGGGTAGCTCTGGTCCTGGCCGACCACGATCTTGCCGTCGGACTTCACGTCGGCGGGCACCAAGGCGGCCAGCGCGTCGTCCTTGGCGACGGTGCCGGCGTCACCCGACCCCGGCGCGGCAGCCGAGCTGCTGGGGCCGACGTTGCCCGCGCCGCTGCCTCCCGCTCCGCACGCCACGGTCAAGCCGACCAGGGCGAACGCAGGCAGCAGGGCGATCGCCTTGAGCTGGGTTCCTCGGGGCACGTCGTCACTCCTCGTAGTTCTCAGTTCGTGAGAGCACGCATATTGCCACTCATCCATACCAAAGCACAGCACTGTGAAGTTACGGCGATGTTTAGACCGGCGCCCGAGCGTCGCGCCCACCCCCGGGCGTGAGTAAGGATGTCGTTCATGAACGCCACCCCGCCGCGGCTGCCCCCGTCCGGTCGACGCGCGAGGAAGGCGGCGACCAGCCGGAGCACCCGTCCGGGCGCCCGGTTCGAGGGGTACCTCTCGCCGGAGCGGCCGCACGCCGGTGCCTACGACGAGATGTTCGCCGCCGACGGCACGGTCCGCGGCCCGTACCGGGCGCTGTACGAATCCATCGCGGCCCTCGACGCGCACGACCTGCAGTCCCGCTCCCAGGCCCTCGACCGGGCGATGGTCGACCAGGGCATCACGTTCTCGCTGTCCGGACAGGAGCGGCCGTTCCCGCTGGACCTGGTCCCGCGGGTGATCCAGGCCGCCGAGTGGACGAAGATCGAGCGCGGCGTGGCCCAGCGCGTGCGCGCACTGGAAGCGTTCCTCGCCGACATCTACGGCGACCGGCAGATCCTGCGCGAAGGCGTGCTGCCGCGGCGGCTGATCACCTCCTGCGAGCACTTCCAGCGGGAGGCGTTCGGCATCACCCCGCCGAACGGCGTGCGCCTCCACGTGTCCGGAGTGGACCTGGTGCGGGACGAGGAGGGCACGTTCCGGGTGCTGGAGGACAACCTCCGCAACCCGTCCGGGGTGTCGTACGTGATGGAGAACCGGCGCACGATGGCCCGGGTCTTCCCGGACCTGTTCGCCCAGCACCGCGTGCGCCCGGTCGGTGACTACGCGTCACACCTGCTCCGGGCCCTGCGTGCGGCGGCCGCGGCGAACGTCGCCGAGCCGACGGTCGTCGTACTCACCCCCGGCATCCACAACTCGGCGTACTTCGAGCACTCGCTGCTGGCCCGGCTGATGGGGGTCGAGCTGGTCGAAGGCCGCGACATGTTCTGCCGCGACAACGTCGTCTACCTGCGGACCACCGAGGGCGAGCGCCAGGTCGACGTCATCTACCGGCGGATCGACGACGAGTTCCTCGATCCCGTGCACTACCGGCCGGACTCCGTGCTCGGCATCGCCGGCGTGCTGAACGCGGCGCGCGCGGGCAACGTCGTCGTCGCGAACGCTGTCGGCAACGGCGTCGGCGACGACAAGCTCGTCTACACCTACGTGCCGGAGATGGTGAAGTACTACCTGAACGAAAAGCCGCTGCTGCCCAATGTGGACACCTTCCGCTGCTGGCTGCCGAACGAGTTCGACCACGTCATGGCCCACCTGGACGAGCTGGTCGTGAAGCCGGTCGAGGGCTCCGGCGGCTACGGGATCGTGTTCGGGCCGGAGGCGACGAAGAAGGAGCTGGACACGCTGCGTCGCAAGGTGCGGGCGCACCGCCGCGGCTGGATCGCGCAGCCGGTGGTCCAGCTCTCGACCGTGCCGGCGAAGGTGGACGACCGGCTCGCCCCGCGGCACGTCGACCTGCGGCCGTTCGCCGTCAACGACGGCAAGGAGATCTTCGTGCTCCCCGGCGGGTTGACGCGGGTGGCGCTGCCGGAGGGCAGCCTGGTCGTCAACTCCTCGCAGGGCGGCGGCTCGAAGGACACGTGGGTGCTGACGACCCGGGCGTCGACGGCCGAGCGGGAGCTGGCGCAGCCCGCACTCGGCGCGATGTCCAGTGTGGATGGACTGGTCGCGGAACAGGGGCCCGAGCTGACGACGTCCCAGCAGCAACAGCAGCAGCAACAGAGCTAGGGAGGTTTCGCATGCTCGCCCGCAACGCGGAGTCGCTGTACTGGATCGGCCGGTACGTCGAACGCGCCGACGACACCTCCCGGATCCTCAACGTCTCGGTCCACCAGCTGCTGGAGGACGCGACCGTCGACCCGGACCACGCGAGCCGCCAGCTCCTGGCCGTCCTGGGCATCGACCCGGCGGGCGCGGAGTCGCTGGACGTGTGGAAGCTGACCGAGCTGGTGGCGTACGGGAAGGACAACCCGGCGTCGATCGTCGGCTCGATCAACTCGGCGCGCGAGAACACCCGCGGCGCCCGCGAAGTCGTCTCGACCGAGCTGTGGGAATGCCTGAACGCGACGTGGAACGCGGTGCCCGACCGGCAGCGCTACGCCCGGCGCGCCGGCCCGCACGCGTTCCTGTCGTTCGTCGAAGAGCGCGCGGCGATGTTCGCCGGGCTGGCCGACTCGACGATGAGCCGCGACGACGGCTGGCTGTTCATGGTGCTGGGCCGCTCGATCGAACGCGCCGACATGGTGGTACGGCTGCTGCTCTCGCGGGTCGCGGACCGCGCGTCGTCGCCGGGCTGGATCACCGTGCTGCGCTCGGCCGGCGCGCAGGACACCTACCTGAGGACGTACCGGGGCGCGCTGGACGCCGGCCGCGTCGTGCAGTTCCTGTTGCGGGACAGGCTGTTCCCGCGTTCGGTGTTCCACGCGCTGCTGCAGGCCGAGGAGTGTCTGCAGCGGCTCGACCCGGGCGGCGGCGCGCGCACCAACGAGCAGTCCGAATCCCTGCGCGAGCTCGGCCGCGCCCGCAGCGAGCTGGAGTTCCTCCGCCCGTCGGAGCTGCTCACCGACCTGCCGCGGCGGCTCGGGGGTTTGCAGACGTCGATCAGGGAAATCGGGGAAGCGGTTTCGATGCAGTACTTCAGCACGTCGCCGTGGGTGGCGTGGAGCGGCGCGGAGGTTTCGCTGTGACGTGGCAGCTGCGCGTGGCGCACCGGACCGGGTACCGGTACGCGACACCGGCGACGCAGTCGTACAACGAGGCTCGGCTGACCCCGCGCTCGGACCGCCGCCAGACGACGGTGGCGACCCGCATCGAGACGGCCCCGGCCACCCGCGCCTACCGGTACACCGACTACTGGGGCACGGTCGTGACGTCGTTCGACCTCCACGCGCCGCACACGGAGTTCACCGTGCTGGCGACCTCGGTCGTCGAGACGGCGGACGAGGCCGAACCGATCCGCACGGCGTCGTGGAAGGACCTCCGCGGTGAGACGGTGATCGACCACCGCACCGAGTACCTGACCCCGACCGACTACACCCCGCGAGACGTCACGTTGGCGCGCGAGGCCCGTTCGCTGCGGACGGGCCTCGACCCGGCGGACGCGGTGCTCGCGGTGTGCGAGTGGGTGAACAAGCAGCTCAAGTACCAGCCGGGCACCACCGGCGTCCACTCGACGGCGACCGACGCCTGGCAGGCGCGCGAAGGCGTCTGCCAGGACTTCGCGCACGTGACCCTGGTGATGCTGCGGGCGATCGGGGTACCGGCGCGGTACGTGTCGGGGTACCTGCACACGAAACCGGACGCGAAGCTCGGCGAGGTGGTCGAAGGCGAGTCCCACGCGTGGGTCGACGTCTGGACCGGCGGGTGGTGGGCGTACGACCCGACGAACGCGATCCCGGTCGGGCCGCGGCACGTGTGGGTGGCCATGGGCCGGGACTACGCCGACGTGGCCCCGTTGAAGGGCATCTTCACCGGGGGTGGGCAGTCCACTTTGGACGTCTCGGTGCACCTGACCCGGCTGGCCTAGGCCGTTCGCTCGTCGAGCAGGTTCCGCAGGTGGTCGATGGTGGCGCGGATGTCGTTTTCCCACTTCCGCGCCTCCTCGTCGCCGCCCTTGGCGGCGTCGAGCTGGGCGAGCACCCAGGTCCGGATCAACGCGGTCGGCTGCACGTTCCGTGCAACGGCGAGCTGCCGGAGTTCTTCGATCCGGTCGACGGGGATGCGCACGCTGTAGACGGCGGTGGGGTTCTTGGACGGTCGCTGGTGTCGCACCCAGTCGACCTCGGCGTCGGCATCCGGATCGGCCTCTCACTCCAGCAACGTATTACGCCGTAATACGGGAACCCGATCGGGGCAATACCCCTACCCCAGCCGGCCTGAGCTTCAGAGCAAGAAGGTCCCGCCTGCCGCTTCGGCCACGTCCGCGCCGAGGGCTGACGCCGGCGTGTGCGCACCCGGCTTGCCTTCGCCGCGGGCCAGGCGAGCCGCCGTTTCGCCCACGACCCCCGCGGTGAAGTCCATGGCTTCGTCCGCGCGCAGCCAGCCCTCGCGGGTGGCTCCGCCGGGCCAGGTCACGATGGCGTGGCCCCAAGTGTGCGTGCGGGGGCGGGGCGCCGACTTCGTCCGGACCGCGGCGAGCCGCCGGACGGCGAACCGGCGCACGGCCGGGATCGACACCAGCCGCCCGAGCAGCGGGAGCAGGGCCCGGACCACCGGCGCGGTCGGGGCGAGCCCGGAGAAGACTGTGACGTCCGGCGCGCCGGACGCGCGCTGGGCGGCGATCAGCTCACCCGAGTCGATGCCCGCCACCTTCGCCGACTCGCCGTCCGGCAGGACGAGGGTGCGCGGGCTCGCGCCCCGGGCCGAAACCGCGGTCACGCCGTCGACGATGCTGGCGGCCAGCGCGACTCCCACGGCCCCCTCTTTGATGGCGACGGAAGCCAGCGCGTCGACCTGCACGCGGCTCGGCGTGTCACGCCCCTCGCACAGCTTCGCGACGACGGCCTCGGTGGCCAGGACGCCGAACCCGGCGCCGGTGACGAACGTGCTGCCGCCGGCCAGGGCCTCGTCGTGCAGGTCGAGCAGCCGCCGGACCGCGACCAGGTCCGCGGCCATGTCCACGTAGTGCCCGCCGGGCAGGCAGGCCCGCGCGATCGCCGGGGCGGTGGCGGCGTACTCGCCGATGGTGTTGATCACGACCGTCGGCCGCTGCCGCCGGATCTCCGCCGCGATCGCCTCGGCGCCGTCGGCGACGACGAACTTCGCGCCGGTCGCGTCCAGACGCTCCCTGCTGCGCCCGACCAGCACGGCCGGCAGGCCCCGGCGCTCGAGTTCGGCGGTGATGGCCCGGCCGGTCCGGCCCAGCGCTCCGAGAACCCAGATCTCCATGTCGACTCCCAGTGACGTCTCAGTGTGTCATCACTGAGGCTAGCACGTGATGACACGCTGAGACGTCACTTGTAGGCTGTCCCGGTGGCCAGATGGGATCCCGGGACCGCGGACCGGCTGCGGAAAGCCGCGCTCGAGCTGTACGCCGAGCACGGCTACGACGCCGTCACCATCACGCAGATCGCCGAGCGCGCCGGAATCACCCGCCGCTCGTACTTCCGCTACTTCCCCGACAAGCGCGAAGTCCTCTTCGCCGGCTCGGAGCAGCTGCCGCCCGCGGTCGGCGAAGCCGTGCTGGCCGCGGAGGAAGGCGAGTCACCCTTGCGCACGGCCCTCGCGGCGCTCGCCGAGGTCGGGACGCGGGTCACGCAGCTGGTCGACCCGTCGCCGGAACGCCGGGCCGTGATCGCCGCGAGCGCCGAACTCCGCGAGCGGGAGCGGAGCAAGGCGGCGGCGATCACCACCGCGCTCCGGGAAGGCCTCGAACAGCGGGGAACACCTCCCGGGCCGGCGAAAGCGGCGGCGCAGGTCGCGACGATCGTCTTCGGCGACGCGTTCGACCGGTGGATCGACGCGGCCGGGAAGCGGGACTTCCCGGCGTGCCTGGAGACGGCCGCCGCGACCTTGCGCGAGGCCTGCGGCTAACCGCGGGCGTGGGCGTCCAGGATGTGCGCGACGGCCTCGGTGACCTGCTGCGCGTAGTCCAGGTGCAGCCACTCGTCCGGCACGTGGATGTTCGAGTCGGCTCCGCACGCGCCGGTGACCAGGAACTGCGCGTCCGGGTACTTCCGCGAGAGCAGACCCATGAACGGGATCGAGCCGCCCATGCCGGTCGCGCGGTGGGGACGGCCGAAGACCTCGTCGCTGAGCGTGCGCAGGGCCTTCGTCAGCCACGGCGACTCGGTCGGCGCGTTCCAGCCGTTCTCCGCCTGCGGGGAGCCGAAGGTGACCTTCGCGCCGTACGGGACGTCGGTGGCCAGGGCACGCTTCACGGCTTCGAGCGCCTTCTCGGCGTCGGCCGTCGGCGGGAGCCGGAAGCTCAGCGTCAGCGTGGTGCTCTCGCGCAGGACGTTCCCGGCGTCGGCGGGCTTCGGGAAGCCGTCGGCGCCGATCACCGACAGCGTTGGGCGCCACGCGTTGTTGAGCATCAGCTCGAGCGCGTCCTCGGTGATCACGCGCCCGCCTTCGACCAGCGGGAACGCCTTCGACATCGCCTCCGGGAAGTCCTGCGAGACGGCCTTGAGCTCCGAGAGCCGGTCCGCCGGGACGTCGACCTTGAGCTCGTCCAGCAGCAATTCCCCGGTCGCGCTGTCCTCGAGGCGTTCGAGCAGGTGCCGCAGGATCCGGAACGAGCTCGCGACGACACCGGACGCGACGCCGGAGTGCTGCGCCGAGCCGAGCAGTTGCACCGTGACGTCGAGGTGCAGCATCCCGCGCAGGCTCGTGACCAGCCACAACCGCTCGTAGTCGCTGCCGCCGGCGTCGAGGCAGACGACCAGCGAGACGTCGCCGATGCGGCCGGCCAGGTGCTCGACGTACGCGGGCAGGTCGGGGCTGCCGGACTCTTCACCGGTCTCCAGCAGCAGCACGATGCGGGCGTGCTCGCCGCCGGCCGCGTGCACGGCCTCGATCGCGGTGGTCGCCGCGTAGCCGGAGTAGCCGTCGTCGACGGACCCGCGGCCGTACAACCGGCCGTCGCGGATCACCGGGGTCCACGGGTCGAGGCCCTCGGACCAGCCGCCGACCGGAGGCTGCTTGTCGAGGTGGCCGTACATCAGGACGGTGCCCTTGTCCGCCGCACCCGGGGTCGCCGGGACGTCGACGAGCAACAGCGGGGTCCGGTCTTCGAGCTGCACGACCTCCAGGCTCGCGCCGGGCAGGTCGCGGGCGGCGATCCACTCGCGGACGTGCTCGACGGCGGCGGCGAGGTGACCGCTCTTGGCCCACTCCGCGTCGAAGGCCGGGGACAGGGCGGGGATCGCCACCAGCCCGGAAAGGCTCGGGATGACGTCGCTGGTCCAGGACGCCACTACGGATTCACGTACGGATTTCTGCTCCACCCGGCCCATCGTGCCACGCACGTCCCAGCGTGCGGCACGTCACAACGTCGCCTCCGGTCGTGAGTGGTAATTCGGGTTAGAACCCGAATTACCACTCACGACCCAGGTGAGGGCGCGCGCTGGTTCCCTACTCTCGTAGGTCCGATGCTCGGGCTTCCTAACGTTTTCCCTGTTCAGGGGCTGTTTCTCAGCAACAAATCAGTATCCGTGACTCACCAAAACGCGGACCTTCGTGCCAGGATGTCCGCGAGAACCGTCAACGCCGACGGTGACCGAGCGCTTCGGACCCGATGCGCTGGTCCCCGCCGGTGCAGTCGCTGTGGTCGCCACAAGCGGCCGCCAGAGGCACCGACACCAAGGAGTACAGCGCATGCCGTCCGAACAGTGGACGCACCCGGAGCCTGGAGACGGCCCCGCCGCGGTCGCGGCGCAGCCCTCCCCCGAACAGGTGATCGCCGGATTGCGAGCGACCAGCGAAGGTGGCGCTGAGCTCACTCAGCTGCTCACCCCCGAAGGCGAACGGGTTCCCTCGCCCCAGTTCGACAAGTACGTCGAGGACGTCGACGCCGAAGCACTCCGCGGCCTGTACCGCGACATGGTGCTGGTCCGGCGGGCCGACCGCGAGGCGAACGCCATGCAGCGCCAGGGCCAGCTCGGCATCTGGGTCCCGCTGCTCGGCCAGGAAGCCGCCCAGATCGGCTCCGGCCGCGCCCTCAAGGCGAACGACATGGCGTTCCCCAGCTACCGCGAACACGGCGTCGCGTACGCGCGCGGGGTCGACATGAAGGACCTGCTGGGCATATTCCGGTGCACCGACCACAGCGGCTGGGACTACAAAGAGCACGGCTTCCACCCGTACTGCATCGTCATCGGCAACCAGGTGCTCAACGCCGCCGGTTACGCGATGGGGCAGCGGTTCGAGGGCAAGGTCGGTGACGACGACGGCGAAGCCACGATCTGCTACTTCGGTGACGGCGCGACCTCGCAGGGTGATGTCCACGAAGGATTCGTCTGGGCCGCCGTCTACGACGCGCCGCTCGTCTTCTTCTGCCAGAACAACCAGTGGGCGATCTCCGAGCCGACCGAGCGCCAGTCGCGCCTGCCGCTGTACCAGCGCGCCCGCGGTTACGGTTTCCCCGGCATCCGCGTCGACGGCAACGACGTCCTCGCCTGCCTGGCGGTGTCGCGCTGGGCGCTCGACGAGTGCCGGCACGGCAACGGCCCGGTGCTGATCGAGGCGTTCACCTACCGGATGGACGCGCACACGACGACCGACGACCCGTCCCGCTACCGGCTCTCCGACGAGCTGGAGGAGTGGAAGCTCAAGGACCCGATCGAGCGGGTCCGCGCGTACCTGGCCCGTGGCGGCTACGCCGACCAGGCGTTCTTCGACAGCGTCCAAGCCGACGCCGACGCCTTCGCCGCGGACCTGCGCGAGTACACGTTCAACATGCCCGAACCGCCGCCGGAGCGGATCTTCAGCAACGTCTACGCCGAGGGCAACCCGGTGCTGGACGCGCAGCGCGAAGAGTTCCTGTCCTACCTCGACGGCTTCGTATCGGCGGGTGAGCACTGATGACCGACCTCCAGAAACTCACCATCGGCAAGGCCATCAACCTCGGCCTGCGCCGCGCGATGGAAGAGGACCCGAAGGTCCTGATCATGGGGGAGGACGTCGGCAAGCTCGGCGGCGTCTTCCGGATCACCGACGGCCTGCAGAAGGACTTCGGCGAGCAGCGCGTGCTCGACACGCCGCTCGCGGAATCCGGCATCATCGGGACCGCGGTCGGCTTGGCCGTGCGCGGTTTCCGGCCGGTGTGCGAGATCCAGTTCGAGGGCTTCATCTTCCCCGGCTTCGACCAGATCTCCTCGCAGCTGGCGAAGCTGCACTACCGGACGCAGGGCAAGATCAAGATGCCGGTCGTGATCCGGGTGCCGTTCGGCGGCGGGATCGGCGCGGTCGAGCACCACTCGGAGTCGCCGGAGTCGCTGTTCGCGCACATCCCCGGCCTGAAGGTCGTCTCGATCTCCAACGCCGTCGACGCCTACTGGGGCATCCAGCAGGCGATCAAGTCGGACGACCCGGTGCTGTTCTTCGAGCCGAAGCGGCTGTACCACTCGGGTGCGCTGCGCGCGGAGATCGATGTGGCCGGCACGCCTGTCCCGTGCTTCTCGTCGCAGGTCGTGCGCGAAGGCACGACGGCGACGGTCGTCGCATACGGCCCGTCGGTGAAGGTCGCCCTCGACGCGGCCGCCGCGGCCGAGGACGAAGGCAAGTCCCTCGAGGTCATCGACCTGCGCACGCTCTCGCCGCTGGACCTCGGGCCGGTGTTCGAGTCGGTGCGCAAGACCGGACGGCTGATCGCGCTGTCGGAGGCGCCGTCGGAGTCGTCGCTGACGTCGGAGATCGCCGCGCGCGTCCAGCAGGAGTGCTTCTACTCGCTGGAAGCGCCCGTCCTCCGGGTGACCGGGTTCGACACGCCGTACCCGCCGGCCAAGCTCGAGGAGCACTACCTCCCCGACCTGGACCGGGTGCTGCACGCCGTCGACCGATCACTCGCCTGGTAAGGGGGATTTCGCGCAATGCCCATGTACAAACAATTCCCCTTGGCCGACACGGCGGAGGGGCTCACCGAAGCCGACATCCTGTCCTGGCACGTGAAGCCGGGCGACACCGTGACGGTGAACCAGATCGTGGTCGAGATCGAGACCGCGAAGGCCGCCGTCGAACTGCCGATCCCGTGGGCCGGGGTCGTCACGGAGCTGCACGTCGAGCCGGGGCAGACGGTGGAGGTCGGCACCGCGATCCTCACCATCGACGTCGACCCGGGTGGTGCGGCCGCGCCCGCGCCTGCCACCGCTGCGCCGGCGCCCGTCGAAGAAGAAGAGATGAAGCCGCTGGTCGGGTACGGCTCGAAGGCCGTGGTCACGCAGCGTCGGACCCGCAAGAGCCCCAATGTGGCCTTGGTTGCGTCTGACGCACCCAAGGTGGCCTTCGGTGCGTCTGACGCACCGAAGGCCACATTGGGGCGCTCGTCTCAGCCTGCCGCTAACCCGCGCGGCGGGTACGTCCCGCTGGCGAAGCCGCCCGTGCGGAAGCTCGCGAAGGACCTCGGCGTCGACCTGCACGCGCTGACCGGTAGCGCCGACGGTGGCGTGATCACCCGGGACGACGTCGAGCGCGCCGCCAACGGAGCTCCAGTCGTCGAGTCCGTTGTGGACAACGGGACGCGCGAACGGCGCGTGCCAATCAAGGGCGTCCGCAAGATGACCGCGGCGGCGATGGTGCAGAGCGCGTACACCGCTCCGCACGTCACGGAGTTCCTGACCATCGACGTCACGCCGATGATGGAGTTCCGCGAGAAGCTGAAGAAGTCGCGGGAGTTCGCCGGGGTGAAGGTCACGCCGCTGACGTTCGCGGCGAAGGCCGTGTGCCTGGCGGCGAAGCGCACGCCGGACATCAACGCGGTGTGGGACGAGGCCGCGCAGGAGATCGTCTTCAAGGACTACGTGCACCTCGGGATCGCGGCGGCGACGCCGCGCGGCCTGATCGTGCCCAAGGTCCGCGACGCCGACTCGATGTCGCTGAAGGAGCTGGCGAACGCGCTGACGACGCTGACCGACGTCGCCCGCGAGGGCAAGACGTCGCCGGCGGACATGGCGAACGGCACGATCACGATCACCAACGTGGGCGTGTTCGGCGTCGACACCGGCACGCCGATCATCAACCCGGGCGAGTCCGCGATCCTGTGCCTCGGCGCGATCAAGGACCAGCCGTGGGTGGTGGACGGCGAGATCAAGGTCCGGAAGGTGCTCCAGCTGTCGCTGAGCTTCGACCACCGCGTGGTCGACGGCCAGCAGGGTTCGGAGTTCCTCGCCGACGTCGGCGCGTTGCTGGCCGACCCGGCGATGGCCATGACGTACTGAGTTTCCGCTGGTGAGGGCCGCCTTCGGGCGGCCCTCACGGCTTTCGGGTCCGGCGCAGCCCCTCGACGGCGTCGCGGAGGAACCGCCGCGGCCCGGAAGGTCGCTCGGGAGCGGGATCGGACGCAGCCGCGATCGGCGGCGGCGCGGGCCGCCGGGCCGCAATCTCCCGCAGCAGCCTGGCCACCTCGCGCTCGTAGTCGGCGAGCAGGGCCTGGACCAGCTGCGAACGCACGTCGGGGTCGAACCCGGCGTACTGCGCGAAGGCCGCCTCCTTGTACCGCTCAGCCGAGGCGCGGAAGACTTCGCCGTCCGTCTCGGTGATCAGCCCCGCGGCCTGCATCTCGAAGATCCGCCGCGCGGCCGGCTCCTCGATCTGGGTCCGCACCAGCGCTTCGAGGTCGTGCGGGTGGTCCGCCATCAACGCCCCCGGTCCCGTCGATCCTGCGCGATCTCGGCTTCGGCACGCAGCTCGGCGATGGACAGGGCGACCCGCGCCTCCTGCTTCGCCGTGGCGACCTTCCGCTCGGCGCCGGCGACGAGCTCGGCCGCCTTCGCCGCGAGGCCCTTGCCGGTCTCGGCCGGGGAGCTCCCGGGCCTTCGGATGAGTTCGGACATGGTCTCCGTCCCGGTCAGTTCCGGCGCAGCTTGGCGATTTCCTTGCGCAGCTCGTCCCGCAGCGCCTGGTTCAGCAGCTGCTTCACCTCCGGGTCCCAGTGCGGGTCGGCGTCGAGCTGCAGGAGGTGCTGGTTGAACCGCTGGGCGGTCACGGTGAAGAGCTTGATGCGGGTGTCCGCCCGCGCGCCCTGCATTTCGATCCGGATCTCGGAGTAGGCCCGGTTGACCGTCAGGACCACCGCACGCGCCAAGGCGATCGTGGGCTGCCCGAGGGCTTGGACCAAGGCCCCGACGACCACGTCACCCAGATCGGCGTCGGCGTTCGCGGCCAGGGCGCCGCTGGTGTCGCGCACTTCGAACGGCAATTGCCTGCCACTTTGTTCGACCTCGAAACCCACCACGCACACTCACCTGTTCAGTCGGTCCACCACAACCCGATCGCGGCCAGGACACCGACGACGAAAACCGTCAAGATCGTCGTTCCGAGTCCTTGCACCAGCGAACTGACCACGATGCACAGCAGCACTTCCACGACGAAGATGTCGAATTTGCTGTCCGGGTCACCTCGCCGGGCCTTCCGCTGCCTGCTCAGCAGGGCGGCCACCGGAAACCCGAGCCCCTGCCGAATCGTTTTCTGGTACCCGGATGCACCCTCCAGCGCGGAAAAAGCCGACAGCAGAACCCACTTGATCAGTGGCAACAGAACGAATCTGGCGATACCGAAAGAAAACAACAGCCACCCGAACGCCAGTAGGCACGCACCCAGGAAAGACCACACAGTGCACCCCTCTCGCGCTCCCGAAACCAGCTTAACCGCACGCGAAGGACAAGTCCGTCCAAAATGGTCTGAAAAAGAACCGGCCGGACGGTCATACTTGGTATCAGTCACCCCGGCGGGCGGACACTGCCGAGATAGGCGGAGATTTCCGCGGCGGCGGCCGAACGCTGCCGCACGCCGTACTTGCGCAGGATCTTGCCGACGTGGGTCTTCACCGTGGGCAGTTCGATGTGCAGCCGTTCCCGGATCTCGTCGTTCGTGAGGCCCTCGGCCAGCAGGCCCGCGACCTCCCGCTCGCGGACACTCAGGGACTCGAACCGCTCGGCGGCCTGCCGGTAGGAGTCGAACTCCATTTCGGCCGTGTCGACCTGGAGCCGTTCGCACTCCCGCACCAGCTCGCGCGCGGACTCCCGCAGGGGGTGGGCGTCCGCCTCGAGCGCGTCCCGCAGATCGGCGGCCGCCGCCCGCACGACGGAGACCCGCTCGACCACGAGGTCGGCCATCGACCGCGAGAGCACCCGGGTCACCGCCGGCCGCTCGCCGTCGTCGAGCGTCTGCAGGAACCGGCGGTTCTCCTCCTCGGTGGACAACATCCGGGCCAGCACCTCGGCGAGCCATTCCAGCGCGGCCAGTTCGGCGTCCCCGTAGCTGTCCGACGTGTAGGTCTGGGCGGAGACGACGCCGATGACCTCGTCGGTCCCCGTCCGGCGCATCGGCACGACGAGCGCGTCCGCCGACCGGCGGCCCCGGTCGCCCCACGGGATGCCCCGGTCGAGCACCGCGCCGCCGTCGTCGCGGTAGCGGTAGGACCGGCGGTTCCGGAACACCCAGCCGGTCGGCCCATCCGGGTTCAGTTCGCGCAGGCCCGGCAGGGCGTAGACCGAGCCGTCGTACTGGTAGGCGTAGAGGACGTGCCCGGGATCGCGGAACAACGCCACGTAGAAGGCGTCGACCTTCATCGCCGAGGCCACCACCTCGCGGAGGTGGTCATAGAGGGCGTGGTGCCCCCGGACGGCGAGCACGGAGAGCGACTTCTGTCCGTCTCGCAGGAGCCGGACCAGGCGTTCGTCGAACGGGTACCCGCGCGTCACGGACACTCTCCTCTGTCGGTTGCCTCCCCTGAAGTCGAGAGGATGACCAGGTCCGTTACGACCTCTCACGGACCGTGACCATGCTTATCCGCTTGACGGAGTGAGCACTCACTCCGCACACTGGTCGCATGACACCAGCACCCGAAACCCGGCGGAGAGCGCCGGGCATGAGCGTCGAAGCCCGGCGCAACATGATCGTGCACGCGGTGCTGCCGCTCCTGATGGAGCACGGCACAGGCGTCACGACCAGCCAGATCGCCCGCGCCGCCGGCATCGGCGAGGGCACCATCTTCCGCGCGTTCAAGGACAAGGACGAGCTCTTCGACGCCTGCACCGCGGAGGCCCTGCGACCCGACCACGTGCTCGACGCGATCGCCGACATCCCGATGGACCAGCCACTGGTGGATCGCCTCGTCGAAGCCGCCGAAGCGCTCGGCGCGCACCTCGAGCGGATGGGCGCGCTGATGGGCGCCCTGCACGCGTCCGGACGGCACAAGCACCGCGACCCCGAACAGCGCCTCAAGGACCGGCGCGGCACCTGGAAGGGCGGGCGCAGCGAGTCGATGGCCGCCATGCGCGGAGCGATGGTCGAGCTGTTCGAGCCGGAGAAGGACCGGCTGCGGCTGCCGCCCGAACAGCTGGCCGCCCTCTTCCTCGCCCTGCTGTTCGGCGGCCGCCGGATGGCGCCGGACGACGACTCGCCCACCACGCGTCAGGTGGTCGAGGTCTTCCTGCACGGCGCCGTGGAGGCCAAGTGATCCCGGGCGGTGGGGGCGGGATGGAGTTCATGATGGCCCGCCGCGGCCGCCGGCGGCACGCGACGACGGTTCCCGAAAGCGGCCTCACCGGACCGGTCGAGATTCCCGAACCGAAGCCGGACGACCAGCCGAAGGACCTGCGCTCCCGGCTGAAGCGCGCGAAGACATCGGTGGCGGGCACCGTCCGTGGCCTGCCGAAGGTCGCGAAGCTGACGTGGCAGGCCAGCCCGGCCCTGACGATCATGCTGGCGCTGATCACCCTGCTGTCGGGCCTCCTGCCGACCGCGACCGCGTACATCGCGAAGCTGCTGCTCGACGCCGTCGTCGCGGCAATCCAGGGCAAGGGGACCACCGGCGACATCGTGAACGTCGCGCTGTTCCAGTTCGGCGTGCTCGCCGCGACCGCGATCAGCAGCGCGCTGACGTCGATCGCGCAGTCGCTGCTGCAGGAGCGCATGACGCTGACCATCCGCCACCAGGTGATGGCACACGCGAGCGAGCTGCACCTCGCGTACTTCGAGGGCTCGACGTCCTACGACATGCTGCGCCAGGCCGCGCAGGAAGCGCCGACGCGGCCGCTGTCGATGATGAACTCCGCGCTGGGGCTCGTGCGGACGCTCATCACGTTCGGCAGCATGATCGCGCTGCTCGTCTCGATCAGCCCGCTGCTGGCCCTGGTCGCGCTGGTGGCGCCGATCCCGGCGTTCATCTCGCAGTCCAAGTACGGCTCGCGCGCGTTCTGGCTGACGTTCCTGATGTCGCCGATCAAGCGGCGGATGGACTACCTGTCGTCACTGGTCACCACGGACACCTACGCCAAGGAGACGAAGCTGTTCGGGCTCGGCCCGTACTTCGTCGACCGCTTCCGCCGGCTGGGCGTGGTCTCCTACGAGCGGCAGCGGAAGCTGACGATCAACCGCAACATCAGTTCGACGTCCTGGGGACTCCTGAGCACGCTCGCGGGCTCGGCGATTGCGCTGTACATCGCCCTGGAGGCGGTCGGCGGGCGGCTCACACTCGGCGACCTGGCGTTGTACACGGCCGCGGCGACGTCCGTGCAGACGTCGGTGTCCGGGCTGTTCACGGCGTTTTCGGGGATGTACGAGAACAACCTCTACCTCGACACGCTGTACCGGTTCCTGGACACGAAGCCGGAGATCACGGCGTCGGCTTCGCCACGCCCTTTCCCGTCCAAAGTGGACGGCCACATCGAGTTCGACTCGGTCACCTTCGCGTACCCGGGTTCGGAGGAGCCGGCGTTGGAGGACGTCAGCTTCGAGATCCAGCCGGGCGAGACGGTGGCGGTGGTGGGCCGCAACGGCGCGGGCAAGTCGACGCTGTTCAAGCTGCTCTGCCGGTTGTACGACCCGACGGCTGGCCGCATCCTGCTCGACGGCGTCGACATCCGCGAATACGACCCGGACGAGCTGCGCCAGAGGATCAGTGCGATGTTCCAGGACTACGTGACGTACCAGGGAACGGCGGCGGAGAACATCGGCCTGGGCGACCTTTCGCGACTGGAGGATCGTCCGCACATCGAGGACTCGGCCCGCCGCGCGGGCGCGGACGAGCGCATCGAGCGGCTGCCTTCCGGCTACGACAGCCCGTTGGGACGTTGGTTCGACCAGGGCGTTTCGCTGTCCGGCGGGGAGTGGCAGAAGATCGCGTTGGCGCGGGCGTTCCAGCGGGAGGCGCCGTTGCTGATCCTCGACGAGCCGACGTCGGCGTTGGACGCGCAAGCCGAGCATGACCTGTTCACGCGGCTGCGGTCGTTGTCCGAGGGGCGCACGACGCTGTACATTTCGCACCGCTTCTCGACCGTGCGGCAGGCGGAGCGGATTCTGTTGCTGGACCACGGGAAGGTGGCGGAGTACGGGACGCACGAAGAGCTGATGGCGGCGAAGGCTGGGTACGCGGACTTGTTCACCCTGCAGGCGCAGGCGTACCTGGACGAGGTCCCGAGCTGAGCCATTCCCCTCCGCGGCGGCGGCGACACCGAGAACCACTCGAGCACGGGGGCGGCCGGGCTGCAGTTCGCACAGGTCCTGGACAACGACGCCGACGCCGACGCCGACGTCGTGATCGAGTCGGTCCGGGCGGAGGTACCGGCCGGGCTGAGCGCCAAGGAGGCCGGGCAGCTGACGCTCGGGTGGTTCACCGAGGGCTACTGGATTACGCCGCCGAAGCTGATTCCCCTGCCGGTCACCGCCCCGGCCGGCCACAAGATCAAGTTCATGGTCCGGTTCCACGTGAGCTGCCCGCCGGCCACCCCGGCCGAGCGCATCCCGTGGCGGCTGTTCTTGACGGTCCAGTCGGGTGCCGTGCGGCAGGAGGTCGAGGTGGGTTCGCTGCGGGCGATCGAGTTGGTGGACAGCGCACTCCCGGAATTCTGCGGCTAGGGAACGAGCACGACCTTGCCGATTCCTTCGCGGCTCTCGACGCGCGCGTGCGCGGCGGCGGCATCGGCGAGGAGTAGGTCCGGTCGATGACATGGGTGAGCGTGCCGTCCGCGACGAGGCCGAGTGCTTCGGCGCGGCCTGCGGCGAACCGCTTCCCGTAGGCGTCCGGGCCGCCGAAGCCGATCAGGATGATGTACCTCGGCCCGGGCGCACCAGCGGCCGAGCGCCTGGCGGCCTTCTTCGACGCGGTGATCGAGCTGGCTTCGGAGAACGTAAAGGTGATGGCGGCGTTCCAGCAGGCATCGACGGACCGCTTGAACAGCCCGACCTACCTGTCGTGGCACGCGCACGTGTCGGGGTTGATCGCTTCGGCGTCATCCGGGTTGGACGCGGACCTGATCGCCCACTTGCTGGGCTCGTTGCACGGCGACCTGATGCTGCGCACAGGCAAGACAGGCCGGCTGACGGCGGGATCCAGCCGATGATCGAGACGTGCTCAGGTGAGCAGGGCACACTTGGGCAGGCAGCGTTGCGGTCGCGATCCGCGCAGGCATTGATCGTTGGTCAATGCGGAGAAATGTCGGAGAACTCGACTAGCCTGCGAGCCGTGGGCACGACACCGTTCAAGATGATCGACCTGTTCGCCGGCTGCGGCGGCATGACATCGGGCTTCATCACCGCAAAGGGCTTCAAGCCCGTGATGTCGGTCGAGTTCGACCTGCATGCCGCAGCGACCTATGCGGCAAATTTCGGTGAGTCACACACCCGCTACGCAGACATCGCCACCATTCCGAACGATCAGATTCCGCTTGTGGACTTGATCATCGGGGGCCCGCCCTGCCAAGGCTTCTCAAACCTCGGCTCGCGAAACGTTCACGATCCACGGAACAAACTCTGGAAGGAATACATCCGCTTCGTACAGCACGCCAAACCAAAAGTCTTCGTCATCGAAAACGTCGACAGGTTCTTCTCTTCGAGCGAGTTCGGCCTCCTCCAGGCCGAGGCGGCTCCGGGTGGACTGCTCGAGGAGTACGAACTGACATCGGGTTTTCTGCTCGCCGCGGACTTCGGCGTACCGCAGCGTCGCAAGCGAACCATCGTGATCGGGTCGAGGGTGGGCCGGATTCCTCTGCCGTCGCCGACCCATGCGCGACCCGGCAGCAGCGGCGGCCTGTCGAAGTGGCACACGACTCGTGACGTACTGACCGGCCTGCCGGAGAAGCCGGACACGACCGAGTTGCCCGCATCCCGCGTCGAGTTCTTCGCCGAAGAGATCCCGGGAATCTTCAAGAGCTCGGACCTGCACATCGGCCGCAACCCGGTGGCACGCTCACTGGAGCGCTACAGCCACGTTCCTCCGGGTGGCGGCCGGTTCGACCTACCCGAACACTTGCTGTCCAAGTGTTGGCGCGAGAAGAAGTCGGGCACCACCGACGTCATGGGGCGCATGAGGTGGGACATGCCGTCACTGACGATTCGCACCGAGTTCTTCAAGCCGGAGAAGGGTCAGTACCTGCATCCGCAGTGGGAGTCGGGACCGAACGGCCATCGCGTCGATCGACCCATCACCCACTGGGAGGCAGCGCGCCTCCAGAGCTTCTCCGACGACTTCCAGTGGTGCGGAACGAAGTTGCAAGTCGCGAAGCAGATCGGCAACGCCGTGCCACCGATGCTGGCCGAGGCGATCGCGCACCACCTCAAGCCGTATCTGCGTGAATCGACGAGCCGAGTGCGCAAAGTCGGCACGTGCCGCTTGTGCAGACACAACCGGTAGATACCTTCACCGAAAGAGCCGCCGGCTCCGACGTACCTCGCGCCGAACTAGTCACGCGCCGCGACCAGACGAGCCTTGGCCTTCTCCAGCGCAGAATCGGACGACAGATGAACGCACCCCCATTTTTTCGCCTTGTCCAGTTCGATGTCAACAAACCGAAAAGAAGGCACGGAACCGGCCAGTAGATCTTCCACGCGATCTTTCCGGCCTTGCAGATCAAATCATTTTTCATGCCGAAAATTCTCGCTGGCAACCCAAATGCTAAAAACCGCGTCATCCATCCAGCTGTCAATCCTGAACAACGCGTCGGCGAGTGGATGAAACCTCACATCAAGCCCGTTTCCGCGCAGATAGACCAGCGTATGCACCTCGCGAAGAAAACTGTAGTAAGCGTTTCCAAAACGCCACCTCAACGCGTCGCTGGCAAGCTTTTCCGAAACGCCGTCTGCCATCCTTTCAGCCTTGTGCCGCCGAGCCGCGATGCCAATCAGCGAGTTACCTTCCTCGGAGCAAAAAGAAAATGATAAAGGTCTTGCCAGGTCGGCAACGAGTTTCGTGTCTCGACGACACTTTCCGCATCTTTTCTCTTGACCAAGCCGAGCGCGTGCTCCGTAGCGTCACAGACTTTCTTCACGTCAGCCAAAGTCAATTGGTACAGATATCTCGTCTCATGGTTCATCACCAGCTCGACGACGCGTGAACGAGATCGATCGTCGATCCAGTGAGTGGATTTTTGCTCCATGGCAGGCGTGACCTTGAAGGTGGAGATCACGCAGTCTGCCGTCGTCACAAGAGACGAAAATGACGCTTCGGCGACAGAAGTCGGCCCGCTGTCACACATTCCGCTACCCAATCGACGCGCGCTGGCAACTCTCTGTCAACTACACCAGCGCTAGTAGGCTATGGTCGGCGCCTTGACCGGAGGATCCTCGGATCGAGCGACCGCGTAAACGCCGTCCGACAAGGTGACCGTCGGCCGGTCGACAGTGCCGTCATCGACCCGAGCGAGACGAATCGAAAGAAAAGTCCCCTTGGCCGGGACCGGGAGGTCGAGGGACCTGGCGACCTCCGGACTCTGGTTCTGGTGCCCGAGAACGACGATGCCTTCATCGGCAAGTCGCCGTCGCGCATCTCGGCACCGCTTGAGTCCGTCCGCCTGGCGGGCGACGGTGACCGCCGTATTGCGATCTATGATTCGCCCCTGCACATTGCGGAGCAACCTGTTGATTCGCTCCTGCCCGGACGAGGAGCCGACGATGGTCTCGACCTGCTTCGCAGGCAAGGACAGGAGTAGATTGCCAGGCAGTTTCTCCTGGCGTGCCAGCCAGACTATCCGACCTCTGGCCGCGGACGTAATCGTGGTTTTTTTGTCCTGATTGAGACCCACATTGAGAACCTCTGGGGTGATTCGGATCAACCCGGCGTCAAACGTGCCCTTTCGGTCATTCGCCGACGTCAATAAACACAGATGTCCGACCGCTTCACCAGGGATCGACCAGGACCCGCGCATGGAAAACTTCGAATCGACTTCGTGACCTTCGACGGAATAGTCCATCCGCTTGCCGCGGGGAAGCTCGAATGCAGCCCGGATGACGATCTCGACTTTGGTACCCAGATAGGTCTTCTCGGTCTTCTCCGCCTGCTCGATATCGTAACGTCCGGTGCGCTGACCATCGAGCACCTCGTCGATGGACTGACGGAGGATCGCCCCGAAAGTCTCGCGCAAACCCTGGTTTCGGCGAAACCACTCGGCGACTTCATCGAGCTCGTCATCCCTCGATGCCTCAGGTGCAGGCCGGGCATCGACTTCGGGGGCGAGGATCGACTCGAGCTGGAAAAGACCGTCGGACACCACTCGACCGTAGCCCGTTTCACCCCGATCGGGTGAGCTGTTTCACCAATGTGACACCATTTGGGCTACGAACACAGAGCACAGTCAGTCGACTACAGCGAGCAACTATCTCGCACGGTAAGGCTCACGCGGCGTGACAACCCAGGCCGAACCCAGGTCTCGGGAGCAAATCGGACAGGCCGTTCGTTGATACGAGTATGGCTGTCGCGTTCCTGCTGTACGTCTTCGCCGAGATCGCCGCAATCTGGGCGGTGGGTTCGGCGGTCGGTGTTCTCGGCACGCTGGCGCTCCTCCTGGCCGGCGCGTTTCTCGGCTCTTGGCTGGCCCGCAGAGAGGGGGGCAAGGCCATGAGAGCGTTCGTCGAGTCGGCCCGGCTGGGACGCCCGGCGGAGAAAGAGCTGACCGACGGCATGCTGATGGGCCTCGGCGGGGTTTTGATCCTGGTGCCGGGGTTCGTGAGCGACGTTTTTGGGTTGCTGCTGATTCTCCCGCCAACGCGCGCGATAGCACGGCGGTTGTGGCTGCGCCGACTGGAGGAGCGAGCTGTTCGGTTTGCGAACCGGCGACGGGGGCCGGTGATGGTGGTGGACAGCGAGGTGGTCCCGGAGACGGCCCGCCGTTCCGATCAGCCGACGGTGATCGAAGGCCGGGTCATCGACGGCTGAGGACCGGAGCCGTCACGCACGGCCGCCGGTTCACTCGATCAGCGTTCGCCCGCCAGAATGTCGGGCGTGAAGCCGCTGGAGACGACGCCCCAGACCCGCGATCGAATGAGCCGCCAGAAGTCGCGGAACACCCAGGTCGAGCTCGCCCTGCGCAAAGCTCTCCACGCAGCCGGGCTGCGATACCGGATCCATCGACGTCCCGTGTCGGGCGTCCGCCGAGAAGCCGACGTCATCTTCGTCGGCGCCAAGGTTGCCGTCTTCGTCGATGGTTGCTTCTGGCACGGCTGCCCGGACCATGCGACTTGGCCGAAGAACAACGCCGAATTCTGGCGAGCCAAGATTGAAGGCAATCGACAACGCGACGTCGACACCGACGCCCGCCTCGCCGAAGCCGGGTGGCTCGCCGTGCGGGTTTGGGAGCACGAAACGACCGACGCGGCCGCTTGCCGGGTCCGTCACGCCGTAACCAGCCGACAGCCTCGCTAGCCGGTCGCCCTCTTCAGACTGTCTACTGATTTTTGACACTGCTGGTCATGTCAAAAATCAGCTGATAGTGTGGCCGCCGTTCCACCACACGGGACACCCGCGCCACCGAAGGAGTACAGAGGATGAGCCTGCAACGGAGGGAGCCGTTCGGCTCTTGGCTGGCGCGCCAGCTCCGGCAGGCCGAACTGACCCAGGCGCAGCTCGCCGAACGAATCCCGATCACCAGGGCCGCGGTCTCCGCGTGGGTCAACAACCGCGCCGAACCCCGTCCGGAGACCCAGCGGAAGATCGCCGAAATTCTCGGTACCGACTCGGCGTCGGTCTACAACCGAACCGACGTCGCGCCCACGATGCCGCTCCGGTGGCACCATCGGCCGGCGCACCTCGACGGGGGGCGTGAGTACGGGAACGCCGCAGCCTTCGCGTTCGACGCCGACCTGTCGGTGCTTGCCCGCGAGGCCACGCAGAACTCGCTCGACGAGCGGCTCGACCCGACCAAGCCGGTTCGTGTGCGCTACACCCTGGAAGAGCTGACCGGAGAGCACCTCGACGCCTTCCTCAAAGCAATACAGTGGCACAGGCTTCGGGTGCACTACGACCGAGCGGCGGCCGCCGAACAGAAGGTCTCAAGGAGTTTGCAGGCCGCCTTGGCCGACCTCGACGACAAGAAGTCGCTCGTCTTACTCCGGGTCGACGACTACAACGCGTCGGGCCTCACCGGGAACGAGTACGACGACGGCCGGTACGCCGCGGTGGTCCGCCGCCAGCTCGACAGCCACAAGGAGTCCGGCAAGCGAGCCGGTGGATCGTACGGACTCGGCAAGGCCACGCTCTGGGCAACCAGCAGGCTCAGCCTGGTCCTGATGAACTCGACGTTGTCCGAGCCGTACGAAGGTCGCACCGAACGGCGTGTCGTCGGACGACTCGACTTGCCCTGGCGCATGGTCGACGGAGAGGCATACGCGGGGCCCGGCTGGTTCGGACAACCCGATACGGAACCGAACCGCAAGACCGTCTCCCGCTCTTGGTGGGCCGACCCGCGGACCGTTCAGGATCTGCACCTGGACCGGCTCACGGACGAACCGGGAACCTCGTTCCTGATCGTCGGGGCCCACGACGCCTCGGGGACGACCGAGTCCTTGCCGGAGATGCACGAGAAACTGGTCAAAGCCCTGGCCGACGGCTTCTGGGCCGCCATGATCGGGGGACGCAAAGAGGGTCCCCTGCTGGAAGCCAGCGTTGTCACCCTACGGAACGGCCGCGTCTTCATCGAAGAAGAACGAGTCGACCCACGCGAATCCCACGCTGCCCTGAGCCGAGCGTTTCAGGCGTACCTGAACGACGAAACCGTCGACGAACTGACGTCCGGCAACCAGGTCGCCCGCGCCGACGTCCGGCTCGTCGTGCCGCCCCGCCGAGGAGAAGCCGGCGGGCAGAAGAAGGGCCGGGAGCACCTGGCTGTTCTGCTCCTCACCCCCGCCGAGGACGGTGACGAGCCCGTCAACCAGGTCGTCCACATGCGCGGCACCCGGATGACGATCATGAAGCGGCGACCCCGCGATCTTCCGATTGGCGCAACACGATTCCACGCGGTTCTGCTCGCCGGATCTGCCACCGACCGGAAGACGGACGACGTCGACTTCGCCGAGCAATTTCTCCGAGCATCCGAACCACCCGAACACGACCGGTGGGAACACACCGAGGAGCTGACATCGGTGTACGCGAGAGGAGCGGTAAGCCGACTGCGAGAGTTTCGTGTCGAGATCGAGGACGCGGTCCGGCGGCTCGTCGGTCGTCGCGTCACCAACTCGGGAGATGGCCCTGCGACGTTGCGGGAGCTGCTGAAGCTCGACGGATTCGGCCCGCGTGGGGTTCACCGAACACAGAACGTCCCGACCGTGCGCAACATCAGGGGGCACGTGGACGGCACCGGCGCCTGGAACGTCTGGGTCGATCTGAAGCTGCCGGAGGCCGACGATCCGTGGTTGCTGACACCTGTGGCGAAGTTCGACGTGCGATCGGGGGGCAGGCCCGCGGTCGAGTGGAAAGACCTGGTTGCCACCGAGAACTGCCGCGAAGAGAACGGCAATCTCGTCGTCGAGCCGGGCGTGCGGTCGGCGGCCTTCTCAGGTGTCACCGATCCATCGAGTCACCCCGTCTCGGGCTCGCTCGCCCGCTTGGTCGTCGACATCCAGAAAGCGCGTGGAGGTGCGGCGTGAAGCCGATCTTCCCCTATCCGACCCTGTTCGGGGCGGTGGACTTCGAAGTCGCGGCCGTCACGGTCGACGGCAGGGACCTGCCGTACTCCCGCGTGTCCAAGCCGGAACGCACCGTGGCGCTCCACGAGACCGGACGCGCCGAATGGGATGTCGCCCGAATCGAACTGAAGGCATCGCTGCCGTCGGCGGAAATCGCCGACGGCCCTTGGTCCGACATCGACTGCTTGGCAGTGCTTTCGGAGACGGCGACAAACGCACGCAGCACTTCCAGACTGACACCCGGTCGCACCGGCGAATGGCACGGGACCATCGAGTTGGTCCACGACCGTCACTTCAACCGGGCCGTCTTGGCACTGACCGTGGTGGCCGAAGTCGATGGTGTGCGGGGACGCCTGATCGGCGCCCCGGACATCGACTGGTACATCGATCTCAAGGCGGCAACACCTCGACGTCAGCATGAGATCGCGATCGTGCAAACGAACTTCCGCGAGGGACCGGAAGAGTGGCTGCGGCCGTTCAAAGACTCGCTATGGATCGTCGAAACGGTCGCCGACACACCGACCGTCTACCTGAACACCACCGCCGTGGAAGGGGTGATCGAAGTGCTCGACGGCACAGGCGGTTCGCCGATGGAGAAGCTCCTGCGCGACATGACGTCGAGCCAGATCGCCCAGGACGTGTGGACGGCGATGTTCCACGCCGCGATCAGCGAACTCGATGTCGACGACGACGGCACGCCGATCATGCCGACCGGCTGGCGGGAACCCGTCCTCCGCATGATGTTGCCGGATGTGCTGCCCGGCAGGCAGCTCACCGACGCGCTGTTCGACATCGACGACCGCCGCGTCAGTGGCTCCGGGTGGCCCGAGCTCCAGACGAACATCCAGTACGCGTCGGGCAAGCGCAGCCAGGTGACCAAGAAGTTGACCAACGCGATCCGGGCTGTCCACCGCACGGAAAAGGACGACGCCCGATGACTGCCGCACTTGCCGTGAATTTCCCGGCCGTCCTCGGTCACCTATCCGACGCGGCCGTCACGAAGTACCTCAGCCGCGGTATGCAGGCAGGACAGGAGACGCCACCTCAGACGGCTCTCCGGAAAGTTGCCGTAGCCCTGCCGGATCATGATCTCCGGTGGCGGACGGCGCCGGTGCGTGAGCTCGTCGAGGAGGCCATGAGCCGCTTCGAGGACCGAGCCGACCGGGCCGACGCCTGGCTCTCACCTCGACTGCACGCGACGTTGCGGATGACCCGCGCCGAGGCCGCGGAGAAGGGTCTTTGGAACTACCTCGCCATGCTCGTCGCACCCGACTACGTGGTATGGCGCCACAAGGGAACGGAGATCGCGAAAACCACACGCTTCTGCGGACTGCACCACGTGCAGGCGTTCGCCCGGCTGTGGTGGGCCGCGGAGCTGTTTCGCGACGGTGCCGACTACGGGCCGGTCGAGACCGTCTTCGCCTACCAGGACACACCGAACAGCATCATGCGGTCCGATGTGATCGATCACCGTCCGACCGCGGCGGCGATGCTGAGGGTGATCCGGCGAATTGTCGACGACAACGTGTCCAGGGGTTCGGACCACGTCAACGCGCTGTCCAAGGCGGTCAACGCGGCAGGCAGCACGCTGGTGTTCGACGTCCTGGCACCGGAAAGCCCGGCCGACGGCGACGCACTTCGCAGTTGGATCGCCGATTCCGCCTCCATGCCCCCGGTTCCCTGGGACCGACTGCCCGACGGCCCCGACGACGGCGCTGTGGATCCGAACTCCGTCGACGCCTTGGTGCCGCTGTTCGAGAAGCTCCTGATGGAAGCGCCGCTTCGAGACAGGTCGAAGGGGGCAGAACCCGAATAGTCGGCGAGCCATCCGAACAAAGCGAACGCGACCGCATCAAGACTGCACAAAGGAGGGGGACCGAATGCCACTGGTATCCCGGTCGAAGCAGCGTTCTTCGACGGACAAACGCCTTGAATCAGTCGAGGTCTGCGCCGGCGCGGGCGGACTTGCGCTCGGACTCGAGCAGGCGGGCTTCGACCCGGTCCTGCTGCTCGACAACTTCGAGGCGCCATGCAAGACCCTGAGCCTCAATCGGCCGACGTGGAACGTGCAGCAGATGGACCTGCTCGAGTTCGACCCGTCGTCGGACAACCGGCGTTTATATGACGTGGATCTGCTGTCGGCGGGCCTGCCCCGGGTGCAGGGGTCGGCAACCATCAACCGCAGTCGCGGCAGCGATGTCGAACTGGAGCTTCTCCGCGCCACGACCTGGCTCGTGCCGGGAATGCAACCGCGCGCGTTGCTCGTCGAGAACTTGTCCGAACTGGTGGAGAAGGACAAGTACGCCGAGGCACGTGAAGAAGTCGAAAAGGAACTCGAGCACCTCGGCTACGACGTACGGTGGTTCGTCGTCGATGCGTCCGACTACGGCGTATCACAGGAACGCCCGCACGGCGTTCTCGTCGCGTTCAAAGGTGGGGCCGGAGACAAGTTCCGGATGCCTCCGGTGCTGCCTCCACCGCCTTCGGTGGGTGAAGTGCTGCGCAAGTCCATGGCGTCCCGGGGCTGGCCCCAGGCGGACGACTGGGCGGCGCAGGCCAACCAGCTCGCCCCCACTCTGGTCGGCGGCTCCTGGGAGCGCGGCGGCCCGGATCTGGGCCCCTCGGGTTCCAAGCGCCGGTGGGCCACCATGGGGGTGAACGGCGGCACCATCGCCGACCTGCCGCCGGGTTCCGATTTTCGCTGGCAGCCCGAAGCCGGGCCTGCGGGCATGGTCAAGCTGACCGTCGAGCAGGCCGCTCTGCTCCAAGGGTTCCCCGTGCACTGGCAACTGTCGGGGGGCAAGACCAGTCGCTACCGCCAGGTCGGCAACGCCACACCGCCACCGGTGGGTCGTGCACTCGGACAGGCGATTCGCGAGGTCCTGGACGCCACCTGACCGCGTCTACTCAGCTCGCGCGGGTGCACGAGATAAGCTCACCCGCATGCTCCTTGAACCGTCCACCTCCGGTCCGTCCGGGCGGATCCACATGGTGGATCTTTTCGCAGGCCCAGGTGGGCTGGATGTCGCCGCGCACTGGCTCGGGCTGGACGTGGACGGGATCGAATGGGACGCGAATGCCTGCGCCACTCGCGCCGCGGCAGGACTCCGGACCTGGCACGAAGACGTTCGCAAGCACAAGCCATCGGACTTCGAAACGGCCACGGTCCTCGCCGGTGGTCCGCCGTGCCAAACATACACAGTGGCCGGCGGCGGGGCAGGCCGACGCGCATTGGACCAGGTGCTCAAGTTCGTCAAGCGCATGGCGGCTGGTGAAGACGTCAGGGAGAACCTCGCCGAGCTGGACGACGACCGAACGGGACTGGTGCTGGAGCCGCTCAGGTGGGCGCTCGAGGCCGTCCGAAACGGACGCCCGTACGACGCGATCGTGCTCGAGCAGGTGCCTGCCGTCCTACCAGTGTGGTACGCCGTTCGAGAAGCGCTGGCCGGAGTCGGGTACAAGGCCGATTGCGGCATCCTGCACACCGAGATGTTCGGGGTGCCGCAGACGCGCCGTCGTGCGATCCTGATCGCACGACGGGACCGCACGCCGAGCCTTCCCACACCGACGCACCGCTTGTACCGCAAAGGCGTCCCCGCGACTCAGGGAGATCCGGCCTTGCTCCCATGGGCGACCATGGGTGAGGCGGTCAAGCGCGAGTCACCCTACGTGGTGATCTCCAACTACGGCACCGGCGGAGACCCCAAGGCTCGAGGCAGGCGTACCTCCGAGGAACCGGCCGCCACCGTGACTGGCAAGGTTTCACGAAACCGTCTGGTCACACGTGACGAGCGGGAACTGCCACGTTTCAGTCCCCAGGAGGCGGGGCGCCTGCAGACGTTCCCGCTCGACTACCCGTGGCAGGGCGGCGATATTTCGCAGCAGATCGGCAATGCCATCCCACCCAGGCTCGCCGCGCACGTGCTGGCCGCGGCCTTGGGATTCGAACTCGACGAGGCAGCGCTCAACGAGGCGGTGAACGGCGATTGGAACGTGACCAAGAGCAGCAAACCCCTTCGTCGGCAGCAGCAGCCGAGCAATGCCCTTGAGCAGGTGGCCAGCGCGCGTCTGTTTTAGCCGCTAATTCGGCGACGATCGACCGTCAGTCCCCGGACGGCTTAGGGATGTCGAAGTAGCTCGAGAACCGCACAGCCGGGGCGTACTCACCCTTCACCTTCACCCGCCCGGTCACGAACATCGCCGCCACCGCCGCGTTGCCCGTGGCCATCCGAATGAAGTCGTCCACCGACAGCGTGATCGTCGTGTCCGGTGTCCGGGACAAGTCCGTCGAGGACACGCACACCCCGTCCTCGATCACCGTCTGGAATCGGTCGAACCCGTCCTCGCCCGAACCCTCGGAAAAGCGCCAAGAAACCACAAAATTCACGTGCCGTGCGCGCGTCGGCGAGAAATGCTCCGACATTCGACGAAAGATCTCGTCCAAAAACACTGCACGCAGCTCCGAATGAGAAGCGATCGCCTTCAGCTGGTCGCGGGATGCGCGGCGGACCACGTCCACCAGGACGTCCGTCGACAGGGAGCTCAGCTCGATGCCGGCGCCCACCTCTCCCAGCATGTGCAGGGTTTCCAGGACCTGGGTGAACTGCCCGGGCGTCAGCCGGCCGATGACCAGCTTCTCCGCGAACGCGTTCACCACGTGGCCGCCGCGGGTGCGGTGGGGTCGCGGGAGGCGCCATTTCGCGTTTCGGGGCACGGGCGGACTATACGGGGTGCGGTAAGTCGAAGAAACCGATCAAGCCGGCGGCGAAGGCCAAGTCACCTTTGACTTTGATTCTTCCCGTGACGAACAACACTGCCGGCGTCGCTTGGTGGGTGATGAGCCGGAAAAAGTCAGTCGGGGCGATGGTGATGGTGACTCGCGCAGCGGAGTGCATCTCGCGGCTCACGGTGCAGGACCCGTGCGCGATCGCCGTCTCGTAGCGGTCGTAGCCGCCTTCGCCTGCTCCGCCCGACAGGCGCCAGTGGACCACCGCCTGCAGGTCGCGGGCTCGGTCAGACCTGATGTGGGCGCCCATGCGGGCGAAGATCTCGTCCAGCACGCGCTCTCGCAGCGGCCGGTCCGCGACGACGCTCTCCAGCTGCGCGCGCGACGCCGAGGCCACCAGGGACGCGAAGCGGGCCGGCTCGACCTTGCTCAGGTCGAACGCCGGGGCTCGCGAAGCCAGCGTGAGCAGGACCGTCAGGAACCGGCGGAAGTCGTCCTTGCGGAGTTCGCCGGGGTCGAGGGCTTCCGTGAGCGCGTTGACGTCGAGGGTGTGGGCCTCCGGGCCCAGGGGGTCGAGCCGCTCCAGGGCGTCGAGCAGTGCCGCCCCGCGGAGCTCCGCGATCCGATCGGCGCTGGTCATCCCGGCGTTTTCGGCCATGGTCACCCCTCTCCAGTTACCCAAGAGTAATACTACTTTCCAGTAGGTAGGCGGGCAAGCGTGCCGAAATCACTCTCACGGGTCCACTGCCGGTACCGTCTCCGGGCAGCAACGAGGAGGTCCAGCGTGTCAGAGGAAGATCAGCGTCCGCCCGAACGGGCCAGGCGGCTGCCGCGTGCGGTGCGCGAGCGGCAGATCCTGGACGCGGCCGTCCAGGTCTTCTCGCGGCACGGCTACCACGCCGCGTCGATGGACGAGATCTCCGACGTCGCCGGGGTCTCGAAGCCGATGATCTACACCTACCTCGGCTCGAAGGAGGACCTCTTCGGTGCGTGCATCCGCCGCGAGGCGACGCGTCTGCTCGAGGCCATCCAGGCCGGCGTGCAGCCCGACCTGCCACCGGACATGCAGCTCTGGCACGGCCTGCGGTCCTTCTACCGCTTCGTCGCCGAATACCGCGAGTCGTGGACGGTCCTGCACCGCCAGGCCCTCACCGTCGGCGGGGCCTTCGCGGCGGAGATCACCGACATGCGGGCGCGCGCCATCCAGCTCGTCGCCGCGCTCGTGGTGTCCGCCGGCACCCGCAAGGGCGTCGGCGAACAGGCCGAGTTCTCCGGCGAAGGGCTGGCCGCGTCGCTGGTCGGAGGGGCCGAGTCGCTGGCCGACTGGGCCCTTGACCACCCCGACATCTCCGACGGCGTGCTGGCTTCCTGGATGATGAACCTCGTCTGGCTCGGCTTCAACGACCTCATCGAGGGCGCGGTCTGGAAGCCGTCAGAGTGAGCTGATCGTCCCCTCCAGGTGCGGCTTCGCCTTGCTCCACAGCTCGAAGGCCCAGCCGTCGTCCACCGACCACGACGTGAAGCCCGCCTTGGCCGGCAGCAGCACCGGCTGCTTGAAGCGGACGTCCACCGTGAACGCCTCCGGCAGCCGGCCTTCGAACGCCGCCAGCGCGTGGGCCTTCGTCCACATGCCGTGGGCGATCGCGCGGGGGAAGCCGAACAGGCGGGCCGTCAGCGGGTGCAGGTGGATCGGGTTGCGGTCGCCCGAGACCTCCGCGTAGCGGCGTCCGATGTCGCCCGGGATGCGCCAGAGCGCGTCCGGGGTCGGCGGGGCCAGCTGGTCCCGCCGGGAAGAGCCCGAGCCGACGCCGCGTCGCAGGTACGTGCTGACGTCCGTCCACACCGTCTCTGGGCCGACCTGGGCTTCGCTGATGACGTCGAACTGCCGCCCCTTCTCGTGCGGGCGCAGGTTCTCCGCCCGCACGCGTACGGTGAGCGGCTCGCTCACCCGCAGCGCGCGGTGCTGGGTGATCCGGTTGGTCACGTGCACCATGCCGAGCAGCGGGAACGGGAAGCCCGGCTCGGTCATCAGCGCCATCTGCAGCGGGAACGCCAGCATGTGCGGGTACGTGGCCGGCAGCTCGTCGCTCAGCCGGAAGCCGCAGACCGTGTTGTACGCGGCAAGGTGCGCCGGGTCGACGACGACGCCCGTGCGCACCAGCTCGGTGTCCGGCAGCTCGCCGCCCGACGGCTTCCGAAGTACCCCTCCGAGCAGCGCCTTCGGGTACAGCGTGGCCAGGCTCGGTGTGCTGTCGAGTTCGCGGATCGCCATGTCAGGCCCCCAGCAGGGCCTGGCCGCAGACGCGGACCACGTTGCCGTTCACCGCGGCCGACGCCGGGTTCGCGTACCAGGCGATCGTCTCGGCGACGTCGACCGGCAGGCCGCCCTGGCCGAGGCTGGACAGCCGCCGGCCGGCTTCGCGGATGAACAGCGGGACCGCGGCCGTCATCTTGGTCTCGATGAAGCCGGGCGCGACGGCGTTGATCGTGCCGCCGTAGGCCGCGAGCTGCGGCGCGCCGACGTTGACCATGCCGATCACGCCCGCTTTCGACGTGGCGTAGTTGGTCTGGCCGACGTTGCCGGCGATGCCCGCGATCGACGAGACGCCGATGATGCGGCCGTTCTCGTTCAGCACGCGGTCGCCGAGGAGCTTGTCGTTCACCGCGAGCTGCGAGGCGAGGTTGACGGCGAGCACCGAGTCCCACGCGCTTTCGCTCATGTTGCCCAGCGTCTTGTCGCGCGTGATGCCCGCGTTGTGCACGACGATGTCGACGCCGTCGTGCCGCTCCTTCAGGTACTCAGCGAGCTTCGCGGGCGCGCTCGGCGAAGTGATGTCTAGCTGTAGCGACGACCCGCCGACCTTGTTGGCCACCTTCGACAAGTCACTGCCCTGGGCGGGGATGTCGAGCGCGACGACGTGCGCGCCGTCGCGGGCCAGCACCTCGGCAATCGCCGCGCCGATGCCGCGGGACGCCCCGGTGACCAGCGCGACCTTGCCGTCCAGGGGCTTCTCCCAGCTGGCCGGCGCGGTGGCGGTCTTGCCCTCGGTGCCGATCCGGATCACCTGCGCGTCGACGAACGCCGACTTCGCCGAGAGCAGGAAGCGCAGCGTCGAGTCCGTGGCCTCTTCGGCGCCGTCGGCGACGTACACGAGCTGGGCGGTCGCGCCGCGCTTCAACTCCTTGCCCACCGAACGGATGAAACCCTCGAGCGCGCGCTGGGCGATCCGCTCGCGGCCCTCGACCTGCTCCGGCGGCGTGCCCAGCACGACGACCCGGCCGGACGGGCCGACGCTGCGGATCACCGGGTGGAAGAAGTCGTAGACCTCGCGCAGGCGAGCGGGATCGGTGATGCCGGTGGCGTCGAAGACCAGCGCCGCGTGCCGGTCGGCGGGGGTGGTGATGACCTCGATGACCGCGTCGGCCAGCTGGTCACGAAGGGTCTTTTCCAGCCGTCCGCCGGGCGCGGCGCCCAGCAGTGCGGGACCCTCGAGGGCGGATTGCCCGGGCTGGTAGCGGCGCAGTGTCGCGGGGTTCGGCAGGCCGAGCTTCGGCACCACGAACTTCCCCACCGGGGTTTTCGTGAACTGCTGGTACCTGTCAGCCATCGGTTGCCTCCCGTGCCGTCTGCGTCACGCCGCAGTCTAACCTACTCCTGAGTAGGTTACAGTGTGCAGGAGCCGACCAGAGAGGTGAAGTTCATGCCGCCGAGGAAAACGCCCGCAGTGCGCAAGGTCGCGATCATCGGGGGCAACCGGATCCCCTTCGCACGGTCGAACGGTCCCTACGCGAAGGCGTCGAACCAAGACATGTTCACCGCCGCCCTCGACGGTCTGGTCAGCCGCTTCTCGCTGCAGGGCGAGGTGATCGGCGAGGTCGCCGCCGGCGCGGTGCTCAAGCACTCGAAGGACTTCAACCTGGCCCGCGAGAGTGTGCTGGGCAGCAAGCTTTCGCCCGCGACGCCCGCGTCCGACGTCCAGATGGCGTGCGGTACCGGCCTGCAGGCGATCGTCAACGTCGCCAACAAGATCGCGCTCGGCCAGCTCGACTCGGCGATCGCCGGCGGCGTCGACACGACCAGCGACGCGCCGCTCGCCGTCAATGAGGACCTGCGCCAGATCCTCATCCAGCTCAACTCGGCCAAGACACTCGGCGACCGCCTCAAGCTCGTCGCGAAGATCCGGCCGGGCCACATCGTCCCGGCGATCCCGCGCAACGAGGAGCCGCGCACCGGGCTGTCGATGGGCGAGCACGCCGCGCTGACGGCCAAGGTCTGGGAGATCACCCGCGAGGCGCAGGACGAACTGGCCGCGAGCAGCCACCAGAAGCTCGCCGCCGCCTACGACCGCGGGTTCTTCGACGACCTCGTGACGCCGTTCCTCAAGCTCGCGCGCGACCAGAACCTGCGGCCGGACTCGACCGCGGAGAAGCTCGCCAAGCTCAAGCCGGCCTTCGGTGGTCCCCAGGGCACGATGACGGCGGGAAACTCGACGCCGCTGACCGACGGCGCGTCGACGGTCCTGCTCGCCACCGACGAGTGGGCGAAGGCGCACAAGCTGCCGGTGCTGGCCTACCTGACGTTCTCGCAGACCGCTGCCGTGGATTACGTGCACGGTGACGAGGGCTTGCTGATGGCGCCCGCCTACGCCGTGCCGCGGATGCTCGCGCGTGCCGGGCTTTCCCTGCAGGACTTCGACTTCTACGAGATCCACGAGGCGTTCGCCTCGCAGGTCCTGGCCACGCTCAAGGCGTGGGAGGACCCGGCGTTCGCCAAGGAGAAGCTGGACCTGGACGAGCCGCTCGGCGCGATCGACCGGGCGAAACTGAACGTCAACGGCTCTTCGCTGGCGGCCGGGCACCCGTTCGCCGCGACCGGCGGCCGGATCGTCGCGACGCTGGCGAAGCTGCTGCACGAGAAGGGGTCCGGCCGCGGCCTGATCTCGATCTGCGCGGCCGGCGGCCAGGGCGTCACCGCGATCCTGGAGAAGTAGCGTGCAAGTTCGTGAAGGCCACCTTGAGGAAGTTTAAGTTCCTGAAGGTGGCCTTCACGAAGGTCGGCGTCAGTGGGGGAGCGACTTCTGGGCCCGCTTGGCGAGCTTGTTCGCGCGCTTCTGGCCCTTGCGGCTCAGCTTCTCGGCCGCGGCCCCGACGTCCTTGGCAGCGTTCCGCGCACGCCAAGCCGCCGACGGCTTCCCGTGCGTGTCGGCGACCGCGAGCAGCAGGCCACCGGCCAGGCTCGCGTTCTTGAAGAACTGGATCTGCTGCTGCTGGCGCTCGCCCGGGTCCTTGATGGTCCAGAAGCTGTGCGTCGAAAGCGTCGTGGGCACCAGGCTGCCGAGGAGCAGCCCCGCCGCGAGCCGCGGCGCCTTGCCGGACGCGAGCGCGAGACCGGCACCGATCTTCACCGCGGCGTCGAGCCGGACGAGCGTCACCGGGTCACGCGGGACCTGCGCGGGGACGACGTCGCCGAACTTCTCGAACGCGTTGTTGAGGAACGGTTCCGCCGCCTTGGCGTGGCCCTCGGCCTGCCTCAGCGCATTGATGCCGCCCGTCACGAAGATCGTGGCGAGCAGGGGACGTGCCACTCGACGGAGTATCACGGTCATAGCCTTCCTCGTACGGGCCGCTGCCTGGTCGAACCTACTCCGTGGATGCCCGCTCGGCCCGTGCTCGAATCCTCATCGGGCTTTCTGCGGAAATATCGCCTTGATGCTAGATAGCACAATAAAGCTCTAGCGGTTTACCTTGACGCGACGTCAACTTCTATCGTCGACATCATGGAGTGGTCGATCCAGGACATCGCCCGCTCGGCGGGGACCACGAGCCGGACGCTGCGCCACTACGGCGCGGTCGGCCTGCTCGAGCCCAGCCGGATCGGCAGCAACGGCTACCGCTACTACGACGAGCAGGCACTCGTCCGGCTGCAGCGGATCCTGCTGCTGCGCGAGCTCGGTCTCGGGCTGCCGGCGATCGCCGAGGTGCTCGCCGGGCAGCGCGACAGCGCCACGGCGCTCGAAACCCACCTGGAGCTGCTCGAAGGGGAGCGGCGGCGGATCGGACGGCAGATCGAGTCGGTCCGCACGACCCTCCGGAAACTGAAGGGAGGTGAACGACTGATGGCAGAAGAAGTGTTCGACGGCTTCGACCACACGAAGTACGAGCAAGAGGTGACTTCGCGGTGGGGCGCCGACGCTTACCGGCGCGGTGACCAGTGGTGGAGCTCGTTGTCGGCCGAGGAGAAGCAGGCCCACCAGCAGGAACAGCTCGACATCTCGGCCGCGTTCGGCGCGGCCCGGGAAGCCGGGCTGACCCCGGACGCCGCCGAGGTCCAGGCGATCACGCGACGGCTGCACGCCTGGGTCCGGCCGGCGGTCTCGTCGGTGTCGGCGGGGTACTTCGCGGGCTTGGGGCAGCTGTACGTCGACGACCCGCGCTACGGGCTCGAAGGCGCGACGGCGGAATTCGTCCGGAACGCGATGAAGATCTATGCGGAACGGAACCTGAGCGACTAGTCGCGCGTCGATAGGTGCGCACTGGGGGTAGAGACGAGCAGGGCTGCAGACCTGTTCGTCTCTATGTACTCGCTTCGAGCTTCCGCGCTGCCGGTCGGATGCCGAGGTCTTCACGCATGCATTCGCGCAGCCGCTCCAAAGTGACCCCGTACTCCACAAGCACCGCGTCGTAGTGCCGAGTTTTTCGCGGCGCATCGGCAGCGGCGAGGTCGCGTAGCTCGCGAAGCTGCCTGAACGCCAGCTTCGCGACCTCGACGACCTTCGCTGGAGCCAGCAGCCCGACTTGTTCCCGTGCGGCGTAGATATTGCCCGCGCGGAACGCTGCACGGGCTTTCGCCGGCTCGGGATCGGCGGTCTCCGAAACGTCGCGAAGTCCTTCGCTGGCGGTATGCAGCGCAGCGAGGTAGTCGCCGTACACCACGCGACGAAGCTCGATGCGCTTGGCGTCCTGCTCCCGTCGCCACCGCCGCCGTTCGGTCCACCACGTGATGACGGCACCCAGGAACGTCCCCACGAGCGCCACTATCGGAGTGATCCAGTTCACATCGAAAGTGTAGAGACCGGCCTGCTGGGCCATCCGGCCGAACTCCGGCGACACGCGCTAGCGGTCTATGGCGGAATATCGGGCTCGCACTAGATACGCCGATAACTTGGCAGAGTGGACCCCATCCGCAACCCCTTCGCGCCGGGCGCCGGGCAACGGCCGCCCGAACTGGCCGGGCGCGAGCGTGAGCTCAAGGCGTTCGAGGTGGTGCTGGAGCGGGTTGCCCGGGGGAGACCCGAACGCAGTCTCGTGCTCACCGGCCTGCGCGGCGTCGGGAAGACCGTGCTCCTCGGGGAGCTGCGGGCGATGGCCGTGCGGCACAAGTGGGGTGCGGGCAAGATCGAGGCGCGGCCGGACGCCGAGCTGCGGCGGCCGCTGTCGGCCGCGCTGCACCGGGCCATCCGGGACCTCGCCGTGCGGCACCGCGCTCCGGACCGCGTCGAAGAGGTGCTCGGGGTCCTGAAAGCGTTCGCGCTGCGGGCCAACAAGCCCGACGCCAAGCTGCGCGAGCGGTGGCAGCCGGGGATCGACGTGCCCGCCGCGCAGGGGCGGGCCGACTCCGGGGACATCGAGATCGACCTCGTCGAGCTGTTCACCGACGTCGCCGAGCTGGCCGCGGACGTCGGGACCGGCGTCGCGCTGCTCATCGACGAGATCCAGGACCTGCAGCCGGACGACGTCTCGGCGTTGTGCGCCGCCTGTCACGAACTCTCGCAGTCCGGCGCGCCGCTCGTCGTCGTCGGAGCCGGGCTGCCGCACGTGCCCGCGGTGCTCTCGGCATCGAAGTCCTACTCCGAGCGGCTCTTCCGGTACGCGCGCATCGACCGGCTCAGCCGCGAGGACGCCGACTTCGCCGTGATGGCACCGATCGAGCGCGAGGACGCCGGGATCGAGCCCGAAGCCCTCGACGCGCTCTTCGACGCGTCCGGCGGCTACCCCTACTTCATCCAGGCCTACGGCAAGGCGGCCTGGGACGCGGCGCCGTCCGACCCGATCACCGTCAAGGACGTCCAGGTCGCGGCGCCCGAAGCGGAGTCGGAGCTGGCGGTCGGCTTCTTCGGGTCGCGCTACGAGCGGGCGACGCCGGCCGAGCGGGAGTACCTGCAGGCGATGGCCTCGCTGACCCAGGGCCGCGACGAGCCCGCCGGCACCGCCGACGTCGCCGTGTTCCTCGGGCGGAAGCCGTCGTCGCTGTCGCCGGCCCGCGACAGCCTCATGAAGAAGGGCCTCGTGTACTCCGCCGAGCGGGGGCAGATCGCCTTCACCGTCCCGCACTTCGGCCACTACCTGCTCGGACGCGACTGACCTGGGCTTTTCCCCTTGTCTCGCGCTCTATGAGCGTCACTACGGCTTTATAGCCTATTCACTAGATAGACCTAGAAGGCGGTAGCCGGTTGCTTCGCCGTGACCGCCGCCACCCCAGATCTCTCCGGCGTACAGCCAGATTTGCCGATGATTCATCGGCAAGTGCGCCAGGTCACCGGATATTCATTGGCATCCTTGTGAAAAAAGGCGCATACTGGACCTACAAGCCACCAAGACCCTCGAAGGGGATGCAGAACCGATGAACAACATCGCCGCCAAGCTCCGGGCACGTCGCGCCGAGGTTCGCACTCGCCGGGCGCTGAACCGGGCGATCGACACCGCCGCCACCGCGACGGTCCGTCAGGAACTCATCGCGATCGCGCAGGCCCGCTCGGCCTACATGCGCTGATCTCTCACCCCGTGGCCGGTCGCTCATTCGAGTGACCTAGGCCACATCGTGCTCACGCTGTAACGTCGCCCGGAGGGGCGTCGATACCCCATACGACCCCGTGATGCTGGCGGACCCCCGACCTGGCAGCATCACGGGGTTTCCCATTTCCCCGAAAAGCCACTTGTCGCGGGCGCTTTCCGCAGTAATCTTTGACTTCGTCAACGAACTTGTTGAGGTGGTCAATGAACGACGCTCAGCTCGCCGACCGGGTCGCCGCGGTCCGCGCCTTCAACCGGCTCTACACCTCGGTCATCGGCGTGCTCGACGAAGGACCGGCGGACGCCGAGTACTCGCTGCCGGAAGCCCGCGTGCTCTTCGAGCTCGCCCACCAGGCCCCGCTACCGGTGACCGACCTGCGGAAACGCCTCGACCTCGACGCCGGCTACGCCAGCAGGCTGCTCACGCGCCTCGAGTCCCGTGGGCTGATCGTGCGCGAACGGTCCGAGGAGGACGCCCGCCGCCAGCTCGTGCGCCCGACCGCGGCGGGCCGGGATGCCTTCGCGGTGCTGAACCGCCGCTCCGCCGACCAGATCGGCGGGCTGCTGCGCCGCTTCGCCGGCGAAGACCAGGAGCGGCTGCTGTCCGCGATGCGCACGATCGGCGACCTGGTCGGCAACCGCCGTCGCGACCCGGCCCTCGTCCTCCGCCCACCACGACCGGGTGACCTCGGTTGGGTGGTGGAACGCCATGGCGCGCTCTACGCCCGCGAGTACGGCTTCGACGCCCGGTTCGAAGCGCTCGTCGCCCGGATCGCCGCCGGCTTCCTCGACGGCCGGGCCGACCCGGGCCAGGCGTTCTGGATCGCCGAGCTGGACGGCGAACGGGTGGGCAGCATCGGCTGCGGCCGCGGGCCGGACGCGGACACCGCGAAACTCCGGCTGCTGCTGCTCGAACCGGCGGCGCGGGGCCACGGCGTGGGCAGGCGGCTGGTCACCGAGTGCGTCGCGTTCGCCAGGGCGCACGGTTACCGCGCGATGGAGCTGTCGACGGTCTCCATCCTCGACGCGGCGCGTTCGATCTACCGCACGGCCGGGTTCGAGCTGGTCGGGGAGAGGGACTTCGACGACTGGGGGCCGAAGCTGACCGACGAGACCTGGCGCCTCGAGTTCTAGCGGGGCGTCCGGCCGAGCAGGTAGAACTCCGGGTTCGGCCGGAGCGCGGTCAGGTGGGCGAGCCGGTTCGACATCGCGAACAACGCCGTGATCGCGCCGACGTCCCAGATCTCGTCTTCGGTCAGGCCGGCGTTGCGCGCGGCTTCGAGGTCACCTTCTCCGAAGAGGGCCGAGTCGTGGGCGAGGGCCAGCGCGAGGTCGACGATGGCGCGGCCGCGTTCGTCCAGCTCGACCTGCCACGGGTTGCTCGACACGCGGTCGGCCAGCTCCGGGTCCTTGGCGCGGATGCGCAGGATCGCACCGTGCGCGACCACGCAGTAGGTGCAGTGGTTGGCACCGGACGTCGCGACGACGACCAGCTCGCGCTCGGCCTTGGAGAGTCCGTCGGTGCGGTCCATCAGGGCGTCGTGGTAGTCGAGGAACGCGCGCAGCTCGGCGGGGCGGTGGCCGAGGGCGCGGAAGATGTTCGGAACGAACCCGGACTTCTCCGCGATCGCGCCGATCCGCTCGCGCAGATCGTCGGGCAGGTCTTCGGGTTCCGTCACCGGGAACCGGCTCACCGCGTCGCTCATGGACTTCACGCTAGCCGTGGTTGGGTGGTTGCGTGACGGACTACGTCGACGGGTACTGCGAACGCGTCGGGCCCGGGCTCTGGGGAGAACCGCTCAACAGTCTCAGCAACCTCGCGTTCCTCGTCGCCGCCGTGCTGGTGTGGCGGCTGGCCGAGGGGGATCGGACCGGGCGGCTGCTCGCCGGGCTGATCGGGCTCGTCTTCGCCGCGAGCACTGCTTTCCACCTGCTTGCGACGCGGTGGGCCGCCGTCGCGGATTCGGTGGCCGTTCTCGGGTTCGTGCTCGTCTACGCCGTGGTGTTCGCGCGCGAGTACTGGAGCCGGCGGTGGGCGTGGGTTGCCGCGCCCGCGTTTCTCGCGCTCACCCTCGTCACGGCGTTGCTGGGCGGTGGGCTCTACCTCGGCACCTTCATCAGCCTCGGCGCCTTCGCCGCCACTCTTGCCTTCATGCGCGACGCCTCTTGGACGCACTTCGCCGTGGCGGGGGCGATCTTCGCGCTCTCGTTGAGCCTGCGCGGGCTCGACCGGGACGTGTGCGACTACGTCCCGGTCGGCACGCACTTCCTCTGGCACCTGCTCGACGGCGTGGTGCTCTACCTCGTCTCACGGACGGTCGTGCGCCCGAACCGTCCTTAGTGGACGCCGATCGGGCGGAGGTCCTTGTCGTGCTCGTCGGCGTGGTAGTCCTCGGGGTTGGTGTCGTCGGTGCCGTTGAACACCTTCAGCTGCCTGGCGATCACCGTGCCGATCGCCGCGACCACCAGGTTGCCGATCAACGCCACGAAACCGACGTAGATCTGGACCGCCGAACCCGCGAACGGGTGCCAGCCGAACAGCGACAGGTTGCCCAGCGACAGCGCCGAACCGCCGAAGTGCTGCTTGCCGTTGGCCGGGTTGGGGATGCCGTACAGCATGATCAGGCCCCAGCCGATGCCGACGATCCAGCCCGCGATCAGGCCCCAGCGGTGGAACCAGCGCGTGTACAGCGCCAGCGCCACGGCCGGCAGCGTCTGCAGGATCAGCACGCCGCCGATGAGCTGGAGGTCGATCGAGAACTGCGGGTCGATCAGGATGATCACGGCCACCGCGCCGAGCTTCACGACCAGCGACGCGAGCTTGGCCTGCTTGGCTTCTTCGGCCGGGGTCGCGTTCTTGCGGATGTACTCCTTGTAGATGTTGCGCGTCCACAGGTTGGCCGCGGCGATCGACATGATCGCGGCGGGCACCAGGGCGCCGATGCCGATCGCGGCGAACGCGATGCCGGCGAACCAGGACGAGAACTGGCTGTCGAACAGCACCGGGACGATCGTGTTGCCGTCCGCCTTGCCGGTCGCCGCGTTCGTCAGCGGCTTGACGCCCGCGGTGATCGCCACGTACCCGAGCAGCGCCAGCAGGCCGAGCACCAGCGAGTACGCCGGCAGCGCGACCATGTTCCGCTTGATCACGCTGCGGCCGCGCGAGGCCAGCACGCTGGTCAGCGAGTGCGGGTACAGGAACAGCGCGAGCGCCGAGCCGAGGGCCAGCGTCGCGTACTGCAGCTGGTTGTTGGCCGTGAGCAGGATCGACCCGGCCGGCTTGCCGGTGGCCGGGCTCGGCGTGCCGAGCTTCTTCGCCGCCGCGTCGAAGATGTGCGACCAGCCGCCGAGCTTCGAGGGCAGGTAGATGATCGCCACCAGGATCACCAGGTAGATCAGGATGTCCTTGACGAACGCGATGAGCGCGGGCGCCCGCAGGCCGGACTGGTAGGTGTAGAAGGCCAGGATGACGAAGGCGACCAGCAGCGGCAGGTGCCCGACGATGCCGGAGCCGTTGATGCCCATCGTCCGCAGCACGGCTTCGAGGCCGACCAGCTGCAGCGCGATGTACGGCATGGTCGCGACGATGCCGGTGATCGCGACCAGCAGCGCGAGGATCGGCGAGCCGAAGCGCCCGCGCACGAAGTCGGCCGGGGTGACGTAGCCGCGGACCCGGGAGACCGACCACATCCGCAGCGCCGGCAGCAGCACGATCGGGTAGACGACGATCGTGTACGGCAGCGCGTAGAGGCCGAGCGCGCCGGCACTGAACACCAGCGCGGGCACCGCGACGAACGTGTACGCCGTGTAGAGGTCGCCGCCGAGCAGGAACCAGGTGACCCACGAGCCGAACTTGCGGCCGCCGAGGCCCCATTCGTCCAGGTGGTCCAGCGAGCTGCCCCGCTGCCAGCGCGACGCCATGAAGCCGAGCACGGTGACCAGGGCGAACAGGATCGTGAAGATGATCAGCTCGGGCCACTGCAGGTTGCTCATCGAGCGTCCCCCTCGTCCAGGTCGTCGACGCTCAGCTTGTCCGGCGCGTCAGCGGTCGTCTTGTCCCGCGTCATCATGTAGACGATCCAGGTGCTCAGCACCCCGACTCCGACGAAGAGGAATTGGAACCAGTAGAAGAACGGCATCCCGAACAACCGCGGACCGTCCATGTTGAACAACGGCGTGACCAGGACCAGCAGCGGAACGATCAGGAGCAGGTTCCACGGGCTGAACTGAAACCCGCGCACCTTTCCGTCGTGCTTCACAGTCGACATCGGACCTCACCCTTGAAACTCCCGTAACCGACCGCCTGACCTTAGGACCTGTGTGACAGCGAGTCACGCTTGTCCGATATCGATTTGATCGCCCCACGGAAAGCTCTCCGACGAACGTGGGTTGCCCCGCCCGTACGGGCCCGATATCAATAGCCCGACTCCGCACGCGCAAACCCAAAAGGGGCAACCGTATGACACGACTCCGCTACGCGGTGGTGATCCCGGCCATCGCCGGCACCCTGCTGGCCGGGTTCACGCCTGCGTTCGCAGGTCAGGAGGTCGCGGCCGGTAAGCAGCCGCTGAACTCCACGAACATCCCGGTGCAGTACGCGAACCAGAAGCTGGACTGGCACAAGTGCGCCGTCCCCTCCGAGCTGCCGACGGCCCCGCCCGCCGGCGCCGAGGACATGGAGTGCGCGACCTACAAGACGCCGCGCAACTGGTACCAGGCGAACGCCCAGATCGACCTGACCATCGCGGTCAGCCGCCTGAAGGCGAAGCAGGACGCGACCGCCAGCGTCATCACCAACCCCGGTGGCCCGGGCGCGCCCGGCCGCAACTTCCCGGCCCGCCTGCGCAACCAGACGAAGCTGCGTGAGCACCAGGAGATCGTCGGCTTCGACCCGCGCGGCACCGGCAAGAGCACCAACATCACCTGCGGCGGCGCCATCGGCACCGGTTCGGACCTGGACCCGCGTGACCGCGACCGCGGCAACCTGAACCTGATCCTGCAGGCGACGAAGTACGCGGCGCTGTCCTGCCAGCAGAAGTCCGGCGAGCTGGGCCCGCTGATCAACACCGACCAGACGGTCAAGGACATCGACCTATTGCGCGTGCTGCTCGGCCGCGACAAGATCAACTGGGTCGGCTACTCGGCCGGCACCTGGATGGGCGCGCACTACGCGCAGGCCTACCCGACGCGCACCGGCCGGTTCGTCCTCGACTCGGCCACCGAGTTCACCACGACCTGGCAGAAGTCCTTCGACTGGCAGCCGCTCGGCTTCGAGCGCCGCTTCCGCCAGGACTTCCTCCCGTGGGTGGCGAAGTACGACAAGCTCTACCACTTCGGCACCACCGGCGAGGCCGCCCGCCAGACCTACGAGCAGGTCCGCTACGCCCTGACCCAGGGCGCGGTCACCCTGCCCGACGGTTCGACCGTCTCGGCCAACGGCCTTGACTCGGCCATCGCGTCGCAGATCTACTCGAAGCGCGCCTTCCCCGGCCTGGCCGACTACCTGGTCAGCGTCCGCACGCTGACCCAGGGCACCGCTTCGGCCCAGGCCAAGACCGCGGCCGCGCAGAAGGTCAAGGCCACCGACAAGAGCACCGAGACCTCCGGTGCCCAGCCGCTGATGGTCCCGACCGACGGTGACTCCTACGACGCCAGCTTCTGGACCATCCCGTGCAACGAGGGTCCGTGGACCGGCTCGCCGAACAGCGCCATCAAGGACTCGCAGAAGCTGATCGACAAGCAGCTGCCGCTCCTGGGTGCCGGCTGGTTCATCCAGCCGTGCCTGTTCTGGAAGAAGCCGCCGTCCCCGCTGCCCGTGCTGGACGGCAAGGGTGTTCCCCCGGTGCTGATCGTCGAGTCGGAGCACGACCCGGCGACGCCGCTCGAGGGCGCGAAGCGTGCGCACAAGGCGTTCGCGGGTTCGCGGATGCTGACGATCACCGGTGAGGGTGACCACGGCATCTACGCCGGCGGCAACGCGGGTGTGGACAAGGTCGTGGAGGCCTACCTGATCGACGGCGTCGTGCCGAACGACCAGAACCTGCCCGGCATGCCACTTCCGGTGCCCGCAGGAGCCTGACACCACCAGGTGTTGTGGGGCCCCGTCGAACTTCGGTTCGGCGGGGCCCTTTCCACACCTGTGCACAGAGTTATCCACAGGCAGTGGACAACTCGTCTGGCACTAGAATCCCTCTCATGGTGCGCGTACCGCTGACGGATGAAGAGCGCGAACGAGGCGAACGCCTCGGCCAGGCGCTGCGGGCGGCACGGGCCGGCCGGAGCATGGTCGACGTCGCCGCCGAGGCGGGGATCTCGGTCGAGACGCTCCGGAAGATCGAAACCGGCCGCATCCCGACGCCGGCGTTCTTCACGGTCGCGGCCATCGCCGACGCCGTCCGCCTGCCGCTGGAGGAGCTGCGCGCGGCCGTCACGCCCGCCGCGTCACCTCCGCTTTCGCAGGCGAGCTGACCGCCCGGACATGCCCTGGCACCTCACCGGCGACATCGACGACTTCCTCGCCCGGACCGGAGACTTCCTGCGCTCGCGGCCCGCGTTGCACACCTCGCAGCTGACCCGGCTCGAGAAGCTGCGGACGCAGGCGGACGAGGGCACGCTCTTCGGCCGGCTGGAGCAGGAGGGCGAGGTCCGCGCGATCTGCTACCGCCGCCGCGCGTCGCAACGCCTGATCCTCACCGCGGTCTCGTCCGACCAGGCGGACGCCCTCGCCGCGCACCTGACCGGCCTCGGCGACACCTTGTGCGGGGTGACCGCGGAGGACGACTCCGCCGCCGCTTTCGCCGAGGCGTGGCAACGGCACACCGGCACGGTGCCGAAGCCCGGGGTGCGGGTCCGGCTCCACCGGCTCGGCACGCTCACCCCACCGGAGCCGATGCCCGAAGGCCACGCTTCGAACGCGCCGGACCGCGCGGAGATCATCCGCTGGTGCAGCGAGTTCGCCACCGCGGTCGGGCAGGCGCCCTTCGCCGACACGCGGTCTTGGGCCGCCTCGAACTTCGCCGACAAGCGGTTCACGTTCTGGGAGGCCGGCGGTCCCGTCGCCATGGCGGGCTCGACCCCGGTGCTGGCGGGCATGGTCCGGATCGACCCCGTCTACACCCCGGCCCGGTTCCGCGGCCGGGGTTACGCGGGCGCGGTGACGGTCGCGGTGAGTCAAGCCGCGCTGGCCGCGGGCGCGACGGACGTGGTCCTCTACACCGATCCCGCCAATGTCACCAGCAACGCCCTGTACCGGCGCATCGGCTTCGTCCCGATCGCCAGTTTCCTCGGGTACGACTTCAGCTAGAGCGGCCGGAGCTGCTTGAGGATGTGCTCGCGGTCGTTGAGGAACGCGCAGCCCGGCACCGGCAGGTCGTAGCTGTTGAGCAGCTTTTCGAAGTCGGAGAACTCGTCGGCGGAAAAGCCGAAACCGAGCCGGTACGCGTGCGCGGCCAGCACGTCGGCCAGTTCCTCCCACTCGCCGGCCCACAGCAGCGTCCGGTAGTGCGTGTAGTCCTCCGGGGAGAGCCGGTTGCCGATCGTGGTCAGCACGCTGTCGGCGAAGAAGCTGATCCGATTTTCCTTGAGGTCGGCGACCGTCGGGTTCGCCGGGTCCCGCGCGGTGTCCGGATTGCGGATCACGCCCGGCCCGGCCACCGGGTAGGCGGTGTGCACGTGCCCGTCCTCCTCGACCAGCACGATCAGGTGGACGTTGAACCGCTCGCCGGCACAGCGCCAGCGGCCGTTGCGCTGCTGCCGCCGGGCCTCGCTGGGGTCGTTGGCGACGTCCTTGATCACGGAGATGATCTGCTCGTCGGTCCAGCCGACCGGGAACTCGCTGGTCGCCCTGCGCCCGACGCCCGGTGCGTGCCCGCCGCCCACTCGCTGCTCCCTTCGTCGCAACGAGCGTAGGTCAAACGGCGGCGGCGAGCAGCACGATGCCGACCAGCTGCAGATCGAGACCGCGGAAGAGCTGCCGGGTGAGGTTGGCGGGCATCGGGCCGACCGGGGTGTCGACGAACCCGGGATTCGCGTAGTCAACGGCGGTGCGGGTGACCGTGCGCAGGATCGAGAGCACCGACAGCGGCACGGCGAGCCACGCCGACGCGGCGAACGACGTCCCACCCGCGAGGGTGACCGCGAGGAGCACTGTCAACCACACGAGACCCACCGCGGCGAGCACCAGGCCGTGGGCGAGCACGAGGTCGCGGTCCGCCGAGCCCAGCCACCGCCGCCGTCCCGGGTTGCGCCAGAGCTCGCCGAGCCCGCCGCCGAACGGCGTCAGCGCGACGTACGCGCCGATGCCGATCAGGACCGCCCCCGGCACCGTCGGCACCGCGATGTGCGCGACGACCACCGCGAGGCCGACCAGCAGCGCCGCACCCGCGTACCGCGCCCGGCCGAGCGTGCCCGCCCAGGCGAGCCGCAGCGGTGTCGGGCGGCGCAGCGAAAGCCCACCCATCGGCGCGGACGGCGGGAGCAGCATCATCGGGTCGAGGAAGGTGACGGCGACCGAGCGCAGCACCCGGCCGTCCCACCCGGCGAGCAGCGCCGCCCGGCCCGCGCGTGACACCGGTTCGCCGCCGAAGGCCAGCGGCAGCGCCGCGACCAGCACTCCAGCTGCAACGATCTGAACGGTCGCCGGGCCGAGGCGGAGCGCGGCGATCCCCAGGCCGAGAACCGCGAGCACCAGCGGACCGAGCGCGTCGCGGCGCAGCGACGTCCGCCGAGCCGAAGCGAAGGCCGCCACCCCGGTCGCGGCGACGATCGCGGCCGCCGCCCGCCACTGCTCCAGCCCGGCGCCGCCGACGGCGAGCAGCAGCGCGGCCAGGTAGCCGGTCACCGCGACCACGCCGGTCCACGCGCCGAGCAGGCGCAGCGTGACGACGCGGCCGCGGTCGACCGGGGCGAAGTCGAGCCAGGTCAGCTCCGCCGGTTCGACCCACGCGAAGCCGCGGCGCAGCAGGCCGCGCCAGCCGACCGCGCAGCAGAGCGTCAGCAGCCCGAGCACGGCGGAGAAATCCACAGTGGACGAACCGTAGAGCGCGGGGCGCCAGCCGTCGACGTGGAAGAACGCGGTGAACAGGAACCCGAAGCCGAACAGGAAGACGAAGCTCGCGGTGTCGCCGCTGAAGATCCCGCCGAACCGCTTGCGGCCCGGGATCCGCATCCGCCTCGGCGTCTTCGTCACCACAGTTCGAGCACGCTGTCCGCGGCTTCGAGCAGCGGCGGGTGGTGGGTGGCCACCACGACCGCCGCGCCGGCCGCCGTCGACCGGGCGATCACCTCGACCAGCCAGTCCTTGCCCGCGGTGTCCAGCGCGCGTTCCGGCTCGTCCAGCAGGAGCACCCGGTGCGGCCGGACGGTGACGCCGAGCAGCAGCAGGCGACGGCGCTGGCCCGCGGAGAAGTGCCCGGACGTCACGCGCATGCGTTCGCCGAGGCCCGCGTCGCGCAACAGCTCTTCGTGGTCGCCGAGGTCGACGCCGAAGGAGCCGGCCAGCAGCTCGAGGTGCTGCAGCGGGGTCAGCTCGGCGAAGAAGTCGGAGTCGTCGAAGAGCACCGACACCTTGCGCCGGAACTCGACGTCCCGCTCGTCCGGCAGCTTGCCGTCGACCAGCACACGACCCCGCTGCGGCTGCTGCATGCCGTAGAAGCAGCGCATCAGGGTCGACTTGCCGACACCGTTGGGCCCGACGATGGCGGCGCACTCGCCGGGATCGACGCTGAAGTCGAGGTCGTCGAACAGCCACAGCTCGCCGGCCCGGACGCCGAGCCCCTTCGCGTCGATCATCGGAGGGCTTCGAGCACCGGGGCGAGCTGGTCCATGTTGTGCTCCAGGACGGTGTAGTAGGTCAGGCCGAACCGCTCGCGGTGTGCGTGGAGCTGCTCGGCGACGGCGGCGGGCGAGCCGACCAGCGCGGTCGGGACGTCGGCGAGCTGGTCGACGCTCAGCACGCCCTGAGTGCGCTTGGCCAGCTCCTCGAGCGCTCCCGCGCGGTCGTCGGTGATGCGCACGAAGTGGCAGAGCAGGTTGAACTCGGCCTCGCGGTCACCGAGCTTCGCCCGGACGAACTTGACGCGCTCGTCGATCTCTTCGGCGCTCGCCGGGACCGGCGCGGCGCCGTCCGGCGTCTTCGTCGTCCCGGTGAAGCCGATGATGTCGGCGTGCTCGGCGGCCAGCGTCAGGCTCCGGTCGCCGCGGCCGGCAAGCAGCAGCGGCGGTCCTTCGGGACGCACGGGCGCGGGCTTGTGCTCCGGGTCGGCGTACAGCCGCTTGAGCTCGGTGATCGTCCGCTCGAGGTGGTCGACGCGCTCGCGCGCGGACGGGAACGGCATCCCGGCGGCCTCGAACTCCTCCTTGACGTACCCGGCGCCGAGGCCGAGCTCCAGCCGGCCGTCGGTGAACTGGTCGGTGCCCGTGACGTCCCGGGCGAGCAGCACCGGGTTGTAGAAGGGCGTGTTGAGCACGAAGGTGGTCAGCTTGACGCGCGAGGTGACCTCGCCGGCCAGCACAAGCGCCGGGAACGGCGGCGCCATGCCCAGGTGGTCGGCCGCGCACAGGACGTCGAACCCCAGGTCCTCGGCCTTGCGGCACTTCTCGACCCAGGCGGCACGGCTGTCCGGCACGATCATGTTGACCCCGAAGCGCAAATCCCCAGTCATGTCGACCAAGGTACTCAGCGGAGCTTTTCGATCACCGGGGCGAGGGTGGTCAGGTCGTCTTCGAGCACGGTGAAGTAGCTGGCGCCGAGGGTCTCGCGGGTGCGCAGCAGTTGCTCGGCCACCGCTTCCGCCGAGCCGGCGAGGACCGTGGCCAGCGCGCCGAGCTCTTCGACGTCGAGGTGCGGTACGAGCTGGTGAGCCTCCTCCAGGGCCGCCCGCCGGTCATCGGTGATCCGGACGAAGTGGACCATCAGGTTCAGCTCGGCGTCCCGGCCGTCGAGCACCCGCTTCACGAAGTCGGTGCGCTCGGCCAGCGCGGCGGAATCGGCCAGGGCCAGCCGCCCCTCGGCCGCGCCGGGCGCCGTACCGGTGAGGGCGATGGTGTCGGCGTGCGCGGCGGCGAAGGTCAGCATCCGGTCGCCGCGGCCGCCGAGCAGCAGCGGCGGCCGCGGGCGGCCGGTGAACGCGCGCTCGATCTCGGTGACCACGTCGACGAGCCGGCCGAACCGGCGGCCGGGCGTGCCCCAGTCGATCCCGGCGGCTTCGAACTCCGCGCGGACGTACCCGGCGCCGATTCCGAATTCCACCCGGCCGCCGGTGAACTCGTCGAGCGCGACGAGGTCGCGGGTCAGGACCGCCGGGTGGTGGAAGCTCGCGTTGAGGACGTAGGTGGTCAGCCGGATCCGCTCGGTGGCCTCGGCGGCGAGGAGCAGGGCGGGAACCGGCGCGACCCGGCCGAGGTGATCGACCACGCCGACGACGTCGTAACCGAGATCCTCGGCCTGGCGGCATTTCGCCACCCACTCGGCCCGTGAGCCGGGCACGTACAACGCCACCCCGAAGCGGAACGATCTCATGGCCGCGAACGTACCCGGGCTCGTGAGTGGTAATTAGGGTTAGAACCCTAATTACCACTCACGAGAGCCGCGGCAGACTGCTCAGCTCAGGCGCTGGGCCAGCGCGTCGAGCTCGTCGCGCAGCGAGGTCGGGACCTCGCCGATCTTCTCGAACCACTCCTCGATCAGCGGCAGCTCTTCGCGCCACTCCTCGGGCTTGACGTCGAGGGCGGCCTGGATGTCCTCGATCGGCTCGGTGAGGCCCTCGGTGTCGAGGTCCTCGGCCCGCGGCACGAAGCCGACCGGCGTCTCGACGGCGTTGCCCTTGCCCTCGACGCGCTCGACGACCCACTTCAGGATCCGCGAGTTCTCGCCGAAGCCCGGCCACAGGAACCGGCCGTCGTCGCCGCGGCGGAACCAGTTGACGTAGAAGATCTTCGGCAGCTTGTTCGCGTCGGCGTTCTTGCCGAGGTTCAGCCAGTGCTTGAAGTAGTCACCGGCGTGGTAGCCGAGGAACGGCAGCATCGCCATCGGGTCGCGGCGGACGTTGCCGACCGCGCCGGCCGCCGCGGCGGTCGTTTCCGACGACATGGTGGCGCCCATGAACACGCCGTGCTGCCAGTCGCGGGCCTCGTTCACCAGCGGCACCGTGGTCTTGCGGCGGCCACCGAACAGGATCGCCGAGATCGGCACGCCCTTCGGGTCGTCCCACTCCGGGGCGAGGATCGGGCACTGCGACATCGGCGTGCAGTAGCGCGAGTTCGGGTGGGCGGCCTTCTCGTCCGAGTCGGGCGTCCAGTCCTGGCCCTTCCACGACGTGGCGTGGGCGGGCTTGTTCTCCATGCCCTCCCACCAGATGTCGCCGTCGTCGGTCAGGGCGACGTTCGTGAAGACCGTGTTGCCCTTCTCGATCGTCCGCATGGCGTTCGGGTTGGTGTGCCAGTCGGTGCCCGGCGCGACGCCGAAGAAGCCGAACTCGGGGTTGACCGCGTACAGGCGGCCGTCCTCGCCGAAGCGCATCCAGGCGATGTCGTCACCCAGGGTCTCGGCGCGCCAGCCCGGGATGGTCGGCTGCAGCATGGCGAGGTTGGTCTTGCCGCAGGCGCTCGGGAACGCGGCCGCGACGTAGTGGACCTTGTCCTCGGGCGAGATCAGCTTGAGGATCAGCATGTGCTCGGCGAGCCAGCCCTCGTCACGGGCCATCACCGACGCGATGCGCAGCGAGTAGCACTTCTTGCCCAGCAGGGAGTTGCCGCCGTAGCCCGAGCCGTAGCTCCAGATCGCCCGCTCCTCGGGGAAGTGCGAAATGAACTTCGTTTCGTTGCAGGGCCAGGAAACGTCCTTCTCGCCCGGTTCGAGCGGCTTGCCGACCGAGTGCAGCGCGGGCACGAATTCGCGCTCGGATCCGTCCGGCGCGACGAACTTCGCGAGCGCCGCCTTGCCGGCGCGCGTCATCACGCGCATCGAAGCGACAACGTAGGCGAAATCCGTGATTTCGATACCCAGCTTGGGATTGTCGTCGCCGAGCGGGCCCATGCAGAACGGGATGACGTACATCGTGCGGCCACGCATCGAGCCCCGGAAGAGCTCGGTCATGGTGGCCTTCATCTCGGCCGGGTCCATCCAGTTGTTGGTCGGCCCGGCGTCCTCGGGACGCTCCGAACAGATGAAGGTCCGATCTTCGACGCGGGCGACGTCGTTCGGGTCGGAAGTGGCCCAGAAGGAGTTCGGCTTCGACTTGAGCTGCACGAACGTGCCCGCTTCGACCAGCTCCTGGTTGATCCGGGCGGCTTCTTCGTCAGACCCGTCGACCCACACCACGCGGTCCGGGTTGGTCAGCTCGGCGACCTCCCGGACGAAGGACAGCACGCCAGTGTGCGTCGTCGGCGCGGTGTCCAGTCCGGGGATGGCGACTGCGGTCATCTCTACTCCTGACTTCCGACGACAAATGCGCCCGCACCGGAACGACGTTGTCCCGGTGCGGGCGTCATTGCCGGCGACCGAATGGCTTCGCACACCGGCTGGCGAACCGGTGTCTGCGATTGGGGATTCCCTGAGCGTAGCTGCATGACCGGCAAGTAACCGAGAGCTGACGTGTAGGTTCTCTCACAAGAACGATAAGGGAATCGATTCAGATGTCACTTGATCGGTGTATTCGCTGAAAATCTTCCGGTGCGCTGGGACACAGCCGTGACCTGCTCGTTTTCATTGAAGACATGAAAAAAGCCCGAGGCCGAAGCCTCGGGCCTTCAAACTATGACCTGGGTCACTTTCAGTTCGGCGAAATCCACTGCCCCGTGCCGGAGTCGATGCGGGCAACGCCTTCCAGGGTCTGCGTGCCGGCCTCGCCCCACGCCGCGTCGGCGGCCGGGTCGCCGTCGGTGCCGGCGTTCATCAGTCCACTGGAAACTTCGGTCCACTGGCCGGGGCCGGAGTGCTCGAACGTCGTGGTCGTGCCGTCGGACTCGGTCTGCACCGCGATGTCCGCTTCGCCGTCGCCGTCCTTGTCGGTGAAGGCGATGGTGCCGCCGCTCTTCGTCTCGACGATGGCGGTGTCGTTGTGCCCGTCGTGGTCGGTGTCGATGGTCGCGACCCCCGCGTCCACCTCGCCGTCCGGCAGGTCGGCGTGGATGTGCCCGCCCGAGCTGTCGTCCCGGCCGCCGGTGTCGGAGCCGTCGTGGCCGCCGCCCGAGCCGTCCTGGACCCACTGGCCGCTGGCGTCGTCGTAGACCGCCTGCTCGACGACCTTCCCGTTCTCGTCCAGCACGGCGTAGTGGTCGGCCTCGCCGTCGTGGTTCGTGTCGATGAAGGCCTGGGCCGAGCCGTCGTCGTGCTCGATGATCGCGGTGTCGTTCACCCCGTCTTCGTTCACGTCGTAGTTGACCTCGGCCTGGTACTCCTGGCCGTCGACGTGGACGGTCATCGCGTCCGCGCTGCTCGCGTCGGTGTCGCTGCCGCCGCTCTCGTCGACCCACATGGGACTTCCCCCTTCGAACCGGGTAACACGCTCCGACCTGCTGTCTGAGGGTATGACTCACCGTAGGCCCGTTCGGTTCCGCTCCACAACCGGACCGGTGCTCAGGCGGTTTTGTCCCGGAGCGCCCGGATCCGCGTCAGGAAGGCTTCGGCACGCTCGCGGCCGTCGCTGACCTCCTTGAGCCGCTTCGACACGACGGCGATCTTCTTGGCCCGCTCCTGCGCGCCCATCTTGATCGTCTTGTCGACTTCCTTCAACTCGGCCTCGATCGCGTCGATGCGCCGGCCCAGTGCCTCGTCCAGCGCCATCGACAGCTGCTGCTCGGCCTCGATGAGCTGCTCGGCGACGAGCTGGTCGAGCGTCGAACGGGCGTCCGCGATGGCCTCGACCAGCCATTGCTTCATGTGCTGCTTGTCGGCCGCGTGCTTGCGCGTGCGGGCCATCCACCAGCCGGCACCCAGGCCGATGATGATCGTCGCGGGCAGCACCACCGGGTTGAGGATCGCGACGCCGGCCAGCGGCAGCGCCGCGACCTTGCCCGCTCCGACGCCGCCGGAGATGCCCATGAAGACGAGCAGCTTGTCCTCGGCCGTCGGCGGCTTCTTGTCCGGCGGGCGCAGCACCACCGGCGGGCCGCCGGCCCGGGCGAACTGCGCACGGATGACGTCGAGCTCTTCGGGCGAGAACAGCTCCGACAGCGAGACGTTGGTGACCTGATTCAGGCGCTGCGAGAGCAGCATCGAGATCCGCTGCGACGTCGTCTGCAGCGCGATGTCGACCTGCTGGGGCAGCGCGGCCAGCTCGTCGCGCTTGGCCGCGTCGATCAGCTGGCGGAAGTGGGTCTGCGCGTCCCGCATCTGCCGACTGCTCTCGTGGCTGACCTCGACGCGAGTGCGCTGCACCTCGCCGCGCAGCTTCAGCTGCCAGCCGCGGGTCGAGCTCCGGCGTTCGGCCTGCAGCTGGTCACGGCGTTCGCGCAGCTGCTCGGCCTCGGCCTCACCGGCCGACAGCGCCCGGCTCTCGGCCTGCAGCTTGGCCTTGAGCTCGCCCAGCGCACTGGACAGCGCGCGCAGCGTGTTCGCCTCGCCGAGCATCGCCGAACGGCCGACGAGCAGCTCCTGCAACGCCGTCTGGATCGCCGCGACCCCGGACTTCTCCCGCAGCATCGCGGCCATCTGCTCGTTGGGTGCCTTCGCGGCGGTCTCGAACATCCGCGCCGACACCGGGTGGAACACCGCGTCGGCGAAGCGCGGCGCGTACTCGCGCAGCAACTGCTTGTCGGCTTCCATGATCTCGCGCCAACCGCGGAACATGTCCACCTTCGTCAGCGCGAACACCACGGTTTCGACGCGCTCGCCGACGTCGCGCAGGAACTGCAGCTCGGTGGTGGTGAACGGCGCCGACGCGTCGACGACGAACAGCAGCGCGGTGGCACCCGCGGCGGCTTCCTTGGCCAGCTCGCCGTGCATCGAGTCGAGCCCGCCGACGCCCGGGGTGTCGACCAGCGAAAGCCGGTCCAGCAGCGGCACCGGCCCGGTGACCTCGACGTACCGCGGCGGGATCTGGCCGGGCGGCAGCTCGTGCGCGGCGGAGACCCAGTTGATCAGCTGGCCGAGGTCGATCGGCACCGGAGCGAGCTGGCCGGGGTAGCAGGCCTGGGCGCCCCAGTGCTCCGCGTGGTCGAACACCAGGTAGGTCGCGGTGGCCACGTCGGCGTCCACAGGGGACAGTCCCGGCCGCGCGAGCAGCGCGTTGACCAGCGAGCTCTTCCCGCGGTTGGTCTCGCCGACGACCACGACGGCCGGCTTCTTCGGCCGGGCCTTCCGGATCTCCTCGACCCACTTGGCGGCGTCCGGATCGGCGTCGCGGACGACGGTCAGCAGCTGGTCTCGGGTCGCGGCGACCTGCGTGGGCAGGCTGGGCGCGGTCGGTGCGCTCACGGGTTCTTCTTCGCGTAGACGGTGACGATCGGGGCGCGCAGCAGGCGGTCGTGGTCGGCGAACCCGGTGACCTCGGTTTCCGCGACGACGCCGTCGAGGGCCGGGTCTTCGGTCGGGACCGCCCCGCCCGCTTCGTGCCGGGCCGGGTCGAACCGCTCGCCGTCGGGCCGCAGGGCCTGGACGCCGATCGCGGCGAGCCCCTCTTCCAGGCGTTCGACGACGCCGCCGCTGCGGGCACGGTCCAAGGCGTACAGGCACATCTGGATCAGCGCCTGGCGGTCCGCGAGAGCACGCTCAAGGTCCGTGACCTGCTGCAAGGGGTGCACATCGGTGTCCGACGCGACGGAGCCGCTGCCGGTTCCCTCCTTGCGAAACCACGCCATGCCGACATTCTGGCGGACTCAGCCGCCGTCCGGGCGCGAAACCGGGCGAAGGAACCGGATCAGGATCGTCCGGAGGATCGCCTGTTCGGCCGCCAGATCGAGGCCGGGGTCCAGGCCGGCCCGCGAAATCATCGCGTCGATCAGCCCCGCGACCCACCCGGCGGCCGCGTGCGCGGGGACGCCGGGGTCGATCAGCCCGGCATCCTCGGCCCGCCCGACCAGGACCGCCAAGCCGTCGCGCAGGGCACTGTCGTTGCGGTGGATCAGCTGGGCGAACTCGTCGTCGCGGGCGGCCTGCGCGGCGGCTTCCAGCACGATCCGGGCGACCCCCGGCTGCGCGACCTGCCCCGCCTGCTCGACGACGATGTCGAGCAGCTCGGCCAGCGGATCCTCGGCCTTCGCCGCCGTCTCCAGGCGTTCGGCCGTCTCGGCGGCGTCGTCGGTGAAGATCGCCGTGAACACCGCGCGCTTGCTGGGGAAGTAGTGGAAGAGGCTGCCGGAGCTGATGCCCGCGGCCCGGCAGATGTCCGCCGTCGTCGTCCGCTCGAAGCCTTTTTCGGCGAAGCAGCCGGCCGCGGCGTCGACGATCGCGCGGCGCTTGGCCGCGTGCTTGGCGGGGTCGACGGTCCTCATCGCTCGACCGGCGGCTCGTCCCGCCAGGGGTAGCCGTGCTCGGCGAAGGCCGGCGCCAGCTCGCGGCCCGGCAGGTCGGTCTTCTCGCGGACGATCTCCCGGCCGTCGGCCGTGCGCAGGACGAGCTCCTTGCCGTCGAGGTAGACGGCTTCGAGTTCGGCCTCGATGCGGCGGGTCTTGTCGCCGCGGACCAGGGTGACGCGGGTCGGCGACACCGTGACGACCAGCCGATCGCGGGCCCAGATCGCGGCGAACAGCAGGCCGAGCACGAGCCCGCCGGCGACCGCGGCCAGCGTCGCCCACGGCTGCGGGAGCTTCGTGAGCACTTTGAACACGCCCTGGAACGGGAAGGCGGGCAGGTCGGTGACCCACGCGGCGATGGCCCAGACGCCCACGCCGAGGGCACCCCCGACCAGCGGGCAGCCGACCCAGGACCCGGTGCGCAGCCACGACGGCTCGTCGACGGTCGTCTCCATACCGCCCATTATTAGACCGCGTGCTCGGTTTATGAAACCCGGGACTCAGACGAGCTGGTCGATCACGTTGCGGAGCACGGCTTCGAGACCGGGCCCGTCCTCGGCGAGCCGGGACGAGACGAGCAGCTGGTCCTCGGCCGTGCGCAGCCAGATCGACCCGGCGACCGAGATCTCGATGACGTTCAGCCGGAAGGGGTAGGCACGGCGGCCCTGCTTCACCTCGGCCTCGCGCACCAGCTGACCGAGCCGCTCACCGGCCACGATCTGGCGGCGGTAGAAACCGGGCGCCCACGGCGTGCCGCCCGACGGCTCGTTGGTCCCGCGCAGGGCCGGGCCGCGGGCGTTGGCGAAGTGGCGGGCCGCGGCCGGGGCGAAGAACTCGAGCGCATGCCGCATCGCCGACCCCTGGGCGAGCGCGGGCCTGCCATAACGAGAGCGCGGGCTGCGCGGGTCCGGGTCCTCGCGGTTGCGCAGGAAGGCCAGCAGGTCGACCCACCAGTCGGCCCACTGCGCCTGGACGGCCGCCCGGTCGAGTCCGGCCGGAACGTGCACCGGGACCCGCGGCTCCACCGGCGGCAGCACCTGTCCTTCGGAAACGGACAGTGCCAGGGCGTCACGGATGTACAGCGCGACGTCGACCTCGGTCTCGCTGCTCCAGCCGGCTCGCCAGGATGTCGTGTTTTCTAGGCGCACGACTCAACAGTACGCGGAAGAACGGCTCTACCAGCGGAAGTCGGCAAGCAGAAACAACACGGCGCTTTGGGGGTCCGTGGGGGCGGAGCCCCCCGGGGCGGGGTGTGGGGGTTGCACCCCCACAAGGCTCACGCTTCGCGGACCTGCTGCCAGATCAAGAAGTACGCGCGGTGGACGACGTGCGCGACGCGGCTCTGCGCCGGCGTCGCCCCGAAGGACGCGAACGACCGCCACCAGCCCGCCCGTTCGAGCGCGTGCGCGGCCAGCTCCGGCCGCGGGGCACCGGGCTTGCCGAGCTGGGCGCCGATGTCGGCGTTGCTGCCGACCCGCAGCACCTCTTCGGACAGGTCCTCCGGCATGTCGACCGCGCCGGAGGCGACCAGCGTCAGCGCTTCGAGCAGCCGCAGCTGGTGGGCCTCGGGCTTGGCGAGCAGCACCTCGATGGCGTCGTGGACGCGCTGGCGTTCCGCCGGATCGGCCGACGCGTGCGCGAGCGCGGTCACCGAGGCCAGGGCCGCGGCCGCCTTGATGCCGTCCGCGCGGGCCGCGAACACCACCGCCAGCCGCTGCCGCACCGCTTCGAGGCCGGACGCGTCGAGCAGCGCCCGCCGCAGCGCACCCGCCGTGATCTCCGGTTCCTTGCGGATGGCCTCGACGGCGTGCGAGATGCCGAACAGGTCGAGCTTCTCCAGCAGCCGCAGCCGGGTGCCCGCCGGGACGTCGCACTCCCAGCTCGTGAAGATGTCGGCCGAGATGAGCATGGTCTGCAGGACGTCGTCGTCGAGCTCGGCGAGCCGGCGGAGGCCCTCGGCGTCGGCGGAGGTGAACCCACCGGACTCGGCGGACTCGGCGATCAGCCCGATCACCGGCAGCACGTCGGCGACGCGCGGCTTCAACGTCGACGCCTGCTTCTCGGCGAGGAGCGTCGCGGCCTTCCAGACGTCGCCGCCGGAGCCGTCGACCGACTCGGGCGCGATGGTGTCGGCCTTGTTGAGGACGGCGATCGCGTTGACCGGGCCCGCCTCGCGGCTCGCGGTGGCCGCGGTGAAGGCGGCGAGGGCCTGCTGGTCGTCCGCGCGGACGCCCTGGGTGACGACGTAGAGGACGGCTTCCGCGCCGGCGACGGCGTTGCGCGAGGTGTCGTCGAGCTCGTCCGAGCCCTCTTCGTCGTCCTCTTCTTTGCGGTGTTTCGCCGCGCCCAGCAGCTGCTCGGTGCGGGACACCGAAGCGGCGTCGAGCGAGCCGAGGCCCGGGGTGTCGATCACCGTCATGCCCTGGAGGACGGCGTTGGTCAGGTACGCCTCGATGTGCGACACCCGCTCGATGTCGACACCCAGCTCGGCGGGGATCATGCCGTCGGCGGCGAACGGGAGCACCTGCTTGCGGCCGTCGGTGAAGACGATTTCGACGCGGTCCACCGTGCCGTACTGGAACCGGGTCACCAGCCGGGTGCACTCGCCGATGTCGGTCGGCGCGACCCGGCGCCCGATCAGCGCGTTGACCAGCGTCGACTTGCCCGACTTGATCCGGCCGGCAACGGCCACCTGCAACGGCGCCCCGAGCCGGCGCAGCACCTCGGCGAACCCGGCGGCGGTGCGCGCGGAGACCTGCGGCTGCAGGCGGTGGCACAGGTTGGCCACCGACATCGACAACGGACCCGCGAGCCGGCCCTGCTCCGGTGACGTCACGGCCCCCCTCCCCGTCATACGGACAACCCCTGAATCGTGCCATGTAGGTCATCCGTAGGTCGCACCGAAGGTGGTACCGACGACCGACGCGCGGCCTTCGCGCGCGACCTAGGGTTGTGTGGTGCGACGGCTGAGTCTCTGGATGCGTGCCCACCCCATGGCGGGCGACTCGGTGCTGGCCGTCCTGCTCGGCCTGTTCGACCTGATGCTGTTCGCCGCCGACGGCCTGGCCGAAATCACCGAGCTGCCGCCTTGGTACATCGCCGTGCCGCTGGACATCGCCATGGTGCTGCCGCTGGCGTTCCGGCGGCGGTCGCCGCTGTGGTCGGCCTACGTCGTGCTGGTGTTCAGCATCGTGCACGCGACGCTGGAGCTGGGCATCGCCAGCATCGCCGGGCTCGCGATGAGCATCTACTCGGTCGTCGTCTACGCCGGGCGGCGGCAGGGTCTGGTGTACGTCGGCGCGGTCGTGGCCGGCTCGGCCCTGATGCTGATGCTGGGTCCGCAGGACGAGCTCGTCATCTCGGCGCTGTTCCTGGCGTTCGGGATCGCCCTGTGCTGGACCCTCGGCGAGTTCGTCGGGGCCCGGCGCGCCTACGACGTGGAAGTGGAGGCCAGGTTGCACCTGCTCGAGACCGAACGGGACCAGGCCACCCGGATCGCGGTGGCCGAGGAGCGCGGGCGGATCGCCCGCGAGCTGCACGACGTCGTCGCGCACGCGGTGAGCGTCATGGTCGTGCAGGCCGACGGCGCTTCGTACGCGCTGGCGAGCAATCCCGAGCTCGCGCAACGGGCTCTGCAAACGATTTCCGAGACCGGCCGGGGCGCGCTCGGCGAGCTGCGGCGCCTGCTGGACGTGCTCCGCAGCGACGACGCGGACGGCGAGCCGCGCGTGCCGCAGCCGGACGCGCACGCCCTCGCCGAGCTGGCCGACCGGATGCGCACCGCCGGCGTCCCGGTGGAGCTGGAGCTCGGCGAACTCGGCGACCTGCCGGCCGGCGTCTCGCTCGGCATCTACCGGATCGTGCAGGAGTCGCTGACCAACACGCTCAAGCACGCCGGCCGCGGCGCGACCGCGTCGGTGCGGGTGCACCGCGCCGGCGACCTGGTCGAGGTGCTGGTGAGCGACGACGGCGCCGGCCACGTCCCGCAGCTGGTCCCCGCCGGGCGGCGCGACTCCCGGCTGCCGGGCGGCAACGGCTTGATCGGCATGCGCGAGCGCGCGCACGTGTACGGCGGAACATTGGACGTGGGCCCGGCTCCGGGCGGAGGGTGGCAGGTCCGCGCGGCTCTGCCGGTTAGGTTGGACAAGTGATCCGGGTGGTGGTCGTCGACGACCAGGAACTGATGCGCGTCGGGTTCCGGATGGTGCTGGGCGCCCAGGAGGACATCGACGTCGTCGGCGAAGCGGGCGACGGTGCGCAGGCCATCGAGCTGGCCGAGCGGCTGCGTCCCGACGTCGTGCTGATGGACGTCCGGATGCCGGTGCTCGACGGCGTCGAGGCGACGAAGCGGATCGTCGCCGCCGGCACCGCGCGCGTGCTGGTGATGACGACGTTCGACCTCGACGAATACGTCTACGCGGCGCTCCAGGGCGGGGCGAGCGGGTTCCTGCTCAAGGACACCCAGCCCAGCCACCTGGTCTCGGCGCTGCGCGCGGTCGCTTCGGGTGACGCGGTGGTGTCGCCGTCGGTTACCCGCCGCCTCCTGGACCGCTTCGTCGGCACCGGCGGCTCGCCGATGCGGGACACGGCCGAGCTGGACGTGCTCACCGACCGCGAGCGCGAGGTGCTGGTGCTGATCGCCAAGGGCATGTCGAACCTGGAGATCGCCGAAGCGCTCTTCCTGTCCGAGGCGACGGTGAAGACGCACGTCGGGCGGATCCTGGCGAAGCTGGAACTGCGGGACCGGGTGCAGGCCGTCGTGCTGGCCTACGAAACCGGTCTCGCGCGCCCTGGTCTGGGCTGAACGGCACTTTCACGCGAAAGCTCCGCTCGGATCGTGGAGACCACGGCCTTCGGCGATCCGTACAGATCAGCCTTGGTGACGATCACGAAGCGCCATCCCAACGCGCGGATGGCGCTCCGACGTTCCTCGTCACGCTGCGGTTGGTCGCCCTCCCGATGCCAGTCACCGTCGTATTCCACCGCGACCTTCCGCTCGGGAAACGCGAGGTCCAGCCGCCCCACGAACGCACCTTGCTCGTCGACGACCGAAACTTGGAGATCCGGTACGAGGCCGGCGACCGACAGCCAGACCCGCAGCTCGGATTCGGGGATGCTCTCCGAGCGAGGATCGGCAAGCCGGAGTGCTCTCTTCGCACGGACGATCCCGTTGTCGCGACGGCCCTTGAGGTAGTCCGCCAGCACCGGGACGTCCACCACCCCGGCCCTGAGCAACACGTCGAGGTATCCGACGACTCTCGCGAGTGATCGATGCAGCTTGGTGTTGGTCAGGATGTCGAGGGCGAGACGCGGTGAAGAGGCCAGCCGGATCTCGCGCCACGGCTCGCTGTCGATCGATCCCCGGCTCGTCCGGCGGATGTGCACACCGTCCCGCAGGGCGAACAGCACACTTTCGGGCAAGATCAACTCGACCGGGTCGTGCGGACCCGCCAACTCCACGCCACGGACGGCTGCGGCCGAGCACCCGGTGAGCACGGCACCCGGTGGCGCGAGCAGCGCGGCGGCCCGGCACCGGAGCACGTGCGTGACCGGAACCGTCGAGGCCACGTAGACGTTGCGCAAGAGCCTGGTGAAGAGCGGTGAGCGCAGGGCGCGTTCGGTCACCGCGCCTTCGGCGATGGCGTGGCTGCCCAGGAACGGCTCGGCGAACTCGAAGTTCACGGAAGTAAACGACACATGCCAAGCGTGACGTACGCCCGGCTGCGGCCGACCGTCCAAGCGCACCTGTCCACACCCGCCCCCAAGTTGTGGACAACCGCCGCTTTCACGTGAAAGCGGCGGTTCGGGGGGTCAGCGGTAGGGGGCGGGTGGGGTGGTTGCCGGGTCCTTGCCCGCGTTGCGGACTTCGGTGAGCCAGCGGCCGAAGTCCGGGCGGTCGCCGTCGACGTCGGTGTAGCCGTACTCCTTCATCAGCGTCCAGGACGCCAGCGTCTGGCCGGCGAAGCGGGCGACGTCGGCGTCCTGCGCCAGGGCCGCGACGCCGCGGGCCAGCAGGTACGGCGTCTCGGAGATCTTGAAGTCGACCGGGGCCAGCTTGCCGATCGCGTCGCGCCAGTTGTCCTCGGTGACCTCGAAGTGGTCGAGCATCGACTCCGAGCGCAGGAATCCCGGCGTCACCGCGAGGCCTACGCAGTCGTCCTTCTTCAACTCCGCGCCGAGCGCCCGGCCGAGGGCGCGGATGCCGCACTTGGCCAGGTAGTAGGGGAGGCCCGCGCCGACGTAGTCGTCGTTGTCGCCGTCGGTCACCTCGAGGACCAGGCCGCGGCGGGCGACCACCAGCGGCAGGAGCTTGTGCAGCGCGATGAGGTGCGTGTCGAGGGCGTTGTGCGTCAGCTTCAGCGCGTCTTCCAGCGGCGTCTCCCAGAAGGGCGCGTCGAAGTGGAAGTACACGTCGCCGCCCCAGACGTCGTCGACCAGGATGTCGATTCCGTCCACTTCGGACTCGATGCGCGCTTTCAAGGCGTCCACATCGGACACCGAGGTGAAGTCGCAGCGGACCACGACGGCCTTGCCGCCCGCCGCCTCCACCAGTTCGCCCGTCTCTTCGATCGTCTCCGGGCGCTTCATCGGCGACACCGTTTCGCGCGTCGTGCGGCCGGTGACGTACACCGTCGCGCCCGCGCGGCCCAGCTCCACCGCGATCGCCCGCCCGCAACCCCGGGTCGCCCCCGTGACCACCGCGACCTTGCCCGCCAAACTCATCTGACCTCCCGTCCCCGCCACGCGGCCAGCACCGCGTCGACGTCCTCCGCCAGCCGGTCGGCCAGCCGCCCGTGCGGCCGGATCGACCAGTCGATCGACACCCCGTTGATCACGCCGAGCACCGCACGGGCCGCCCGCGGCACGCTCGGCGCGTGCGGCAACGCGGACGCCGCCGCCCGCACCAGCCGCCGCAGTTCTTCCTCGACCGCCGTGAAGTGCTCGCCCAGCAGCGACCGCAGCACCGGGTCGCCGATGTCCACACCGAGCTGGCCCAGGTGGTTCGCGGCCTCTTCGGCGTCTCCGAGCGCCGAGTAGACCGACACCGCCGCGGCGCGCAGGCCGCCGACCGGGTCGTCCGCCCGCTCGGCGCACTCTCGCATCTGCTCGACCGCCCGCTGTGTGGCCCGCCGGCTCATCGCCTGCAGCAGGCCGCCCTTCGAACCGAACCGCTGCGCGACCGTGCCGACCGAAACCCCGGCCTCCGCCGCCACCTGCGCCAGCGTGAAACCCGGGCCGCAGCGGCCGATCACGGTCTCCGCCGCGGCCAGCAACCGCTCGTCGGTGATGCTCCTCGGCCGGGCCACGTAATTATTGAACCACAGTTCATTAATTACGTCGAATCAGGGTCGACTCAGGGTCATCACGGATCGCGCATCAGCCGAAGAGCCAGCAAGGTACTACTCAGGTAGGGGGCCCGGTTCGGTCCACAGGGTGACGCGCGAACCGGCTCCGACCCGCGACGATGAACGCGTCGTAAGCGAGGGGCGGAAGAGGAGCAGTCATGATCGAGGCAACCGGCCTCACCAAGCGGTACGGAAAGACACTGGCGGTGAACAACCTGTCGTTCTCCGTGGCCGCGGGTCAGGTCACCGGCTTCCTCGGCCCGAACGGGGCGGGCAAGTCCACCACCATGCGGATGATCCTGGGCCTGGACAACCCGACGGGCGGCCAGGTCACCATCGGGGGCAAGAAGTACCACGACCTCAAGGAGCCGCTGCGCACCGTCGGCGCGCTGCTCGACGCGAAGTGGGTGCACCCGAACCGCTCGGCGCGCGCCCACCTGCTGTGGATGGCGAAGTCCAACCGCATTCCGGCCACCCGCGTCGACGAGGTGCTCGAGACGGTCGGCCTGACCAGCGTCGCGAACAAGCGCGCCGGCGGGTTCTCGCTCGGCATGTCGCAGCGGCTCGGCATCGCGGCCGCCCTGCTCGGCGACCCCGAGGTGCTGCTGTTCGACGAGCCGGTGAACGGCCTCGACCCGGAGGGCATCCTCTGGATCCGGAAGTTCATGCACCGGCTGGCCGAGGAAGGCCGTACCGTTTTCGTCTCCAGCCACCTGCTTTCGGAGATGGCGCTGACCGCGAGCAACCTGGTGGTGATCGGCCGGGGGCAGCTGATTTCGCAGTCGTCCACCGAAGAATTCGTCGCCCGCGCGGCGGAGAACACGGTCAAGGTGCGTTCGCCGCAGCTGGCCGAGCTCCGGGACGCCCTGCAGCGCGCCAGCGCCGGGGTCGCCGAGGAGGCGAACGCGCTCGTGGTGTCCGGGATGGACAGCGACAAGATCGGCGAGATCGCCGCCGCGAACGGGATCGTGCTGCACGAGCTGAGCCCGCAGACCGGCTCGCTCGAGCAGGCCTTCATGCAGATCACCGGCGACTCCGTCGAGTACCACACCGGCCTCGACGCCGAGGCGCAGCACGTGCTCGAGACCGCCAAGTAATCGGGGAAGCCAAGATCATGAACCTGCTCGCCGTAGAACGCATCAAGCTGTTCTCGACCCGCTCGCCGTGGTGGTGCGCGCTCATCACCCTGACCCTGGCCATCGGCTTCGCCGCCATCCTCGCCGGCAACAGTGATGCCGACTCGCCGATCACGATGTCCGCCACCCTGTTCGGCGGCACCCAGTTCGGCATCGCCGTCGTCATGGTGCTCGCCGCGCTCGCGGTGACCACCGAATACCGCTTCAACACCATCCGGACGACCTTCCAGGCCGTGCCGCACCGCTCGCCGGCGCTGATCGCCAAGGCGATCGTCCTCGCCGCGGTGGCGCTGGTGCTCGGCGAGCTCGCCGCGTTCGGCGCGCTCGGCCTCGGCATGCTGATGCGGCCGAACGACGGCCTCGGCCTGCACACTTCGCAGGACTGGATGAACGTGGCCGGGCTCGGGCCGGTGTTCGCCATCAGCGCCGTGCTCGCGGTGGCGCTCGGCATCCTGATCCGGCACAGCGCCGGGGCGATCGCCCTGCTGCTCATCTACTACTTGGCCGTCGAGGAACTGGTGCAGCTGATCCCGAAGATCGGGCACACCATCCACGAGTGGCTGCCGTTCAACGTAGCGAACAAGTTCCTGCGCGGCTCGGCGATGGTCGACGGCCCGGCACCGTCGGACTCGCCGCTGAGCCCCGGCTGGGCGCTGGCGTACTTCGCCGGCATCGCCATCGTGGTCCTGCTCATCGCGCTCGGGGTCGCGAAGAAGCGGGACGCATAGGGGGTAACAGGGGAAAAAGGGGAAAACACCGAATCCGGGTCGCGCTGTCGGGGGGCGACCCGGATTCGGTGTTTCGCAGTAGGCTCACCTCGACGGACGGGGGAGCCCATGATCGAAGCGACGGCACTGACCAAGCGGTACGGCGCCACCACCGCGGTCAACGAACTGACGTTCACCGCGCGGTCTGGGCGCGTCACCGGCTTCCTCGGCCCGAACGGCGCCGGCAAGTCCACGACGATGCGGCTGATCCTCGGCCTCGACAGCCCGGACGCGGGCCGGGTACTCGTCGACGGCGTCCCGTACCGGGAGCTGAAAGATCCTTTGCGGACGGTCGGCGCGATGCTGGACGCCACCTGGCGCCACCCCGGCCGCAGCGGGCGCGACCACCTGCGCTGGCTGGCCGCGACCAACGGCATCCCGGACAAGCGCGTCGAAGAGGTGCTGGCCCTGGTCGGGCTGACCAGCGTCGGCAAGACCCGCGTCCTGCAGTACTCGCTCGGCATGCAGCAGCGGCTCGGGATCGCCGCCGCCCTGCTCGGCGACCCGCGGGTGCTGCTGTTCGACGAGCCGGTGAACGGCCTCGACCCCGAGGGCATGGCGTGGATCCGGCAGCTGCTGCACGTGCTGGCCGGCGAGGGCCGGACCGTGTTCGTCTCCAGCCACCTGCTGCCCGAGATGGCGCAGACCGCGCAGGACCTGGTGGTGATCGGCCGCGGCCGGCTGATCTACCAGGGCACCATGGACGACTTCATCGCTCAGACGAGTGACCACGGCGTGCGTGTCCGCACCCCGCACGCGGACCGGCTGCGCACGGCACTGACCGGGCAGGCCGAGTTCACCGAAACCGGCGACGCCTTCTTCGTGTCCGGATTGGACAGTGACCGGATCGGGCAGCTCGCCTTCGACGCCGGCGCGACGCTGCACGAGCTGAGCCCGACCACCGGCTCGCTCGAGCAGGCCTATCTCGACCTCACCCGCGACGCCGTCGAGTTCGCGCTGCCGTCCCCGGAGGCCTCCCGATGATCACCAACCTCCTCCGCGCCGAGCGCATCAAGCTCTTCAGCACCCGGGCGCCGTGGTGGTGCCTGGCCATCGCGGTCGTCGCGCCGCTCGGCTTCACCGCGCTGTTCTTCGCGCTGGCCGGCACCGAAATCCCGCCGACCGTCGGCAACACCCAGCTCGCGAGCGGCAACGGCCGGACCGTGCTGCTCGTCCTCGCGGTGCTCGCGACCGCGTCGGAGTTCAACTGGGGCACCATGCGGCTGACGTTCCAGGCGGTGCCGAGCCGGGTGCCCGCGCTGGTGGCCAAGGTCGGGGTCGTCGGTGCGCTGGGCGCCGTGCTGGGGCTGGTCGTCGGCTTCGGTTCCTGGGCACTGGCGTCCTTGGTGCAGCCGGACGCCGACCTCGCGCTGCACTCGGCCGAAGCCTGGCGCTCGGTGCTCGGCCAGAGCCTGGTCTTCCTGTTCACCGCGGTCGCCGGGGTCGGCGTCGCGCTGCTGCTGCGCAGCGTCGCCTTCGGGCTGACCGTGGTCCTCGTGTGGACGCAGGTGCTGGAAGGCGTGCTGGCCGTGATCCCGGGCTTCGGCAAGCACGTCTACCAGTGGATGCCGTTCCACGCCGCCGACGAGTTCGTGGGGGCGGCGAGCTTCGCCAGCGGCCCGCTGCAGCTGCCGTCCGCGCCGCTCGGCCCGTGGGGCTACCTCGGTTACTTCGCGGCGATCACCGTTGCCCTGTTCGTGGCCGGCGTACTCGTCACGGCACGACGCGACGCCTGAGCGTGACCGCGGTGTCGATACCGTACAAATCCTTGTTAACAAAAGATGAAACAACTGTGGCTTCTCTCACAGGCACCGGACATACTGCTACGACCAGGCAAGATTCATAAGGGAACGCGCCGGACCCGTCTGAACTCCCCCTGGAGGTGATCCTTGACGGTGGACACCGGACAAGAATTGGGCAGCACGATTCCGCGAGCCCGCGTCGAAGGCGACGCTCCCCGGCTTGAACCCATGCTGGACCTCGAATGGTCGCGGGCGATCGAACTCCCGCAGGCCGTCATGACGGCGGCGACACCGGCCGAACTCCGCCGGGCGTGGGTGCACCGCGCGCCCGAAGACAACGTCCTGGCCCTGTACCGCGCTTCGTCCGGGATGGCGGGGCCGATCCCCGCGCCGTGGTGGCTGCGCGCGATGGCGGACGGCAAGCTCGATACGCGGGAACAGGGTTTCCGCGTCGAGGACCGGATCGCACAACTGCTGGGCCCGCGCCCGGGGTGGGAATTCGTCCCGTGGGCCGCGGACGGCGAATCCGGCTACTGGGAGTTCATGCCGTCCGAACGCGGGAAATCGGGCCACGCGATTCCCACGACGGTGGTGAACACCGACCGGCACCCTGGTTGGATCGACGTCCTGCCCGCGCACACCGGGCGCACGCCGGATCCGATCCCGGTGGCGGGATTGGCCGGGCTGCGGTCTCGTCTCGGGGTATTCGAAGCAGTTCGTTAACCTCGGCGGGTGGAAAACCAAGACCAACCGCGGCTGCGCAGCGTTGTCAGCTACGTCAAGCGCGGCGGCCGGATGACCGTCGGGCAGCAGCGAGCGTGGAACGAACTGTGGCCTGACCTTGGCCGCACGGTCGGCGAGCTGCCCGAAGGGCCGCTCGACTTCACCGCGTGGTTCGGCCGCGAGGCGCCGGTCATGCTGGAGATCGGCTCCGGCATGGGCGAGACGACGTCGCAGCTGGCGGCCGCGGCGCCGGAGCTGAACTACGTCGCGGCCGAGGTCTACGACCCGGGCCTCGGCCAGCTGATGCTGCGCGCCGAGAAGCTCGGCGTCGAGAACCTGCGGCTGCTGCACGGCGACGCCGTCGTACTGCTGACCGAGCACGTCGAGCCCGGCACGCTGCACGGCGTGCGGCTGTTCTTCCCCGACCCGTGGCCGAAGAAGAAGCACCACAAGCGGCGGATCGTGTCGCCGTCGTTCGCCGCGCTCGTCGCGTCGCGGCTCGCGCCCGGCGGCACCTTCCACCTGGCGACCGACTGGGAGAACTACGCCGAGCAGATGCTCGAGGTCTGCTCCGCGGAGCCCGCGCTGCGCAACCGGTACGCCGACGAGCCGGGCGGCTGGGCGCCGCGGCCGGAGTGGCGGCCGGTGACGAAGTTCGAGCAGCGCGCGGACGTCGAAGGCCGCGTCTCGCACGACCTCATCTTCGAGAAGCAATAGGGGCACTTTCACGTGAAAGTGCCCCTCCCTGGTGGGTGCTTTCACGTGAAAGTGCCGGGGTTCGCCCCTCCCCCGACAGAGGGGCGAACGCCTTATTCCTCGGCCAGCGGCTCGGCCTGGACCCGCTTGAGGGCCGGTGTGCAGACCGACGCGCCGAGCAGGGCCACCCCGACCCCGAGCACGACCGGCGCCAGGAGCCACGGGCTGAGCACGATGCCCCGCGCGTCGACCATGCTGTAGAGCCCAACGCCGACCAGTACCCCGACGATTCCCGCACCGATGGTGGCGACCAGTGCCGGCAGCGCGGCTTCCATCCGCAACGCCCTGGCCAGCACCCGCACCGGGGTGCCCGCGGCCATCAGCGCCCCGAACGTGCGGCGGCGGTCCATCACCGAGCCCGCGGTCGCGACCGCGGCGCTGCAGCCGGCCAGGATCCCCGCCGCGATCAGCCCGATCACGGTGACCCGGCGCAGGTCGCCGAGCTCGGTCTGCTGGTTGAACAGGTACTGGTCCCGGCTGCCGATCTCCTCGCCGGCGGCCGGGCCGGCCAGCGCCGTCCGGACGATCTCGCGGTTCGCGTCGGTGGCCGGCGCGACCACGGTGACGTACTTCGGCGTGAAGCCGTCCGGCAGTGCAGCTGGGTCGATGACGAACGAGCCGCTCAGATCGGCATCCGGGTACTTGACGTTTTCCACCCGCGTCCCCGACTTCGCGGCTGTGGCCGGACCTTCCCAGTCGGCCGCGATCTTGTACTGCGCCAGGTCGAGTGCCGAGTCCCCGAAGACGGCCGGACCGCCCGTGCAGTTCTCGGCGGTGAGCCCGAAGCGGGTCAGCTTCACGGCGTCGGCGCAGGTCAGCACCAGCGCCCGGTGACCGTACCGATTGGGAGCCGTGCCCCGCACCAGGTTGACCTCGGCGACCGCGACCGCCTTTTCGGACTGCCCGTACTTCTGGAGGGAGGCGTTGGCCTGCTCGACGATCCGGTCCGCGTGCTGGGCATCGGTGTCGACGTAGAGCACGGAGTCGGAGAACGACCGCCCGCCGCCGGCCATCGACTCGAACGTCGGCAGCAGCGTCAGGGCCATCGACCCGGCGAACACCGCCAGCACGATCCCGGCGGACGCGCGGTAGGCGCCCTTCGGGTCGTCACGCAGGCGGCGGCCGGCGAGCAGCGCGGACGGGCGTCGCCAGATCCGGACGAACGTGCCGCCGACCGCCGACGTCACCCACGGTCCGACGATCGCGGCCGAGCCGACCAGGAAGAACAGGCCCGCCATGACCAGCCCGATGCCACCGGTCTCCTTCGCCGTCGTCACGGCGATGAGGAAGAACGCCCCGGCCGCGGGCAGCGCCAGCAGCCGCCACCAGTGCAGCGGCTTCTTCGTGTGGCCACCGGTCGCGAACAACGGGTTCTTGAGGACGCGGCGCAGGCCGAGGACACCGGCCAGGACCACGAGCACCGGGATGGCCACGGCGATGGACACCGTCAGGCCGATCGGCAGCGCGAAGTCGGACGCCAGCCAGGTGCCGCCGGCCCACGGGACGAACGCCGCGAGGCCGTGCAGCGCCGGGCTGATCAGCACCCCGAGCACCGCGCCGATGCCCGCGGACAACGTCGTCTCGGCGGCCACCATGTTCGTGACCTGCCCCGGCGTCGCCCCGGCCAGCCGGATCGCGGCGAGCCGCCGTTCCCGCCGGGCCGCGGTCAGCCGGGCCGACGACGCCACCAGCACCAGGCTCGGCACCAGCAGCACGATGATCCCGACCCAGGACAGCAGCATGAGCAGGGCGTCCGGGCTCGCTTTCCCGCTCGGGAAACCCGGTATGTGCGAGACGTTCTCCGGCATCGCGTCCGGCGTGTGCCCGGTCAGCGCGACGAGCTGCTCCGGGAACCGGAGGCCGTCTTCGCCGAACGCGCCGACGGGCTTGCCGAAGCGGTCGCCGAGCTGCCCGGCCGGGTTCGCCTGCAGGAGCCGGCCGAGCGCGGGCGACACGATGGTCTCGCCCGGACCGGGCAGCTGCGGCACGCCCGGCGGCAGCTGGATCTCGGCCGCGCTCGCCCCCGGGGCCAGCGCGACGTCGACCCGGACGATCTGCTTGCCGTCGAAGTAGTCCCGCGACTGGTTGAAGAGCATCTTGACCGGGCCGTCGGAGACGCGGCTGTAGAACTGCTCGCCCTGCCAGAGGGCGCGTTGTTCGCGGTTCTGCGTGGCGAACGGCAGCGTCGCCAGCAACAGCACCAGCCCGGTCGCGACGGCCACCCCGATCGCGGTGAGGATGGCCGACGTCCGGGTCCGCCGATCCACCCGCAGCACCCGCAGGGCGATCTGCAGCGAGTTCATGCGGCGAGCCTCGTCGCGATCAGGCCGTCGCGGATGGAGACGGTCTTCGGCATCGACTCGGCCAGTTCGCGGTCGTGGGTCACCACGATCACCGCGGCCCCGGTCTCGTGGGCGGCGCCGAGGAGCGCGTCCATCGTCTCGCGGCCGGTGCGCGTGTCGAGCGCACCGGTCGGCTCGTCGGCGAAGATCACCTTCGGCCGGTGGGTCAGGGCCCGCGCGATCGCGACGCGCTGGGCCTCGCCGCCGGACAGCTCGCCGGGACGGCGCTTCTCCTTGCCGGCCAGGCCGAGGCGGGACAGCCACTGGCGGCCGGCGTCGATGGCTTCCCTGCGCCCGAGCCCGGCCAGCAGCGACGGCAGCGCGACGTTCTCTTCGGCCGACAGCTCGGCCACCAGCATCCCCGACTGGAAGACGAACCCGAATTCGGTGCGGCGTAGCTCGCTGCGCTTCTTCTCACCGAGGTGGTCGACCCGCTGCCCGCCAAGGAAGATCTGGCCGTCGTCGGCCCGGAGGATGCCGGCCAGGACGTGCAGCAGCGACGTCTTGCCCGAGCCGGACGGCCCGACGATGGCGACGGCGTCCCGCGGCTGGATGTCGATGTCGATGCCGGCCAAGGCGTACTGGGTGCCGTAGCGCTTCACCAGTCCGCGGCCGGACAGCACCGCGCCGTTCGTCGTATGTGGAGTGTTCGGGTCCACGAGGTTCTCCCTGCGGTTCGGATGTCCCAGTCGGTTGGGATCTTGATGCCGATGAGCTTCGCCGAGAGCTGGGGGAATCCACTTCGGGCAGACGGCCAGTCACGTCCCGGCCGGCCTCGGCCGATCGGCCGAGGGAGCGCGGGCCAGTCGGCCAAGGTGCGGGTGCCGGGGAATCACGTAACTTCACGTTGTGCCCGCCGCGTCGCCACCGAAAACGCTCTACACCCGCACGACCGCCCTGGTGCGGCGCATTGGCGTGCCCTCCGCCGTCCTCTTCGCCGCGCTCCTGTTCGACGTCGTCTACACGACGCAGGCGGCGCTCGACGACCTGGGCCCGCGCCTCGTCGACTTCGGCCTGCTGCCCGCCATCTTCGCGATGGCGGCCTGCGGGCTCTGGGCCCAGAAGCGCGCCGCCGTCGCCGGGGTGGCCGGTGCCGGGGTGCTGGTGTTGTCCACCCTCTTCATCCACACGTTGCGCATCCCGCCGTACTCCAGCGTGCTGCCGAAGGTGACCATCACCGAGGTCGTGGCCGGGGTGCTGATGGTCTACTACGTGGCCCGCCGGGCGCGGGCGGGCGTGGCGTTCTGCGTGATCAGCTTCTTGGTCGTCGCCGGCCTGGTCGCCGTCTTCGGGCGGTACGCGGGTGTCGCCGACATCACCAGTGGCACGGGCACCCAGGCGCTGCTGTTCGGCCTGCTGCTGCTCGTCGCCCCGCTGGTGCCCGCCATCGCGGCTCGCGACCGCGGCCCGCGCTCCGAGCCCCGGACCCGGCTGCTTCGCCGGATCAACGAGCTGGCGATGGGGCAGTGGCCGCTGATGGGGCTGCTCGCCTTCGCGCTGCTCTTCGAGTTCGGCTACACGTATTCGAACACGGCCCGCGGTTTCCCGATCCTGTTCTGCTCGATCCTCGCGGCCGTGATCGCGGTGCTCTCCCCGCGGCGGCCCGCGGACGCGCTCCTCGGTCTCGCCGGCATCATGCTGCTGTCCGCGGTCATCACGCCGTTCCTGCAGCTGCGGTCCTACGACTACCCGGTGCCGGGTGGCATCCCGGCCACGCAGATCATCGCCGGTATGGGCGTGGTGGTGAACCTGACCCGGGCCCGTGGGCTGAGCCAGTCCTGGGCGCGGGTCGCCGTGCTTTCGAGCGTCGTCGCGCTCGGGGCGATCCTCAACTCGGACGCGCGCCGGGGCCTGCAGACCGATCCGCAGGTCCTGTCGGTCCTCGCCTTCGCCGCGACGCTGATGCTGGGCATCTCGATCGCCTTCGGCCTGATGCTGCGGTCACGGGACGCCGAGCGCACGACGGCCGTCCAGTCCGCGGTGAGCGACGCGCAGACCGCCGAGCGGATGGCGCTGGCCCGCGAACTGCACGACATCGTCGCCCACCACGTGACCGGGATCGTCGTGCAGGCGCAGGCCGCGCGGCTGATGGCCGAGCGGAACCCGCAGATCGCGGTGGACGCGATGGGCCGGATCGAGAACGCCGGCGTCGAGGCGCTCGCGGCGATGCGGCGGCTGGTCCGGTCGATGCGCGGCGACGCACCGGCCGGGTCGAGCGAGTTCAGTGAACAGGCGACCACTGACCTCGGCGCCGACCTGCGGAAACTGGTCGAAAGCGCCAACCACGGCGTGCCGACGTCGATGCACCTCGACCTGCCGCCGGACCTGCCGCACGAGGTCGGCCGCTCGGCGCTGCGGCTGGTGCAGGAGTCGCTGACCAACGTCGGCAAGCACGCCGCCGACGCGACCGAAGCGTTCGTCATCGCCGAAGTGGGTGGCCACGAGCTGCACCTGCGGGTGACCGACAACGGGCGCGCGACGGTGCACCGGCCGGCCGGTGGATCGGGCGGCTACGGTCTGGTCGGCATGCGCGAACGCGTCGCGCTGCTCAAGGGCCGGCTGTCGGCCGGGCGGGGCCCGGACGGTGGCTGGCGTGTCGAAGCTTGGCTGCCACTGGCCGCCGGGGAAGGGGACGAGTGATCCGGGTACTGATCGCCGACGACCAGGAAATGGTGCGGATGGGCTTCCGCATGATCTTGGAGTCGCACGACGACATCGAGGTCGTCGCCGACGTCGCGGACGGTGTCTCGGCGGTCTCGAAGGCCCGCGAGCTGCGCCCGGACGTCTGCCTGCTCGACATCCGCATGCCCGGCCTCGACGGCCTGGAGGTCACCCGCCAGCTGGCCGGGCCGGACGTGGCCGACCCGCTGAAGGTGGTCGTCGTCACGACGTTCGACCTCGACGAGTACGTCCACACGGCGCTGCGCAACGGCGCGTCCGGATTCCTGCTGAAGGACGCGGGCCCGGCCCTGCTGATCGAGGCGGTCCGCGCGGCCGACCGCGGTGACGCGCTGGTTTCGCCGCAGATCACCGTCCGGCTGCTCAAGCACTTCAACGGCGGCGCGGTGAAGCCGCAGGCCGCGTCGCCGTCCGAGCCGCTGACCCCGCGGGAACTGGACGTCCTGCAGGCGGTCGCGCGCGGGCTGACGAACACCGAGATCGGCGCGGAGCTGTTCATGTCGCTGTCGACGGTGAAGACGCACCTGGCGTCGGTGCAGAGCAAGATCGGCGCGCGGAACCGGGTGGAGAGCGCGGCGTGGGCGTGGCGGAGCGGAGTCGTTTCGTAATTGCGGGTGCGTAGTATCCAGAGATGCAACGCCGTTTCCACGCCCCTGTCGTTCTCCCCGCCGACCCGTCCTGTTCGCTGCTTCGTGACGCGGTCGTCGATGTCGACGCCGATGGGCGCATTTCGTACTGCGGACCGGCGGCCACCGCCCCCGAATCCGCCGCACCGGTCACCACCCTGACCGGCATCCTGCTGCCCGGCCTGGTCAACACGCACGCGCACAGCCCGATGACGCTGCTGCGCGGTATGGGCGGCGACCTGCCGCTGCTGCCGTGGCTCAACGAGATCATCTGGCCGGCCGAGGCGAAGCTGCGCGCCGACGACGTCCGCACCGGCATGCTGCTCGGCTCGGTCGAGATGCTCCGCCACGGCGTCACCACCAGCGCCGAGATGTACTTCGAAGGCGAGCAGCTGGTCGACGCGGTTCTCACGACGGGTGGCCGCGTGTTGGTCGCGCCGCCGGTGATGGAGCTGCCCGGCCTGGACTGGCGGGCGCAGCTCGCCGGCATCGAGCGCTGGATCGACACCGACGGCCTCCGGTTCGGCCACGGCGACCGCATCGAGCTCGGCTACGGCCCGCACTCGGCGTACATGCTGTCCGCGGAGGGCCTGCGGGCGACGGCGGAATCCGCGGCCGCGCGGGGTGCGCTGATCCAGATCCACGTCGCCGAGGCGGCGGCGGAGGACACCGCGGTCCGTGCTTCGCACGGTTCGGTGCCGGCGCTGCTCCGGGAGCTCGGCATGCTGGACGGGCGCGTGCTGGCGGCGCACTCGATCCACCTGTCCGACGAGGACATCGCGCTCTACGCGGCCCACGGCGTCGGGATGGCGCACTGCCCGGGCTCGAACGCGAAGCTCGCTTCGGGGATCGCGCGGATCGCCGACCTGCGGGCCGCGGGCGTCGCGGTCGGCCTCGGCACCGACGGCCCGGCATCCAACGACGACCTCGACCTGTGGGAAGAACTGCAGCTCGCGGCCATGTTCGCCCGGCTGGCCACCGGCGACTCGACGGTCCTCACAGCGGCCGATGTGTTCCTGCTGGCGACTCGCGGCGGGGCGGCGGCACTGGGCCGCTCCGACATCGGGGCGATCGAGGCCGGCCGCTGGGCGGACCTGGTGCACATCGACCTGGACGACCCCGCGTTCGCGTGCGGCCTCGAGGTGCCGGACGTGCAGCTGCTGTCGAACCTCGTCTGGGCGGCGGGGTCGCGGCGGGTCCGGGACGTGTGGGTCGCGGGCGAGCAGGTCGTGGCCGACGGCGAGTCGACGAAGGTGGACCGGGCGAAGGTGCAGGCCGGGGTGGCCGAGACCGCCGCCCGGCTGCGCGCCTAGCACGGCCGAAGGGGCACTTTCACGTGAAAGTGCCCTCTTTGAGGTCAGCGGGGGCGGAGGATGACCTCCGTCGGGTGGGCGTCCGGGGTGGCGGACACCGCCGTCACCACCGCGGTGGCCACCGAGTCGGCCTTCAGCAGGTGCGACGTGTCGTACTCGCGGCCTTCGCCGGCGAAGATCTCCTGCTGCATCTCCGTGTCCGTGCGGCCCGGGTAGACCGACGTCACGCGGATGTCGCGCTCCTCCTCGCGGAGGGCGTCGGCGAAGGCGCGGACCGCGAACTTGCTCGCCGCGTACGGGGACCAGCCCGGGCGGGCGTTCCGGCCCGCTCCCGAGTTGATCACCACGACGTGGCCGCGGGCCGCGCGCAGAGCCGGGAGCAGCAGGCGGGTCAGCTCGACCACCGCCAGGGTGTTGACCTCGAAGTTGGCCCGCCACGCGTCGGCGGAAGCGTCTTCGATGCGGCCCAGGCGCGCGACGCCCGCCGAGTGGACCAGGACGTCCAGGGACGAGACGTCCGCGACCGCCGACGCCAGGGACGCCGGGTCCGTCAGCTCGACCGGCCACGGCTTCGCGCCCGGGAGCTCCTTCGCCAGTGCGGCCAGTGCGCCGGCGTCGCGGCCGCCGAGGAGCAGGCGGTGCGTCGGGGCCAGCTGGTGCGCGACCGCCGCACCGATTCCGCGGGACGCGCCGGTCACCAGGGCGAGGGGAAGATCCGTCATGACCTCACCGTAGCGGCGAACCCGGCGTCCACCGTGCGGTCTTCGCGCTTGCCGGCGCCGAGGGTGCGCGGGTCCGCGCAGCCGGACGCCGGGTCCACGTCCGAGTCGCGGGTGTCGTCGCCCGCGTCCTTGGCCGTCGGGTGGTGGCCGTCCGCGGTGAAGCACACCTGGTACGTGCCGTCCTCCAGGCCGTCGAAGCCGTACGAGCCGTCGGCGGCGGTGACCACGCTCGCCACTTCCTTGCCGCTCGCGTCCTTCAGCACCACCTTGACGCCGGCCAGGCCCGGTTCGCCCGCGTCCTGCAGGCCGTTGCCGTCCGGGTCGGCCCAGGCGAAGTCGCCGATCCGGTCGGTCGGGGACAGCAGCCCGAGGTCCACCGCGAAGTCCTCGTGGGACGGCCCGCCCACGGTGCGCGGCGCGGTGCAGCCGTCCGGGTCGGCGTCCGAATCGCGATCTTCGCTGCCGGCGTCCCGGCGGGTCACGGTGAAGTCCGCCGGAACGGCGAAGCAGACCTGGTACGTACCGTCCTTCAGCTTCTCGAAGCCGTACTTGCCCTTGTCGTCGGTGGTCGCGGTGGCGACCGCGCCGCCCGCGCCGTCCTTCAGCGTCACCTTGACGCCCGCGACGCCGGGTTCGTCCGGGTCCTGCAGGCCGTCGCGGTTGCGGTCCGCCCAGACGAAGTCGCCGATCTTCGCGATGGCCGGCGGGGGGAGGACGGTGATCGTCGCCGACGCCGTCTTGTCGCCGAGCGTGCCGCCCGGGTAGTGCACGCCGGTCACCTTCGCCGTGTTGACGTGCCCGCTGTCGGCCACCGTGAGGTCCGGGTGGTCGCAGGTCAGCTGCCGGTTCGCGCCCGCGGCCAGCGCGAACGGCTCGAACGGGCCGGCGCACCACGGATCCTGCACCGTGATCCCGGTGAGGTCCTGGGTGCCTTCGTTGGTCACCGTGACGCGGTAGTGCGCGGTTTCGCCCGCGGTGACCGTCGCGAACGACGCCCACGCGCCGGTCGCCGGGTTCTGCACTTCCTTCTTCACCGAGTACGCCGCGAGCTGGAGGTCGACGCAGTCCCAGTGCAGCCGGTCGAGGGTGGACGTGGCGAAGAACTTCACCGCCGTCGCCTTCGCCGGCGCCGTCGCCGCCGGGAAGTCCTGCTCGACGAGGGTGCCGTCGCCCTCGTAGTGATCGGCGACGAGCTTGGTCTCCTGGATCTGCGTGCCGGTGGCGTCGTAGAACCGCAGGCCGGTGGCCGGTTCGTACCTCGGAGCGCGCGAAGCGGTCCAGACGCTGAGGGCGTAGACGCCGCCGGGGACGAACCGCTCGGTCTGGTAGGCGGTGCTGGTCTTGCCGTCCGGCGTCTGGAGGAACGCCGCCCGCTGCCCGTCGACGGCGTACTCCTGCGCGGTCAGCAGTTTCGGCACCTTCGCGGCCGGTGTTCCGGGCGGGACCGGGGCGGCCGGGGCGAAGACGTACCCGTCCGGGGCGCCGTTGCGCGCCACGAGCTCGACGCTCGGGTTCGCCGCGAGTCCACCGCAGACCGGCGGCGCGTCCTCGGCGATGGACGCGGACGCGGGCACGACCGCCGCCGCGATCGCCACGACCGCCACTGCCACCGCGCGCCCGGAGAAGATCACCTCTCGACTATGGCGCGCGGCGCGGGCCCGCACCGGCCGAGAACCGTCCACTTAAGAGTGAACCTCGGCCGGCGCGGGCCCACACCCGCGTCAGCGCTCGCCGATGCGGCCGGGCAGCCCGAAGCGGCCCTTCTTCCACACCGAGACGATGGCCGGCCGCGGCTGGGCGGTGCCGCCGTCCGGCCAGTGCGAGGTCGGGTTCGCCGAGCTCGTCGCGTTCTCACCCGGGTGCTGGACCGCGACGAGCACCAGGTTGTCGGTGACGACCGGGCCGCACGTCTCGGCGCCGACCGGCACCGACAGGAACTGCTTGACGTGCCCGCGCTCCGGCCCGGTGACCGGCACCGAGAACAGGCCGTCGTTCGCACCGAGGGCGTTGCCATCGGTGGCGACCCACAGGTTTCCGTGCCGGTCGAACGCGACGTTGTCCGGGCAGGAGATCGGGCTGACCTGGTCCTTCGGGAAGCCGCCGAAGTAGGTGTCCGCCGCCTTGGGGTCACCGCAGACCAGCAGCAGCCGCCAGGAGAACCGGGTCGAGGCCGCGTCGCCGCAGTTCTCTTCCCACTCCAGGACGTGCCCGTTCTTGTTGGCCACCCGCGGGTTGATCTCGTCGACGCCGGCCTTGCCCGCCGCGCCGCGGTCGCTGTTGTTGGTCAGCGCCGCGTAGATCCGGCCGTTGACCGGGTTCGGCTCGATGTCCTCCGGCCGGTCCATCTTCGTGGCGGCGACCTTGTCGGCGGCCTGGCGCGTGAAGACGTAGACCTCTTCGGCGGTGAAGCCGTCCACAAAGGACTTGTCGCCGCTCACCAGCGGGATCCACTCGCCGGTGCCGTCGAACTCGCCGTCGGCGGGCAGGGTGCCCTTGCCGTCGATTTCCGCGGCCGGGCTGTCGCCGGTGAAGCGGCCGACGTAGAGCGTGCCCTCGTCGAGCAGCGCCGAGTTGTGCCGGCGCGCGTGCGCGCTGTGGCCCGGCTTGTACTTGCCCTTCGAGACGAACTTGTAGATGTACTCGAAGCGGCTGTCGTCCCCGGAGTAGACGGCGACCCGGCCGTCGGCGGTGATCTTGATGTTCGCGGCCTCGTGCTTGAACCGGCCGAGCGCGGTGTGCTTGATCGGCGTCGAGTTCGGGTCGTTCGGGTCGATCTCGACGACCCAGCCGAACCGGTTCGGCTCGTTCGGCTCCTGCGCGACGTCCCAGCGCTTGTCGAACCGCTCCCACTTGCGGGTGCTCGTGCCGGCGCCGACGGAGTAGCGCTTGAGCCGCGCCGCCGCGACCGGGTCGGTGACCTTGTCGGAGTTGGCGAAGTACTGGTCGAAGTTCTCCTCGCCGGAGAGCACCGTGCCCCACGGCGTCACGCCGCCGGAGCAGTTGTTCTGCGTGCCGCGGACCTTGCGCCCGCTCGGGTCGGCCGAGGTCTTGAGGAACTTCGAGCCGGCGGCCGGGCCGCGGACCTCGAAGATCGTGTCGAGGGTGATCCGGCGGCCGTACCGGCTCGGGACGACTTCGAGCCCGCCGTGGATCGGGTCGCGGCGGGCCTGCAGCACCGAGAGGCCATGCGCCGCCCAGGCGATCTTCGCCTGCTCCTCGGTCGGGTTGGCCGGGTCGTACTGGTCGGCCGGGAACATGTGGACCTCGGTCGTGTACTCGTGGTTGACCACGAGCAGGTTCGACAGGCCCAGCGGGTCCTGCGGGATCAGGCCGACGAAGTCGTTGTTGTAGCCGAACTGCTTGGCCTGCGCGGCCGCGGTCTGCTTGGTGAAGTCGAACTTCGGCGCGCCCGCGACGACCGGGTCGCCCCAGCGGACGACGACGCGTTGGTCGTAGCCGTCGGGGACGCTGACCGCGTCGAGCTTGTTCGGCGGGACCGGCGTGAAGTCGGTGCCGGGCACCGGACGCGGCTTCGGACCGCCGTGGCCGTTCACCGAGACGTCGGCCGGCGCGGCGGCCGCGGTACCCGTGGACAGCGCGGCGAACCCGCCCGCGGCGGCGGCCATCACGGCGCCCGCCTTGAAGACGCGGCGGCGGGAGATGTCCTTGACGACGTCGCCGAAGTACTCGTTGTCGGTTTCGTTCGCCTCCGGGTGGGCGCACGCGTTGCCGCAGCGGTACTCGCAGGTGATCGGGGAGCGGCCGCCCGGGTGAGCGGGGAACAGCGGGAGCAGGCGGTCGGGCACAGCGCCTCCATGGTGGAAGTTCGGGAACGAAGTGACCGTATGTGCCGAAAACCAGCCGATCCAGACATCCGGATGAACAACGGGTGTATTGCTCGCAATGCGCGCGAGCCGACACCCCCGAACGGCCGACGGCCCCCGGACGCTTGGTCCAGGGGCCGTCGCTCAGCGTGAAATCAGAATTCTTCGCCGACGAGCACCGCTTCCTTCGGCACGGTGTGCGGATCCGGCGTCTTCTCCCGCAGCGAGAGCAGCGCGCCCGCGACGACGCACAGCACGGCGGAGGCGACGAAGGGCGCCTGCGGCGAGCCGAACCACTCGGCGACGTGCCCGACGAGCGTCGCGGCGACCGCGCCACCCAGCCAGCGGCAGAAGTTGTAGCCCGCGCTGGCGACCGGGCGCGGTGCGTCGCTGATCGACATCGCGGTGCCGGTGAACAGCGTGTTCAACAGGCCGGACACCAGCCCGGAGACGACGATCCCGGCGACGAGCACCGGCTTGCTCGGCACAGCGAGGACCAGCATCAGCACGGCGTACCCGAAGACGGCGGCCGCGGCGGCGTGCCGCTCGCCGAGCTTGGCGGCCAGCCGCGGCGCCAAGGCGACCCCGGCGACGGCGACGCACAGGCCCCAGCCGCAGAAGATCAGCCCGACGGCGATGGCGCTCCAGCCGAGGACGAACGGCGACCAGGCCAGCACCGCGAAGAACGCGGCGGTGTACAGCGCCGAGGCGACGGAGGTGCGCAGCAGACCGGGGTGCTTCAGCGCGCGCAGCGGGTCGAGCAGCTTGATCGGTTCGCGTCGCTCGTGCTTGTCGCTCTTGAGGAAGACCGCGCACAGCACGAGCGCGCCGGCCATCAGGATCGCGGTGCCGAGGAACGGGCCGCGCCACGAGATGCTGCCGAGCAGCGCACCCAGCAGCGGGCCGATCGACAGGCCGACGCCGAGAGCGGCCTCGTAGAGCAGGATCGCGCCGGACTGGCCGCCGGTCGCGGCGCCGACGATCACCGAAAGCGCCGTCGCGATGAAGAACGCGTTGCCCAGGCCCCAGACCGCGCGCAGCCCGACGAGCTGCTCGATCGACCCGGCGGCGGCACAGAGGGCGGTGGCCGCGACGATCAGCGTCAGCCCGACCAGCACGGTGCGCTTGGCCCCGAACCGGGCGCTCGCCGCGCCGGTGACCAGCATCGCGACGACCTGGACGCCGAGGTAGGACGAGAAGAGCAGGGTGACCTGGGACGGCGTCGCGTCCAGGCCCTTGGCGATGGACAGCAGGATCGGGTCGACCAGGCCGATCCCCATGAAGGCGATGACCGCGGCGAACGCGGTGATCCACACCTGCTTCGGCTGACCCTTGACCGCGTCCAGCAGGCTCGAGTGGTGTTCAGCGCTCATCGCTGATCAGTTCCTCCTTCTTGGTGTCGACGAGCAATTTGACGAGGGCGGGCAGGGCGGCTTCGATCGCGGCGCGGTCGGCTTCGTCCATGGCGATGAGCCGCTCGCGGAGGAACTCCTCCCGAGCCGTCACCAGTTCGGCGTAAAAACGCAGGCCCTCGTCGGTGACTTCGACCAGCACCGCACGGCCGTCGGCGGGGTCCGGGCGGCGGGTCGCGAGCCCGAGCCGTTCGAGCCGGCCGACGACATCGGTCATCGACGGCAGCTTGACCCGTTCGAACTCGGCCAGCGCGGACATCCGCCGCGGACCGCCGTTGACCAGCTCACTCAGCACCGACCCCTGGGTGAGGGTCAGCGTCAGCTGCGGGGTCTGCCGGCGGACCTGGTGGTAGAGCCGGAAGACCAGCGGCCGCAGCCGGTGGGCGAGATCGGTGATCGCGGAAGTCACTTAGCTAGGCTAACAAAAATTAGTAAGGGTGGCTAAGTAAGTCCGCTCACAGGCTAGGCTCTGGCCATGGACGCGGTGATCTTCGACCTCGACGGCGTACTGGTGGACTCCGAGCGGATCTGGGACGAGGTGCGGCGCGCGGTCGTCGCCGAACACGGCGGCACCTGGCGCGCGGAGGCGACCCGGGCGCAGCAGGGGATGAGCACCCCGGAATGGGCCCGCTACCTGGTCGAGGAGCTGGGCGCCCAGCTCTCGCCGCCGGAGATCGCGACGGTCGTGGTCAAGCGGATGGCCGCCCGGTACGCCGCGGAACCGCCGCTGATCCCGGGCGCGGTGGACGTCGTCCGGCAGGTGTCGGCCCGGTGGCCGGTGGCGATCGCGAGCTCGTCGCCGGTGATCCTGATCAAGGGCTTCCTGGACGTGACGGGCCTCCCGGTCGGGGCGGCGGTGTCGTCCGAGCAGGTCGGGGCGGGGAAACCGGCGCCGGACGTCTACCTGCGGGCCGCCGAGCTGCTGGGCGTGCCGCCGGCGGACTGCGCGGCCGTGGAGGACACGACGAACGGGCTGCGGTCCGCGCTGGCGGCGAAGATGGCGGTGTACGCGGTGCCGAACCCGCACTTCCCGCCGGACCCCGAGGTGCTGAAGCAGGCGACGGCGGTGGTGGAGAAGATCACCGACCTGCCGGGGGCGCTGGGGCTCAGCTGACGTCGAAGCGCACCGGCGGCAGGCTCGGATTCACGTCGGCGAGGAACAGTCGATCGGCGCCCAGCGTGCCGACCGCCTTGGCCTGGCTCAGGTCGCCCGCCGCGTCGTAGAGCCGCAGCTGCCGGACCGCCGGGTCGACGAGGTAGACCGCCTTGCCCTCGGGTAGGGGCCCCCCGTTCTTGCCGACGTACCCGGCGCGCACCGGAGACGACGACACCGGGACGCACGACGGCGACTCGATGCCGAAGGACGAATCCGCGCTGCCGTGGGTCGCGCCCTTGGGCAGTGCCTCGATGCAGAGCAGGGGATGTCCCCCGGTGTCGACCGCGTCGACCGCGTAGGAGGTCCAGGCGTCGGTCTGCCCCGCGAAGTCGGTGAGCGCCTTCGGCTCGCCCGGGTGCTCCATCGGCGGTGAGATCAACGGCTTGGCGAGCACCAGCTCCTGCCCCGGCTGCGTCGCGGGCTGCGGCGGCGGTGGGGGCACGGTCGTGTTGACCTGCGTGGCGATCGACACGCTGGTCAGCACCACCAGGACCGCGGCCAGCGGAGCGCCCCAGACGGCGACCCGGCGGCGGCGCGGGGCGCGCTGCTGCCTGCGCTGCTGTTCCGCCCAGGCCGTGTCGAGGTTGGGCGTGACCTCCCCGGCCTGCCCTCGCAGTGCTTCGGCCAGCTTGCGTTCGAGGTCGGTCATCGCTCACCTCCCAGGTCGTCCCCCAGGTGCTTGCGCAGATTCTCCATCGCGTGGTGCGTGGTCGCCTTGACCGTGCCCGGCGAGATGCCCAGCGTCTCCGCGATGGCCGCCGTGCTCAGGTCCAGCCAGTACCGCAGCACCAGCACCTCGCGCTGCCGCCGGGACAGCTTCGCCACCACCTCACGCAACTGCTGGTGCTCCCAGTTCGCCACCGCCTTGACCTCGGCCGACAGCTCGTCCGGCGGCCGGTCCGGCGGGGTCCGGCGGACCACGCGCAGGTGCCGCGTGCGCGACCGGGACATGTTCACCACGGTCGTGCGGAGGTAGCCGGCCACCCGCGTGTGGTCGGTCAGGGAGTCCCAGCGCTGGTGCAGCTTGACGAACGCCTCCTGCGCGACGTTCTCCGCGTCATCCGCGCCGAGCAGGTGGGCCAGCCGGGTCATCTGGCCGAAGTACTCGCGGAACAGGTCGTGGAAGGTCGGCGCGCCCAGGTCCCCCGGCACGCTCTCGCCCACGCTCGCACTCACACCCCGCCAACGCGCACCCCACCCCACCGGTTTACCCATCCGGCCAAAAAGTAGGCCGCCCCCCGCACGACACGTAACCTCCACTCCCAAGCCATCGGCCGTGACTGTGGTCGGATGGGTAAAGATCGGCACAGCGTGGACCACGCGAAGAAGGCCGCCACCAGCGGTGACGGCCCTCTCCGAAGATCAGCTGCTACCGCTCGATCTCGCCGCGGATGAACTTCTCGACGGCGTCACGCGCGGTCGAGTCGTCGTACTGCTCCGGCGGCGACTTCATGAAGTACGACGACGCCGACAGGATCGGGCCGCCGATGCCGCGGTCGAGCGCGATCTTCGCGGCCCGCACGGCGTCGATGATGATGCCGGCCGAGTTCGGCGAGTCCCACACCTCGAGCTTGTACTCCAGGTTCAGCGGCACGTCACCGAACGCGCGGCCCTCCAGCCGGACGTAGGCCCACTTGCGGTCGTCGAGCCACTGCACGTAGTCCGACGGCCCGATGTGGACGTTGCCCTTGCCGAGGTCGCGGTCGACCTGCGAGGTGACGGACTGGGTCTTCGAGATCTTCTTCGACTCGAGCCGCTCCAGCTCCTTCATGTTCAGGAAGTCCATGTTCCCGCCCACGTTGAGCTGCATCGTCCGGTCGAGCTGGACGCCGCGGTCCTCGAACAGCTTCGCCAGCACGCGGTGCGTGATGGTGGCGCCGACCTGGGACTTGATGTCGTCGCCGACGATCGGGACACCGGCGTCTTCGAACTTCTTCGCCCACTCGGGGTCGGAGGCGATGAACACCGGCAGCGCGTTGACGAACGCCACGCCGGCGTCGATCGCGGCCTGGGCGTAGAACTTGTCGGCCACCTCGGAGCCCACCGGCAGGTACGACACGAGCACGTCGGCCTGCGCCTCGCGCAGCGCGGCGACGATGTCGACCGGGGTCTCGTCGGACTCCTCGATCGTCTCGCGGTAGAAGCGGCCGAGGCCGTCGTGGGTGTGACCGCGCTGGACGGTGACGCCGAGCGGCGGCACGTCGGCGATCTTGATGGTGTTGTTCTCGGACGCGAAGATCGCCTCGGACAGGTCCCGGCTGACCTTCTTGGCGTCCACGTCGAACGCGGCGACGAACTCGATGTCGCGGACGTGGTAGCCGCCGAAGTCGACGTGCATCAGACCGGGAACGCGGGTGGCCGGGTCCGCGTCGCGGTAGTACTGGACACCCTGGACCAGCGACGCCGCACAGTTGCCGACGCCCACGATGGCCACCCGTACGCGGCGGTTCTCGCCCATGGGGGTTTCTCCTTCAATCCGTGTCTGTTCAGTAGGTCTGGCGCCGCCACGCTGCGGCCCGGGCCGGGCGGCTCAGGTCTCCGGACCCTGCCGTTCGGCTTGTTCATGCGCGATCAGCTCGTTGAGCCAGCGCACCTCCCGCTCGCTGGTCTCCAGCCCCAGCCGGTGCAGCTCGCGGGTGTAGCGATCGATCTTCTCCTCGGCCCTGGCGAGCGCTGCCCGCATGCCCTCGCGGCGTTCTTCGACGCGGCGGCGACGGCCCTCGAGGATCCGCATCCGCACGTCGGCCGGGGTCCGCGAGAAGAAGGCCAGGTGGACGCCGAAGCCTTCGTCGTCCCAGGTCTGCGGCCCGGCGTCGCCGAGCAGCTCACCGAAGCGCTCCTTGCCCTCCGCGGTGAGCTTGTAGACCCGGCGCCCGCGCCGTGACCACGCCCGGTCGTCGGCCTCGTCCAGCTCCTCGACCAGGTACCCGGCCCGCAGCAGTTTCCGCAGGGTCGGGTACAGCGAGCCGTACGAGAACGTCCGCAACGTGCCGAGCGTCTCGTGCAGCCGTTTGCGCAGCACGTACCCGTGCATGGGCGCTTCGTGCAGAAGACCGAGGATCGCGAACTCCAGCACAGCGCACCCCCTTCCGGGAACAAACCGAGACGGCCGACGTTGCTCCGAACGAGCGCCTCGATCCAACCTACTCAGCCACTATATCGCGCCGATACATCGAAGTGGCGAAGGTAACCTCGTCCAACTACCTATCGAGGCCGAAATTCACCGGAGAGTTATCGAAGTTCCGGCGTGTCCGCGCCGGTCCGGGACCTGGGGCCGCTAGGGGGCGTGGACGCCACAGGAACAGCCCGTACTCTGTCCTCGTGATTAACCAGCGGCAGGTCGTGGACTTCGCCTTGCAGCGCCGTGCGCTGCTGGCCGAAGTCCGCTCCGGGCGCGTCGGCAGCTACGAAGCCTGCGACGCGAGCCCGTACCTGTTGCGGGCGGCGAAATTCCACGGCCGGGACGGTGATCAGCCCTGTCCGATCTGCCGCCAGGAGCCGCTGACCCTGGTGTCCTGGGTCTACGGCGACGAGCTCAAGCACGTCGCGGGCTCGGCGAGGAACCCCGAGGAGCTGGCCAGGATGGCCGGCTTGTTCGCCGAGTTCACCGTGTACGACGTCGAAGTGTGCCGGGCCTGCCACTGGAACCACTTGGTCCGGTCATACGTCCTGGGCACAGGGGAACCGGCGGGTCCGCGAAGGACCGCAGGCCGGTGAGCCACCGCACGACCATCGCAACACGCAGGTCAGTACCCCTGCGGGTACTGCTCCGGGAGGCCCATCCGTGACCGACGACAACCGCTCCTGGCCGAACCAGGAGCCAGACGCACCTCGCCGTGCCCAGTGGCCGGGCGAAGACGCGGCGCCGGCGTGGCCCGGTGAGTCGCCCCGGCGCGCCACTCCGCCCCGCGGCAATGCCCGGCAGGGTGGCCCGGCGTGGCCCGCCGGCGACGAAGGTGGCCAGCAGAGGCCCGGTGACCAGCCACGACGTCCGCAGGCCGCCAACGGCGCGGCCGGCCGTCGCCAGCCGCCTCCGGACGGCGGGCGCCGTCCCGGTGGGCCGCCCGGCTCGCCGCCGCAGGGCTTCCGGCAGCCACCGCCCGCCGGCCGTCGTCCGCAGCCGGAACCCGAGCGTGAGCCGGATCTCATCACCCACCACGCGCACAACGGGACCGAAGACGGCTACGACCCGTATGACGACGACGACCGCTTCGACGAGTTCGCCGACGACGTCGAGCCCCAGCAGGAGCTCGACGAGAAGGGCCGCAAGGTCCTCACCCCGGCGCAGCGGAAGAAGCGCCGCTGGAAGATCATCCGGCGAGTCGCGTACGCGTGCGTCGGCGTCTTCTTCATCGTTCCGGCGATCGCGTTCGTGATCACCTACTTCATGGTCGACGTGCCGACGCCGGAGAGCGTCGCGGCGCTGCAGAGCCAGCCGATCACGTACTACTACGCCGACGGCAAGACGGTGATGGGCAAGGCACTGCCGAAGGGCGGCGACCGCCAGCTGGTCAAGCCGGGCGACATCCCCGACGTCGTCAAGCACGCCGTCTACGCCGCCGAGGACTCGACGTTCGAGACCAACTCCGGCTTCGACTTCACCGGCATCCTGCGCGCGGTCTTCAACCAGGCGACCGGCGGCCAGGGCGGTGGTTCGACCATCTCCCAGCAGTACATCAAGAAGGCCACGGAGAACGACGCCCCGACGCTGACCCGCAAGTGGACCGAGCTGGCCAAGTCGTTCAAGATGAACAACCAGGAGTCCAAGGAAGAGATCATCACGGGCTACCTGAACATCGTCTACTTCGGCCGCTCGTCGAACGGGATCCAGTCAGCCGCGAAGAACTTCTTCAACAAGGACGCCAAGGACCTCAGCCCGTCCGAGGCGGCGCTGCTCGCGGGTCTCATCCAGGGTCCGAGCAAGTCGGAGAACCAGGAGTACGCGCAGCGCCGCTGGAACTACGTGATGGACCAGATGGTGGCCAACAAGTGGTTGCGGGCCGACGAACGCGCGGGCGCGCAGTTCCCGACGCCGGTCCCGAAGGCGGCGAAGGACACCAGCCAGTCGATGTCGTTCCACATCCAGCAGCGGATCGACGACGAGCTGGCGGACGAGGGCTACGACAGCGCCAAGCTGCACGCGACCGGCGCCAAGGTCTACACCACGATCGATCCCAAGGCCCAGAAGGCGGCCGAGGACGCGGTCGCGGACAAGATGAAGGGCCAGACCGACGACCGGCTCCTCAGCGCGCTGGTCGCGGTGAGCCCGAAGACCGGCGGCGTCCTCGCCTACTACGGCGGCCCGGACATCGTGAAGAACGACAAGGGCCAAGACCAGACCGGCCAGGACCGGGCCAACCAGGCGCGGAACCCGGGTTCGTCGTTCAAGGCGTTCGACCTCACCGCGTACCTGAAGATGGGCAAGGGCCTCGGGGACACCTTCGACGGATCCAGCGGCCGGAAGTTCGGCGACCCGCCGAAGACGATCCGCAACGCGGGCGAGAGTTCCAGCTGCGGCACGCAGTGCACCGTCGCCACGGCGATGGAGATCTCGGCGAACACCGTGTTCTACGACATGGTCTACAACGTAACGAAGCCGAAGCGGGTGGCCGAAGCTGCCAACGAGGCGGGCGTTCCGACGTCGCCGGCGATGAGCGGCGACATCAACATCGCGCTCGGCGGTGGCGCCACCGTGGCCACGCCGGAGGCGATGGCCGCGGGGTACGCCACCTTCGCCGGCGACGGCATGCAGCGTCCGGCCCACTTCGTCGCCAAGCTGACCAACGCCCAGGACGAGGTCGAGTTCGACGAGAGCAAGTACCAGGCCAAGCCCGCGTTCGACACCGACGCGCAGAAGACCGCGCAGATCGCCGGCAACGTGACCACGGCGCTCGGCCCGGTCATCAAGCACTCCAACCTGGAGTGCCCGACCGGTCACCAGTGCGCCGGCAAGACCGGTACGCAGCAGTACGACCCGCGCGACGGCGACCCCGCGGCGTACAAGGACCGCAACGCCCAGACCTGGATGGTCGGCTACACGCCGTCGGTCTCGGCCGCGGTCTGGGTCGGCGGCGACGGCAACATCCCGCTGCACGACAACAAGAACAAGCCGATCTTCGGTAGCACCATCTCCGGGCCCATCTGGCAAGAGTTCATGAAGAACTACCTGAACGGGACCCCGCCGGAGCAGTTCGACAAGGTCGACCCGATCGGCAAGGACGCCAACGAGGTGACCACGACGCAGTCGAAGCCCTCGGACACGCCGACGGCGTCCCAGACGCCGCCGACGCCGACGTCCGAGACGCCGCCCGAGACGTCCACCGATTCCGAGACCACGACACCGAGGACGAGCCGGACGCCCCGGCCGGGTCCGGGCGGGTCGACCCCGCCGCTGCCCGGCGACGGGTTGGCCCGGCCACCAGGTGGGGAAGAAGGCTGACCGGAGGCCCCGCACTGTTTTCAGTGCGGGGCCTCTCCGTTTCGTGAACCACCGCCGTCCGTGGTCCGTGTGGAGTGTCGAGGGGTTTGCGCCCGCAGCCCACCGGCGTACCGAGGACGGCCCGTGTACACCGACCGAAATCGCTCGAGGTCCGGCCGCAGGCCGGTTCCGCGTGGTCGCTACCAGCCACGCCGTCCTCTCCCGCGGCCGGCCGAACCGGACGACCTCGCCGCCGATGTCACCCCGGCCCCGCCTCCGGACCAGCGCAAACGTCGTCGTTGGAAGACGGTGCGCCGGGTGCTGTACGTCTTGTCCGGCCTGTTCTTCCTGGTGCCCGCGGTCGCCTTCGTGATCACGTACTTCGCCGTCGACGTGCCTTCGCCGGACTCGGTCGCACAGTCGCAGGGCCAGGCGGTCACCTACCTCTACGCCGACGGCACCGAGATGGGCAAAGACGTGCCCACGGGCGGGAACCGGCAGCTCCTCGACCCCGCCCAGATCCCGGACGTCGTCAAGAAGGCCGTGATCGCCACCGAGGACGCGTCCTTCGAGACCAACTCCGGGTTCGACGTCTCCGGCATCCTGCGGGCCGCCTACAACCAGGTCACCGGCGGGTCCGGTGGCGGGTCGACGATCTCGCAGCAGTACATCAAGGTCTCCTCCGGCGACGACTCCCCGACCTTGACCCGCAAGTGGGTCGAGCTCGCGAAGTCGTTCAAGATGAACCAGACCTACCAGAAGGCGGACATCATCACCGCCTACCTCAACACCATCTACTTCGGCCGCGGCAGGTACGGCGTCCAGGCGGCAGCGCAGGCGTACTTCGGCAAGGACGCTGCCCAACTGAACTACTCCGAGGCCGCGTTGCTCGCCGGGCTGATCCAGCAGCCGGGCCGGTCGGAGAACGCGACGGTGGCCCGTGACCGGTGGAACACCGCCTTGGACCGCATGCAGCGCAACGGTTACCTCACCGCCGCGGACCGGAAGGCGGCGAAGTTCCCGACGCCGATCCCGCTCGTCGAATCGCAACAGGGGACCAAGCTCAACCCGTTCGTCAAGAAGCAGGTCAAGGCCGAGCTGGCCGCGGCGGGAATTCCCGAGGAGAAGTACTACTCGGGCGGGTTCCAGGTGTTCACGACGATCGACTCGAAGGCGCAGGAAGCCGCCGAGAAAGCCGTGGCCGAAGGCATGGCTGGGCAGACCGACGACCGCATCCTCGACGCGCTGGTCGCCGTCGACCCGAAGTCCGGCGGCGTGCTCGCCTACTACGGCGGCGCGCCGATCGTGAAGGGCCCGAACGGTGAAGACCAGGCCGGACGCGACTGGGCGGACGAAGCGCACAACCCCGGATCGTCGATGAAGCCGTTCGACCTCACGGCATTCCTCAAGGGCGGCCGCGGGCTCAACGCGGTCTTCGACGGCCGCTCGCCGCGGACGTTCCCCGACGTGCCGCTGCCGGTGCGCAACGCCGGCACCAGCAGCAGCTGCTCGGAGCAGTGCACGGTGGCCGAGGCGATGCAGCGGTCCACCAACACCGTCTTCTACGACATGGTGCTCAACGTGACCAAGCCGGGCGGGGTGGCCGAAGCCGCGCAGGAGGCCGGCATCCGCACGAAGGACACCGGCGGCCGCAGCCAGCTGTTCACCGGGGACAACAACATCTCCATCGGCGGCGGCCAGACCGCGGTCACGCCGGCGGACATGGCCGCGGCGTACGCGACCTTCGCCGCCGGCGGCGTCCAGCACGGCCGCCACTTCGTGCAGAAGGTGACGAACTCCCAGGGCGAAACCGCCTACGAGGCCGACGTGCGCGCGACGGACGCGTTCGCGGACAACGACCGCGGCAAGAGCCGCCAGATCGCCGGGAACGTGACCGCCGCGCTGGCGCCGGTCATCCCGTTCTCGCGGCTGACCTGCCCGGCCGGCCACGAGTGCGCGGGCAAGACCGGCACCCAGCAGCACACCCCCGGCGACGACGAACCCGCGTCGGCGGCGAACACGAACTCGCAAACGTGGATGGTGGGCTACACACCCTCGGTGTCCGCGGCGGTCTGGGTGGGCGGCGACGGCGACAAGGACCTGCGCGGCCCGACCGGCGCACCGCTGACGCCGTCGGTCGTGGCCGGCCCGGTGTGGCAACGGTTCATGCAGCTCTACCTGACCGGGAAACCGGCCGAGCGCTTCGACCGCGTCCAGGCGATCACCTCGCCGCAGGACGACCAGCTGCAACTTCAGCTCCAGTTCCAGCAGCAGCAGTTGCAACAGCAGCAGTTCCAGCAACAACAACAGCAGCAGCAGGATCAGCGCTTCACCATCGGTCGTGGCGGCAACCAGGACCAGCAGCAACAGCAGCAGAACGGCGTGCGCGGCAACGATCGGCGCGACGGCCGGGTGCGCGGCAATGGGAACGGCAACGGGAACGACACCGGCCAGTCGAACTCCGGCCAGTGAGCACGACGGGCCGGACGGGGAAGGAGGCCGTGACCTCGGAGCTGGGGGTCACCGAGGTCACGGCCGGTCAGGGGGTCAGAGCTCGACCACGACACCTTCGACGCCGGAGCGGTGGGCCGCCTCGATGACGCGCAGGGCCTCGACCGACGACGCCGGGTCGACCGGGAACTCGCCTTCGCCGCGCAGGGCGTCGCGCACCTGGGCGTAGAACTGCTCGTAGCGGCCGACCTCGGTGGGCACGGTCTCGACGTCCGGGCCGACGCCGAGCTTTCCGGCGTCCGCCGCGGGCTCGGTGCCCCAACCGGCGTCGCCGGGACGCAGGCCCGACTTGATCTGCGGTTCCTGCACGTCGAGCCCGTACTTGGTGAACGTCGCCCGGTCGCCGAGGATCCGGAACCGGGGGTTCTGCGTGCCCGCGAGCGCGGTCGCCCACAGGTGCGAGCGGACGCCGTTCGCGTGGTGCAGCGCAACGAAGACGTCATCGTCGACCTGGACGCCCGCCCGGCGGCGGTCGGTCTCCGCGTAGACCCGGGTGACCGGGCCGAACAGCTGCAGCGCCTGGTCGACGATGTGCGCGCCGAGGTCGTAGAGCAGGCCGCCGGCCTCGGCCGGGTCGCCGAACTCGCGCCAGTTGTCCTTGGGCTTCGGCACCCAGCGGTCGTAGCGGGACTCGAAGCGGAACACCTCGCCGAGCCGTCCGGAGCCGAGGACCTTCCGCACGGTGAGGAAGTCGGAGTCGAGCCGGCGGTTCTGGAAGACCGTCAGGCCGACACCCGCCGCCTTCGCCGCGTCGACGACCCGCTCGGCCTCGGCGGCGGTCGGCGCGAACGGCTTGTCGACGACCACCGGCAGGCCGGCTTCGATCGCCCGCAGCGCGAGCGGCACGTGCGTGCGGTTCGGCGTGCTGACCACGACGAGGTCGAGGTCGCCCGCCCGCTCGAACAACGCGTCGGCGTCCGGCACGACCTCCGCGCCGGGGTGGTCGGTGCGTGCTTGAGCGGCGTTGCCCGACGTCGTGATCACCGCCGGGGTGAGCCCGGGCGTCGCCGCCACCAGGGGCGCGTGGAAGACGCGGCCCCCGATGCCGTACCCGAGGATGCCCACGCGCAAGTCGTCCGCCATGTCGCTATTAAACCCCGCCGCCCCGTAATAAAACAACAGCGTTGCCTAACTGACCAGACGTGCGAAGATCCTGTCCATGGCGGAGACCGGGGTGAACCTGCGCGACGTGCGCGCACACAACCGTGCCCTGCTGCTCACGCACATCCTGCGCGCCGGCGGCCTCAGCCGGGTGGAGCTCGCCGAACTGACCGGGCTCACCCAGCAGGCCGTCTCCAAGATCGTCCCCGAGCTCCTCGACACCGGCCTGCTGGACGAGCAGCGGCAGCCGTCCGCCGGCGTTGGCAAACCCCGCACGGCCCTGCGCATCCGGGCGGGCGCCAAGCACGCGCTCGGCGCGCGCCTCGACCGCGACGAGTACCGCGTGCTGCGCACCAACCTCGTCGGCGAGGTCGAGGAGACCGCGGGCGGACCGTTGCCGCCCGGCTTCACGCCCGCGCAGGCCGTCGACGCCATCGGGGCCACCGCGCTCGAACTCGCCGACGGCTTCGACGTCCTCGGCCTCGGCCTGGGCGCGGTCGGCCCGCTGGACCACCGCGCCGGCCTGGTCCGCGACGCGACGAACATGCCCGGCTGGCACGACGTCCCCCTGCGTGACCTGCTCGAAAAGCGCACCGGGCTGCCGGTGACGCTGGACAAGAACACCAACGCCGCCGCGTTCGCCCGGCTGTGGCCGCACGGCGAGCCGACGGCGACCGCGGTGGTGCTCGTCGGCACCGGCATCGGCGTCGGCCTGCTGATCGACGGGCGGCTCTACCGCGGCCCGCGGACCAACGCGGGTGAGTTCGGGCACACCACGATCGCCTTCGACGGGCCGCGCTGCGCCTGCGGGCGACGCGGCTGCGTCGAGATCATGGCCAAGCGGGCACCGGACACCCGGGCCGCCGCCGGCTTCCTCGGCATCGGGCTGGCCGACCTGGTGCAGGTGCTCGACCTGGAGCGGATCGTGCTGGCCGGGCGGGCGGTCCGGGACGAGCCGGACGTCCACCGCGAAGCCGTCTCGACCCGGCTCGAGGAGCTGCTGCCGCTACCGCACTGGCAGCGGATCGAGGTCGTCGAAGACGCCTCCGGCGAGGAGATCGTCACCCGCGGCGCGGCCGCCGAGGTGCTGGCCTCGTTCTACGCGAATCCGGCATGATCACCGGCTTCACCGCCGCGCGCACGGATCACCGATACGATCCGCCTCGTGCCAGAGGAGACCACGCGGGAGCCGGAACCCGGCCCGGTGACGCTGACCAGGGCGGAACGGGTCGTCCCCAGCTGGAACGAGCCCCTCGCCGCGGCGGTCACCAGACCGATCGGCGGCCCGCTCGGTGAGCACGCGGCGGTCGGCAGGCACTGGTTCTGGTCACCCCAGCGCGTCGGGCTGCTGCTGGCCACGCTGGCGCTGATGCTGTGCTGGTTCGGCAAGGGCTCCTGCATCCAGCAGTACCAGGACTCCAGCGGCGCCACCCAGCTCGACTGGCGGGCGGGCCGCCCGTTCGTCGCGATGTGCTACTCCGACATCGTGCCGCTCTACGGCTCCGAGCGGCTCGACCGGCCGGGCACCTTCCCGTACTACACGTCGTGGAAGGAGAGCTCGCAGACCGCCGAGAACAACACCCGGTACATGGAGTACCCGGTGTTCACCGGCCTCTTCCAGTGGGCGAACGCAAAACTCGCGGCGGGCTGGTACAACGTCGCCCAGGCCGGCTGGCTGCCGGGCGCGCTGCCGGTGGCGATCTACTTCGACATCACGGCGCTCTTCCTCGGGCTTGCCTGGCTCGTCACCGTCTGGGCGACCGGCCGGACCGTGAAACGCCGTCCGTGGGACATGGTCCTGGTGGCGATCTCGCCACTGGTACTGGTGCACGCCTTCACCAACTTCGACGCCGTCGCGACCGCGTTCACCGCGACCGGCCTGCTCGCCTGGGCGCGGAAACGCCCGCTGCTCGCCGGCATCCTGCTCGGGCTGGGCGCGACGGCGAAGCTGTACCCGCTCTTCCTGCTCGGCGTGCTGTTCGCGCTGTGCCTGCGCGCGGGCAAGCTGACGCCGTTCTGGAAGACCGCGGGCGCCGCCGTCCTGACGTGGCTGGCGGTGAACGCGCCGTTCATCCTCACCGCGACCCGCGGCTGGTGGGAGTTCTTCCGGATGAGCACGCTGCGGCCGATGGACCCGGACTCGCTCTACAACGTGTTCTCGTACGTCTCCGGCTGGCCCGGGTTCGACGGCGTGCTGCAGAAGAACCAGACACCGACGTACCTGAACCTCACGGTGGCCGTGCTGTTCCTGACCTGCTGCGCCGGGATCGCCTACCTCGCGCTCGCCGCGCCACGACGGCCGCGCGTCGGCCAGCTCGCGTTCCTCGTGGTGGCCGCGTTCCTGCTGACGAACAAGGTGTGGAGCCCGCAGTACTCGCTGTGGCTCGTCCCGCTGGCGGTGCTGGCCATCCCGCGCTGGCGGCTGCTGCTCGGCTGGATGCTGATCGACGCCGTCGTCTGGGTGCCGCGGATGTTCTACTACCTCGGCGTCGACCACAAAGGACTGCCCGAAGGCTGGTTCCTGGGCACGGTCGTGCTCCGCGACCTCGCCGTCGTCGGGCTGTGCGTGCTGGTGGTCCGGGAGATCTACCGCCCGGCCACCGACCTGGTGCGGATGGACGGCGACGACGACCCGGCCGGCGGCTTCCTCGACGGCGCCCGGGACGTGATCATCCCGAACGCCACCCGGCGCCGCCGGCGGGCCGTGACCGTCTAGTACTACCGAGACACTTGTGTGCGTGACCTGGGGAAACAAGGTCACCGTGTGCCGTGGCTGGTGGTCGTGAGTGGTAATTCGGGTTCTAACCCGAATTACCACTCACGACCAGCTGCGGCAGACCGTCAGCCGAGCTGTTCGCGCAGGTAGGCGATGTCGGCGGCCTGCCCCTCGGCCGGCGTCTCGACGACGACCGGGGCTCCCGCCTCGCGGGCGACGGCGACCAGCACCTCGGGGTCGATCGTGCCCTCGCCCTTGACGACGTTCGCGTGCCGGTCGCGGGTCGAGCCGAACTCGTCGCGGGAGTTGTTGAGGTGCACCAGGTCGATCCGGCCGGTGATGGCCCTGACCTTTTCGACGGCGGTCGCCAGGTCCCAGCCCGCGGCGAACGCGTGGCAGGTGTCCAGGCAGAACCCGGCGCCGAACTCGCCGACCTTGTCCCACAGCCGGGCGATCACGTCGAGGTCGCGGGTGATCGCGTTCTCGCCGCCGGCGGTGTTCTCGATCAGGATCGGGACCTTGAAGCCGCCCTTCTCCTGCTCGCGCTCGAACAGCTTGCGCCAGTTGTCCAGGCCGGCCTCGACATCGTCGTTCGCGCCGACGTGCCCGCCGTGCACGATCAGGCCCTTCGCGCCGATCGCCGCGGCGCCGTCCGCGTGCTGCGTGACGTTCTTCCGGGACGGGATCCGGATCTTGTTGTTCAGGGAAGCCACGTTGATGAGGTACGGCGAGTGGATGAACACCTCGACCGGGTCGGCCGCGATGGCTTCGCCGTGCGGGTGCGGCTTCGGGGCCTTCCAGCCCTGCGGGTCGGAGAGGAAGAACTGGACGACGTCGGCTTTGCGTTCGACGACCGCGATCAACGGGTCGTCGTCACGGACATGGGCGCCAATCAGCATGCCGAGCACGGTACTCCGGACACCGTTTCCGGCCGGAGAGCCCGGTTGGTGACGCTCGTGGAGTACCGTGAGCGCGTTCCGTGATCCAGATTGGTCCGACTGCCGGAGGGCATGATGGGGAAGCACGTCGCCCGGATCACCGCACTGGGGTTCACGATCGCCGCTTCGGCCGCGCTCGCGGTGCCGGGCCTGGCGAGCGCCGACACCAGCCCGACGCTCGGCGGGAGCTGCGAAGCCACCCTGCAGCAAGGGGGCTCGTCCGGCCTGACGCTCGACGCCGGCGCCCCGCTGAACGCCCCGAACCAGCTCACCGTGGGCCTCGACTCGAGCTCGCGGAACACGAACGGCTCGGCACCTCTGCTGACGCTGCCGCTCGGCGACACGGTGAAAGCGCTCGGCATCGGCCAGGTGCCGCTGGTCGGCGACGCCGCGGCGAAGGGCGTCTGCCCGGCCGCGCAGGGCACGGTCAACGCGGTCGGCGGCCTGACCCAGGGCGTGGCCTCCGAGCTGCCGCCGCCGCCACCGGCGCCGGGCCCGAAGCCGCCGCAGCCCGGCCCGACCCCGCCGAGCCCGGCACCGAACCCGCCGGGCAGCAGCACCGGCCCGGTCGTCACCGGCCAGGGGAGCGCGGGCCTGCCGGGCGACGCGATCTCGGGCATCTTCACCAACGCCGCGCTGCTCCCGGGCACCCTGGTGCAGGCGCCGGTGATCGCGCAGATCATCCCTGGCCAGCAGGTCCCGCCGCCGACCGTCGACACGCAGAAGTCCGGCACCGCGGAAGCGCTGCCCGGCGTCACGCCGCCGGCGAAGCTGCCGATGCTGCTCGCCGTGCTGGCGCTGGCGATCGTCGCGGCCGCGCTCGTCCGGGCCTGGATCCGCCGCAGCCCCGCCTGACGCACGGTGACCACCGCTTCCACCCGATTGCCGGACACTTCTGAGCAAGCGGGCGTCACCGAGCTGCCCTAGCGTCGTTGTCCTGGGTAGAAGGCGACGACACCAGGGGCGGCGAGCATGCAGGATCGGACACGGAGGGCAACGGCGGTCGGCGCGGCGGCGGTCGTCCTCGCGGGTTCAGCTGTGCTCGGGATGCCGGGCACCGCCTCGGCCGACACGATCACGGCCAAGTGCGGTGACACGGTCAGCGCCAAGCCCGGCGACACGGTCAAGGCCACGACGCCGCTGCTCGGCCTCCCGCTCAACCTCGGCGTTGTCACCGAAGGCACCAAGGTGCTGACCGGAACGATCAACGCCATCCTCGGCACCCTCTGCCAGGTCACGGTGAACGTGGTGAACACCGTCGTCGCGCCGCTCCCGGGAGTGGGCGCACCCGCGGCAAGCGCAATCAACCAGGGCGTCCAGGGCGTGACCGGCGGCACCCAGCAGGGCCTCCGCTCGCTCAGCGGTGGCGGCCAGCCCGCCCCGCAGCAACCGGGTGGCACCGGCGGCAATCCGCAGCAGCCGCCGGCCCAAGGTGGGTCCGGGGGCGCGCCGCAGGGCGGCACCCCGGCGGGCACCACGCCGATCCCGGACGCGAACAGCCCGCTCTTGCCCGGCTTCGCGAGCACCCCGGTGTTCGGCGGCTTCCCGTTCACCTTCGGCACCGGCTACGCCCCGATGCGCGACTACAGCGGCATCCCGTTCGCGACGGCCGGGCTGTTCTCCCCGTCACCGGCGATCCGGTACGGCAGCCAGATCCCCGGTTACGCCCCGCAATACGGCCTCACCGGTCCGGATGGCGCGTCGGACGGCAATTCCGGCGTCCAGACCGCAGGCCAGGCCGAAGCGCTACCCTCGGCATCGGACGGATTCACGAACGGGTCTGATCTTCCGCTGTTGATTGCGGTTCTGGCACTCTCCGGAGTCAGCGCGGGGCTGGTCCGGACCTGGGTGCTCCGCCGAATGGCCGCTGCAAGTTGAGCCAACTGCCGAGTATCTTTCACGTATCTCGGTCGTTCATCCTGATGTTGCCTCGAACGACGCCCCCGTAATTCCCTGGAGGACAGCTCGTGCGGAAGATCATGACCGTCACCGCCATTGCCGCATTCATGGTCGGTGGCGCGTTCCTCTCCACGGGCACCGCTTCCGCCGCGACGACCCTCGCGGGCACCTGCACGGGCTCGGTCAACGGCAGCATGGGCGACACGGTGGCCGTCGCCGGCACCTCGGTGAAGGAACTGGTCCGCAAGGGCGCGCGGGACTACGTCAACAGCCACTTCTGGACCTTCGCGAGCGTGTGGCCGGATTCCCTCGCCGACACCATCGCGGGCAAGGGCGCGCTGACCGTCGGCCAGGTGCCGAACGCGGCGGGCGGCACGGTCGAGGGCGCCGCGATCGGCAGCGCCGTCGCCACCGCGCTGAAGGGCGCGAACGGCCTTGGCGTGCTGGACGGCACCAAATCCGAGGTGCTCAGCGCGATTTCGTCGACCGTCGCCAAGGGCTGCGGCCTGACCACGATCGCCACCAACTACATCGCACCGGGCAGCGCGGCCACGAACGGCGCCGGCGGCACGCAGGCACGCACCGACACCCTTCCCGGCGCGTCCGGCAACCTCTCGAACCTCAACCCGGGCACCGCCGGCGGCACGGGCGGCAGCGCGCCGATGCGCGACTACAGCGGCATCCCGACGGCGACCGCCGGCACGGCCGTCGCCCCCGGTGTGCGCTACCCGGCGAACGGCACCCTGCCCGGTGACGCGGCCGCCCCGCAGGCGGGCGCGGGCGACCAGAGCGGCCAGGGCGCGGACATCCGCGACGCCGGCAACGCGCAGTCGCTGGCCTCGAACAGCGCGTCGAACGACGTGCAGCTGCCCATGCTGATCGCGGTGATCGTGCTCGCCGGGGTGACCGCCGGGCTGGTCCGTACCTGGGTCCTGCGCCGGGCCGGCTGACCCCCGAGAAGAGACCCGCTGTCCGGCCCTGCCGGGGCCCCCAGGTAGCCTTACCTGGACAAACCCTCCTGCCACGGACAGTCCGTGGCCGCGAGCCCATAGGAGGTGAGTGGTTGTGTCACGCCATTACGAGGTAATGGTCATCCTGGACCCCACGCTCGACGAGCGTACGGTCGCCCCCACCCTCGACACGTTCCTCAACGTGATCCGCACTTCGGGCGGAAGCGTCGAGAAGGTCGATGTCTGGGGCCGTCGTCGCCTCTCGTACGAGATCAAGAAGCACGCCGAGGGCATCTACGCCCTGCTGGACCTGAACTCGTCTTCGGACGCGGTGAAGGAGCTGGACCGCCAGCTGTCGCTGCAGGAGACCGTGCTCCGCACCAAGGTCATGCGTCGCGAGATCAAGCGCGCCGCGGCCAAGCCGCCCGTCGCCGCCAAGGCCTGAGCCGAAGGGTATTCCCGATGGCTGGAGACACCGTCATCACGGTGATCGGCAACCTGACGTCCGACCCGGAACTGCGCTTCACCCCGTCCGGCGCGGCGGTCGCGAACTTCACCGTCGCGTCCACGCCCCGCACGCTCGACAAGCAGTCGGGCGAGTGGAAGGACGGCGAGGCGCTGTTCCTGCGCTGCAACATCTGGCGGCAGGCGGCGGAGAACGTCGCCGAGTCCCTGACCCGCGGCGCCCGCGTCGTCGTGCAGGGCCGCCTGAAGCAGCGGTCGTTCGAGACGAAGGAAGGCGAGAAGCGGACCGTCGTCGAGCTCGAGGTCGACGAGATCGGCCCTTCGCTGCGCTACGCCACGGCCAAGGTCAACAAGGTCAGCCGCGGTGGCGGCGGCGGTGACTTCGGCGGCGGCGGTGGCGGCGGGAACCGCGGTGGCGGTGGCGGCGGCGGAATGCCGGCCGACGACCCGTGGGGTTCCGCCCCGGCCGCGAGCGGCGGCGGTGGCGGCGGCTTCTCGGACGAGCCCCCCTTCTGATCTCGTACACATCCACACAGATTTGAATTACCAGGAGTAGACAGTGGCCAAGCCACCCATTCGCAAGCCCAAGAAGAAGGTCTGCGTGTTCTGCAAGGCCGAGAAAAAGGGCCGTCCGGAACTGATCGACTACAAGGACACCAACCTGCTGCGGAAGTACATCTCCGACCGCGGCAAGATCCGTGCCCGTCGCGTCACCGGCAACTGCAGCCAGCACCAGCGTGACATCGCCATCGCGGTCAAGAACTCCCGCGAGATGGCGCTGCTGCCCTACACCTCGACCGCGCGCTAAGGGAGGGCACTGACATGGCGAAGATCATCCTCACCACGGACGTGGCCAACCTGGGCGGCCCCGGCGACATCGTCGAGGTCAAGGACGGCTACGCGCGCAACTACCTGCTCCCGCGGGGCTACGCCATCGTGGCTTCCAAGGGCGCGGAGAAGAACGTGCGCACCATCCAGCGCGCGCAGGAGAGCCGTCGCATCCGCGACCTCGACCACGCCAAGGAAATCAAGGCGACGCTGGAGGGCCTCGGCGCCATCCAGCTCACCGGCAAGGCGGCCGAGGGCTCCAAGAAGCTCTTCGGTTCGATCACCGCCGGCGAGATCGTCGACGCGATCAAGGCGGCCGGTGGCCCGCTGCTCGACAAGCGCGTCATCGAGCTGCGCGACCACATCAAGACCGTGGGCAAGCACTCGGTCGGCGCCCGGCTTCACCCGGACGTGAAGGTCGACGTGCGGCTCGAGGTCAAGGCCATCGCGCAGTAAGGCAGTTACGTCGTGAGAAGGCGGGTCGCTCCCTGGTGGGCGGCCCGCCTTCACGCTTTTCGGGGAACCTCGGACACCGTGGCGGCGTCGGAGGAGAATGGGCGGCGACGCGAAGGGGATGGATCGGGATGGGTAACGAGGTCAACATGTCCGCGCCGGCCGGCGGTGGTGGCGGCTTCACGTTCGACGCCGACAAGATCGACGGCGTCATCAAGAAGTGGCAGGACCTGCAGGCCGACCTGAAGCGCGACTACGACGACGCCAACCTGATGGCGAACGTGAAGGCGCCCGGCAAGGAGTTCGCGAGCGGCGACTGGGAAAAGCTCGCGAACCCGTCCGGCAAGGCGTTCCTCGAGCAGAACCGGAAGATGCAGGACTACGTCAAGAACTACATCGAGGCGCTGACCGCCGCGAAGCAGAAGATCACCACCAAGGAGTCGGACGCCTACTCCGACCTTTCGAAGACGGGGAACCAGGCCACGTGAACCGACGACTCCTCGCCGTCCCGGCACTGGTCTGCGCCGTGCTCGCCGTCGCGGGCTGCTCCGGCAAGACCCGCGGCACCGCGAACCCGGCGCCGTCCACGGCCGAATCGGGCAGCGAGACCACCCGGTCCACCGCCGACACCGCGCCCCGGGTGCCGAGGCCGCTGAACACCGCGTCGATCACCTCGGACGCCTGCGCCACGATCGACGCGTCCGCGCGCTCCTCGCTGGGCCTCGGCGAAGGCGCGCCGCGGACCACCGGCAACGGCCCGAGCTGCACGTTCCAGGAATCCGCCGACCCGGGCAACCAGATCGACGTCACCACGGTGACGGCGAACAAGAACGGGCTGCAGGACGTCTACGACACCAAGGCCAACGACGCCTACTGGGGCGAGTCCCAGGCCTACGGGTACCCGTCCGTCTTCGCCGCGGCGGTGGACGACCGCAAGAACGGCAAGTGCGGCCTGTTCGTCGGGGTGACCGACCAGCTGGCGGTCAACATCCTGGTCCAGTACGACAACGGCGCCGGTGCGTCGGACCCGTGTTCGGTGGCACAGAAGTTCGGCGACGCGATGATCCACACCTTGGGAGGCTGAGATGCTGGAACTGGTGCTCCTGGGCGGCTTCGCCGCGTACAACATGGCCACCACGCATTCGGACGACCACACGTCGGTGCAGGGTGACCGCAAGATCGACTGCTACGACATCTGGGAGAAGATCACCACCGGCCCCGGCGCCGGTTCGATCGAAAACGGGCAGTCCGCGGCGAACCGGCTGAAGGGCGCGTACCAGGAACGCCTCGGCACGATCGACGCGCTCTCCAAGGAAATGGACGCGGCCTGGACCGGCGGCGGCGCCGAAGCGGCGCAGAAGGCCGGCGCCCACCCGCTGCGGGTGTGGATGGAGGACTCCGGCACCAAGCTCACCGACTCCGACAAGTACCTCGGGGAACAGCACGGCGCCTTCACCACGGTGCACGCGCAGGTGCAGCAGGTGCCGAAGGAACCGCCGAAGAACAACCTGCTCAACGCGATAAAGCCGTGGACGACCGATACCGACCGGGCGATCCGCGACTACAACTCCAAGGGCCAGGCCAACGTCGACGCCTTCAACACCTACTACAAGGCGAGCAACGACAACGGCCAGAAGATGCCGACGTACGCCGCGCTCCAGGGCCAGCAGGAGAACGTCAACGTCGACGGCGGCAAGGACGGCAAGAAGAAGCCGGGCGACAAGGACGGCAACGGCTCGGGGGACGGCAACGGCAATGGCAACGGGACCGGGACCGGGACCGGCTCGGTCCCCGGCGTCACCATGCCGCCGGCCGGCAGCGTCCCGTCCTTCCCCGGCCAGCCGAACACCCCCGGCGGGAACTTCGACCCGGGCAAGGTGCCGGGCTTCGACCCGTCGAAGCCGCCGAACTTCGACCCCTCGAAGATCCCGGGCGGGAACTACGACCCGGCCAAGATCCCCGGGGCCGGCAACTACACCCCGCCGAACTTCTCCGACGGCACCCACTCGTCGGGGTTCACCCCGCCGAAGATCCCCGGGGCCGGCGGCGGGTTCGGGCCTGGCGGCGCGGGTGGCGCGGGCGACTTCGCCATCCCCGGCGGCGGCTTCGGGCCCGGCGGCTCGGGTGGCATCGGCGACCCGTCGGCGGGCTTCGGCCCGGGCGGCGCGGGCTTCGGGCCCGGCGGCTCCACCGGGGCGGCGATGCCCGGCGGTGGCGACGCGGCCGGCCGGGGCGGCGCGGGTGCCGGCGGGGCGATGGGCGGCGCGGCCGCGGGCCGCGCCGGTGCCTCCGGGATGGGTGGCATGGGCGGCATGCACCCCGGCGGCGCCAAGGGCCAGGGCGGCGGCGACGAGGAACGCACGTCGAAGTACCTGCTCGGCGACGACCCGAACGACATCTTCGGGACCGACGAGTTGACCGCGCCGCCGGTCATCGGCGAGTAGCGCACGCGGGACCACCGGGCGCGTGCCAAGATGGGCGCGCCCGGCGTCCGACGGGTTCACCGAGGTCGATCTCACTGGGGGAAGAGCGGTGCTGGACAGGCAGGTCACCATCACGACCGGCGCCCTGATCACCCTGATCCGGCGCCGGGGCGGCGAGCCGCACACGGTGCTGTCCGAGACGCCGACCTGGTACAGCGACGAGGCCCAGCGCGCCGAGGACGAGCGGACCAACGCCGAGCTCGCCAAGGCCGGGCTGTTCGGCCCGCGCGGCATGCACCCCGGGTTCGTCGCGACGATCGAGGCGATCGCCCGGCCCCAGCTGGAGTACTACGGCTGGATCGACGGCGGGTTCCAGGGCAAGCCGGTGAGCTACCGGCTGCTCGCCGGCAGCGCCGGGGGCGAGGCGTTCGTGCTGGCCAAGCACGAAGAACTGGACGTCGTCGTGCTGGAGTCATCGCGTCCGGGCGAAGTGCTCGACGACTTCCTCGGCCAGATCCCGAAGCTGGCGCCGGGCCGCGGGACGCCGCTCGCGGTGCCGAAGAGCCAGCTCGAAGGGACCGCCCGGGGCACTGACACGGCCGGCTACGCGGTGCTCCGCAGCGACCGCCCGGCCGAGGGGTCGCAGGAGGTCGAAGAGCTCCGCCGGATCCTCGCGTTGCGCCGGATGGGGAGCGGCAGCCTCTACGTCGCGTCCCGCAGCCGCACCGGTGCGCGGCACCGGATCGAACGCCCGGTGAACTACATCGATACGTCGGAAGGCCGGTGGCTGACCGAGGAGATTCCGGGACGTGGCGAGAGCCGGATCGCCTTCACCCCGGCCGACCAGCGCGTTCTCGCTGACCGGTTACGCAGCGCACAGGGCCGGCTCACCGCGGCCTGACCGGCGGGCCGTTCAGCCCACCGGGTTACGCGTCTACCCTCCGTGATATTCATCCACAGGTCGCACCGTTCAATGGGTCTGAGCTGGTCCACGACACGCCGAAGAACGGACTTCCCGCGACACGCCGGACGAGTTTTCCGCAAGTTCTCCACACCTTGTACACAACCTCTGACCAGCGGATTCACCAAAGGCGATCACGCTTGTCCCCAACTTGTCCACAGCTCTCGCGGCACCTGTGATTGGTTACCCCGGTTCATCCACAGGTTGTCCACAGAAGGGTCCCCAGCCTGAATTGCCATCGGCCTTCCGGGGGATCTAGCGTGCCCGCTCGAGCCTGTACTCACGGTGGCGCTCCGCGTGTCTGCGGCAGCCGGTCGGCGTTGTCGCCGATCATCGGGGGACGAGGTCCGGTGGACGACCGGTGGACCAAAGCATGGGCACCAGTCACGTGCTTCGAGAGCGAAGATCCGGCATAATCGAACGGGTGTTCGACACAATGAGGAGGTGTCCGGGGCGGTGGCGCTGACCGACGATCGCAGTCCGATGTACGCGGAGTCCGACCCGGGTCCCAGCGACCCCGGACCCGGTGGTGGTGGCGGTGGCTTCGACCGCCAGCCGCCGCAGGACATCGCGGCCGAGCAGTCCGTGCTCGGCGGCATGCTGCTGTCGAAGGACGCGGTCGCCGACGTCATCGAGGCGCTCGGTCCCGACGACTTCTACAAGCCGGCACACCAGGCGATCTACGACTGCATCCTCGACCTCTACGGCCGTGGCGAGCCCGCCGACCCGATCACGGTGTCGGCCGAGCTGGAGCGGCGCGGCGAGCTGGGCCGCGTCGGCGGCGCGCCCTACCTGCACACGCTGATCGCGACGGTGCCGACCGCGGCGAACGCCGGTTACTACGCGGAGATCGTCTCGGAGAAGGCGGTGCTGCGCCGGCTCGTCGAGGCGGGCACCCGGATCGTGCAGTACGGCTACGGCGCGGCCGCGGCCGACGGCGCGAACATCGACGAGGTGGTCGACCGCGCGCAGGCCGCGATCTACGACGTCACCGAGCGCCGGACCAGCGAGGACTACGTCGCGCTGGAAGAGCTGCTGCAGCCGACGATGGACGAAATCGACGCGATCGCTTCGCGCGGCGGGCAGTCGCAGGGAATCCCGACCGGGTTCACCGACTTCGACGAACTCACCAACGGGCTGCACCCGGGCCAGATGATCATCGTCGCGGCGCGTCCCGGTGTCGGCAAGTCGACACTGGGGCTGGACTTCGTCCGGTCGGCGTCCATCAAGCACGGGCTGACCAGCGTCATCTTCTCGCTGGAAATGAGCCGGACCGAGATCGTCATGCGCATGCTCTCGGCCGAGGCCAAGATCCGCCTCTCCGACATGCGCGGCGGCAAGATGTCCGACGACGACTGGACGCGGCTGGCCCGCCGGATGAGCGAGGTCTCCGAGGCGCCGCTGTTCGTCGACGACTCGCCGAACATGACGATGATGGAGATCCGCGCGAAGGCGCGCCGGTTGAAGCAGCGCAACGACCTGAAGCTCGTCGTCCTCGACTACCTCCAGCTGATGACGTCCGGCAAGCGCGTCGAGTCGCGGCAGCAGGAAGTCTCGGAGTTCTCCCGGCAGATGAAGCTGCTGGCGAAGGAGATCGAGGTCCCGGTGATCGCGATCAGCCAGCTGAACCGTGGTCCGGAACAGCGCACGGACAAGCGCCCGATGCTGTCCGACCTGCGTGAGTCCGGCTCACTGGAGCAGGACGCCGACCTCGTCATCCTGGTCAACCGCCCGGACGCCTGGGAGCGGGACGACCCGCGCGCGGGCGAGGCGGACCTGATCATCGCGAAGCACCGCGCCGGGCCGACGGCGACGATCACCGTCGCGCACCAGCTGCACTACAGCCGCTTCGTGGACCTCTCGCACGACCAGCTGCAGAACTAGCCGAGAGCGCTGTACCCGCGGACGAACGCCGTGAGGAGCCGGCCGAAGTTCTCGCGGTCCTCGTCCGGCCAGTCCTCCATGACCTCGGCGAAGACCCCGCGGCGGAAGGCGTGCATCTCGTCGAGGTGCGCCTGGCCGGTTCCGGTCGGCACGAGCACCGCACGCCGTCCGTCGCGCTGATCGGCTTCGCGGCGCAGCAGCCCCTGCTCGACCGCGCGTGCCACGAGCCGGCTGGCGCGTGGCTGGTCGACGCCCAGTGCCGCGCTCAAGGCCGTCACCGTGCTGGGTTCCCCGCGCTCGGCGAGCTCTTCGACGACGTCGAGCAGCTCGAACACCGGGTCGTGCGCGCCGCGGCCTCTCGCCTTGCCGATCCGGCTGAGGGCGCGCCGCTGCTGGCTGCGGCGGATCGCGATCATGGCGCGCTCGACGTCGGCCACGGCGTCCGGCATGGTTGCTCCACCTCCGAACTACATGTACTTTTACATGCAGTTGCTCATTGACATGTCGGAGTCCTCATGAAACCCCTCGGCTGGTGGCTTCGCCACCTCCACGAGCTCCTCGAATCCTCCATGGCCCAGGCCCTCGACGCGGAGTCGCTGACCCGCCGGCACTGGCAGGTACTCAACACGATCGCCCTCGGAGCCCGCACGCCGGAGCAGGTCGACACGGCGATGGCGCCGTTCGCCGCCGGCGAGGGTTCGATGGCGCCGAAAGTGGCCGACCTGCGCGCTCGCGGCTGGGTCGCCGGGGACGGCGTCCTGACCGCGGACGGCCGCGAAGCCCACGCCCGCGTCGAAACGCGCATCGAGGAGTTCCGCGCGAAGGCCGTCGAGGGGATCAGCGACGACGACTACCGCACCACGCTGCGGACCCTGGAACGGTGCGCCGCGAACCTCGAAGCTGCCTGAGGAATATCCCGGGGCACGCCGGCGTCGGATACTCTAGTAGTTGAACTTTCAAGCACTGGAGCGCTCGATGACCCGCACCCCGGTTCTCTACCTCAGCCACGGCGCCCCGCCGCTCGCCGACGACGCCACCTGGACCCGTCAGCTCGCCGACTGGTCCGCCGACCTGCCGAAGCCCCGCGCGATCCTGGTCGTGTCGGCTCACTGGGAAGAGGCGCCGCTGACCATCGGGGCGACGACGACGGTGCCGCTCGTGTACGACTTCTGGGGCTTCCCCGAGCGCTACTACCAGGTGCAGTACGCGGCTCCCGGCGCGCCGGAGCTGGCGGCGAAGGTCCGGAAGCTGCTCCGCTCCACCGAGACGCCGGTGCACGACGCCCCGGAGCGCGGCCTGGACCACGGCGCCTACGTGCCGCTGGTGGAGATGTTCCCGGCCGCCGACATCCCGGTGCTGCAGGTCTCGATGCCCTCGCTCGACCCGCAGGAGCTGTTCGACGTCGGCCGCAAGCTCGCGCCGTTGCGCGACGAAGGCGTGCTGATCATCGGCAGCGGCTTCTTCACCCACAACCTGAGCGGCATGGCCCGCGCCACCGACGGAACGCCGCCGTCGTGGTCGGCCGAGTTCGACCACTGGGGTGACGAGGTCCTGCGCAGCGGCGACGTCGACACGCTGCTCGACTTCCGGCACAAGGCGCCGGCGGCGACGCTCGCGCACCCGCGGATCGAGCACTTCGCGCCGCTGTTCGTCTCCCTCGGCGCCACCTCGGCCGAGAGCTCCGGCCGCACGGTGATCGACGGCTTCTGGCACGGCCTGGCGAAGCGGTCTCTCCAGTTCTCCTGAGCTGCCTCGAGACGCGAGCGAGCCCCAGGAGCCGGGTGGCTCCTGGGGCTCGTCGTCTCCAGGGAAGGAGCGCTATTCGGTGTTCGCGGGTGGCCCGCGTCCGCGGTCACGTCGCCGGAGCGCTCCGTGCGAGGTCGCCCTCGCGGCGCGGTGGAGCGCCGGCCGCCGTGACAGCGGGGATCGTGGGCCGGCGGGTCCCCGGTTCTGCGAGAACCCGCCGGCTTCACCGCACTACTACTTGCGCTTGACCAGGCCCATCAGCTTCGCGAGGAAGCCGGTGGAGTCCAGGCCCGACATCGCCGGAACCTGCGGGGTGCTGTCCAGCACCGGCAGCTTGGCGTTCACCGGCACGGCCGGGGCGGCCGGCAGGGCCGTCGGCAGCGTGGTCGGCAGGGCGACCGGCAGGGCCGGGGCCTCGAGGGGCAGGCCGGCGGCCGGCACGTCCGCACGCTCGGTGCCGTGGCCCCCGAGGGAGCCCAGCGACGACAGGCCGTTCACCGCGGGCAGGGCCGCGGGCAGCGCCGGCAGGGCCGGCTTCGGCAGCGCCGGAACGCCACCCAAGGCCGGCAGCGCCGGCGCGGCGACGGGCAGGCCGGCGGCCGGCACGTCCGCACGCTCGGTGCCGTGGCCCCCGAGGGAGCCCAGCGACGACAGGCCGTTCACCGGCAGCGCCGAAGCGGTGGGCAGCGCCGGAGCCGGCAGGTGCGCCAGACCGGAAACACCCGACAGCGGGCTGGTCACCGGCGGCACGTCGGCGCGCTCGGTGGCCAGCGGAGCCGCGACCGGCAGCGCGGGCAGGCCCTGGGTGGGCAGCCCGTCGGTCGGCACGTTGCTGGCGAGCCCGGTCACCATGGGCAGCCCCCGCATGGGCAGGCCCTGGGTGGGCAGCCCCTGGGTGGACAGGCTGCTCGTCTGCAGCAGACCGGTCAGCGAGTCCAGCGACGGCAGCCCGCCGGCCAGGCCGGCGACGGGCAGCTTGCCCATCAGCCCGTCCACCGACGGCACGCCGCCCGTGGTGGGCAGGCCGCTGCGGAGCGCGGCCAGCGACGGCAGCTCGTCGGCCGCCAGCTCCGAACCCTCGGCCGGGAACGCGATCGGGTCCGCGGCCTCCTCGTCGATGCTCGTCATGTCGGTCGCGTGGGCGGTGGCGGCCCCGAGCAGCTCCAGCGGCACGCCGAAGATCTGCACCGGGAGCACGAACGCGTGGTAGGCGTTGATGCCCGACAGTGCGGACTGGTCGCCCGCGGTGACGGCCTTGCCGCCGTTCTCCGTGGTCAGCGTGTTGTCGCCGACGGCGTTCGCCACGCCGCCCACGGTCACCGCGTCGCCGAACAGCTGCGCGATCGCGGTCACCGGCAGGTCGAGGATGTTGCCGGAGATCGCGCCTTCGACACCGGAGGTGGTGTCGTCGCCCGAGTTCTCGACCTCGGTCATGTTGACGCCGGTGCCCTTGGCGACACCCGCGACGCTGACGGCGTCACCGAAGACCTGCGCCACCGCCAGCGGGTCGACGCCGATGATGTTGCCGGCCACGCTGCCGCGGTCGCCACTGGTGGTGGCGTCGCCGCCCGCCTCCGACTCGACGTCGTTGGTGCCCTTGCCGGTGCCCAGCGCGGCCCCGGCGATCCCGTCGCCGAAGACCGAGCCGGCGCCCGCGATCGGGGCCTTCACGATGTTGCCGGTCAGCGCACCGTCGCGGCCGTCGGTCACGGCGTCGCCGCCCGCCGTCGCGTCGGTGATGTTGTCGTTCTCACCGGTGCCGATGCCGCCGAGGGCGCCACCGACGCCCATCGCCTGCACGGGCAGCGCGACCGGGGCTTCGATGATGTTGCCCGCGCCGGCACCCGCCGGGCCGTGGGCCTTGACGTCGCCGCCCGCGTTGGACGTCGTGTCGGTCGAGCCCTTGCCGTGGCCCTGGCCGATGAAGGCGCCACCGATGTTGGCGGCCTGCACCGGGGTCGACACCGGGACGGTGCCCAGGTTCGAGCTCAGGAAGCCGCCGTCGTCCACGGTGCTGCCACCGCCGCCGCCGGAGACGACCTTGGTCTCGTCGGCCGCGCCGGAGCCCTGGCCGATGAACGAGCCACCGATGCCGAAGACCTCGGCGGGCAGGCCCACCGGCACCTGGACGACGTTGCCCGAGCCGGACGAGTTGGCGCCCTGCGTGCCGTCGTACGCCCCGGCGGTGACCGTCTTGTCCTCGGTCGCCTTGCCGGAGGCGTTGCCGATGTGGCTGCCGCCGATGCCGAAGACCTCGGGCGCGCCCGCGGCCTGGGTGTTGACGATGTTGCCGCCGAGGACGGCGCCGTTGCCCTTGGTGTAGCTGCCGTTGCCGGCGTTGGCGTCGGTCGTGTTGTCGTGCGCGGCGTCGGCCTGGCCGATGTAGGTGCCACCGATGCCGAAGGCCTCGACCGGAAGCGCGACCGACGGGTTGAGGACGTTGCCCGACCCGCTCGAGTCGTCACCGGTGGTCTTGACGAAGCCACCCGAGTCGACAGTGCTGGAGGAACTGCCGGCGTTGGGGATGCCCGCCGAGGCGTTGCCGATCCACGAGCCCGCGACACCCGCGACGTTCGCGATCGGGGACAGCGAGGCGGCCCCGCCGTTGCCCGACAGGAACGAGTCGTCGCCGCTGGTCTCGAGGTAGGTCGGGATGCCGAGGCTGCCCTTGCGGGTGGCACCGGCGGTGGCGTCGGCGGAGGTGTTGCAGCCGTCGGAGTTCGACAGCGAGCCCCACACCGCACCGGAGTTGCAGTTGAACTTGACCGGCAGGGCGATCGGCGCGCCGACCACGTTGCCCGACCCGGAGGCCTGGTCGCCGGAGCTCAGCAGCGAGCCACCGGAGGTGGCGACCGTGTCGGCGGAGTAGCCGTGGCTCTGCCCGTTGCCGAGCAGGTAGGAAGCGGCGTTGCCGGTCACCTGCACCGGGGTGGCGAACTGGCCCGCCACCACGTTGCCGGAGAGCGCGGAGCCGTCGCCGTCGGTGTCGACGTCGCCGGTCTCGGTGGTGCTCTGGCTGGCCGACCCACCGGTCACGCGGCCGGTGCCGCCGGCGACCCCGCCGCCGTTGCCGGCGATCTGGACGGGGAGCGCCCAGTCGAGGACGACGGCGTTGCCCGCGAGGCTGGAGCCCTGGCCGGTCGTCTTGACGTCCTGGTCGTGGCTCCAGGTCTGCGAGTGGTTCCCGCCGGCGACGTTCGCGTCGCCGATCACGCCGATCGCGTTGTCGACGATCTGGATCGGGACGACGACGTCGCCCGTGACCTTGTTGCCCTTGAGGTTGTTGTGCCCCGGGGTGAAGGCGCCCGCGCCGTCGGCCTTGGTGGCACCGCCGAGGGTGCTCTGGCTGATCGGGCTCGCGTCGTCGAGCTGCTTCGCAGCCTCGTTCGCGGCCTTGGTGACCGGCTTGGTGCTCAGCTCCGTCTGCCCGGCGGGCAGGTCCAGCTGGCCGAACGGGGTGCCGACCGCGTTGTTGGCTTCCTGGATCGGAGCCGTGACGTTCAGGTCGAGCGGTGAGGCAGGGGTGTCAGGGCTGACGTTCTCGTCAGCCGAGGCGATGCCGGTGCCCAGCATCAGCAACCCACCCGTGACAAATGCGGTCTGGAGTCCGCGCTTTGCCCACGTCTGCATGGGGTTTTTCTCCTTTATTTCGGGTTCCCTTGCGGGCTTATGGCGGTGCGCTCGTCGAAAGGGGATGGTGTCGAGCGCACCGAGGGGGGAAGGGACTTCGTGCGGGCGCGAGAAAGCGCACCGCCGTGTCACGGGTATTGCGCGGACGCCAAGCCGTCAGAGAAGGACGGATGTGGACGCGTCAGCGACCCGTGAAGGGAGGTGTTCAGTCAGGAGTGACGCCGGGCTGCTCGCCCGGAGTGCGCATCGAGTGGCGCAGGCCGGCGCGGCTCATCGCCGCGACGGCGGTGTCGACGGCTTCGGTCGTCCAGAAGGGGACGCCGAAGTTGAACCCGTCGAGGTGTCCACCGGGGGCCGTGGTGCCACCCGGGGCGGTGGGGACAGCAGGCGCAACCGGAAGCTGCGCCGGGGACAGCGGCGACGGCAGATCACGGTGCCCGTCGCGGGCGTGACCCGCGGCACCGGTGACGTCGTCGTGCTGCCAACCCGCCGGCATCGCGAGCGCGGCTCGCAGAGCGGCGGGAAGTTCGACGGTCGAGACGGCGGGCGTACCCGCCGGCTGACCGGCGCCGGAGGTCACCGGCTCCTCCTCGACCGGGGCGAGGCCCGGGAGGACGGGAAGCGGGACCAGGTCGCCGTGGCCGGCCGGGTCGAGCAGCTGCCACACCTGGCGGCCGAAGTCCGTGGCCGGCGCCGGCGCCGGGGCGATGGTCTCCTCGATGACCTGGCGGGTGTCCTCCGGCTTGCGCGCGATGTGCTCGAGCGCGCCGGCGGTGCGGTGAGCCGGGCTCAGCACGGCGTCGTCGGCGAGGTCCGTGACCGAGTCGCTGACGCGCTCGGAGACCTCGTGCTGAAGGGTGCGGCCGCACGGACGCGGAGCCTGGGGCTCGCTCCACGTCGTCGCGTCCTGGTGGCAAGCCGCGCCGGCGATGTCACCCGCGAAGTGCGCCGCACCGTGGTTCGCGTCGCCGAGACTGCCGTCTGCGGCGTCGGCGACCGGGGCAACGGAGGCCGTGCCGACCTCGACGGTGTCCGCGGAAGCGCTGGCGCCGGAGACGAGCCATGCGGCGGTGGTGCCCACCACCGCACCGCCGAGCACGAGCAGCGCACGCGACACGAGACGGCCGACGCGGTTCGCGCCCTGCCCCTCGTTCGTCGCGGTGTTCGCCACTCGTCGTCTCCTCGTGCTTGGTTCGTGATCCGGCCGTTGCGGAAGCGACCTAATCAAATTGGCGCCGCGTCGCGCACCCTCGACACGACTTGATGCCCCCATCGTGTGAAAGACACACGGTGTAGCCCGATTTGACGGTCGGTGATCATGCCTGGCCGCCACGCGTGTCGGACGCGGCCGCGGGAAAGGGGCTGAATCGGGCGGTCCAGCCGCTACGGTGAGCCGGTGACCCACGCGCGACGCGAAGACCAGTTCCTGCCGGAGCACGAGGACGTCACCGGGCTGATTCCCCGGGGCCTACGCATAAGTGCCGCACTCGCGTGGCGGTTGATCGTAGTGGCCGCGGCGTTGTACGTCGTGGGCTGGGTGATCGGGCGCCTGTCCGTCGTCGTGATCCCGCTGGGCATCGCCCTGCTCCTCTCGGCGCTCCTCGCGCCGGCCGTGCAGAAGCTCGTGGCGGTCCGGTTCCCGCGGGGACTCGCGACGGCGATCGTGCTGATCGCCGGGCTCGCCGTGCTGGGCGGTCTGCTGACGTTCGTCGTCACGCAGTTCTCGAGTGGCCTGCCCCAGCTGCAGCGGCAGCTCAACGAGAGCCTCAACCAGATCAAGGAATGGCTGATCAACGGCCCGGTGCACCTGCGCCAGGAGCAGATCCAGGAGTTCATCAACCAGGTCTTCGGGTTCCTGCAGAACAACCAGAGCTGGCTCACCGACACGGCGCTGACGACGGCGGGCACGGTCGGCGAGATCGTCACCGGCTTCCTGCTCACGCTCTTCATCACCATCTTCTTCCTCAGCGGCGGCGAGGGCATCTGGACGTTCCTCGTCCGCGTCGCGCCCGGCCGGGTCCGCAACCGCGTCGACGTCGCCGGGCGCCGCGGGTTCGCGTCGCTGGTCAGCTACGTGCGGGCGACGGCGGCCGTGGCGGTCGTCGACGCCGTCGGCATCGGCGTCGGGCTGTGGATCGTGGGCGTGCCGCTGGTGATCCCGCTGGCCACGCTGGTGTTCCTCGGTGCGTTCATCCCGATCATCGGCGCGGTTCTCACCGGCGGGGTCGCGGTGCTGATCGCCCTCGTCACCAACGGCTTCATCGGCGCGGTGATCGTGCTGGCCATCGTGATCGGCGTGATGCAACTGGAGAGCCACGTGCTGCAGCCGCTGCTGCTCGGGCGCGCGGTGAAGCTGCACCCGCTCTCCGTCGTCCTCGCCATCACCGTCGGCCTCGTCGTGGGCGGGATCGCGGGTGCGCTGATGGCGGTCCCGATCCTCGCCGTGCTCAACGCCGGCGTCCGGTCCCTGCTGCACGAGGAGAACCCGGACCCGGCCGAGGTGAACGTCCTCAAGGACCAGGCCGCGCAGCCGAACGACGCCGAGCCCGGAACCCCGACCGCCACGGTGGCGACCCGTGGCGATGACGACGACAAGAAGTGACCGTCCGGCGCACGCCCGACCCGGTCACGCCCATGTGGCGGGGCGTGCTCGCCTTCCGCCTGCTCACCTGGGCGTTCGCCTGCGGCACGGTGATCGTCCAGAGCGGTGAGTACCGGCGCGAGTGGCTGGCGTGGACGATCCTCGGCGTGATGGCCGTGTGGTCGGTCGTGAGCAGCTTCCTCTACCTGCGCGAGCGGACCCGGCCGCCGGCACTCGTCGTCTTCGACCTCGTGTTCACCACCGGGCTGCTGCTGACCTCGCCGTGGGTGCTCAGCGACGCGCAGTTCGCGCTGAACGTCCCGCTCATCACCACGGTGTGGGCTGCCGTGCCACCGGTCGCCGCGGGCGCGCGGTTCGGTGCGGCCGGCGGGGTGACCGCCGGGTTGGTCGTCGGCGTGGCGACCGCACTGGCCCGGGAGAAGTTCGACCTCGACGTCGCCCGCGACGGCGTGCTGCTCGCCGCCGCCGGGCTGCTCGTCGGCATGGCCTCGACGATGGCCCGCCGGTCGGCGACGCGGCTGGAGCAGGCGCTGCGCAAGGAAGCGGCGACGGCCGAGCGGGAGCGGCTGGCGCGTTCGATCCACGACAGCGTGCTGCAGGTGCTCGCGCGGGTCCGCAAGCGTGGCAACGAGGTCGGCGGCGAAGCGGCGGAGCTGGCCCGGCTGGCCGGCGAGCAGGAGATCGCGCTGCGGTCGCTGGTGACGACCGAGCCGGCGAAGCCGAACGACAGCGGCAAGATGAGCCTGCGTGCCGCGCTGCAGCTGCTCGCGACGCCGTCGGTGCAGGTCTCGACCCCGGCGGACGACGTCGAGCTGCCGGCGCACGTCACCGGCGAACTGGTCGCCGTGACCCGCGAAGCCCTGTCGAACGTGGAGAAGCACGCGGGCCCGGACGCGCACGCCTGGGTGCTGCTGGAGGACCTCGGCGACGAGGTCGTGGTCAGCATCCGCGACGACGGACCGGGCATACCGGACGGCATTCTCGAGCAAGCGGCCGCGAACGGGCACCTCGGCGTGGTGGAATCCATCCGGGGGCGGGTCCGCGATCTCGGGGGGAGCGCGACCCTCGACACCGGGCCCGGCCGGGGCACGGAGTGGGAGGTCAGGGTGCCGAGCACGAGGGGTGCGAGATGAGCGACGAACCGCGGATCTCCGTGATGGTGGTCGACGACCACCCGATGTGGCGCGACGGGGTGGCCCGCGACCTCACCGAACACGGCTTCGACGTGCGGGCCACCGCACCGGACGCCGACGCGGCGGTGCGGATCGCGCGCACCGTGCAACCGGACGTCGTCCTCATGGACCTCAACCTCGGCACCACGTCCGGCGTGGACGCGACCCGCGAGATCACCGCGGCACTGCCGTCGACGAAGGTGCTGGTGCTCTCGGCGAGCGGCGAGCACAAGGACGTCCTGGAAGCGGTGAAGGCGGGCGCGTCCGGCTACCTGGTCAAGTCGGCGTCCGCGGTGGAGCTGGTCGACGCCGTCCACCGGACCGCGGCCGGCGACCCGGTGTTCACCGCGGGCCTGGCCGGCCTGGTGCTCGGCGAGTACCGGCGGATGGCCGACGCCTCCGCCGAGGACACCGCGGGCGCCGAGCCACCCCGGCTGACCGAGCGCGAAACCGACGTCCTGCGCCTGGTCGCCAAGGGGCTGACCGCGCGCCAGATCGCCGAGCGGCTCGTGCTGTCGCACCGGACGGTGGAGAACCACGTGCAGTCGACGCTGCGGAAGCTGCAGCTGCACAACCGCGTCGAGCTGGCCCGGTACGCGATCGAGCACGGCCTCGACGAGGAGTGACCCTTAGGGCAGGACCGCGAAGCCCGACCAGTTGCCCGCCGGCAAGGCGGTCTGGCTCAGGCGCCACTGCGGTTCGCCGGGATGCCAGGCGGCCAGGACGCGGTCGGCGAGCACGAGGTCGCCGGCCGCCGACCAGCCGAAGCCGCCGCCGCGGTTGAGGTGCTCGGTGACGAACGGCATCCCGGGGGAATGGTCCCAGGTCGGCCCGTCCGGGCGCAGCAGCCAGATGTCCCGGACCTGCGTGCTGGTGTTGCGGTAGGTGGGGTTCGCGAAGTCGACGGCCCAGATCGCTCCTTCGCGCGAGGGCACCACGGTGGGCGCCGGGCCGATCGAAGGCCGGCTGAGCTTCTGGCTGCTGTTGTCCCGCAGGTCGACCAGGGTCAGATCGGTCAGGCCGTCGAGCAGCAGCCAGTCACCGGCGGCGCCGAGGATCCGCGGCGCCTGCCGGACCGTGCGGGCGGTCGCCGGTTCGATCAAGGCGTCGGTCGACTCGGCGGCACCGGCGTTGATGGTGATCAGCAGGCCGTGTTTCGTCTCGGTCCGCACCTGCGTGCGGCAGCTGGCGGACTGGCCGCGGCCGAGCTCGCCTCCGGCGAACGAGACGTGCTGCAGACGGCAGTCGTCCGGCCCGTCCTGCCGGATCAGCCACACGCCTTCGCCGTCGGCGGCGGGGGCGGCCGACCAGGCCCGGCCGAGGGACCTCGGCGGGCTCGACGGCCCGGTGTACTCGAGGATTTCGGAGGGCTCGGCGTCCTGGGTGTACGGCGGCCGGACCGTCAGGACGACGTGCTTCCCGGCCCGCACGACGTCCAGCCGGACGTCACCGCCGGGGTAGCCGGGCGGAGTGGCCGCGGCGCCGCGGTCGGCGTCGAACAGGGTGGGGCCGGCGGTCGGCAGCAACGCGGTGACGCCGATTCCGCCGGTCGCCTGGATGCCGGAGAGTTCCGCCAGCGGAGCCGGCGGCGGAGGCGGCGCCGGGAGTTTGTTGGTGCACGCGGACAGCAGGACGGCGGCCGCGACGACGGCAGCGGCGCGGACTACGGGTCCGTTCAGGGTTTTCCCCCGATCTCCCTGGTGGAATCCAGTTCTACCATCGTGGACATGGGCGAGGAAGAGACCGCGGCGGCGGAACCGGTGACCGAAACCAAGCCGTTGAGCGAGCGCGATCTCCGGGTGTCGGACGACGAGCGCGAGCACGTCGTCGGCGTGCTGCAGAAGGCGATCGGCCGCGGCATGATCGACCTCGACGAATTCACCGAACGCACCGACCGCGCGCTCGCGTCGAGGACGCGCGGCGAGCTGAACACCGTGCTGGCCGACCTCGCCGGCCTCTACCACCCGGCCGCGGCGCTCGCCGCCGCCCCGGCGTACGCGGCTCCGGCGGGCTACGGCGGCTACCCGACCGGGCGGCGCGTCGAGCTGAACGCGAAGTACTCGTCGCTGCACCGCGGCGGGCCGTGGCTGGTGCCGTCCCAGCTGGTCGTGCGCAACAAGTACGGCTCGACGAAGCTGGACTTCACCGAGGCCCAGGTCCAGTCGCCGGTGGTGCACATCGAGCTGGACGCCAAGTGGGGCTCGGTCGAGATCATCATCCCGGAGCACGCGGCGGTGGACCTCAACGCGATCGGTGACGTCAAGTTCGGCTCGATGGAGGACAAGACGCACAGCAACGGGCGGATGGGCAACCCCCGCTACGTGCTGAGCGGCCGGGTCCACGGCGGTTCGCTGGTCGTCCGGCACCCGCGGCGCGGGCTTTTCGGCTAGCCGGGGCCCCTCTGCCCCCGGCGTCAAAGAAGGCCTCCCCACCCAGGCATCGGGTGGGGAGGCCTTCGCCGTCGTCAGGCGGTCCGCAGGTTCCGCGCCACGAACCAGACGAGGGCGGCAAAGGCGACGGCGGCGAGCCCGGCGACGACGTGCAGGCCGGCGGCGAAGCCGTGCGCGCGGACGACGGCGTTGCCCAGGGTCCCGACCGTCGCGATGCCGATGGCGTAGCCGAACTCGTTGACGGTCTGCGCGAGCGACGCGGCGGCGCCCGCCTTGCGCTCCGGAACCGAGCCGACGACGAGGTCCGTGCCGAGGGCAACCATCGGCCCGACGCCCAGCGAGGTCACGGCGAACCCGAGCGCGGGCCACCCCGGCCCGGCCGAGGGGTCGGCAAGGGCGAGGACAGCCATGCCGGCCGCGGCCAGGGCAACCCCACCGGCGATGAGGACGTGCTGCCGGATCCGGCGCGCGAGGTGCGGCGCGGCGAGGAAGCTGACGGTGGAGGCGGCCATCCCGGGCAGCAGCCCGAGCGCGGCCCCGACCGGCGAGAGGTGCTGCGCGACCTGCAGGAACTGCGCGGTGAAGAGCATGGTGGTACCGCCGAGCATGCTGAACAGGAGCATCCCGCCGAGCGTGGTGCGGAAGGCCTTCGCGGCGAAGAGGCTGAAGTCGACGAGCGGGTCTTTCAGGGCGCGTTGCCGCCGGCAGAAGACGTACCCGACACCCAGGCCGACGACGAGGGCGGCGGCCGGAACGGGGTGGAAGCCATCGCGGGCGAGTTCCTTGACGCCGTAGACGGCGGGCAGGATCGCGGCGAGTGAGAGGAAGACGCTGGGGAGGTCGACCCGGCCGGCCTGCTCGTCGCGGTATTCGGGCAGCAGCTTCGGGCCGATGACGAGGAGCAGGACCATGGCGGGGACACCCAGCAGGAAGACCGAACCCCACCAGAAGTGCTCGAGCAGCAGCCCGCCGACCATCGGCCCGATGATGGCGCCGACGGTGAAGCAGCCGGCCCAGATCCCGATGGCCTGCGCCCGCTGCTGCGGGTTCTTGAAGAGGGTCCCGATCAGGGAAAGGGTGGAAGGAGCGAGGGTGGCGCCCGAGATCCCGAGCACGGCCCGCGCGGCGATGAGCATCCCGGCAGTGGTGGCGAAGGCGGCGCCGACGGAGGCAAGCCCGAAGGCGGCGGCCCCGATGAGCAGTAGCTTCCGCCGCCCGACCCGGTCGCCGAGGGTCCCCATGGTGACCATGAACCCGGCGACCATGAAGCCGTAGGTGTCCATGATCCAGAGCTGCTGGGTCCCATCGGCGTGAAGCCCGGCGGCGATCTTCGGAAGGGCGAGGACGAGGACGAAGACATCGAGCGAAACGAGCAGGGTCGGCAGAGCCAGCACGGCCAGCCCGATCCACTCCCGACGCCCGGCCCTGACGGCTTGGGCCGCGCCGGCTCCGGCCTGGGCGGCTCCGGTCTCGCCGGCTCCGGCCGGGGCGGCGATGGTGGCGGTCATGGTGAGGTCCTCTCGACTCGGGGTGCTTCGCTTCTCACCTCTTCGTCGAGCGGGCTCGGGCGGGATCGACAACGGGCCGGATCTTTTGCGGAGAAGGCCCGCGCCCCAAGAGTGGCGGGGCGGGCGGGTTCGGGGCGGTCTTCGCGAGCTTGGGGCGGGTTGCCCACACCCCTCGATCAATGTGGACAACCACGCTGGTCCAGGTTCGCACAGGTCAGCACTGTCGGTGATGACCGATAGACTGAAAGTGGGGGGCGCCCCTGCGGCCGGTGGATGATTCGCGCTGAAGCGAAATGAGCGAACAGGCGCGAGTGGCAGGCCGGGCGAAGGGCGGGCCGAGGACGGGCCAGCCGGCCGCGCACGGAGCAGACCGGGCGGCAGGCCAAGCGGATCAGCGGCAGGCCAAGCGGACCGCCCCGGCCAACGCCCGCCTCCGGCACCTCATGCGTCTCCTGCGACCTGGCCGCGGATGCGAGCGGCCAGGTCACCGCCGGGCGTCAGGGCCTCAGGCGCGCGCCGCCGCTCGGGCGGATGCTGGGTCCGTCGTTGCCAGGGTTGCCTCCGCCAACGCCTCGCACTCGGCGAGCGTGGCCGCCGCCAGGCTGGCTCCCACCGCGCGGATTGCCGGGGCGTTCATCGACAAACTCGTCAGGCCCAAGCCCGCCAGGACCAGGGCCAGCCTCGGGTCGGCCGCCGCTTCGCCGCAGACGCCTGCCGGTTTGCCTGTTGCCTTGGCTGCGTCGCCGATCAGCTTCAGCAGGCGCAACAGCCCTGGCTGCCAGGGGTCGTTCAGCTTGGCCACCGCGCCGAGCTGCCGGTCCGCCGCGAACGTGTACTGGGCCAGGTCGTTCGTGCCCACCGAGACGAAGTCCACCGCTTCGAGGATTTCGCGGGCGCTCAGCGCCGCCGCCGGGATCTCGATCATCACGCCGGCGCGCGCGATGCCCACCGCGCGTACCCGTGATGCGAACCAGGCTGCTTCCTCGACCGTGGCGACCATCGGGGCCATCACCGAGACCTCGGCGCCCGAGTCCTCCGCCGCCCCCGCGATGGCCTCGAGCTGGCGGTCCAGCACCTCGGGGCGGTCGAACGCCACGCGCAGGCCCCGCACGCCCAGTGCCGGGTTCGGCTCGGCTTCCGGGGACAGGAACGCCAGGGGCTTGTCGGCGCCCGCGTCGAGGGTCCGCACGATCACCGGCTTGCCGCGGAACGGCGAAAGCACCGCCGTGTACGCCGCGCGCTGGTCGGCTACCGACGGCTCGTCCGACGCGTCCAGGTAACAGAACTCGGTGCGGAACAGGCCGACTCCCTCGGCGCCCGCGTCGGCCGCGGCCTGGGCGTCGGCCGGGGAGCCGACGTTGCCGTAGACCTTCACGCGGTGGCCGTCGGCCGTCGATCCCGTGCCGTTCCACTCGGCGAGCTGGGCCACCGTTGCCGTGACGACCGGGGCCGACGGGTCCGCGACCTCGACCGTGCCCGTGTCGCCGTCGACCGCAAGCGCTTGCGCGTCCAGGGCCAGTAGGCCGCGCACCGCCACGACGGCCGGGATGCCCAGTGCCCGCGCCAGAATCGCGGTGTGGCTGGTGGGGCCGCCTTCTTCGGTGACCAGGGCGAGGACCTTCGCCGGGTCGAGGCCGGCCGTGTCGGCCGGGGCGAGGTCGCGGGCGACGAGCACGCTCGGCGACGCCAGCTCGGGCACTCCCGGCGGCGCGATGCCGAGCAGCTCCGCGATCAGCCGGTCACGCACGTCGCGGACATCGCGGACGCGCTCGGCCATGTACCCGCCGGCCGCGGCCAGCGCTTCGGCGAACCCTTCCGCGGCCTGGTAGACGGCGCGCGCGGCGGGCAGTCCCTGCGTCTTGACCAGCGTCTCGGCCTGGGACGCGAGTGCCGGATCGGCCGCCATCGCCGCGGTGGTGATGAGGATCGTCGCCGCCTCGCCGGTGGCGGTCTCGGCCTGCTTCTCCAGCCGGCCGGCGACGATCGCGGCCGCGGGGACGATCCGGGCGGCCTCGGCGGCCGGATCGGCCGGGGCCGGGGTGGCGGCGGGCTCGCCGAGCGGCTCCGCGACCCGGACGACCGGACCACTGGCGCGGCCGGGGCTGACGGCGACCCCGGACAAGGACCCCGCGGCGGCGACCGGCTCGGCCGCATTCTTCACCGCGGAGGCGGCATCGAATCCAGGCGACGCACTCGTTCCCGCGGAGGCGGCATCAGGCTCGGACGCGGCGGCAGCAAACTCAGGCATGGTCTAGACCATAACTCAGGTAGGTCTGGATATCTCGTGGTGGCGGGCACAAACCGCGTTGCCGTACCTGCTCGAGCACCGGCCGGACCTCCTCGTGCCACCAGGAGTCGGCCAATTCGTCGCGGCTGCGCACGGGCCGTCCGGCCAGCATACGGCGGAAACCCCAGGCCTCGGCCGAGTCGGCGAGCCGGAACCAGTCGGCCGGGTCGTCGAGCCACAACCCGAAGCGGACATCGTCAGGCAGCGGGACGCGCTCGAGGAACATCCGCTCGGCGGTCTTCGAGGGCAGGTCGGCGAGCGTCAGGCAGCGCAGCGCGCAGGCGACCGTGCTGATCCAGCGGACCCGCGCGCGGATGCTCGTGGCGCCGCGGGCCCGGGCGATGGCGACGCGGTGGTGGCCGTCGTCGACGAAGAACATGTCGGAGAGGCGCACCAGCCGCACCGGCGGGAGGTCGGCGGTCGTCCGCGTCAGCCGTTCCCAGCGGTCGCGCAGCGCGCGGTTGCGCGGCCGGAACTCGCGGTCGAAGTCGCCGGCGCGGGCGACCGTGCCGACGACGCCCTCCAGCGGGACGTCGTAGACGCCTTCGTCGACCTCGGTCTGCTTGCCGAGCGCCTTGAGGGTTTCGTCGAGCGGCATGATCGCGAGCCGGTCGGGACGGCGTGCGTCCGCGATCGCCCGCAGCTGAGCCGCATAGCCGCGCCACCAGGCCGAGCCGAACGAGTCGCTCATGTGACCTGCAACACGGGCACCCGGATGATCATTCCCCCAGGTCGGCGGCGGTCGGGTAGGACGGCTGCGCGCCGGCCCGCGTGACGCTGAAGGCCGCGACGCGCACCGCGCGCCTCGCCGCGGAGACGAGGTCCACGCCGTCGGCGAGCGACGCGGCGAGCGCGCCCGCGAAGGCGTCCCCGGCGCCGGTGGTGTCGACGGCCTCGACTTCCGGCGACGCGACCTCGGTGGTCCCGTCGTCCTCGACGACGACCGCGCCGGCCGCCCCCAGCGTGACGACGGCGGCCCGCGGCCCGAGTTCGAGCAGCTTCCGGAAGTCGGCGCCGGGCCCGGTCAGCCAGGCGGCTTCGTGTTCGTTGACCAGCAGGACGTCGAGCTTGGCGAGCGTCTCGGGCGAAAGCTCGGCCGCCGGCGACAGGTTCAGCAGGACTTTGACGCCCTTTTCGGCGGCCCGCGCGACGGCGTGCTCGACGGTCGGCAGCGGCACCTCGAGCGAGGCGACCATGACCTCGACCCCGTCGAAGACGGCGTCGACGTCACCGGGCTCCAGGCTGGAGTTGGCGCCGGGGGAGACGAGGATCGCGTTTTCGCCGTCCGGGGTGACGGTGATGTAAGCGATGCCGGTCGGCCGTTCGCTGGTCCGGACGAGCCCGGTGTCGACGCCCGCGGCACGCAGCGAGTCGAGCAGCAGCCGGCCGTAGGGATCGTCGCCGACGGCGCCGAGCAGGGCGACGTCCGCGCCGAGCCGGCCCGCCGCGACCGCCGTGTTGGCCCCCTTGCCGCCCGGCGAGAGGACGGTGTCCCCGCCCAGCACGGTCTCCCCACCCGCGGGCCGCCGGTCCACGGCGACGACGAGGTCGGCGTTGGCGGATCCCACAACGAGTACGTCGGAGTTCATACCGCACTGTCCCACGAAAGCCGTCCGACCAGGTCGGGAAGGGTATGCAAGAGGAAAGTGAAGGTTTTTGTAACTTATCCAGCGTTGAGTGCGACAATCATGCGAGCAGCGGATACCCGTCACTCGATCGGGGGATGTCCGTCCCCCGGCCGTCACTTCACGGACCGGTCCCGCTCTCCAGGTGCGTCATCACGCGAGACGTGGTGACGGTGCTCAACCGGCGCGAGCCGGACGGGGCATCAGGTCGCCGGCGCCGATCACGTAGCCCCCCGAGTGATCGGCGTCGGCGGCGCCCAGCCCTGCCGACTCACGCGGTTGCCAGCCGCAGCACGTTCTTGGCCGCGCCCGGGGAGACCTTCGCCGTCAACGGCCGATCCTCGCCGCGGCGGAGGATCGCGTGAACAGAGACGTAGTGGCGCGTGGCCTGCTTCGCCGAGGGCACGGCGGTCAGCCGGGCGAGGTCGGCGCGCCGCACCCTGACCGGGTCACCTTCCTTGGGCCGCCAGGTGATCGCGTCACTGGTCAGCGCGAATTCGCCGAAGTCACCCCGGTAGCGCGTCAGGTAGAGCAGTACCCAGATCGCCAGGGCGACCGGCAGCGGGATGCCCGGCGGGATGTCGTAGAAGGCCGGCGCCACGAAGTCGGCGATGACGGCCGGCCAAGCCGCCCACAGGACGAACAACCGGCCGGCGGAAGCCTGCTCGGCACGGACGAGCGTGCGCGCCTGGTCCGCGCTCCAGCGCCTGACCATCAGCTTCACCGGGTTCGGCACGCCGAAGCCGCCGCGCCGGACGTTCTTGGACGTCCAGCGAACGAGCCCGGGGCGGTACCGTTCGATCGCCGCCGACGCCTTTTCGGCCTCTTCCCGGACCATCGCCGACGACAGGATGAAGCCGTCTTCGGACTTGTTCCGGCAGTCGGGGTTCAGGTTCCGGATCGCCTCCTCGTCCACCAGCGAAACGGCGAGCGCGACCCGGCCGTCGGACTGTCCTCCGCGGAAGTCGAAGCGGCGGACGTCCGCCCAGGGCAGGACGAGCGTCGTCTTGTCTTCGAGCGGCTGCCGGAACCCGTCGGGGCCGAATTCGACCGTCGCCGTCACCAACGAGCCGTTGCGGCGCATGTACCACCGCATGATCGGCCCGCTGCAGAAGCACAGCATCGCCAGCACGCCGAGCGCGGGCGCCACCAGGCGCGCGACCGGGTCGTGGCTGCGCGCCCACACCAGCAGTCCGGCCGCGACGGCGGGCGCGAGGCCGAGGAACGCCAGGCACCCGGCGGTCGTCCGCAGCACGGACGGGTGATGGTGGATCGGCAGCCGGACCCGCACCACGGCCGTTTCCGGCCCGCCGGGAGTTGTCGACGCCACGGCGGCTAGATCGAGCCGGAGATGCGTCGGCCGCCCTGCTGCTGGAAGACGGCCTCGGGCTTCTTCTCGTTGTAGTGGTTCTCGCGGTACTCCTTGTCGGCTTCGTCGTAGCCGCCCGCGGCTTTCTTGCCCGCTTCCTTCCCGGCTTCTTCACCGAGTGCCTTGGGTAGCTCCTGGATGCCGTTCTTGAAGATGCCCGGCGCCGCGCGAGCCGCGTCCTGCAGCGCCGCGAGCAGCTTCTGGCCAACGGTGCGGAACAACCCGCTCAGGTGGTTGAACTGGCTGATGCCCTTCCGGAAGGCCCGCACGAGCTTCTGCAGCCATTCCGACATCCGCCGGCCGCACTTGACGATCTCGGCCGTGCCTTCGCCGGCCACGCCGGCTGGCGCGGCGGGGCCCGGGTATCGCAGCAGGATGCTGATCAGCTTGCCGATGCATTCCGTGAGCAGGTCCCGCAGCACGCTGCGCACGACGTTCAGGATGCTCTTGCAGACGTCGATCAGCACGGAGATGGCCTTCGCGCCGCCCGCGACCCCGGAGTACATGTCACCGAGCTCGGCGGTGAAGGCGCGATAAGCGTCCGCACCCTGGCCCTGCCACTCCGCGCTGTCCGCCTTGACCGTGTCCAGGAGATCCTTGGCGACGGCGTCGATCTCGTCGCTGATGCCGCTCCACGTCTCCTGCATGACGTCGAGCTGTTCTTGGTTCCCGGTCACCCAGTCGAGCGGAGCACGCAAGACCTCGACGTGCTCGATCAGCCACCCGAGCCCCATGCTCGCCAAACCGGCGATCGGATCCTGGACGAACTCCATGACGCCGGCGGCGCCGAAGCCGAGGTTCAGCAGGCCTTCGGTCCAGTCGTCGTCAGCCGCTTTCGCCGCCGCGTCCCAGAAGTCCTGCGCCATCCCGGCACCTTCGAGCGCCGAGGACCCTTCGTCGACCTTCTTCTTGGCTTCCGTCACCAACGCGTTCTCAGTCAAGGTGGATACCTTCCAAGCTCGCCTTGACGTCCTGCTCGCGCCAGTCGACGTGCTGGGACCAGGTGCGCACGCGGTCGATCTGCTCCTGGGCCACGTTCTTCGCGTGGCCGATGGAGTCGCTTCCCAAGGTCTGGGCGACGCCGCACAGCGCGCCGAGACCGCAGGCCTGGCCGATGAGGCCGAACGCCATCGGGTCGACGACCTGGGCCGCCGCGTCCAGCGTCTTCGCGAACCGGTCGACGAACGGTTCGAGCTTCTTCGCGTGGGACAGCAACTCCTCCGGCTTGATCCGGATGTCCGCCTGCGGGTCGTTCACGGTCTCCCCTCCCTCGTCGCTCTGGTCAGCGCAAGTAGTCGCCGTCGCCGAAGTAGTCGTCGTCGGTGCCCGCCTCGGGTGCGGGACGCGGTGGCGCCGGTTTCGGCTTCAGCTGCGGCTCTTCCTCGGCGACGACGAAGCGCGCCCCGTCGCTCGCGAGCGCCGCGGAGCCACCGTCCACGAAGCCTTGCGGCTCCGGCTCCGGGAATTCGTGCTGGAGCTGCTGGACCAGCTCGCTCATGGTCTCGGTGCCCGCGATCGAGGGCATCCCGGCCTGCACAGCACCCGCCAGCTTGCTCTGCGCGCGCTGGACGGTCCGCAGGATCTCGTCGGCGAGGTTCGCCTTCTCCCGCACCGCGTGCCCGATCTCCAGGCCGACGAGGTTGCCGAGGTGGTTGACCTTGACCGCGATCTGGCCGTCCTGGCTGCGCTCGGACACCGAGACCGCCGCCAGCTCGGCCTGCATCCGGTCGCCCCGCTGCTTGGCCTCGGCGATCTTGGCGTCGAAGCTCGCCAGTAGTTGCTCAGGACTCGACACGCGAACCTCCCCTGTTCACGTCAGTAACCGTACGACGACCGAGTGTGGCACACCGGTCCGACAGTTTCGGGGAAGTTCCTCGGATACGACCCCAGGCCCGGCCGGCGACCGGCTGGCCAACCAACTTCAAGGCGCGGGCCTGAGCTGCACCTTTTCGTTACTGCGGACATCGTGTTAATGCAAAATCTGTCGTACCAACCACCTAGACTGTTCGGATGAGCAACCCCACGCGGAGGGGTCGCGCGCGTGCGGCTACCGAACAGGACATCCGGCGGACGGCCCGGAAACTGCTCGTCGAGCAGGGGCCGGAGGCGGTCACCCTGCGCGCCATCGCGCGGGAGCTGGGGATCACCGCGCCCGCGCTCTACCGGTACTACGAGTCGCGTGACGACCTCGTCGAGAACCTGCGGCTGGATGTCTGCGCCGACCTGGCCGACGACCTCGCCGAGGAGATCGCCGAGCTGCCGGACGACGGCGTGCTGCAGCTGTTCGCCATCTGCAAGGGTTTCCGGCGGTGGGCGCTCACCCACACGAAGGAATTCACGCTGGTCTTCGCGTCGCCGACCGGCGGGATCGGGTCGACGTCGGGGAGTGCCCTGAGCCGGGTCGACGAGCCGTTCGGGCGGATCTTCCTCGCCGCCGCCGGGCGGGTGCTCGCGCGGCACGACATCGTGCTGCCGTCGGCCAGCGGCGTGCCCGACGAGCTGCGGGACGACCTGAAGACCTTCCAGGAGTCGCTGGTCACCGTGCTCGTCGGATCCGATCAGGGCGTGCCCGTCGAAAAGATCGACCTCGGCGTGACGTACCTGATGATCCAGTTCTGGGCCCGGATCTACGGGCACGTCACGCTCGAGGTCTTCGGCAACTACCCGATCCCGATGTCCAAACCGGACGTCCTGTTCGAGGCGATGCTCGCCGACCTCGCCCGGGAGATCGGGCTCTACTCCGGTTAGGCCGCGTGGCCGCCGTCCACGGACAACACCGCCGCCGTCACGTACGCGCTGGCCGGCGCGGCCAGGTAGGACACCGCCGCGGCGACCTCGGACGGCTTGCCGTAGCGGTCGAACGCCGTCAGGGCGCGCTGGTCCGCCGCGTACGGGCCGTCGGCCGGGTTCATGTCCGTGTCCGTCGGGCCCGGGTGGACCAGGTTGACCGTGATGCCGCGCGGGCCCAGCTCGCGGGCCAGCGCCTTGGTCAGGCCGACCATCGCCGCCTTGCTGGTCGCGTACAGCGCCATGCCCGGGCCGGGTACGCGGTCGGTGACGCAGCTGCCGATCGTGATCACGCGGCCGCCGTCGGCCAGGACACCGGCCGCGGCCTGGGTGGCCGCGAACACGCCGCGGACGTTCACCGCCAGCACGCGGTCGACGTCCTCGAGCGCGGTCTCGGTGAATGCGCCGACGAAGCCGACGCCCGCGTTGTTCACCAGGACGTCGAGCCGGCCGAACTCGGCGACGGTCGCCTGGACCGCCGCCGACACCGCACCGGCGTCCGCCGAATCCGCCTGGATCGCCAGCGCGCGGCGGCCGAGGGCCTTGATCTGCTCGACCACCTCGGCCGCCCGCGCGGCGTTGTGCTGGTACGTCAGCGCGACGTCCGCGCCGTCCTCGGCGAGCCGCAGTGCGGTGGCCGCCCCGATGCCCCGGCTGCCGCCCGTCACCAGCGCCACCTTGCCGTCGAGGGTCATTCCCGGTTCTCCTTCGATCGAACGGTTTTTCTTGACCGTTCAATCAAATCGGGATGGCCGGGAAAGCACCGGCGGCTTTCCGCCGTCGCGTCAGAGGACGATGTTGACCAGGCGCCCCGGCACCACGATCACCTTGCGGGGCGAGCCGTCGCCGACCATCGCGGCGACCTTCTCGTCCGCCAGCGCCGCCGCCTGGACCTCGTCCTTCGACGCGGAAGCCGGCACCGTCACCCGGGAGCGGACCTTGCCGTTGACCTGGATCGGGTACTCGACCGAGTCCTCGACCAGGTACTTCTCGTCCACCACCGGGAACGGGCCCTGCACCAGGGAATCCGCGTGGCCCAGCCGGTGCCACAGCTCCTCCGCCAGGTGCGGGGCCAGCGGCGCCAGCATCAGCACCAGCGGCTCGGCCAGCTCACGCGGCGTCGACGCGGTCGCGCCGTACACCTTGGTGACGTGGTTGTTCAGCTCGATCAGCTTCGCGCCGGCCGTGTTGAACCGCATCTCCGCGTAGTCCTCGCGGACGCCCGCGACGGTCTTGTGCAGCACCTTGCGGTCCGCCTCGGAAGCGTCCTCAGTGGACACCCGCAGCTCACCGGTCGCTTCGTCGACGACCAGGCGCCACAGCCGCTGCAGGAACCGGTGCGCACCCACGACGTCCTTGGTCGCCCACGGGCGCGACATGGCCAGCGGGCCCATCGCCATCTCGTAGAACCGGAACGTGTCGGCGCCGTAGTTCTCGGCCATCTCGTCCGGCGTCACGACGTTCTTCAGGCTCTTGCCCATCTTGCCGTACTCCTGGGTGACCTCTTCGTCGTTGAAGAAGTACTTCCCGTCGCGCTCCTCGACCTGCTCGGCCGGGACGTAGACGCCGCGCGCGTCCGTGTACGCGTACGCCTCGATGTAGCCCTGGTTGAACAGCTTCCGGTACGGCTCCTTGGACGTCACGTGCCCCAGGTCGAACAGGACCTTGTGCCAGAACCGCGAGTACAGCAGGTGCAGCACCGCGTGCTCGACGCCGCCGACGTACAGGTCGACACCGCCGGTGTCGTCCGCGCCGTACTCGCCCGGGCGCGGGCCCATCCAGTACGCCTCGTTCTCCGGCGCGCAGAACGTCTCACTGTTCGTCGGGTCCAGGTAGCGCAGCTGGTACCAGCACGAACCCGCCCAGTTCGGCATCGTGTTCATGTCGCGGCGGTAGGTCTTCGGGCCGTCGCCCAGGTCCAGCTCGACCTCGACCCAGTCGGTCGCGCGGGCCAGCGGCGACGACGGCATCGAGTCGCGGTCCTCCGGGTCGAACGTCACCGGCGAGTAGTCGGCGACCTCGGGCAGCTCGATCGGCAGCATCGACTCGGGGACGGCGTGCACCTCGCCGTCTTCGTCGTAGACGACCGGGAACGGCTCGCCCCAGTAGCGCTGGCGCGAGAACAGCCAGTCGCGCAGCTTGTACTGCACGGTTCCGGTGCCGGCGCCCTTCTCCGACAGCCAGTCGATGATCGTCTTCTTGGCCTCGGCGACGTCCATGCCGTCCAAGAAGCCCGAGTTGATCGCCGGGCCGTCACCGGTGAACGCCTTGCCGTCGAAGCCTTCCGACGGCTGCACGGTCCGGATGATCTCCAGGCCGAACTTCTCGGCGAACTCCCAGTCGCGGACGTCCTGGCCGGGGACGGCCATGATCGCGCCAGTGCCGTAGCCCATCAGCACGTAGTCGGCGACGAAGATCGGGATCTGCTTGTCGTTGACCGGGTTCGTGGCGTACGCGCCGGTGAAGACGCCGGTCTTCTCCTTGTTCTCCTGCCGGTCCAGCTCGGACTTCCGCGACGCGGCGACGCGGTATTCCTTGATCGCCTCGGCGGGCGTCGCGGCGCCACCGGTCCAGCGCTCGTCGACGTCGGCCGGCCACGCCTCGGTGACCAGCTTGTCGACCAGCGGGTGCTCCGGCGCCAGCACCATGTACGTGGCGCCGAACAGCGTGTCCGGCCGGGTCGTGAAGACCTCGATGCCGTCGTCACCGGAGGAGAAGGTGACGCGGGCGCCGTGCGAGCGGCCGATCCAGTTCCGCTGCATGGACTTGACCTTCTCCGGCCAGTCCAGCAGGTCCAGGTCGTCGACCAGGCGATCGGCGTACGCGGTGATCCGCATCATCCACTGCCGCAGGTTGCGGCGGAAGACGGGGAAGTTGCCGCGCTCGCTGCGGCCGTCCGAGGTGACCTCTTCGTTCGACAGCACGGTGCCCAGGCCCGGGCACCAGTTGACCGGCGCTTCGGAGATGTACACCAGCCGGTGGTCGTCGATCACCTGCTTCCGTTCGACGGCGGACAGCGCCGCCCAGTCACGGCCGTCCGGCGTGGGCCGCGAGCCGTCCGCGAACGCGGCCTCCAGCTCGGCGATCGGCCGCGCCTTGCCCGCCTCGTTGTCGTACCAGGAGTTGAAGATCCGCAGGAAGATCCACTGCGTCCAGCGGTAGTACTCGGGGTCGATCGTGGAGATGCGACGGCGTTCGTCGTGGCCCAGGCCCAGGCGCCGGATCTGGCGCAGGTAGGTCCGGATGTTCTCCTCGGTCGTCTTGCGCGGGTGCTGCCCGGTCTGGACCGCGTACTGCTCGGCCGGCAGGCCGAACGCGTCGAAGCCCATCGTGTGCAGCACGTTGCGCCCGATCATCCGGTGGTACCGGGCGAAGACGTCGGTGCTGATGAAGCCCAGCGGGTGCCCGACGTGCAGGCCGGAGCCCGACGGGTACGGGAACATGTCCTGGACGAACAGCTTGTCGCTGGGCACCGGCTGCCCCTCGACGGCGAGCGGCCCGACGGGGTTGGGCGCGTGGAAGGTGCCATGGTCGGCCCAGTGGTCCTGCCAGCGCTGTTCGATCTGACCCGCCAGCGCCGCCGTGTAGCGGTGCGCCGGGACGTCGGTCCCTGTTGTCTCGGTCATCGCCGTCATCCTTCGTCGCGAGGTGCTCCAGAAACAACTCGACCCCTCAGCCACCAGGGCATGAGGGGTCGCCGCGCCGGCCGGGCCGGGCCCGGTCAGCGCGGCAGGCTAAGGAGCAGCCGAGCCGTGTTCACACTGTCATCGTAACTTGCTGGTCAAAGCCGTTCCGAGGGGACTGCCAGTGCGGCGAACTGGGTGACCTGGGTCGCGGAGAAGTTGTTGTCGCTGACGATGATCAAGCTGCGCTCGCCGTTCGGCAGTTTCGGGCCCCACGTCATGCCCTCCAGGTTGTCCACAGTGGACAGGCCGAGGTCGGCGGCGTCGAACAGCAGACGCTTCTTGACCGGCTTGACGTGCTTCGCGCCGGCCAGGGACTCGACGTTCAAGACGTTCGTCGCGCCGCTGGTGTCGATCTCGTAGACGCGCACCTTGTTGCCGACACCGGTCACGAACGCGCGCTCCATCATCAGGAACTTCGTCGGGTCGGCCTGGTCGACGGCCAGCATCGAGGACACGCCGGTGGTGGCGAACGCGCCGTCGGGCACCGGTGACGCGAAAATCGGCTCCTGCGGGTACGCGTACTGCGCCAGGACCGGGCCGAATCGCGACTGGATGGTGATCCGCGAGAGCGCGCCGGTGGTCGTCGTCGGCATCGGGCCGTCCTGCAGGAGCGGGCCCTCGACCTCGCTGGCCAGCAGCGAGCCGTACCCGGCGAACGTGATGCCCTCGAGCACCAGGTTCTGCCGCGGCCCGGCCGTCGGCGTCATCTTCTCGTTCGCGGGAATCGGCAGGTCGCGGACGTATTTGCCGTCACGGCGGGCTTCGCGGATCGACGGATCGATCAACGTCGTCGCCGTGCGCTCACCCTCCTGCGCCCAGTAGTAGCCGCCGGTCCACGGGTCGACCCGCAGCTCTTCGGGGTCGATCGTCTGCTCGTTCTGCGGCTTCGACGGGTCGTTCTGCGCGAGCGGCGGGTACGGCGTGCCGTCGGGGCGCAGGAGCGGCTTCGTGCCGGTGAGGGTGACCGGGCCGACGCCGTCCGCGGACACCGGGAAGGTCGCGGTGTAGAAGCGGGCGGGGTTGATCGCCGACCGGTCGTCGCAGATCAGCGCGTAACCGCCGGTTCGCGGGTCGTAGTCGATGCTGGACAGGCCGCCGACCGTCGTGCCCTGGAACTGCAGGGAGTTGGGGACGATCCGCTCGCCGAGCAGCCGGATGGGCCGCTGGTGACTCTCGGTGGCGCTCGCCGGCGTCGCGGCGAGAATCCCCCCGATAAGAGCAGCGGTCAGGACGGTGGGCAGTACACGCGGTGACATGGCCTGTAGCACAGTCGATCAGGGTATCCGGCAGGTTGCCGGGACGTCACGCTTATCCTTGACCCCGTGTTCGCTATCGCGCTGGTTCCGATCGTGCTGGGTCTGCTTGTCGGCTTTGGTGGGTTCCTCGGTTTCCGCGAGCGCTTGACGCGCGAAGGCGGCACCGGGGTGCGCACCCAGGCGACGCTGCGCAGCGAAGAGGCGTTCAAGCTGGCCAACCGCGTCGCGGGCCTGCCGACCATGGCCGGGGGCGCGATCTCCGTGCTCACCGGACTGGCCGGGCTGGCCATGCCGACAACCGGTGGCCTGATCTCCGCCGCGCTCGCGGGCGTGCTCGCCATGCTGCTGCTGGTCGTGGGCGGTGGCGTGCTCGGCAACCGGGCCGCGCTGACCGTGCCCTCCCCGGCTCCGGCGGCGCCGGCCGGCTGCAGCGGCTGCGCGTGCGGTGCGGGCGGCTGCGGCGTCTTCAAGAAGGAAGAAGCCTAATTTCGCTGCAGGTCGCCCGGGTGGGTGGCCAGTAGCGCGAGCGGGATGCCCTGGCGGCGCAGGACCTGGCTCCACAGGTCGCCGTCCGGCGAGGCCAGGATGTCGCTCGGCAGCGCGGGCACGATGACCCAGTCCTCGCGCTCGATCTCGCCAGCCAGCTGTCCGGAGTCCCAGCCCGCGTACCCGGCGAAGACGCGCACACCGCGGACCTTCGGCACCAGCACTTCCGGATCGGTGTCCAGGTCGACCAGCGCGACCGGGCCACGGACCGCGATCACGCCCGGCACGCTCGCCGCCGTCTCGCCGGTGCGCAGCGCGGCCAGGCACAACGCGGTCTTCTTCTCGACCGGGCCGCCGACGAACACGGCCTGCGGCTCGGCGACGTGCCCGCCCCAGTTGGGTAGGACGTCGTGCACGGCGACGTCGCTCGGCCGGTTCAGGACCACGCCCAGCGTGCCCTCTTCGCGATGATCGATGACGAACACCACGGTCCGCCGGAAGTTGGGGTCGACCATCGTGGGGGCGGCGACCAGGAGCGTTCCCGGTTCAACCTCGGCGTCCGCTGGCACGCGACCCATGATCCCACCCTTGGCCAGGCGAATGACTTCGGCTCGGGAACAATCGTCCCAGCAGCCTCGTTTGAAACATGTGGCCGGCGCACTCCGTGTCCCCCGGGCTCACTGAAGAACCGCCTTTGTGGAATACCGTCCGGCTGGAGCCACACTGCGCATAGCCGCCGAGAGGCGACCTCAGTGCGTCGGCCGCCTCCAGCTTGGGCCATTCTCTTGACCGGTGCCCCACGCAGGGGCCTTACTCTGGCTTCGTGACGATCAGCGCCCGGACGACGACAGTGCGAAGAGGCCCTCGGGAGCTGCTGAAGGACCCGGACTTCCGGCGTCTGCTCTTCACGCGCTTCGCCGCCAGCTGGGGCGACGGCGTCTTCCGCGCCGGCCTCGCCGGCGCTGTCCTGTTCAACCCCGAGCGCGCAGCCGATCCGCTGGCCATCGCGGGCGGGTTCGCCGCGCTGCTGCTCCCGTACTCCGTCGTCGGACCGTTCGCCGGAGCGTTGCTGGACCGCTGGGACCGGCGTCGGGTGTTGATCTTCGCGAACCTCCTGCGCGGGCTGGCGATCGCCGCCGCGTCCGCCGCCGTCGGCTTCGGTTTCGGCGGGGTCGGCCTGTTTTCGCTGGCCCTGGCCGCGGAAGGCATCTCCCGCTTCATCGGCTCGGGGCTCTCGGCGTCGCTGCCGCACGTCGTGGAGGAAGAGAGCGTGGTGACGGCGAATGCGTTCGCCACGACGCTCGGCTCGGTGGTCGCCGTCATCGGCGGTGGGTGCGCGATCGGGTTGCGGGCGCTGTTCGGCAGCAACGACATCGGATCGGCCGAGACGACCGTGTTCGCCGTCCTCGGCACCGTGGTGTCGGCGTTGATCGCCCGGGGTTTCGCGCGCGGCGTGCTCGGCCCGACGGTGGTGGACGAGCCGCCGAACCCGGTGCTGGCCGTCGCGCGCGGGCTGGCGGACGGTGCCCGGCACGCGTGGCGCGCGCCCAGCGTCACCGCCGGGTTCATCGCGCTGTTCGCGCACCGGGCGTCGTTCGGGGTGTCGCTGCTGGTCACCGTGCTGCTGATGCGCAACTACTTCACCGACCACGGGATCTTCCGCGCCGGCCTGCCCGGGCTGGGGCAGATCGCCGCGCTCGCCGGGGCCGGTCTGCTGACCGCCGGCCTCCTGACCGCCCGGCTGATCCGCCGGTTCGGGCGGCTGCGCGCGGTGCTCGGTTCGCTGCTGCTCGCCGCGATCGCGCAGTCCGCGCTGGGGCTGCCGATGCTGCTGCCGCTGGCGCTGCTCGCGTCGTTCGCCATCAGCGGAGCCGGGCAGGTGCTCAAGCTCTGCGTCGATTCGTCGATCCAGCTCGACGTCGCCGACGAAGCCCGCGGCCGGGTGTTCGCCCTGTACGACACGCTGTTCAACATCACCCAGGTGGCGGCGGTTTCGGTGGCCGCGCTGGTCGTACCGGACGACGGCCGTTCGCCGGGCCTGCTCATCGCCGCGACGGTCTGCTACCTCGTCGGCGGCGCGGGGTACGTACTCGCCTGGCGACGCGCGATTCGCTGACGCAAACACCCGAACCGGTCACGGTGACTGCTCCATTGGCATTAGGGTGACGGGCAGTCATTAGTAGGTTCGAGGGACACCGGGGGCACCTGTGACCACCGCGGGCGACGACCGTGCGCAGCTCGAAGCACGCAATGCCGCGATGAAGGACCGGATGGACACCCTCCTGGAGAACTTCGAGCGGCAGACCGCGCAGCTGCGTGACGCCCAGGCCGCGGCCGCCGAAACCACCGCCCAGGTGAGTTCCCCCGACGGGCTGGTCCGCGCCACGATCGATGCGGGCGGCAACCTCGCGAAGCTCGAATTCGCCCCGAACACCTTCGAGCGCACCACGCCCGCGCAACTCGCGAACACCGTCCAATCGCTGGTGCGGCAGGGATCGGTGCAGGTCAAGCAGAAGATCGCCGAGCTGATGGCGCCGATCACCGAGGGCCTGCCCGACCTCGCCGACCTGGTCGAGGGCGCGCCGTCGCTGGCCGGGCTGGTGCCGCCGATCCCGTCGTTCGACGACGTCGCCGAGGAACCACCGGCCCCGCGGCCCGAGTCGTTCGAGGAGGGCGGGTCGATCCTGCGCAACGAGCAGCCGGCCCCGCCGCCGACGCCCGCCCCGAAGCCCGCTCCCAAGCGCGTCCGCCCGCCGCGTGACGACGACGAGGAGCCGCCGTCGTCCTGGATGACGAGGGGCGACTGATGCCGGACGGAGGCTCCGGGTTCACCGCGGAGCCGGACGCGGTCGTGCGCGCGTCGAACGGCCTGGTGACGGCGGCCGACGCGCTCGACAACGCGGCGAAGGCGCTGCAGTCCGCCCTGGCCGCGCAGGGCGAGTGCTGGGGCGGCGACGAGTCCGGCAAGGAGTTCGCCAAGGATTACGTGCCGGGCGCGCAGGGCGCCGTCGAAGGCTTCACCAACCTCGTGCAGGGGTTGCGGGGGATGCAGCAGAACGTCGCCAAGTCGATGAAGGCCCTTTCGGGCGCCGACGAAGACGTGACGTCCCAGCTCGGCAAGGGGCAATGACGCGTGGGTATGGAGATGCCCGACGCGGTCAAGTGGCTGCTGCCGATCGTCGTCGGGGAGAGCTGGCCCGAGGGCGACGAGACCAAGCTCCGCGCGCTGCGGGACGCGTGGCACACGGCGTCCTCGGCGATCGCGCCGGTGTCGGAGACGGGCAACGTCGCGGCGTCCGGCATCCGCGACAACTGGACAGGTGACGGCGCCGACGCGTTCGCGGAGCAGTGGAAGAAGTTCGTCGAGGGCGACGAGGCGTACTTCAAGCAGCTGGCCGACGCGGCGAAGGCCCTCGGGGATTCGTGCGACCAGACGGCGCTGGACGTCGAGTACACGAAGTACATGATCATCATTTCGCTGATCGTCCTGGCGGCCCAGATCGCGGCGATGATCGCGGCGGCGGCGGTGACGTTCGGCGGCTCGACGGCGGGCATCGCGCCGGCCCAGATCGCGACCCGGATGACCGTGCAGATGCTGTTCCGGCAGCTGCTCGAGAAGCTGGCGCAGCAAGGGTTCAAGCAGGTCGCGAAGGAGCTGCTGGAGACGCTGCTCAAGCAGGGCCTGAAGAAGATCGGCATGGAGGTCCTCAAGAACGAGGCGATCAACCTCGGGATGGACGCGGGCATCCAGGGTCTGCAGATGGCCAAGGGTGATCGCAAGGACTGGGACTGGTCGAAGACCTCCGACGCGGCAATCTCGGGCGCGGTCGGCGGAGTCGTGGGCGCGGCTTCGGGATCGATCGGGCGCGGGGCGACCGAGGGGCTTTCGCACAGCGCCGGAGGGCAGATCGCGGACGCGGCCATGCGGGCCGGAGCGCGGGGTGCGGTCGAGGGCGTTGCGCAGACGGTCGGCCAGGCGGCCGTGACCGGGGACCTGGGGTCGTTGACGCCGGAGCAGCTGCTGATGGGCGCTTCCAGCGGGGCCGTCGGGGGTGCGGTCGGGGGCGCCAAGGAGCAGATGCACTCGGTTCACGAGGCGAACATCCCGCGGGCCGACTCGGACGGTGAGCCGGGTGGGTCGGGGGAGTCGCGTTCGGAACCGGAGTCTCGGAGTGAGTCTTCTTCGGAGCCGGAGTCTCGGAGTGAGTCCTCTTCCGAACCGGAGTCGCGGGGTGAGGCCGAGTCTCGCGGTGAATCTTCATCGGATCCCGAGTCCCGGCGTGAGTCCTCTTCGGAGCCGGAGTCACGAGGAGAAGAGCCACGTCGCGAGTCCTCTTCCGAACCGGAGTCCCGCAGTGAGGCGCCCCGCCGCGAGGCAGCCTCCGCACCCGAGTCACGAGGTGAAGAGCCTCGCCGCGAGGCCTCCTCCGCACCGGAGTCGCGGAGCGAGGCACCTCGTCATGAGGCCTCCTCGCAACCCGAAACCCGTGGCGACGCCTCCTCCGGTCCGGAATCGCGAAGCGAGGAACCACGCCGCGAGTCCGCGCCGGAATCGCGAGGCGAAGAACCGCGGCGCGAGCCGACTCCGGAGGCGCGGACGGCGGCCGAGCCGGAGGTCCGGCGAGAGCCCGATTCGCAGCAGCGTGCGGACAGCGGACCGCAAGCTCAGCCGGCCGCGCCGCACCCGGTCGCCGAGCAGCGGGCTCCCGAGGCGTCGCCAAGCTCGGAGCGTCCGATCGCGGAGCAGCGCGAGGCACCGGCTTCGGCACCGAGCCAGCCATCGACGACCGGCAGTTCTTCCCAGGGCTACGGAATGGCCCCGCCGCCGGGAGCCGGCCCGGAACCGGGCCGGCAGAGCGGCGGCCGTCCCCAGGACAACGTCGGAGCGGCCGGCTTCGCAGGCGGCCCGAGCCAGCCGTTCGCGGCGGACAGTGGGCCGGCACCGTTCCAGAACGGGCCTGCACCGCAGCAAGCGCCACCTCAGGGCGGGTTCACGCCCCCGCCGCCACCGGGCGGGATGCCGAACGGCGGCGGTCCGGGACCCTCCGGTGGCTCCGGTCCGCGACCGTCCGGGCCGTCGACCGCCGGCGAGCAGCCGCGCCGGGTCCAGCCGCCGGACCCACGCCGGATGCTGCAGGGCGGTCAGCCGCCGATGCCGCCGGGCGGGTATCGCCCGGGTGGCCAGTCCCCGCAAGGTGGACGGCCTCCGCACGGCACTCAGCCTGGTGGGCAGCCGGTCGGCCGCCCGCATGGCGGCCAGGCAACGCAGCCCGGCGGCCAGCCGACGCACGGCGGGCAACCGGGCCAGCCGCCGCACGCCGGACAAGGCGCACAACCCGGCGGCCAGCCACCTCACGGAACACCACCGGGCCAACCGCCCCACACCGGACAAGGCGCACAACCCGGCGGCCAGCCACCTCACGGAACGCAACCTGGCTGGCCGCCGCATGGCGGCCAGGCAACGCCACCCGGCGGCCAACCGGCCCACGGAGCGCAGCCGGGCGGGCAGCCGCCGTTCAACGGGCAGGCAACTCACCCCGGCGGACAACCGCCGCACGGAGTGCCGAACGGGCAGCCGCCGCATGGCGGGCAGGTGAATCAGCCCGGTGGGCAGGCGCCGCCCGGTGGGCAGGCGCCGCCGCCCGGCGCTGTGTCGCCCGGCGCTGTGTCGCCCGGCGCGATGCCGCCGCACGGTGCGCCTTCGGGGCCACCCGGGGCGCAGGGTGGGCAGCCGGGGGTGCGGCCGCCTCAGGGTGGGATGCCGGCTGGGGGACAGCCGCACGTGCCGGGGCAGGCGCCTCAGGGCGGCTTGCCTCCGCAGGATCCGCGGCGGATGCCGCCGCATTCCGGGATGCCGCCGCAGGGTGGGCAGCGCCCGCCGATGCCCGGCGGGCAGCGTCCGGCCGGGTATCCGAATCAGCCTCGCGGTCCGCAGGGGCCTGGGCCGCACCCCGGTGGACGGCCGCCGATGCCGCCTCCACCGGGTGGACGGCCGCCGCATGATCCTCGGCTGGGGCCGCCTCGGCCTGGTGGGCCGTCGCAGGTTCCGCCGCCGCGGTTCGGGCCGCCGCAGGAGCAGCTGCCGCCGCGGGGACCGTTCGAGCCGCCTCGGCCGATGGACCGCGCGCCGGAACAGCCGCGGACACCGCGACCGTCCGAGCAGCCTGCTCCAGGCGAGCCCACGCAGCAGCCGGTGGCTGAGCAGCCGCCGGTGCGCGAGCGGCCGGTTGAGCAGCCCGCCGCCGAGCCTGCTCCGGTGCGGGAGCACCCTGCGGGCGAAGATGCGGGCACCGGGCACGAGCGCGCCCAGGAACGCCCGGCCGGGGAATCCGCCGCCGAGCGACCGGAGCAGCACGCGCCTGGGCAAGACCGGATCAGCGAACAGACGCCGGCCCACGACCACCCGGCCGAACAGCACACACCCGGCCAAGACCAGACCGGCGAACAGACCCCGACCCACGACCACCCGGCGGAACAGCACACACCCGGGCAAAACCGGCCCGGCGAACAGACCCCGACCCACGACCACCCGGCGGAACAGCGTGCTCCCGAAACCGAGCACCCGGCCGAGCAGAGAACGCCCGACCACCAGCAGCCGGCCGACGACAACTCGGCCGCCGGCGAGCGCGAGCCCTCCCCGGAGCGCGCCGGCGATGAACACCCCGCGGACGAAAGCCCCCTGGGTGACCAGGAGCCGGCCGCAGCGCACGACTACGGGCAGCCCGGCCTCGACGAGCCCTACCTCACCGACCCTCGCTTCCACACCGATGATCCCGCCGGCATCCGGCGGATCGAAGACACGTTCATGGACTCCGGGAAGACGAGCGACCAGGACGGTGAGTGGCGGCACGAGCAGCTCAACCGCGAGGCGCGGGCGAAGCGCGACGAGTGGCACCCCGGTATGTCCGACGCCGGGGCCGTCGCCGTGCACGCCTATACCCGGACCGAGATGGTCGGGCCGCTCAACCACGCGCTGCGCATGGGTGGCCCCGAGCTCGTCCACCTCGCTCCGCAGGCCGCCGCGCTGGTCTCCGGGCTCAATGAACTTCCGCCGCATGAAGGCGTTGTCTCGCGGCGGGTCGACTTCAAGGGCGATCTCGCGCGGCTGCAGGCCTTCCTCGCGCGGTTCCACGATGGTGCGCACATCACCGAACCGTCGTTCCTGAGCTCGTCGAAGGTCGACGCCCAGCACCCGCGGAGCAACTTCCCCGGCGAAGTCGAGATGCGGATCCAGTCGAAGACCGGTCGTGACGTCGAAAAGCTGGCCAGCATCGGGCACGAACGCGAAGTCCTCTTCAAGGCCGGGACGCAGTTCAAGATCACCGGCTTCGAAGAGGGCCCTGGTCACCCCAACCACAAGCCGGCGCCGGTGCGCGGCGAACCGCACTACGTCGTGCATGCCGAAGAGATCGCGCCCGGCGACCCGGGGCACCTCACCGACGGCGATGCCCACGACGCCATCGAGCAGCGCCGTGCCGGTGAGCGTGCCGATGAGGACCGCTTCCAGCGCGAAGCCGACAAAGAGCTCGCGGAGTTCTACGAGAAGTACCCCCAACACGCACCGAGCAACGACCTGGCGTCGAAGCTCAACCCCTTCGACCCCCCGGGTGCCGAACCGCTGCCCGAGCGACGGCCACCGGCCACCGGGGAGCCGGAGGGTGGCTGGGCGCAGCTTGCCGAGCCTCTTACCCCTGGTGGTCAGCCTGTTCTGCACGCCGGGTCCGTCGAGACGCCGCAGCAGCACGCTCGCCTCGTGCGGGACGCCGTCCCTGAGCTCGGTGGGGTCAACACCCGCAACCACTACAGCCCGGACGGCCTCGAGAACGGCTACCGGACCAACGCCGCCGAATCGGTGGCCGCCTTCGATCGGCGGATGAACGGCGAGGACGTCGTGGCCGGGCCGGCCCGGCAGCAGAGTCTCGGCGAGCAGCTCGGTGGGCCGTGGGACAGCCGGGGGAGCTTCGACGACGTCGCCCGTGACCTCGGGGAACGTCCGGTCGGCGCGCGCAGCGCCGTCGCCTTCGAGACGCCCGCCGGGGAATCGCGGCTGGTGGCCGCGGTGCACACCGAGCACGGGGTCCTGTTCGCCGATCCCGTCACCGGGCGGCTCGCCGAGCTGCCGCACGACGCCACCGGGATCCACACCACGCCGCTCGGGGGCGGTGACGCGCCCCAGCACCACGGCGTGCCCCAAGACGGCGTGCCCCAAGACCATGAGGGGCCGCAACACCAGGAAACGCCGGCGATCGCCGACCGGCTCAACCCGCAGGCCGAACGCATCCCGCACGACGAGGGCTACCTCTTCGACGGCGAGCACCGCGGCACCCCGGCCGACCACGAGAGCATCCGCCGGGCGGTCGGCGACGAGGACATCTACCAGCAGGTCCACGACCGCGCGCTGGCCCGCCGGGACGCCGCCGGGCTGCCGGTGACCGACGACGGTGCCGTCGCGCTGCACGGCTACACCCGCGGCGAGTACGCCTACGACGTCAACGAGGCCCTGCGCCGCGGCCCCGATCACCCCGGCTTCGACCTCGCGCAGCAGAACACCCGCGCGATCATGGACGGCCTCAACCACATCGCGCCCGAGGCCGGCGAGACCGTCCGCGCCTACGACGTCGGCGGCGATCCGCGGCTGGCGGACCTGGTCGCCAAGCCGTACGAGCCGGGCTCGGTGGTCGTCGAGCCCGCGTTCTCCAGTGCGTCGATCAAGACCGGCGAGCTCTCGACGTCGAAGTTCGGCGACGACATCGAGTTGCACGTCCGGTCGGACAACCTGCGCGACATCTCGAAGCTCGCCGAGAACCCGGGCGAGCGCGAATCGCTGTCGCCGCCCGGGACCCAGCTGCTGGTCCACGAAAAACGGCTGGAGATCTCACCCGAGGGCCGCCGCAAGTGGGTCATCGTGGCCGAGGAGATCGGGCCCGGCCACCCGCGTTACCTCGAACCCGAGGCCGCGCGGGAGAAGATGGCCGAGCGCCGCGCCGAGAACGACCACAACGCGGCCGAGTTCGAACGGCGCAAACAGGCCGCGATCATGGAACGGCTCGGCGGCCTCGGCGAGCCCGAGCACGTCGCCCCGCAGCCGGACCAGCCGTCGGTCCACGACGTCCAGGATGCCCCGGCGGAACCGCAGCCGGCCCCGGTTTCGGTGCACGACTACTCGCGGCTGGCCCGGGCGACGAACCCGCCCGCCGAACCCGCGATCCACGCTGGCGGGACGACGGAGAGCGAGCGCGCGGCCTACGTCCAGGACCGCCACCCGCACCTGCGCGACGTCAACCCCGGCTTCCGCGAGCCCGGCGCGTTCGAAAACGGCTATATGACGAACTGCACGCGCGGCCCCGAGGCCTACCTGGACCGGCAGCGCGGCGGCAACATGACGGCCGAGCCGATCCTGCCGCACGAGATGGGCAGCCGCGGCACGCTCGAACACCTCGAGGGCCGGTTCGGGGAGACGTTCTCCGCGCGCGGCAGCTACGACGACGTCATCCGCGAGATGCGCGGGATGCCGGTCGACCACCACGCCGTGGTGGCGGTGAAGTACCCGGGCCCGAACGGCGTCGAATACGGGCACGTCGCGATGGTCGTGCACACCCGCGAAGGCGTCGCGTTCATCGACCCGCAGTCCGGCGACCTGATGCACCTGCCGCAGCCGCCGAGCAGCATCAAGCTGATGCACGTCGGCACGCCGGACGAGGTGCACGCCCGAACCGAGCACAGCCAGGCCGAGCACAGCCAGGCCGAGACGCACGGCAGCGGCTACGGGGCTGCGGAGCAGGTGGGCGCGCACGCGGCCGCCGAGCGCTTCCTCGGCCGCGAAGACCTGCGGACCGCGCTGGCGCACCCGGACCTGGCGAACGCGCGCGTCGAAGCCAAGGACGAGCTCGGCCGCGCCCACGACCTCGGCCCGCTCAAGGACTACCTCGAGGCGCAGCTGCCCAACCGGCCCGAGCTGGTCCGGCTGCTGAGCGACGAGGCCAACGCCTACATCGCCGACTCGCTGGCCAGGCGCCCGCTCGCGCTGGGCAACCTGCTCGCGCACGACGAGGCCGTGCGGATCTTCGAGGACTCCCTGCAGGACGTCCACCAGCAGCGGGAGCACGGCACGCTCCCGGAGGAGATCCCGGCGGAGCCGCAGCACATCGAGCTGGGCGAGACCGAGCGGCGGGTGTCCGAGGAGGCAACCGCCGACAACGCCCGGTACGAGGACGCCGACCGTCGTCAGCCGCACTACCCGAGGGAGCACCTCGGCAACGCGACGGAGTTCAAGACCTACCTGGACGACGTGTACGCCCGCGCCGAGGTCGCGATGGAGAAGCTGCGCGAGGTCGTGCCGGACATCGCGGCCGAAACCGAAGGCGAGCCGGACCTGCGCAAGACGCTCAAGGGCCGCGGCCGCGCCGAGGACAAGATCGAGTCCAACTACGGCGGTGACCCGTCGCGGCTGACCGACATCGCCGGCGGCATCGTCCGCTTCGACAAGATCGAAATGCTGTACGCCGCACTGGAAAAGATCCGCGCGCGCGACGACATCGAGATCGTCGAGTTCGAAGACCGGTTCGTGAAGCCGCAGCCCGCCGGGTACAGCGACCTGCAGATGAAGGTGCGGATCGACGGGCACGTCGCCGAGTTCCGGTTGCACCTCAAGGCGGTCGACGCCGTATCCGCCTACGACCACGCGCTCTACGAGGTGCGGCGGGACATCAAGGCCCGGGCCGTCGACGAAGGTCCGGGGCCTGATCCCGAGACCGGGAAGAAGCGGGCGCGGCCGTACACCGCGGAGGAGCAGGCCCTGATCAACGCCCTGCTGAAGCGGGAGCGGGAGAAGTTCTGGGAAGCGCTGAACAAGAGGCCGGAGCAATGACGATCGAGACGCCGGCGTACTTCCGGCACCACGACAGCCCGTACCGGCTCGACAAGACGGCCGACGGCGGGCTGGCCGGGTACATCCTGAGCTGGACGACCGGGCGGTTCGAAGAGGACAACGACAAGATCGACGACGTCCTCTTCGCGCAAGCCGGGGACATCGGGGCCCTGACCGAGCAGCAGTTCGTCATCCGGACCGAGGATCTGCGGCGGGAGTACCTCCGCGGCGGGGGACCGATCTTCGCCCTCTACGACACGATCAGCGCCATGCACTCGGTGGCCCGCGAGGAAGGGCGGCCGCTCAGCCGGGAAGAGGCCGCGCTCAAGGTTTCGCTGTACCGGCGCACCTTCAAGATGTGGGAGGACGAGTTCGCCCGCCGTGACGCCGGCGAAGCCCCGACCTTCACCTTCACCTCGGTGTTCGCCCGATGATTCACGTGGAACATCGCCTTTCGGCCGACGAGCAGCGCACTCTCCTGGTGCAGCTGGGAAAGCTCGTGCGCGAGCACCGCGTCAACGCCGCCGTGCCCGCCGTCGCCGACTTCCGGCAGATCGGGAAGCACACCGAGACCGCGGGCCACAACACGGCAATACCGGACGAGCTGGCCGACATCTTCACCGCGCTGCGGGCCGGCATGTACACCGAAGGCCGCGGCACCTGGCTGCAGGCGCGGTTCGCCCTGAACGCGGACGGCAGCTTCGACTTCGACTTCGCGCTCGACGACGATCCGGTGTGGACCGACCCGCCCGAGCCGGCCGCCTACCCGGAGGAACTCGCCACCTTCCCGCGGGCCGACGAGCACATCCCGGACTGGTGGCGGCTACGCGCGCAGCTGCCGCTGGGCGTGGTGTTCCGGACTGCCGACGTCGGCGGGCCGGACGTCGAGCGGCCGCCGCTGACCGACACCGAGGTGCCGCTCGTGCTGCAATACCTCGAGCGGGAAGCCGTCGTGCACGAAGACGGCGACGAGCGCTTCCACAGCGACGGCACGTGGATCTGGTCCGAGGCGGTCCCGCTCCTGCTCGCCGAACACGGTGTGCCACCGGAGCCGGACCTGGTCGCGCACATCCGCCGGCACCACTTCCAGCCGCCGTACGTCGAGCCGCTGGTGCGACGGACCGCCGAGGCGGACCTGCTGGGCAAGCCGCGGCCGAAGCCGGGGCGCGCCGACGTGAAGAAGACCGCCGGGGACGTCGTCGCCGAGCTGGAGACCACGCCGGACCCGCAGCTCGACGACGAAGAACTGCTGACCGTGCTGGTGCGACGGCTCGGCGAGCACGGGGTGTGGCCCGAGGCGTACCGGGTCGGCGAGCGCGCGGACGGCGCGTGGTGCCTCAACTACACCCCCGACGGCTGGGAAGTCGCCGCCTACACCGGCGGGAAACCTCGCGAACCGAAGTACTTCGCCCGGCTCGAGTACGCCGCGCAGCAGCTGCTGGGCGCGTTGCTGCTGCACCCCGCCCGGATGACCGCCGGGCACGAAACACCGCTGGAAACCGCGAAAGAGCTCGACGACTGGCCGGTGCACCCGGCGTCTGGTGAGCCTCCCCTCACCCTGCTCCGCAACAAGCGCATCACCAGGCTGGTGGCGGGTACGGTCGTCCTGCGCTTCGGCGAGGAACCCGGCAATCTCGTTCACCACGGCGAGGTACGGTTCGCCACGACGTCGCTGCCGCTGGAACGCGAGCGGCTGCGGCGGAGCTACCGGCTGAGACGCCCGCTGCACGTGATCACCGGCATCACGGTTCCGTGGGCGAACCTGCCGGGTGGCGCGGTGGCCTTCGTGCTGCCGAAGACGATCGCCGAGCACGAGTCCGACGGAAGCCTGGAGAGGATCGAGTAGGTGGAAGCGGCGGAAGCGATTGCCAAGGTCGGCCAGTGGCTGCGTGCGGTGCACGGCCCGGACGTCTCCGGTCCCGCCGGGCTCCGGGTGGACACCGAGAAGGTGCTGCGCATCCCCGAGGGCTGGTCGGTGCCCTACAACACCATCGCGTTCCTCGACGAGGGCCGGCCGGAGAAGGAGATCTTCCCGCCGCCGTCGGTCGTCGTCCGTGAGCCGGACGGCGAGCTGCGGCAGGCGCACCCGCACCCCGGCGGCTTGTCGGTGCCGGTGGCGTTCCCCGGCCAGGAGAACTGGCGCGAGGTCGTCGACCCCGAGTACGTGAAGGCCGGGCTCGGCGAGCTGGGTGTGCCGCTGCAGGCCGTCGCGGGCTGGGTGAAGGTCGACGCCGAGGGCAACCAGACCGGCGAAGAGCGGGAGAACCCCGAGTACAAGGCCGGGCCGATCCGCCGCGGCTACCCGAAGCCGGACAACACCCTGGAGACGCTGCTGTCGTTCGGCAGCGTCGGCTGGCTGACCCGGGAGCTGCTGCTCATCGGGCTGATCCGGTGCGAGGTGTTCATCCCGCTCGACCTGGAGACCGGCAAGACCGACCGGTTCTACTTCGCCGAGGAGCGCAACGAGCTCAAGGTGTTCAGCTCGACCCGGCAGCTGCCTTCGCGCGAGCACGGCTGGTGGAAGGTCGACGTCGCCACGCTGGCCGAGTTCGAGCACCCGCCGAACCTGGTGATCAACGGCGGCCCGACGACCATCGAGGACGTCTCCAGCGGCGAGCTCGCGGAGATCGTCAAGCGGTTCCCCCGGCACGAGCCGCGCATCGACGTGCACGGACGCTGCCCGGAGGCGGAGGAGGACCTGATCCGGGTCGCCACCGAGACCGCGGCCCGGATGGGCCTGCCGGATCCGGTGAAGCCGCCGCTCCTGGCGGCCGAGAAGGCCCGGCGGCGCGGCTTCGAGCTGACGGCCGAGGAGTGCGCGAAGACCGTGCTCGGCGAGTCCTGGCTCAAGCGGATGAACATGCCGGAGCCGCCGCGCAGCAAGCCCAACGACCTGCGCGCGAACGGCCTGGCCCCGGCGTACGACAACGCCGGGCGCACGGTGCCGCGGCTCGACACGTTCGGCAAGTACTTCGAACGGGACCTCGACGGCTTCCGCTACGGCTGGCAGCGCGTCACGGGCGCATACGTCGGCTTCGCGCTCGGGGAGGCACTCGGCGCGGCCGTCGACCGGATGATGCTGCACGACATCCACGCGAAGTACGGCATCGAAGGCGTCACGGACCTGATCCCGGCGTTCGACCAGCCCGGCCGGATCGGCTCGCTGACGCAACGGCTGCTCTTCTACACCGAGGCCGTGATCCGCAGCCCGCACCGCGAGCAGCCGGAATCCCGCGAAGCCGAGCAGCTCTTCCCCGACGTCGTCCGCGGGGCGCTGCAGCGCTGGCTGCGGACCCAGGGCGCGCCGATGGACGCCATCGACGGCTGGCTCGTGCAGGTCCCGGACCTGCACGCCCGGCGCGACATCGACGACGTCGAGCTCAACGCCTACCACCAGCTCGCGACCGGGGCCGCCGGCGCGCCGCCGATGAGTGGCCCGGCCGCGCTGATCCCCGCGTTGGCCGCCGCGCTGACCATGGCCGGGCCCGGCAGCGGGCTCAGCGGCGGGGCGCGGCAGGCGGTGCGCGAACTGGCCGGCGTCACCCACCCCGACGAGCAGGACCTGGCCGCCGCGACCTACCTGACCTGGCTGTTCGAGCACGCACTGACCAAGGACCCGTTCAGCTTCCCGGTCTGGAACACCAGCCGCGAGGTGCTCAACCCGGACAACCAGTTCCAGCAGGGCCCGGAGTGGACGGCGATCAAGGACATGGTCGCCGAGTCGGTGCCGTTCTTCGGCGAGCACGGGCTGCCCGACCTGCGGATGCCCGAGCTGATCGGTGACGGCAAGACGACGTTGTCCGTACTCGGACGTGCTTTCGCCGCGTTGTCGGGCTTCGAGAACTACCCGGAGCAGGCGCTGCTTCGCGCCGTCAACCACTCCGGCCGCAGCGCGCTCACCGGGGCGATCGCCGGGGCCCTGCTCGGCGCGCGCACCGGGATTCCCGGGCTGCCCCAGAAGTGGGTCGACCAGCTGGAACTGCGGTACCTGGTCGAGCAGGTCGCTTCGGACGCCTACTGGCACTTCGACCGGCACTCGGCGCTGAGCGCCCTCGGCGACGTCTGGATCGAGCGGTACCCGCGGCATTAGCGCGAGGATGGGGAGAATGGACGAGGAGAATGCCGCCGCTCGCGCGCGGGAGTGGCTGCGCGCGCAGCCCGGCGGCGACCGGCTGCGGATCCGGCCGGAGCTCACCGCGCGCCGCCCGGACGGCTGGAGCTTCCCGGTCAACGCGGCCGGTTACCTGGACGGCACCGACATCGGCGCGGGCCTGTTCCCCAGCCCGGTGGTCGTGGTGCCGGACGACGGCGGCGAGATCGGGTACGACCGGGCGGCAATGGCGAGCACGCCCGCCGAGGCCGAGTGGCGGCCGGACGTCGACCCCGAGTTCGACGAGAAGGCGTTCCCCGAGCTGGACCTGCCGGTGCGCGCGATCCACGGCTGGACCAGGGCGAACGGCGAGTACCGGGGCAACGAGCAGTACACCCCCGGCCCGGTCTGGCGCGGCTTCCCGGCCCCGGCGACCGACGCCGGGAAGCTGCTGAACTACCTGGCCGCGAACTGGATCAGCCGCGCGGAGTTCGTCCGCGCCCTGCTGGACTGCGAAGTACTGGTTCCGCTGCCCGATGGCGGGCCGTTGCTGCGGCCGGTGCCGGGCAAGGGCGGGCACGAAGTCATCGCCTACAGCTCGTCGGCGAAGGTGCCCGGGCGCTACCCCCGCCGCTGGCGGGTGATGGTCCGGGACCTGCCGCCGTCGACGGGACTGACCCTCGATCCCGGGACCGGACTGGTCCGCAGCCTCACCGCCGCCGAACTGGGTGCGACCGGCGAGCGCCGGCCCATCGTGGAAGAACCCGCGCCGGAAGCCGGGCCCGAGGTCGCCGAGGCACTGCCCGCGCTGGTCGCGGAGTTCGGCGTCGAGCCGCCCGACCTGCTGGAACGGCACCTGCGGTACGCCTTGGACCACGCCCGCGACCAGCACTTCGAGCTGACACCGGACGAATGCGTCCGATACCTGCGCGGATTCGCCTGGCAATGCCGCAACGGCGTCCGCCGCCGGGCCGGCCAGGAGCCGGAATGGCCCCCCGACCTCAGCGCGAACGGCCTGATCGCGCACGTCGGCGAAGACGCGCGGCCGCGGCCGGTGCCGTGGACGTTCGGGAAGTTCTCCGCCTTCGGGACGCCGCCCGACCGCTTCGCGTGGCACCGGATCGTCGGCGCGTACGTCGGCTTCGCGATCGGTGACGCCCTCGGCGGCGGCGCGGACCCGGCCGGCCCCCTGCCGCTGGGCGGTCTGACGCGGCACCTGCTGTTCCACACCGACATCGTGCTGCGCGGCCTGCCGCCGGTGCCGACCGGCGAAGTCCCGGCGACCCTGCCCGAGCCGGACCCGGTCGGCTGGCTCGCCGTCGCGACCCGGCACGCCGGTCCGGCACCCGCCGAATTCTCCGCGCTGCTGGCCACGGCGTTGGCCGCAACCCCGGCCGGCGCGGTGGCACTGGCGGACGTCGACGGCGAGCGGTACGCGAAGGACGTCGCCCGCGAGCTGACCGGCAGCGCGGCCGGCGCCGAGGTCACCGAGGGCGTCGAGCTGCTGATTGCCCTGCTCCAGGGCCTGCTGACGCGGGAGCCGTTCGCGCTGCCGGTGCACGTCCGCCTGCACGAGGTGGGTGGCGACCTGGCGGCCTCGACGCTGGCGCTGCGCGCGGACCGCGATGCCGACGACGTGACGCAGCTGGAGTCCATCGGCGACGGCCGGAGCGTCCGGTCGGTGCTCGGCCGCGCGCTGTTCGCCACGGCCAAGCGCGGCTACGACCCGGAAGCCGCGATCCGGCTCGCCGCGCGGTCCGGCCCGGTGGCGGGCGCGATCGCCGGTGCGCTGGTCGGCGCCCGGGTGGGCGTGCCCGGCCTGCCCTGGGCAACCGAACTGCCCGACCTCGGCCTCCTCGAAGACGTTGCGAGCGACGTCTTCTGGTACTTCAACCGCAACGGCCTCCAGACGGAGACCGCGGAACACCCGCGTTGGGAGTGCCGGTACCCGAGCGGCCGGTTCACCCCGGAACCGAAGGGACCGAGCTTGCGATCGCGACTGCGGGGCAGCCTGCTGGCCGGGGCGATCGGCGACGCGCTGGGCGCGAAGACGGAGTTCGACTCGATCGACCGGATCCGCGAGATCGCCGGGCCGGACGGCATCACCGACTTCATCCCCGCGTACGGCGGCGTCGGCCGGATCACCGACGACACGCAGATGACGCTTTTCACGCTCGAAGCGCTGATCCGGGCGCACGCCCAGCAGCGGAAGACCGGGTCCGCGGACGTCGTCCACTCGCTGCAGCTGGCCTACCAGCGCTGGCTGCACACCCAGGGCGTCACCTGGGACCGGGCCCGGGGCCCGCAGTCGGCGGTCGAGGCGGCCGACGGCTGGCTGTGCACCCACCAGGAGCTGTTCAGCCGGCGCGCACCGGGGCTGACCTGCTTCGGCGAGCTGGAGGCGTACGGCCGCTCGGGTGTCCGGGGCACCATCGACCGGCCGGTGAACAACTCGAAGGGCTGCGGCGGTGTGATGCGCGCGGCGCCGATCGCGCTGTGGTCGGACGACCTCGCCGAGGTGTTCCGGCTCGGTGCCGAGAGCGCGGCGCTGACCCACGGTCACCCGAGCGGGTATTTGTCGTCGGGGTGCTTCGCGGTGGTCATGCACGAGCTGCTGCACGGAAAGCCGCTACTCGCCGCCGTCGCGACCGCGCGCGCCGAGCTCGTGAAGCACCCGGGGCACGAGGAGCAGAGCGCGGCGCTCGACGCGGCCTTGGCGATGGAGGGCCCGCCGACACCGGAGAAGCTCGAACGGCTCGGGCAGGGCAACGTCGGCGAGACGGCGCTGTCGATGTCGGTGTACGTCGCGCTGACCACCACGGACGCCGACTCGGCGTTGCTCGCGGCGGTCAACCACAGCGGCGACAGCGATTCGACCGGTTCGGTCTGCGGCAACCTCGCCGGCGCGATGTACGGCGAGGAGGCCCTGCGGGAAAGCTGGCTGGACCAGCTGGAACTTCGCGAAGTCATCGTCGGCCTGGCGGACGACGCGCTCACCGAGTTCGGCCCGGATGCGCCGGACGACGACCGGTGGTTCGCTCGGTACCCGGTCGACTAGGTTCTTTGGGGCTACTGGGGACGGGGAGGACAAACGTGCGTAACCGGGTTGAGGTGGCCGAACGCCCGGACGGCCTGTATGCGACGTGGGGCGAGGGGACCTTCCGCGCGCAGCGGTCGACCACGGACGGCACCGTGCTGCTGTCCGTATTGCCGGAGGAAGAGCCGCCGGAGGGCTTCGACAAGGAGTTCGAGGGCCGTCCGGCGAAGGTCGTCCCGGCGAGCGAGGTGCCGTCGACGTTCACGCTGCGAACCTTCGCCGAGTACGACGGCGAGGTCTTCGAGGTCGCGCCGGGCGACCGGCCGGAGCTGACCCTGCGCTGGGTCCGCGACGACGCCGCCCGCGCGGCACAGCTGGGCCTGACCGATTTCTCGGTCACCGTGCCGGCCAAGCAGGTCACGGCGCTGTGGCAGACGCGGCTGGACTTCACCGAGACGCCGGAGGCCCGCCCGCAGCCGGGCACCGGCGACCAGAACGCGCTGCTGCGCGCCATCGGCCGGACGCTGCTGCATACCGTGCCGGGCGGCTGGGCGCGGGTCGGCGCGCAGTTCCGGCAGGTCGGCGACTACGCCGAGATCGAAGTCCGCGCGGTCGGCGACGAGGACGGCCCGGTGTCGGTGTCGCTGCCCGCGGCACCCCGGCTCGGTGGGCTCTTCGCGCGGCTGCGGGCGTCGATGTTCCAGGCCGAGGCCGGCACGTGGTTCCAGGGCACGTTCACCCTCGACGCCGAGTCCAAGTTCGACTTCGACTTCGACGCCGACCGCGAGCCGGACTGGCGGGTGCCACCCAACGACGGCGGCCGCCCGTCGACCGCCGCCTACGAGCTGGAGCTGGCGACCTTCCCGCGGGCGCCGAAGCACCTGCCGTCGTGGCTGACGGCGAAGGCCGGACTGCCGCTGGACGTCGTGTTCCGGAACGCGCGGATCGCCGACTCGCACGTCGAGGGCGAGCGCCCGGTGGTCAACCGGCCGCCGGTGCCACCGGACCAGGTCCGCGGCCTGCTCGACTACCTGTTCCGGGCGCCGGTGGCACTGCACCGGCCCGCGCCGCTGCCGGACATCTTCGGCGGACCGGGCGCGAAGCCGGACGTGCCGAACGCCTTCCACACCGACGGCACCTGGATCTGGCCCGCCGCCGTGCCGCACTACCTGCGCAAGTACGGGGTACCGCCGGAGCCGGAGCTGGTCGAGCACGTGCGGGCGGTGGGATTTCGCCCGCCGTTCGTCGGGGAGCTCGTCCGCGCGACGGCGGAGGCGGAGGTCCTCGGCCACCCACGACCGCCGCAGACGGAGGCCGACCTGCCGGACGAGCGCGCGCTCACCCGGGTGGCCCGCGGCGAGCCGGTCCGGAGCCTGAAGGGCGCGGAGACCCTGGAGCTGCTCCAGCAGCGGCTGGCCGAGCACGGCATTCCGGCGTCGGCCTACCGGATCGGCGCGAACGAGATACCGGCCGAAGACGTGTGGACGCTGCGCCGCGCCGAGAACGGCTGGGAGGTTTCGCGGCCGCCGTTCGACGAGCCGGTGGCGTTCGGCTCGCTCGGCGACGCGGCCCGGTTCCTGCTCGGCGTGCTGCTGATGCTGCCGCCGCAAGAATCCAACGAGTCCGACCAGCCCGCCGACTGGCCGATCCTGCCGATGCGCGGCGAACCGCCGTTGAACTTCTACCGCGGCAAGCGCCTGGTCACGCTGCCGCCGGGCACCACAGTCGTCCGGTTCGGCAACGAGACCGGCAACCTGGTGCACGCCGACGGCTCGCGGTTCGTCGAGACGGCGCTGGCGTTCGAACGCGAACGCGAGAGGCGGCTCTACCGGGTGCAGCGCGCGATCCGCGTGCTGACCGGGGTGGCGGCGCCGTGGGGCGGCATGCCGGGCGGCGCGGTCGCCCACCTGCTGCCCCGGCCGCTCGCCCAGCACGTCGAGACGGGCTCGCTCAGCAGGCAGTGATCAGGACGGCGGGCGACCACCAGTAGTCGGCGAGCGGGGTGACGTCGACCTCGGTGAAGCCCGCCGTCTTGAGCTGCTCGGCCCAGACCGTGGCCGGGTGCTCCCAGTTCGTCCGCTGCTGCCCGGAGACGATCCCGAGCAGCACCGGCAGGAGGAAACCCTGGGCGACCAGCGAGGCGTCCTCGCCGTACTCGGCCACGCCACGCTCGTAGCGCTCGACGAGCGAGCGCAGGTGCTCCGGCGAGCCTTCTTCGAATTCGGGGACGTCGAATTCGGCGATGATCAGCTTCCCGGTGCGCAGCTGCAGCGTGCGCAGCACCTCCGCGCGCTGCTCCGGCTCGATGGACTGCAGCGCGAACGTCGACTGGACGAAGTCCCAGCCCAGGTCGTCGCGGGCCAGGAAGTCCTGCGCGGTCGACTGCCAGCACTGGGCCGACGGCACCCGCTCGTGGACGCCTTCGAGCAGCGCGGCCGACGGTTCGACCAGGTCGATCCGCGCGGGGAGGTGCGCCGCCTGCTCCAGCGCGGGCACCACGGCGAGGCCGTCACCGCAGCCCAGGTCGAGCAGCGACTCCGGCTTGCCGGCGTCGTAGCGGGCGGCCAGCTCGGCGCTCAGCGCCCGGTACAGCTCGACGTTGCCGCCGCCGCGGATGAACGCCGTGAACGCGCTCGGCTGGTCGTACACCGGCGCCGAGCCGTCGCCGGCCAGGTAGGCCCGCAGTTCGTCCGCCAGCGTGGAGCCGGCGAGCCCGGCCTGGGCGGCGAGTTCGGCGGCCTGGTCGTGGTCACCGGAGCGGTAGGCGGCGAGAGCGTCGGCGAGCAGCTCGATCGAGGTCATGGTCAGGAGATATCAGAACGGGACCCACAACGTCACTCGCGTGCCGCCCCCGGCGAGTCCCGACTCGACCCGCGAGGTCCCGCCGACCTCGGCCAGCCGCGCGGTGATCGACTCGCTGATGCCGAACCCGGCCGGGTGATCGACCGCGCTGAAACCGCTCCCGTGGTCACGGGTGATCACCGCGATGCCGCCGTCGCGCTCCTCGACGCGGACCACCACCCGGTCGGTGCCGGAGTGCTTCATCGTGTTCCGCATCGCCTCGCGCACGGCGTCGCGGATGGCGATCTGCCGGACCTCCGACAGCGTGTCGTCGTCCAGCTCGGCCACCACGAGCTGGGCGCGCAGGCCGTCGCGGGCCATCTCGGCGGCGAGCGCGGCGAGCTTCTCGCCCAGCGGCCGCGCGCCGGCCTCGGCTCGCTCGGACGCCGCCGACTCGATCGTGTGCCGGATCTGCATCGCCTGCGCCCGCGCCAGCCGCTGGATCTCCACGAGCCGTTCCTCGGCGTTGCCGGGGCCGGACAGCGCCATCGCTTCCAGCGTCTGCAGCACGGTGTCGTGCAGCCTCCGGTGCTGCTGGGCGCGCTCGGCCAGCCGCCCGTTGCGGGTGCCATAGGCCAGCGCCAGGCGCGTGCCGAGGCCGGTCAGCACCAGCGCGGCGGTGGCCAGGAAGAGCTCCGCGAGCAGCACGGAGTACGTCGAGAAGGCGGCCCCGGCCAGGAACCCGCCGGTGTTCAGCCAGTTCGCCAGCATCCGGAGCGGGAAGCTCAGCAAACCGAACACCACGCCGCTCGGAAGGCCCAGCGCGAGGGTCAGCAACCCGATCTCGCCGTACAGGTGGACGCCGGTGACCGCCAGCGCGTCGAAGTACACCGGCGTCGGCACGGTCAGCGCGACGAGCAGCGGCGAAACCACCGTGAAGGCCAGGTCGACGGCCAGCAGCTTTCCGGCGTTCCGGCCCCGGTACGGCGCCGAGCGGAACATCCAGCGAAGACCGGTGACGTTCAGCGCGACCGACAGGAGCGTGAAGACCCCGACCGGCAGCAGGCCGGTCGTGCCGTGCTGGAGGACGTAGACGCCGAACTGGCCCGGCACCGCGAGCAGCCGGTAGGCCAGCGGGATGAGCACGACGTACCGGGTCGCGCGCAGCAGCAGGCCGTCGCGCTCGGTGGGGTCGATCGGGCCCGACATCCGGGAGATGCGCCGCAGCGCGTGCATCGGGGCCGGGTCGGCGATCTCGTCGGGCAGCTCACTCGTCGCGGTGGCGATCGCGGGGGCGCCGCGCCTCAGCAGCGCCACCAGGAAGCTGCCCCCGCCCGCCACCGGTCAGACGCCCCCTATGCCGTTCTCCGCGGCCCACTTCTTCAGTTCGGCGACGGCCTCGTCGTGTTCTAGGGGACCGCGGTCCAGGCGCAGTTCCTTGAGGAACTTCCACGCCTTCCCGACGTCCGGCCCCGGCTTGAGGCCGAGCAGCTCCATGATCTCCTCGCCGTTGAGGTCCGGCCGCACGCGGTCGAGGTCCTCCTTGGCCTTGAGCTCGGCGATCCGGGTCTCGAGGTCGTCGTAGGTCGCCTGCAGCGCGGCCGCCTTCCGGCGGTTGCGGGTGGTGCAGTCGGCGCGGACCAGCTTGTGCAGCCGGGTCAGCAGGGGGCCGGCGTCGGTGACGTACCGGCGGACCGCCGAATCCGTCCACTCGCCCTTGCCGTAGCCGTGGAACCGCAGGTGGAGGAACACGAGCTGGGAGACGTCGTCGACGATTTCCTTCGAGAACTTCAGCGCCCGCAAACGTTTGCGGGCCATCCGCGCGCCGACCACCTCGTGGTGGTGGAAGCTGACGCCGCCGCCCGGCTGGAACTCCCGGGTGGCCGGCTTGCCGACGTCGTGCAGCAGCGCGGCCAGCCGCAGAATCAGATCGGGCTCGGACGTCGGCTCGTGCGTCTGCTCCAGGTCGATCGCCTGGGCGAGCACGGTCAGCGAGTGCTGGTAGACGTCCTTGTGCTGGTGGTGCTCGTCGATCGCCAGCCGCATGCCGGACACCTCGGGCACCACCCGGTCGGCCAGCCCGGTCTCGACCAGCAGCTCCAGCCCCGGCCGCGGGTCGGGCGCCAGCAGCAGCTTCGACAGCTCGGCCTGCACCCGCTCGGCGGTGATCCGGTCGAGCTCCTCCGCCATGGACGTCATCGCGTCGACCACCCGCGGCGCGGCGGCGAAGCCAAGCTGCGCGGCGAACCGGGCGGCGCGCAGCATCCGCAGCGGGTCGTCGGCGAACGACTCCTGCGGCGTCGCCGGGGTGTCCAGGACCTTCTCCCGCAGCGCGCTCAGCCCGTCGTGCGGGTCGATGAACGTCTTCGACGCCAGCTCGACGGCCATCGCGTTGACCGTGAAGTCGCGGCGCAGCAGGTCGCCCTCGATGCTGTCGCCGAAGGTGACCTCGGGGTTGCGGCCGACGCGGTCGTAGCTGTCGGCGCGGAACGTCGTGATCTCGAGCTGCATGCCCTTCTTCGTCACGCCGACCGTGCCGAAGGCGATCCCGACGTCCCAGACCGCGTCGCCCCAGCCGCTGACGATCTTCAGCACCCGGTCGGGCCGCGCGTCGGTGGTGAAGTCGAGGTCGCTGGAGCGGCGGCCGAGCAGCGCGTCGCGCACGCTGCCGCCCACGAGGTACAGGCGGTGTCCCGCCCTGGCGAACCTTTCCGCCAGCTCCTCCGCCAGTGGAGAGACCTCCATCAGCCCCACCACCTGCTCGTCGACCACGTCGTTCACGAAAATCCCACTACGTTCCAGGTGCGATAGCTGCAGGCACCGCCGGACACGGACACGGAGAGCCAGCCTACCGGGGCAACCGTTTGCTCTAGCATCGCAGCATGTCTGGATCAGCCGGCCGCCCCGGCGCCTCGAAGCCGCGCAGGCGGCGCAGGCGTCAGCGCGGCAGGCGGCTGACCACGGTCGACGAGACGTCGGCCGGTGGCCTCGTGGTGGACCCCGCCCGCGAACAGGCGGTGCTGATCGGCCGGCTCGACCGGCACGGCAGACTGCTGTGGTCGCTGCCCAAGGGCCACATCGAGGACGGTGAGACAGTGGAACAGACAGCCGTGCGCGAGGTGAAGGAGGAAACCGGCATCTCCGCGCGCGTCATGCGGCCACTGGGCACCATCGACTACTGGTTCGTGGCCGAGAAGCGGCGCATCCACAAGACCGTGCACCACTTCCTGCTCGAAGCGCTCGGCGGCGAACTTTCCGACGAAGACGTCGAGGTCACCGAGGTGGCCTGGGTCCCGCTGGCCGAGCTGGAGACCAAGCTCGCCTACTCCGACGAGCGCAAGCTCGTCCGGAAGGCGAGTCAGATGTACAAGGAACTTTTCGCGCGCCCGGACGTCCACGGACGAGACGAGCACGCCCCTGAGGGAGCCCCCGAGTGAAGCGGTTCGCCGCAACCTTCCTGTCCGTCCTCTTCCTGGCCGTCCCCGCCCTCGCCGGCGCCACGGTCGCCCAGGCGCAAGAGGGCGCGCGCCTGCGCATCGACCTGGCCGGGCTCAGCCCGCGGGTGATCACGACTTCGACGACGACGCTGACCGTCACCGGCACGGTGACCAACACCGGCGACCGGCGGATCGCCAAGCCGCAGGTGCGGCTCCAGGTCGGCGACCGGACGACGACCGAGCGCGGGGTCGGCGACGTGCTGTCCGGCGCGGTCGTCAGGGACACCCCGCTGACCGAGTTCACACCGGTCGCCGACGTGCTGGAACCGGGCCAGAGCGCGCCGCTGAACATCACGGTTCCCCTGACCGGGACGCGGGCGGACCGGTTCGCCCGGCCCGGCGTCTACCCGCTGCTGGTCAACGTCAACGGCACCCCCGAGTTCGGTGGGGCCGCGCGGCTGGGCGCGGTCAGCATGCTGCTGCCGGTGCTGGCCGGGCCGGGCAAGCAGGCCCCCGCCCGGGGCGGCGCGCCGAGCATGACCCTGCTCTGGCCGCTGACCGGCAACGTCCCGCACGTCTACGCGGCGCCGTACGGGAGCCCGATGGTGCTGGCCGACGACCGGATGGCCGCCGAGATCAGCGGGGACGGCCGGCTGAACGCGCTGGTCACGTCGGCGGCGTCGGCCGTGCGGGGCAACTCGAACCTCGCGAAGTCGATGTGCTTCGCGCTCGACCCGGACCTGCTCGCCACCATCGACGCGATGACCCGCGGCTACCTCGTCCACACCGACACCGGGAACGTCGACGGCAAGGGCGTCGAGGCCGCGAAGACGTGGCTGACCGAGCTCCGGGCGCTGGTCGGCGGCCGCTGCGTGGTCGCGCTGCCGTTCGCCGACGCCGACCTCGACGCGCTCACCCGCATCCGGCCCGGCGACACCAGCCTGGTCACCCGGGCCGCCACCGGGGCCGCGACCATCCAGGAGCTGACCGACGTCACCCCGCAGACCGGCGTGCTCTGGCCGGACGGCACACCCAGCGCGTCGGTGCTCGGCGCGCTGAGCGAGGCCGGCGTGCGGACCGTGCTCACCGACGCCGGCAAGCTCGCGCCCGACGCGGCCGGCGGCGGCGTCACCGTGCAAGGCAGCACCGTCCGCCTGCAGCCGACCGACTCGCTGATCTCCGCCGCGATGACGGGCGTGCCGACCGTGCCCGGCTCGGTCACCGTGCCCGCCACGACCGAGCGGGCGGTCGCGAGCCAGAACGGCCTCGGTGCCCTGGCCTTCCGCGCCGGGCTGGGCGTGGCCGCGGGGCAGCCGCGGCCGGACCACCTGCTGGTCGCGCCGCCGCGGCGCTGGGACGCCTCGGCCGAGGAGTTCACCACCTACCTGCAGCAGGTCGGCGGCTTCCTGGACGCGGGCCTGGTCACCGCGACCGGGCTCCCGGCGCTGCTCGCCGCCGCCCCGGCGACCTCCGGGCCGGTCGGCGACGGCGGACCGCCCCCGGCCACGGGCGTCGACCCCGGCGTCGTCTCGACGCTGGCCGACCTCGACGTGAAGGCCACCGGGCTGGCGTCCGCGATGCAGCTCGATCCCACCAAACGGGTGAAACCGGACGACGTCGTCGAGCCGGTCCGGCTGGCCGAGCTGCGCGGCGCGTCCACGGCGTGGCGGGGCCTGCCCGCGGACGCGGCAACCACGAACGCCCAGGCGGAACTGATCGCGATCAGCGGCCGGGTGACCGTCTCGCAGCCGAAGCAGACCATCGCGCTGGCGTCCGGCAACTCGCCGCTGCCGGTGTACGTCAGCAACGACCTGCCGGTCGGGATCAACGCCCGGTTCACCCTGAACAACAACACCGGTCTGCGCCTCGAGGGCGCGAAAGACTGGTACTTCCCGGCCAGCGGCGGCAAGAACTACTTCCTCCCGGTGGAGGCCCTGCGGGCCGGCCGGTTCAGCGTCGATGTGTCGTTGAGCACCCCCACCGATACCCCGCTCGGGTCATCCGCGCGGTTCGAACTGACGTCGACCGAGTACGGCGCGATCACCATCATCGCGACCGTCGCCGCAGGTGTGGCCCTGCTTCTGCTCGCTTCCCGGCGGATCTACCGGCGGATCAAGGACGCCCGCGCGGGGCGTGACGTCGTGGCCTGATCGCTCGGCCTTTGAGTGTTCCGGGCGGTTCGCGATTACCCTTGGTCCGCACATGCGCGGCACCGGGCCGCGGCACCGGAGCAGAGCACCGAGGATTGGGCACGCGTTGGAGAGAGAGCCGGGCTTACCACCCGAGCGTGCGGGTCGTCCTCGGCGCGAAGGCCCCCCACCCCCGCAACGGGGTGACGGGCCTCCGAAAGCATCACAGCCGTCGCAGCCGGTCCGCCGCCGGCAGCCGCCGCCTCCGCCCCCGGAGCGCGGCCGCCGCCAGCCGCCCCGCAACGGCCACACGCGTCAGATGCCGACCCCGGACGACGCGACGGTCCGCGACCAGCGCTCGCCCCGCGAAGACGGCCCGGCCCGTGACGGCCGGCCCCGCCGCGGCGACCAGGCACCCCACGACGGCCGCGCCCCCCGCGGCGACCGCCCGGCGCGGGACGAACGCCCGGCCCGCGACGACCGCCCGGTGCGCGACGACCGCCCACCCGGTGACGACCGTCCGGTCCGGGACGAGCGCGCCCCCCGTGGCGGCGGGCCGGCCCGCGACAAACGCGCCGCCCGCGGGGCCCCGGACGACGATCGCGCCCGCCGTGACATCCCGCCCCACGCCGACCGCCCGGTCCGCGACCAGCGCGCCGCCCGGCCCGCACCGGACGACCACCCGCCCCGCGACCAGCGCCCCCCTCGCGGCGACCGCACGGGCGCGGAGGAGTTCCCGGCCCGCGAGGCCCGCCCCCGTGGCGAACGGCCGCGCGACGACCGGCCCCGGGACGACCGCGGCCCGTACGACGATCGCGCCCCGTACGACGATCGCGCCCGCCGCGAGGACCAGCCGCCGCGCCGGGTCCCGCCGCAGCAGCCTCCGCCGCGGGGTGGCCAGCCGCCGCGCGCCGCCGGCCCGGCGCCGACGCGGGTCCAGCCGGTGCCGCCGCACAGCGGCGCGCAGCCCGTGCCACCGCACAGCGGTGGGCAGCCGGGCCCGTCGCACAGCGGTGCGCAGCCGGGCCCGTCGCACAGCGGTGCGCAGCCAGCCGTGCCGCCGCACAGCGGTGCGCAGCCGGGCACGCCGCACAGCGGTGCTCAGCCCGTTCCGCCGCACAGCGGCGGGCAGTCGGTGCCGCCGCCGGGCACGCCACTCAGCGGTGCTCAGCCGGTCGCATCGCCGGGCAATCCGCAGCCGGGCCCGCCGCCCCAAGGCGGTGCGCAGCCGAGCCTGCCACCGCACAGCGGTGCGCAACCCGGCCTACCCCCGCACAGCGGTGCGCAACCCGGCCTACCCCCGCACAGCGGTGCGCAACCGGGCCTACCCCCGCAAGGCGGTGGGCAGCCGGCCGTGCCACCGCCGGGCCTGCCGCTCAGCGGCGCGCAGCCGGTCGTCTCGCCCGGCAGTCCGCAACCGGGCCTGCCTGGCAACCTGCCACCGAAAGGCGCGCCGCCGGCCGGCCCGCCGCCGCAGCAGAGCGGCCCCCAGCCGATCCAGCCGGGCCCGGCTCCGCACCAGGGGCGGCTCCCGCAGCCCAGCCCGCCGCTGACCCCGCCGCCCGGCATGCCGGCGCTGGGTCCCGGCACCCCGCCGCCGGGCACGCCGGTCCCGCCGCGCGGGCGCGGCGCCCGCCGTCCGGCGCCGGTCCGGCCGTGGCAGGAGGAGGCCACCCAGGTCCAGCGCCCGCCCGACCCGGAGGCGACGCGGTTCATCCCGCGCACCGCCGGCGTCCCGATGAACTCGCGCTGGCCGGTCGCCGACCCCGACGTCATGCGCCCGTACGACGCGCTGGCCACCCAGGTCATGCCGGCGCTCAAGGGGCCGCTGGTCAAGCCCCGGCCGGACGGCGAAGCGCCGGAGGCCCCGGCCAAGGCGCCTTCACTGGCGAAGGCATCCGGGCGGATGGCCATCGCGTCGCTGATCAGCCGGATCACCGGCTTCCTCTGGAAGCTGCTGCTGGTCGGCGCGATCGGCCAGGGCATCGCGAACGACTCGTTCAACGTCGCCAACACGATGCCGAACATCATCTTCGAACTGCTGATGGGTGGCGTGCTCGCCAGCGTGGTGGTGCCGCTGCTGGTGCGTTCGCAGGACGAGTCCGACGGCGGCGTGGCCTACACCCAGCGCCTCATCACGGTGGCGTTCTCGCTGCTCCTGGTCGGCACGGTGGTCGCGGTCATCGCGGCGCCGGCGTTCACGAGTCTGTATGTCGACTCGTCCGGCAAGGCGAGCGCGGACCTGACCACGGCGTTCGCCTACCTGCTGCTGCCGGAGATCTTCTTCTACGGCATGTTCGCGCTGCTCTCGGCCGTGCTCAACGCCAAGCAGATCTTCGGGCCGACGGCGTGGGCGCCGGTGATCAACAACCTGGTCGTCATCTTCACGATCCTGGTCGTCTGGATCATGCCGGGCGACATCGACACCGGGCACGTCTCGATCACCGATCCCAAGGTGCTGACGCTGGGCATCGGCGTCACCGGCGGCATCGTCGCCCAGGCGCTGCTGCTGATCCCGCCGCTGCTGCGGTCCGGCTTCCGGTTCAAGTGGCGCTGGGGCATCGACAAGCAGATGAAGGAGTTCGGCGGCCTCGCGCTGTGGATCCTCGGCTACGTCGCGGTGAGCCAGATCGGCTACACGATCAACACCCGCGTGCTGACCAGCGGTTCACCCGGCGGGGTCACCGCCTACAGCAACGCCTGGCTGCTCTTCCAGCTGCCGTACGGCGTCATCGGCGTCTCGCTGCTGACGGCGATCATGCCGCGGATGAGCCGGGCGGCCGCCGACGGCGACCACAAGAAACTGATCGGCGACCTGTCGTACGCGTCCCGGATGTCGACCGTGATGCTCGTGCCGATCTCCGCGGTGATGACCGTGGTCGGCGGCTCGATCGGCATCGCGCTGTTCACCTTCGGCAAGGGCACGGTCGAAACGGCCGAGCGGCTCGGCGACGCGCTCGCGATCTCGGCGTTCGCGCTGCTGCCGTACGCGCTGGTCATGCTGCAGATGCGCGTGTTCTACGCGATGAAGGACGCCCGCACGCCGACGCTGATCATGATCGTGATGACGCTGGTCAAGGTGCCGCTGCTGTACCTGTGCCCGGTGCTGCTGTCGCCGGACAACGTCGTGCTCGGCGTGATGATGGTCAACGCGCTGACGTTCGTGGTCGGCGCGATCCTCGGCCAGGTTTGGCTCTGGGTGACGCTGGGCAACTTGCGCAGCAAGCGGGTGATCGGCGTGATTCTCTTCACGGTCGTCGCGAGTGTCCTGGGCGTCGCCGCCGCGTGGGTCGCCGGCAAGCTCGTGCCCGACTCGTTCGGGCCGACTTTCGGGGCCTGGGTGAAGCTTCTGCTGCAGAGCATCGTGGGCATCGTCGTCTCGTTCGGCGTGCTGATGGCGCTGAAGGTCGAGGAGCTGAAGCCGGCCACTTCGAGGTTCACCCGGTTGATCAAGCGCGGGTAACGATTGTGGTACGGAAGGCGACGACTCCCGCGTCGTATTCTGGGTAACCTTGGAGCGGGGAGCTAACGGGAGCGTGCGGGTGGACACGAGGCGGAGCGAACAGGCGGGGGGTGCGAACCACGTGGGCAAGGCCCAGGTCGGATCGCTGGCCCCCGGGCGTGTGGTCGGCGACGGCCGCTACCGCCTCCTCGCGCAGTTCGGCGTGGACGAGCGGGGCGACGCGCACCTTTGGCGCGCCCGCGACGGGCAGCTGAAGCGGGACGTCGCGCTGACCCTGCTGGTCGGCGATCCAGCGGATCCCGAAGCCGCTCGGCTGGCCCGGCGGACGCTCGAACGCGCGACGCACGCGTCGAAGTTCGGCCACGGCGGCGTTGCCCGCGTGCTGGACGTGCTCGCCCTCGGCAGCGGCGTCACTTCGAGCGAAGGCCTGCTCGGTGTCGTCGTCGCGGAGTGGACCAAGGGCAGCGACCTGGTCGACCTCGTCGCGCAGCGGCCGGTGGCGCCCGCCGCGGCCGCGCGGATGGTGCAGGCGCTGGCCGAAGCCGTCGAGCAGGCGCACCAGAACGGGCTCGTCCTCGGCCTCGACCACCCTCAGCGCCTGCGGCTGACGCCGAGCGGCGCGCTCAAGCTCGCGTTCCCCGGCCCGCTGCCGGAGGCGACGCTGCGCGACGACGTCAAGGCGCTCGGCGCGGTGCTGTACCTCCTGCTGACCGGCCGCTGGGCGCTGCCCGGCGGTCCGCCCGCGATCCCGCCGGCCCCGATGACGCCGCAGGGCCGGATCGTTCCGCCGCGCCAGCTGGTGCCGACGGTCCCGGCCGACCTGTCCTCGCTGGCCGTCCGCACGATCGAGGACGGCGGCAACGGCGGCATCCGCACCAGCGCGGCCATCCTGCGCGTCCTCGGCCAGGTGGCCGAGGAAGAGGAGCGCACCCAGCTGATCAAGGCCGTCGGCGGGGACGTCGCCGAGGCCGACGGCACGATCTGGACGACGAAGAAGCCGGTCAAGGACGTCGCCCGGCGGCGCAAGCTCGCCCTCGGCGTCACGGTCCTGGTGGTCGCGACCGTCGTCATCCTCGCCTGGGGCGGCCTGATGCTGATCAACGTCTTCCAGGGCGATTCGAAGGCGAGCGGGCCGTCGATCAACGTCGCCGCGCCGCCGGCGTCGAGCCAGCAGAACGGGACGCCGGCCCCGCAGTCGCCGGCTCCGGCCCCGCCACCTCCGCCGTCCGTGGGCGCCGCGGTGGCCCCGCAGTCGGTGGCCGTCTACAACCCCGAGGGCCGGGGCGACAACACCGGCCGGGCGAAGTACGCGACCGACGGCAAGGCCGAGACGGAGTGGCGGACCGAGAAGTACAAGCAGCAGTTCCCGACCATCAAGCCGGGCGTCGGGCTGCTCGTCACGTTCGAGAACCCGATCAACCTCAGCCAGGTGAAGGTCATCGGAGGCACCCCCGGCAGCAAGGTCGAGATCCGCTCGGCGACCGGGAAGAACCCCGACTTCGCCGACACGAAGGTGGTCGGCAACGGCGACCTGAAGGACGGCGAGACGACGATCCCGCTGGCTCAGCCGGCACAGGGCGAGTACTTCATCGTCTGGATCACTCAGCTGGGCGAGGTGGACGGGCAGTTCATGACCGAAATAGGCGACCTGTCCTTCCTGCCTGCGGGGTGACGCACCCGACAGGGTCAGTAGGCTCTGGCGGGTGACAGCTGCAGCTCCCACGGATGCGGATCTGATAGCGGCTCACGCCGCGGGGGATCCTCATGCGTTCAGCGAACTCGTCCAGCGACATCGCGACCGCATGTGGGCGGTGGCCCTGCGCACGGTCCGCGATCCGGAAGAGGCCGCCGACGCGTTGCAGGACGCGTTCATCTCGGCCTTTCGCGCGGCCGGGAACTTCAGAGCGGAGTCGCAGGTCACGACGTGGCTGCACCGGATCGTGGTGAATGCCTGCCTCGACCGGATCCGCCGCCGCCAGGCGCGCCCGACCGTGCCCCTGCCGGAGACCGGCTTCAACGAGCCCGCCGCGCCCCGCGACTCGATGGCCGAGCGGGAGACCAGCCTGCTCGTGCGCGAGGCGCTCGAGCAGCTGCCCGAAGACCAGCGTGCCCCGATCGTGCTCGTCGACGTCGAGGGATACTCCGTCGCCGAGACGGCCAAGATGCTCGGTATCGCCGAGGGCACGGTGAAGAGCCGGTGCGCGCGGGGCCGCGGGAAACTCGCGAAGGTTCTCGGGCACCTGCGGAACCCCGATGCGATTGCGAACGTCCCAACTCACGAAAGCAAACGGGCCGGGCGTCAGCCGGGTAGCGGGGAGGGACGATGACGGACGAAAGCCGGGGGATCGGGGGGACCATCGGTCCGCCCTGGTCTGTCGACGTGCTCGCCGACCTCCACGCCGGTGTCCTGGACGACACGCAGGCGGCCGAGCTGTGGCCGCTGGTCAACGCCGATCCGGAAGCCCGGGCGATCCTGGACGCCCTCGACGCCACGCAGGCCGACCTGGCCTCGCTCGCCGACGCGCCGGCCCCGCCGATGCCCGCGGAGTTCGCCGCCCGGCTGGACGCGGCCTTGGCCGCCGAAGCAGCCGCCGCCTTTCGTGAGCGGCCCCAGGGCGCCACGCAGGCACCGCGGCAGGCCGGGCCCGGGGACGCCCCGGTGGTGGACCTCGCGGCGGCCCGGCGGCGCCGGAACAAGCGGCTCGGCTGGGCCGCCGGCGTCCTGACCGCGGCCGCGGCGGCGGTCGTCGCCGTGACCGTCGCGATCCCGGACACCGCGCAGCAGCCCGGCACCCCGGACGTCGCGGCCCCCGCGCCGACGGGCCCGTCGGTCGGCGGCGACGGCGCCGGCGCGCAGGCGCTGGTCGGCAAGGCGATCGGCGTCCGCGACTTCGGCCCGCTGCAGAACGAGGACCGCCTCGACGCGTGCATCGCGGCCGCCGGACTTGACCCGAAGGTGCGCCCCGAAGGCATCCGCCCGGTGAACGTCGGCGGCAAGGCCGGGGTGATGATCATCCTGACCACCGGCAAGCTCGCCCAGTTCCGCCTGGTGGCTTTCGGAGCCGACTGCGGACCGGGAAATCCGGCCGTGCTGTTCGACAAGGTCGTCGGGGAGAAGTAGCGGCTGTGACATCCGGGGCTTCGCCCCAGGCCGGGGGCTCCGCCACCCGGAACCCCCATGAGCGCTGTCACGGCTGGGAACATGGCCACCTACGATCGTGTTGAGCCTGGTACAGGTCACTACGAGCGGAGGTCAACGGGTGGCTGCCGAGGAAATCAGGAACCTGATCATTGTCGGGTCGGGTCCTGCCGGATACACCGCTGCCGTTTATGCGGCGCGGGCCCAGCTCGAACCGCTGGTGTTCGAGGGCACGCAGTTCGGCGGCGCGCTGATGACGACGACCGAGGTCGAGAACTTCCCGGGGTTCCGCGACGGGATCATGGGTCCGGACCTGATGGAGGAGATGCGCAAGCAGGCCGAGCGCTTCGGCGCCGAGCTGCGCGCGGAGGACGTCGAGTCGCTGGAGCTGACCGGGGACGTCAAGTACGTCCACGCGAACGGCAAGCGCTACGCCGCCCGCGCGGTCGTCCTCGCCATGGGTGCCGCGGCGCGGTACCTGAACGTGCCGGGCGAGCAGGAGCTGCTCGGGCGCGGTGTGTCGGCCTGTGCGACCTGTGACGGCTTTTTCTTCCGCGACCACGACATCGTGGTCGCCGGTGGTGGCGACTCGGCGATGGAGGAGGCGACCTTCCTGACGAAGTTCGCGAAGTCCGTCACGATCGTCCACCGCCGCGAGGAGTTCCGCGCATCCAAGATCATGATCGAGCGCGCTCGCGCGAACGAGAAGA